>NZ_JBVHSK010000006.1:0-248159 GCF_055566415.1 Streptomyces sp. NPDC027663 | reverse complement strand
AAGTCCTCCACCGGGTGCACCACCGTCACCAGCTCGTCCAGCATCAGCCGCCCCTGGCGGTACAGCCCGGCGTACAGGGCGATGTCCCGCTGCGGGGCCTGTGGACAACTCCCCGGACACGGCTGACGACAGCTCAGAAGAGCAGCACCGCCCGGGCCACCCGGCCCGCCTCCACCTCCTCCCGGGCCTTCCCGAAGTCCTCCACCGGGTGCACCACCGTCACCAGCTCGTCCAGCATCAGCCGCCCCTGGCGGTACAGCCCGGCGTACAGGGCGATGTCCCGCTGCGGGCGCGAGGAGCCGTAGCGGCAGCCGAGGATCGACTTGTCCAGGTAGAGGGAGGAGACCAGGAAGGAGGCTTCGGCCGTGGCCGGCGGCACGCCGAGCAGGATCGCCTGGCCGTTCCGGTCGAGCAGGTCGACGGCCTGGCGGATCAGCTCCACCCGGCCGACGCACTCGAAGACGTGGTCGGCGCCCGTCGGCAGCAGGTCCCGGACCCCCTCCGCCGAGGTGAGGAAGTCGGTCGCGCCGAACTGCCTGGCCACCGCCTCTTTGGCCGGGTTGGAGTCCACCGCCACGATCGAGAGGGCGCCCGCGAGCCGCGCGCCCTGCAGGACGTTCAGCCCGATGCCTCCGGTGCCGATGACGACCACGCTGTCCCCGCGGTCCACACGCGCCCGGTTCAGGACCGCGCCGACCCCGGTGAGCACCCCGCACCCGATCAGCGCGGCCGACGTCCACGGGATGTCCCTGGGGATCCGTACCGCCTGCACGGCCTTGACGACCGTACGTTCGGCAAAGGCCGAGTTGGCGGCGAACTGGTGCACCAGGCCCCCCGCGCCCCGCGTGAACGGCTTGCCCGGACGCCCGATGGCCTGCCGGCACATGGTCGGCCGTCCCCGGTCGCACTCCGCGCAGGTGCCGCAGTTGGCGAGGGTGGACAGCGCCACATGGTCACCGGGGCCGACATGGGTGACGCCCGCGCCCACCGCCTCCACCACCCCGGCGCCCTCGTGGCCGAGCACCACCGGCACCGGGAACGGAATGGTGCCGTCCACCACCGACAGGTCGCTGTGGCACAGCCCTGCCGCCGCGATCGCGACGAGCACCTCGCCGGGCCCCGGCTCCCGTACGGCCAGGTCGTCGACGACCTGCACCTGCCTGCCGTCGAACACCACACCACGCATCACACGGCCCCCTTCGGGTCTCCCGGAAGTCCGAGCACGCGCTCGGCGATGATCGTGCGCTGAATCTGGTCCGAGCCGCCGTAGATGGTGTCGGCCCGGGAGAACAGGAACAGGTGCTGGTCCGCGTCGAGCGGGTACGGCGCCGCGGCCGACCAGTCCGCGGGCCCCACGGCCGCCTCGGCCCCCCTGACCCGGACGGCCAGCTCGCCCAGGCGCTGGTGCCAGCCGCCCCACAGCAGCTTGGCCACGCTGGGCGCGCCCGGGTCGCCGGAGCCGCCGAGGGTGCGCAGGGCGTTCCAGCGCATGGCGCGCAGCTCGGCCCACTGCCGCACGAGCGCGGCCCGCAGTACCGGATCCCGCACGGCGCCGGTGGCCACGGCCGTGCGCACCACCGCCGCCAGCTCCTCGGCGAAGCCGATCTGCTGGGCCAGGGTGGACACCCCGCGCTCGAAGCCCAGCAGACTCATCGCCACCCGCCAGCCGTGCCCCTCCCCACCGACGACGTGCTCCACGCGCGCGCGTGCCCCGTCGAGGAAGACCTCGTTGAACTCGCTCGTACCGGTCAGCTGCCGGATGGGCCGCACCTCGATGCGCCCGGGCTGGTCCATGGGCACGAGGAGAAAGCTCAGCCCCTGGTGACGGCGCGCCTCCGGATCGGTCCGGGCCAGCACGAAGCACCAGTCGGCCTCGTGGGCGAGCGAGGTCCAGATCTTCTGCCCGGTGATCCGGTAGTACGCCCCGTCCCGCACCGCCGCCGTCCGCACCCCGGCCAGGTCCGACCCCGCGTCCGGTTCGCTGTACCCCTGGCACCACAGCTCCTCACCGGCCGCGACGGGGGGCAGGAAGCGGGCCTTCTGCTCCTGCGTCCCGTGGGCGAGGAGCGTCGGACCGAGCAGGTTCTCGCCGATGTGTCCCGAGCGGGGCGGCGCGGCCGACCGGGCGTACTCCTCGGCCCAGACGACCTGCCGGGTCAGACCGGCGGTCCGATTCCCGTACCCCGCCTCCCCCCACCCGAGCCCGATCCACCCGGCTTTGCCCAGCGTGCGTTCCCAAGTACGCCGGTCCGCACCAGGGTCGACGTGCGCGGCCAGCCACGCCCGAGCCTCGCTCCGGAACGCCTCGTCCTCTTCGGTGAACCCGAACTCCATGTCAGCCGCCTCTGGTTGATGACCGGGTGCTGGTGCTGGGCGGGGCCGGCCTCGCTCACCCACGCCTGCGGGGCGCCTCCCCAAGCTCTCGGCCGCAGCCGCATCGGCACGGAAGCGCCCGCAAGGGGCGCGGGGAACTGCGCGAGCAACCCACCACACACCCGCAGCCGTATCGGCACGGAAGCGCCCGTAAAGGGGCGCGGGGAACTGCGCGAGCGACCACCACACACCCGCAGCCGCCGGACCACACCGCCCCCCGGCCCAGTGGGCGCTCCGCCCCCGAACTAGCGCGTGTTCGGCCGAGCCCCACTCCGCGCCGCCTCTTCCATCGCCGCCACCCGCGCAAGCATCGGCATCGGATCCACCCCCACCGACCCCGGCAGAAACGCCGCGATCGCTTCCGGCGTCCACCCGCCGGAGGCGTACGCGGCGCGCAGTTCCCTCGGCTGGGCCCACACCGCGATCTTCGGCCCGGCGATCGTGTACACCTGCCCGGTGATGTCGTGCGCAGCGGCACCGTCGGACAGCAGGTACACCACCAGCGCGGCGACGTCCTCCGGCTCCCCGATCTCCGCCAGCTCCATGGGAACGTTGGCGGACATCCTCGTCCGGGCCACCGGTGCGACCGCATTCGCGCTCACCCCGTACTTGTGCAGACCGAGCGCCGCGCTGCGCACCAGCGAGATGATCCCGCCCTTGGCCGCGCTGTAGTTGGCCTGCGAGACGGAGCCCTGGTGATTGCCGCTGGTGAAGCCGATGAGGGTGCCGGCCCGCTGCTTGCGCATGACGGCGGAGGCGGCCCGGAACACGGTGAACGTGCCCTTCAGATGCGTGGCGACGACCGGGTCCCACTCCTCCTCGGTCATGTTGAACAGCATCCGCTCCCGCAGGATCCCGGCCACGCACACGACGCCGTCGATGCGGCCGTACGACGCCACGGCGGCGTCCACGACCCGCTGCCCGCCGGCCATCGTGGAGATGTCGTCGGCGACCGCGACCGCCTCGCCGCCCGCCGCCTCGATCTCCTTGACGACGGCCTCGGCGACCTCGCTCGTGGGTGAGGCACCGTCCACCGACACCCCGTAGTCGTTGACGACGACCTTCGCGCCCTCGGCCGCCGCCGCGAGGGCGACCGCACGCCCGATACCGCGCCCGGCACCCGTGACGGCGACGACCTTGCCTGCCAAGAAGTTCCCCACGCCCGGCCCCTTCCCGCGGTTTCTGACGGTCCGTTAGATTTTATGGCCCGTCGGATGCGCGGGCACAAGCCCCGGGGAGGCACCGGATGACACTGCCGGAGGAGTTCCACGAGATCGCCGAGCGCGTGAACAACTGGGGCCGCTGGGGGGCGGAAGACGAGATCGGCACACTGAACCTGATCACCGACGACGTCGTGCGCGAGGCCGCCGCCGAGGTGCGGACCGGTCGCCGCATCCCGCTCGCCCTGCCCTTGGAACAGGACGGCGTGCAGACCGGGATGATCCCGGGCCGGGTCAATCCGCTGCACGCGATGGTGCAGCTCAACCAGGAACTGTTCGGCCCGGGCACGGTGGCGTGCAGCGACGACGCGGTGACCATGGGGCTGCAGGCGGGCACGCATTGGGACGCGCTCACGCACGTGTCGCACTCGGGGAAGCTCTACAACGGCCGTCCGGCGCACACGGTGACCGCGCACGGCGGCGCCGAGTTCAGCGGCATCGACAAGGCCCGGCACATCGTCTCGCGCGGGGTGCTGCTGGACGTGGCCCGCGCGCGGGGCGTGGACCGGCTGGCGGGGGGCCACGCGGTCACCCCGGACGACCTGGAGGCAGCCGAGGAACTGGGCGGTACGCGCGTGCGTGCCGGAGACGTCGTGCTCGTACGGACCGGGCAGGTGCAGGCGTATCTGACCGGGGACAAGCACGGGTACGGCTATCCCTCGCCGGGCCTCTCGGTGCGCTGTCCGGAGTGGTTCCACGCACGCGACGTGGCCGCCGTGGCGAACGACACGCTCACGTTTGAGATCTTTCCTCCCGAGATCGACGGCCTGTGGCTGCCCGTGCATGCCCTGGACCTGGTGGAGATGGGGATGCTGCAGGGCCAGAACTGGAATCTCGAAGAGTTGTCCACAGCCTGTGGAGAAGCGGGGCGGTATGTGTTCCTGCTGTCGGCCATGCCCGAGCCGTTCGTCGGCGCGACCGGGACTCCCGTGGCGCCGGTGGCCGTCCTCTGAACACCGTCACGGAAGGATGCGGCTGGCGGCGCGCCTCCCCCCACGTCACACGCACGCGCCGCCATCCGATGCGACCCACACTCGACAAGGACCGCCGTCAGCCGGGCCCTCGCCGTCCCCTCGCGGCGAATCGACGCCCACCAGCCTGATCAGGCACCCGGAGGACGTCAACGCCGGTACGGGCATGGATTGCTCCATCCCTGCTCGGGGCGCCCGCGCACGGGTGCACCCCCGGCGCACCGGTGATACGGGGGGCTACACAGCCTCGAAGGCGAGGCCCTCGTACGCGGACTGTCCGCCCCCGTACGCCATCGCTGCGCTCCGGCCGGGCTGTGAACACCGGTCCAGCTCGCACCAGATGCTCTTGCCGGCACCCTCGGGGCTCCAGCCCCAGCGGTCGGCGAGACAGTCCACGAGGGCCAGACCGCGGCCGCCGGTGGCGTCATTGCCTGCGCAGCGGGGCACGGGGGCGCGGGAGCTGGTGTCGGTCACCTCCACCCGCACCGTGGCCGACGCGGCGTCCCCGGTCACCGGACCGGGCAGGCAGAGCCGCAGCACGGCCGGACGGCCGGTATGCACCACGGCGTTGGTCACCAGCTCGGAGACGAGCAGGATCAGCGTCTCGGCCAGCGGCTCGTCGGCCGTTATCCCCGACCCGCAGAGCCGCGAGCGGGCCCACCTCCTGGCCCGTCCCACCTCCGCGGGGTCGGGCCGGATCTCCAGCTGCACTTGAAGCACCTGCACCGCTCACACCATCCGAACCGGCGGACTCATGGCCCCGCGCCCGCCACACACCGCGGCGGCAGCCACGGCGGCGATCACGACGAGGGCCACGATCGAAGCCATTTTCTGCATGGCCAGAACAACGGCCAGAGCAAGGGTCACGGTCTGTGACTCGCTTGCGAGACAGCATGGTTGACGTACAGTCACCCCAACAAGCGCTTCGGGCATATTCCCGCGCGAAGGAGTACGCGTGCGGCATACTGTGCGACGCTCGTGCCGGGGAGTCGAACAGGCAGGGGCAACGCGCCCGACCGCCCTGCGAGCAGCGCTGCGCACCGCACGACCCGGCACCACTCCAGGGGTACCGCCGGCTCGGACCGTCCGCGCAGCCACTCGCATCCCACACAAGGTACCGGAGGGTGCCCCCGACTCCAGGCCGTGACGAGTCACATGAAGGACACAACCCGGTATCGACGCGCTGTGATTCCGGTACGCCACGATCCGCGACATCGTGGGCCATGGCTTCCCGGGTGCCCCAGCCCAGGAAGCGCCCGGCGGTTCAGCCCGCCAACGCGGCGGCGAGCAGTTCCTCACTCTGCGTGCTTCCCCCGGCACGCCGGGCCCGCACCCAGGCCCGTTTCAGGTGCAGATGCACGTCCGCCTCCCAGGTGAACCCCATGCCGCCATGCACCTGGAGGCAGTCGCGGGCCCCCTGCACGGCGGCCTCGTCGGCGAGCAGCCGGGCGGCGGCGATGTCGGCGGGGTCGGCGGTGACGGCGGCGGCATAGACGGCGACGCGTGCGGTCTCGGCCCGCACCAGCAGCTCCGCGCACAGGTGCTGTACGGCCTGGAAGGCGCCGACGGGCCGCCCGAACTGCTCACGGGTCCGGGCGTGTTGCACGGCCAGCTCGCACACCCGGGCCGCGGTGCCCAGCTGTTCGGCGGCGGTGAGGAGCACGGACTGCGGGCCCGGCGCGCCGGCGCGGTCCACCCGGTGCAGCGGGGTCAGCGGGTCCACGGACCGCAGCGGTGCGGCACCGGAGGTGTCCCCGCGTACGACGTCGGCCGCGTCCAGCCACTCCACCAGTTCCCCGTCGACCGCCGCCACGACCGTCTCCCCGCCGGCCGCGCCGGGCACGCTGCCGGCCGCGAGATGCGTGGCCACGAGCGGCCCGGGCAGCAGGGCCCGCCCCGCCTCCTCGAAGGCCAGCACCGCCTCGGGCAGTCCGAGTCCGACCCCGCCGTCCGCCTCCGGCAGCCTCAGGCCGAAGAAGCCCGCCTCCCCGAGGGTCCGCCACAGCTCCCGGTCGAGCCCGCCCGGTGCGGCGACGGCCGCGCGCAGCGCCTCGCGTCCGAAGCACCGCGCCAGCAGCTCCCGTACACCCCGGCGCAACGCCTGCTGATCATCGGTGAGCTGGAAGCGCATGATCACCTCCCGGCGGGGCGCTCGCTGGACGCACCCGTCCTTCCGTGAGCCGAGAACTCACGCTCACCTCCCCTTGGGCAGGCCGAGGATCCGCTCGGCCACGATGTTGCGCTGGATCTGCGAGGTGCCGGCGGCGATGGTGTACGACAGCGAGGACAGCCGGTCGAGCACCCAGGGCCGGTCCAGATCGAGGCTCTCGGGGCCGAGCACCTCGGCCGCCGTGTCGTACAGCTGCTGCCGGACGTGCGAGTACCGGAGCTTGAAGACCGAGCCGCCGGCCCCGGGGACTTGGCCGCTCGCCTCCGCCTCGCTCACGTTCCACTGGGTCAGCCGCCACAGGGCGCGGAACTCCGCGTCGAGCCTGCCCAGCCGGCGGCGCAGCGCCGGATCGTCCCAGCGTCCGTTCTCCTGTGCCGTCCGCGCGAGTTGGCAAAGGACACGGCGGCAGGCGACGACCTCGCCGGCGAAGGCGGTGCCGCGCTCGAAGGAGAGGGTCACCATGGTGACCCGCCAGCCGTCGTTCTCCTCCCCCACCCGGTTGGCGGCCGGCACGCGCACCTCGTCGAGGAACACCTCGGCGAATTCCGCCGACCCGGCGAGCGTGCGCAGCGGCCGTACGGTGATGCCGTCGGCGTCCATGGGCATGGCCAGCCAGGTGATGCCCTTGTGCCGGGGCGCCGCCGGATCGGTGCGGACGAGCAGCTCGCACCAGTCGGCCACTTCGGCGTGGGACGTCCAGATCTTGGACCCGGTCACCACGTAGTCGTCGCCGTCCCGCCGCGCGCGCGTGCGCAGTGCCGCGAGGTCGGAGCCGGCGTCCGGTTCGCTGAAGCCCTGGCACCAGACCTCCTCGCCGCGCAGGATCGGCGGCAGCCAGCGCGCCCGCTGCCCGGGCGTGCCCTCGGCGGCGATGGTCGGGCCGGCGTGCAGCAGCCCCACGAAGCCGGCGCCCACATAGGGCGCGCCCGCCCTCTCTGTCTCCTCCAGGAAGATCAGCCGCAGGGTCGGCGAGGCGTCCCAGTGCACGGCGGCGTACCCGGCGTCGTACAGCATCCGCTGCCAGCCGAGGTCGTAGGCGCGGCGGCCGGGCCAGTCGTCGGGGGAGGGCCTGGCCGGCAGGGTGGGCAGCGCCTTGGCGAGCCACTCCCGCAGCCGGGACCGGAACTCCTCCTCCTCGGGCGTGCAGGAGAGGTCCATCAGTGGTCGAAGTCCAGGTCGAGCATGCGGATGGCGTTGCCCCGCATCAGCTTGTACACGGTCTCGTCGTCGAGGCCCTTCACGTGGTCGAGCGCGACCTCTTTCGTGTGCGGGAAGGTCGAGTCGACGTGCGGGTAGTCGGTCTCGAAGGTGGCGTTGTCGCGGCCGACCGCGTCCAGCGAGGCCACGCCGTGCTTGTCGCGGAAGAAGCAGCAGAAGACCTGCCGGTAGTAGTACGTCGAGGGCGGCTCGGGGATCAGGTCCCGCACCCCGCCCCAGGCGCGGTGCTCCTCCCACACGTCGTCGGCGCGTTCCAGGGCGTACGGGATCCAGCCCATCTGGCCTTCGGAGTAGGCCAGCTTGAGCCGCGGGAACCTGACCAGGACCCCGCTGAAGAGGTAGTCCGTCATCGAGGCCATCGCATTGTTGAAGCTGAGCGAGGCCTGCACGGCGGGCGGTGCGTCCGGGGAGGCGGCGGGCATCTGCGAGCTGCTGCCGATGTGCATGTTGACGACCGTGCCCGTCTCCTGGCAGACGGCGAAGAAGGGGTCCCAGTACCCGCAGTGGATGGACGGCAGTCCGAGGTGGGTGGGGATCTCGGAGAAGGTGACGGCCCGTACCCCCCGTGCGGCGTTGCGCCGGATCTCCGCGACGGCCAGTTCCACGTCCCACAGCGGGATCAGGCACAGCGGGATGAGCCGGCCGGCGCTGTCCCCGCACCACTCCTCCACCATCCAGTCGTTGTAGGCGCGCACACAGGCGAGCGCGACCTCCTTGTCGTGCGCCTCGGCGAAGGTCTGTCCGCAGAAGCGGGGGAAGGTCGGGAAGCACAGGCTGGCCTCGACGTGGTTGAGGTCCATGTCCTCCAGGCGCGCCTTCGGGTCCCAGCAGCCGCGCCGCATCTGCTCGCGGGTGATGCCCTCCAGGGTCATCTCGTCCCGGTCGAAGCCGACGGCGGCGATGTTCCGTTTGTACGGGAACTTCAGGTCCTCGTAGATCCACCAGTCGGTCGGCTGGCCCGCCGGATCCATGGTGATCCGGTACTTCCCGCCGACGTACGCCAGCTCCCCGATCCCGGCGGTCAGTGGCCTCGGCCCGCGGTCCCGGTACTTGGCGGGAAGCCAGGTCTCGAAGAGGTGGGCGGGCTCGATCACGTGGTCGTCGACGCTGATGATGCGGGGCAGTTCGGTCGCCATGGTCCCCTCCGCCGGACGGTACTTATCTGATGGTCCGTCAGTTAGCATGACATCTGACGAGCCGTCAGCCAAGCAGGGGGCAGCCATGAACGAGACCCCGCACACCCTGGGTTCCGCCCGCACACTGTGGGAGCTGGTCGCCCGCCGCGCCGCCCTCACCCCCGACCGTCCCGTCCTGCTGCAGGCCGGCCGCCGGCTGACCTTCGGCGAGCTGCACACGCGCGCCGAACGCGTCGCGGCCGGCCTGTACGGCATGGGGGTGCGCCCCGGCACGGTGGTCGCCTGGCAGCTGCCCACCCGCATCGAGACCGCCCTGCTGTCCTTCGCGCTGGCCCGCCTGGGCGCCGTACAGTCCCCGGTCATCCCCTTCTACCGGGACCGTGAGGTCGGCTTCGCGCTGCGCGAGTCGAAGGCGGAGTTCTTCGCCGTACCGGGCGTCTGGCGCGGCCACGACCACACGGAGATGGCGCACCGCCTGGGCGCCAGGGGCGTGTTCGAGGCGTACGGCACCCTCCCCGACGGCGACCCGTCCGCGCTGCCCCCGCCGCCCGCCGAGGGCACCTCGGTGCGCTGGATCTACTGGACCTCGGGCACCACCTCCGACCCCAAGGGCGTGCTGCACACCGACCGCTCCCTGATCGCGGGCGGCTCCTGCCTGGCCCACGCCCTGCGGCTCACCCCGGACGACGTGGGCTCGATGGCCTTCCCCTACGCCCACATAGCCGGACCCGACTACACGGTGATGCTGCTCCTCTACGGTTTCCCGGCGGTGATGTTCGAGCACTTCGCGCTGCCGGACGCACTGGCGGAGTACCGGCGGCACGGGGTGACGGTGGCCGGCGGCTCGACGGCGTTCTACTCCATGTTCCTGGCCGAGCAGCGCAAGCAGCCGGCCGGGAAGGTGATCCCCTCCCTGCGGCTCCTCGCGGGCGGCGGCGCCCCCAAGCCGCCCGGGCTGTACCACTCGGTGGTCCGCGAGATGGGCGTCCAGCTCACCCACGGCTACGGCATGACCGAGGTCCCGATGATCACCATGGGCGATCCGGAGGACACCCCCGAGAACCTCGCCGCGACCGAGGGGCGGCCCCCCGAGGGCATGGAGATCCGGATCGTCCACGGCGAGATACTGCTGCGCGGCGAGGCCGTCTGCCAGGGCTATCTGGACCCCGCCCAGACGGCGGCGGCCTTCGACCCCGACGGCTTCCTGCGCACGGGCGACCTCGGACACCTGACGGACTCCGGCCATCTGGTCCTCACCGGCCGCCTCAAGGACGTGATCATCCGCAAGGGCGAGAACATCTCCGCCAAGGAGATCGAGGACCTGCTGGCCACGCACCCGGCGGTCGCCGACACCGCGGTCGTCGGCCTGCCGGACGCCGAACGCGGGGAACTGGTCTGCGCGGTGCTCGAACGGCGCCCCGGCACGGCTGAACCGACGCTGCCCGGGATCGTGTCCTTCCTGCGCGAGAAGGGACTGTCCGTGCACAAGCTGCCCGAGCGGCTGGAGGTGGTGGACGCCCTCCCGCGGAACGAGACGCTGCGCAAGGTGCTGAAGTACAAGCTGCGGGAGCGGTTCTCCAGCCCGGCACCCTGAATCTGCAAGACGGCATGGAGCCGGTCGCGGTTGTCCGACTCCGGGACCATTCGGCACGCCCGGTGTCCATCGCTGGTCGCAGAAATCGCGTCTTCTCGGTGGATTCGCCCAACTCGCCCACGCGAAAGGGTGGGTGCGTCCCATACGTACCCACCCAAGGACTCTCCCTTCGTGCGAAGCAGTCGAACAGCCCCTCTGCTGGCGGTCGGTGCCGCCGCCGTCCTGGTTCCCGCGCTCGTCCCGGCCACGGCGTCCGCCGCGCAGGACCCCCTCGGCCAGTACCAGCAGCAGAGGCCGGCATGGCACCGCTGCGACAGATCGGCGCCGGCCTCCTTCCAGTGCGCCACGGTCAAGGTGCCGCTCAACTACAGCCGCCCGGACGGCAAGAAGGTCGACCTCGCGATATCGAGGATCAAGGCGACCAGCAAGACGGAGCGCCGTGGTGTGCTCCTGATCAACCCGGGCGGCCCGGGCGGTGCCGGCGTCGACATGCCGCTGTACCTGAAGGACGAGCTGCCGAAGTCCGTGACGGCCAAGTACGACCTCGTCGGCTTCGACCCGCGGGGCGTCGGCCTCAGCTCCCCCGTCAGCTGCGGTCTGAGCGGCAGCGAGCTGAACTGGGACCGGCCCTACAAGCCCGAGACGTTCGCCAAGGACGTGAAGTGGGCCCGCACCTTCGCCGACAAGTGCAACGCCGAACAGGGTGACAAGCTCCGTCACATCACCACCCGCAACACGGCCCGGGACATGGACGTGATCCGTGCCGTGCTCGGCGAGAAGAAGATCTCCTACCTCGGGTACTCGTACGGCACCTACCTCGGCGCTGTCTACACGCAGATGTTCCCCCAGCGCGCCGACCGCTTCGTGCTGGACAGCGCCGTCGACCCCGCCCGTGTCTGGCGCGGCATGATCCAGGTCTGGGCGGAGGGCACGGAGCCCGCGTTCACCCGGTGGACGCAGTGGACGGCCGAGCGGGACGCCAAGTACCGGCTGGGCAGGACTCCCGAGGCGGTCCGCAAGACCTTCTACGACCTGGTCGCCCGGGCCGACCGCAAGCCCCTCGACGTCGACGGCATGCGGATGACCGGAGACGATATCCGCTCCAACAGCCGGGCCGTCTTCTTCAGCGTCCGCGACGCCGCCGAGTGGGTCGTCCAGCTGAAGAAGGCCGCGGCGGGCAGGCCTTCGGCCGTCGGCCGTGCGCCCAAGACGCCGACGCCGGTTCCGCCGTCGTTCGGCCGTGCCACGCCCGAGGACAACGGCGACGCCGCCTTCTGGACCGTCGTGTGCGCCGACACCCGCAACTGGCCGCGCGACCCCGAGCAGTACCGCAGCGACGCGATCCGGGACAAGGCCAGGTACCCGCTCTACGGTGACTTCGCCTCGAACATCAAGCCGTGCGCCTTCTGGAAGCAGACCGGCGGCGAGTCCGCCACCGTGATCGACAACAAGGTCGGCGCACTGATCCTGCAGAACGAGTGGGACTCCCAGACGCCGCTGACCAGCGGCCAGGGCCTGCGCCGTGTCATGAAGGGCGCGAAGATGGTCACCGTCGCCGGGGGTGTCGGGCACGGCGTCTACGGCACCAAGTCGTGCGCCGACAAGACGGCCACGGCCTACCTGACCACCGGCAAGCTGCCGGCGAAGGACACGTCCTGCCAGGCCCCGGCGGAAGCACGGGAGCGCAGCAGCATCAACCCGCTGCCGATCCCGACGCCCCAGGGGCTCCCGGGCCTGAACAGCCGCTCCTGAACCCCGGTACGAGACGGGTCACGTCCGACGTCCGGTCCGGGCCGGTCACATCCGAACCCCGGTCCGGGCCGGTCACATCCGCATCCCGGTCCGGGGCGGTCACGGACGGACCCCGGTCCGGGGTCCGTCACATCCGGCTCAGGCTCGCCGCCGCGAACAGCACGTCTCTGATGGCCTGGCGGTCGCCGTCCTGGCCCGCCGCCGCGTCCTCGGGGGACACATGCCCCGCTGCCAGCCGGCAGAACTCCACGCCGTCCAGCGCCACATGGGCCACCTCGAGGTCCGCGGAGCCCACGGCCGCCGGTGAGTCCAGCGGGATGAGCCACTCGCCGCCGGCCGCGCCCTCGATCTCCAGCCGCAGGCTGCGGCCGGGGGCGCCGGCCGGGACCAGGTGAGGTGTCCGGCCGCCCGGCGCGGACAGGCCCGCGCGGCGGCGCGCGGCGAGTACCGTCGGGAGCAGCCGGGCCGCGAGGTCGATCATCCGGTTGAGGTGACGCGGTGCCGGCGGGTCGTAGGGGTAGTCCACCGCGTCCGCGATGTCCTCGGCGTGCACCCAGCACTCGAAGGCGCGGTCCAGCATCGCGTCGTGCAGCGGCAGCGCAAAGTCGCCGTACGACACCGACAGCCCGCCCGCGTGGCTGCCCGTGAAGGACACCGTGCGCACCAGGCTGTGGCTCTGCTCCCGCCAGGGCCCCCGCACCGAGCGGGTCGGCGGGAAGTGGGAGGCCCGCCAGAACGCCTCCGTGCGCTCGGCCGGGCCCGCGGTGGCCTGGTCCGCCGCGTCGGCGACCTCGGCATGGGGGTCCTCCAGGCCGAGCGCCGCCGCGATCAGCCCGTCCACCGACAGCAGGTGCGCGATCACCCCGGCGACGGTGGTGCGCCGGCTCGTCGGGGCGTCGGCCTCGAACCACCGCAGCCGGACCGGCGCATGCCACTCCGCGTCCCCGAAGTCCTGCAGCAGCGCGTCCAGCCGCGCGGCCTCGGCGTCGTACGGCGCCGCCCAGTCGGGCACCGGGATGCGCGGCGGCCGGCGGTGCAGACAGCTCTGCAGGACGCGGGTGCGCAGTCCGGGGTCCAGGTCGAGACTCTCCGGCTGGTGCAGCAGACCGACCGCCTCGCGCAGCCGGCGGGCCTCGTCGGCGCAGCTGCCGCAACCGCCCAGGTGCAGTTCCACGGCCGCGGTCTCCGCCGGCGAACAGGCGGCCAGCGCCCAGGCGCCGAGGAGCGACTTCAGGACGTCGTGCGACAGGTCGGGCGGCACGGGTGCGAAGTCTCCCGGAACGACGAGGTCGGGCAGCGGGAGCCCGCTGTCCTCGACAGAGGCGCGGGGGGTGGGGATGCGTGGCGGCGGGGCCGGCTCGGGTGCGCCGCCGCCGTGCGCCGCGGCTCCCGAACCGCCACCGGCGCCCTCGGACCCGCCGGGGCCCGTTCCGTCACGCACCGGCTTTCCTCCGCCCGACTCTCCCGTGCCGTAAGGGCGTTTGGCGTTCCCCCCGTTGCCCCCATTGCGCTCGTCGCCCTCGTCGCCCTCGTCGCCCGCGCGGCCGTCGCGCTCGTCACGTGCCCCGAACCCCTCCGCGCCGCTCACACCGCACCTCCCTGCACCGGAGGTGCCCCGGCGTCGTGGGCGGTGGAGAGCAACTGCAGGCCGAGGCGGAGCCGGCGGCGGGCCTCGTCCTCGGTGACGCCGAGGTCGGCCGCGGTCTGGCGGTAGTCGCGGCGCTGGAAGTAGGCCAGATCCAGGGCGGCTCGCAGCGGGGCGGGCATGGAGTGGACGATGTAGTCGGCGCGGGCGGCGACCGAGGCGCGGCGGACCGTGCTCTCCAGTTCCTCGCGCTGCGGCTGTTCCAGTTCCTCCCGGTCGCGCAGCCGTTGCACGGCGACCCGGTGGGTCACGTCGGCGATCCAGGTGCGCAGCGGGCCCTGCCGGGGGTCGTAGGTCTCGGGGTGTTCCCAGACATGGGCGAAGACCTCGCGGGTGACGGCGTCGGCGGCCTGCTCGTCGCCGAGGACGCGGTGGGCGAGGCTGTGCACGAGGGAGGCGAACCGGTCGTACAACTCACCGAGGGCCGCCGCCTCTCCGCGGGCGAGCCGCTGCTGCATCTTGCGGTCCCAGCGGGGCGGTACGTCCCTCCTGGCCATGCGGTCCCCTCCCCTCGCCTCTCCGGCCCGTCCAGCCTGTCGTTCCTGCCTACTCGAATGTAGTCGGCACGTCTGACGGTGCACGCCCCTTTGTGTCACTGTGCGCCCCCGGAGCACCGCAGGTGATAGTGCCCTCTTCACACAACCTTCACGCAAGACGCGCGCATCTCCGATCGAACACGATCGATAGTGACCGAAACAAGCCCCTTGTCGATCGCCCCCCGTTTGCCACACCACGTTTCAGGGAACGGCCGCTGGGCAGCCGCGCGGAAAGAAACGTACGAGCCGCTTCCGTTTCCGGGCGGTTCCGGGAGATCCGGCGAGCGGAGGGGCATGGCCGTGGCATTCAACGTGACCGGCGTCGAACAGGGCGAGTGGGCCGTGCTCCGGGTGTCCGGGGAACTGGACCTGATGACTTCGCCGGTACTGCGGCAACGGGTCCACGACGTCGTCGCCGAGGGGCACCACAGCCTCGTGGTGGACCTCTCCGACGTCTTCTTCTGCGACTCCAGCGGGGTCGGCGTCCTCGTCGCCGCCCGCCGGCTGATCCGCTCCTGTCAGGGCCGGCTGCGGCTGATACTGCCGGACCGGGGCGCCGACGACGGCTCGCACGTCAACCGTGTCCTCGGCGCGCTCGGCGTGCGCCGCCTCTTCGACGTCCGCCCCGACCTCGAGTCCGCGACCACGGACGAGGCCGGACCGCTGTCGGCCTGAACGGCCGTCACGGCTGCGCGACCCGGCCACACTGTTGTCGCAGCATTCCCCCAGTCTTGGCACAATCGTCGGTTTCCCGCCGCCCGACGGTCGCTCGCGTCGTACGCTCCCTGCCAGGTCGACCCGACACACAGCACAAGACCCTCACGTACGACCCTCACGTAAGGCGGCCCTAACAGACATGGTCAGCACCGAGTACGAACACAGGATCGCCGCCCGGTTCGCCACCTTCGACCAGGACGGCAACGGCTGGATCGACCGCGAGGACTTCAGCGCGGCGGCCAAGGCGCTGCTCACCGAGTTCTCCGTGCCCGCGCGCTCCGACAAGGGGCAGGCGCTGTACGCCGGCGCGGAGGCGTTCTGGCAGGGCATGGCCGGCATCGCCGACCGGGACGGCGACCAGCGCATCACCCGCGACGAGTTCGTCACCGGCGCGGTCAAGCGGCTGCGCGACAACCCGGACGGCTTCGCCGAGATCGCCCGCCCCTTCCTGCACGCGGCCCTCGCGGTGGCCGGCGCGGCCGCCGACGGCCGGGTCGGCGTGGACGAGACCGCGCGCGTGCTGCGGGTCTTCCGCGTGCCGGAGGACGTCGCCCGGCAGGTCGCCGCCGCCCTGGACACCGACGGCGACGGCAGCATCGGCGAGACGGAGATCGTGCCGGCGTTCGCGCGCTACTTCACGGTGCCCGAGTAGACCCCCGGGGCGGATTCACGTATGCCCCGGGCGGGTTCGCGTACGGCCCGGGCGGGTTCGCGTACGTCCCCGGGCGGGTTCGTGTGCGCCCCCGCGCCGGTTTGCGTGCGTCCCGGTCGGCGCCGGGCAGACCTCCGGGTCCGGCTCCTCAGGCGAAGACGACGGTGCGCCGGCCGTTCAGCAGGATGCGCCGCTCGGCATGCCACTTGACCGCCCGGGCCAGCGCCTGGCACTCCACGTCCCGCCCGACGGCCACCAGCTGGTCCGGCGAGACACCGTGCCCGACCCGCTCGACCTCCTGCTCGATGATCGGCCCTTCGTCGAGGTCCGCGGTGACGTAGTGCGCCGTCGCGCCGATCAGCTTCACGCCCCGCGCATGCGCCTGGTGGTACGGCTTCGCGCCCTTGAAGCTCGGCAGGAACGAGTGGTGGATGTTGATGATCCGGCCGCTGAGCTGCTTGCACAGGTCGTCGGAGAGGACCTGCATGTACCGGGCGAGGACGACCAGTTCGACGTTCTCCTCGCGGACGATCCCCAGCAGCTTCGCCTCGGCGTCCGACTTGGTGTCCTTCGTGACCGGAATGTGGTGGAAAGGAATGTTGTAGGAGCCCACCAGCTCCTCGAACTCAGTGTGGTTCGAGACGACGCCCACGATCTCCACCGGCAGCGCTCCGATCCGCGCCCGGAACAGCAGGTCGTTCAGGCAGTGCCCGAACTTGCTGACCATCAGCAGGATGCGCATCTTCTGGTCGGCCCGGTTGAGCTGCCAGTCCATGTGGAAGGAGTCGCCGATCGCGGCGAAGCTCGCCCGCAGCTTCTCCACCGTCACCGGAGCCTCGGCCGAGAAGTGGACGCGCATGAAGAACAGACCCGTGTCGTGGTCGCCGAACTGCTGGCTGTCCTCGATGTTGCAGCCGGTCATGAACAGATAGCTGGACACGGCGTGCACGATGCCCTGCTTGTCCGGGCAGGAGAGCGTGAGGACGTACTGGTCGGCCGGAGCCGCGGCGGCGGACTGCTCATTCATGCACTACAGGGTCCCATACCGACCGGCCTCCAGGGGCGGCCGTCCGCTACGCGGACCGGGTCAGGATCCGCAGCACTTCCAGGCTCTTCGGCGGCGTCTGCGGGTCCTCCCCGTCGCTCACCGACATCCGCACGTGCGCGTCACGCGCCGCCCGCACCGCCTCCGGCCAGCCGGGGTGGTCGAGATACGCGGCGACCGGCGCGTCCGGGCCGACCTGGTGCATGATCCGCAGCACCCGCAGCACGGCGGTGTCGACGAGCGCCGCCTCCTGCGAGTCGCGGAATATGGTGCCGACGTATTTCTCCGCCGACCAGCTGTCCAGCCAGGTGTCCTCCACCAGCCGGTACACGGCGTCGGTGACGTCACCGTAACCGTCCGTGCCGGCCAGCCAGACGTCCCGCTGGAACACCGGGTCGGAGAGCATGTGCAGCGCCGAGCGCACGTTGCTGCGCCACCGCCACCACGGCATGTCGTTCAGGGGCATGCCGCCCATGGTGGAGGAGCGGCGGCCGCGACGGGAAGAGTTCTCCGAACCTTGCACGGTCATCGATCGTACGTTCTTCGTCCCACCAGTCACACCGCCCCCTGTAATTCACCTCGTCGTCACCCCGCGTTGACCAAAGGTCACTCCACGGTTAGCAGTGTGAGGGAATCGTGCGTGTCCATGACCGGCAGGCGACGCACCCGCACCACTTCACTTCGCGCACTCCCCCGCCCCGTCCGAGCCACCGCCCTCGCAGCGGGCGCCATGGCTCTCTGTGCGTCGTTCACCGCCGCATGCGGGGCCATCCCCGGTGCCACGGGGGGCTCCGGGGATGGCCCGGTCAAGGTGATGACCTGGGCCCCCGAGAACACGGACGCGACCAACAAGCCCGGCATGCCGGCGATGGCCCGCGCCTACGCGAAGTGGATCAACTCCCACGGCGGCATCAACGGCCGCGAGCTCGAAGTCCTGACCTGCAACGACCACAACGACAGCGTGGGCGCCGCGAAGTGCGCCCGGCGCGCCGCGACCGAGGACGTGGTCGCGGTGGTCGGCTCCTACAGCCAGTTCGGCGACTCCTATCTCGCCCCGCTGGAAGGCGCCGGAATCCCCTACATAGGCGGCTACGGCGTCACCAACGACGAGTTCACCGGCTCCATGTCCTACCCGGTCAACGGCGGCCAGCCCGCCCTTCTGGCCGGCCTCGGCAAGGCACTCGCCGCCACCTGCGGCAACGTCGCCCTGATCCGCCCCGACAGCATCGCCGGCGACGAGCTGCCCGCGATGCTCGACTCGGGGCTGAAGACGGGCGGCCACGAGGACGCCGGCGACCACCTCGCCGCCGAGGACGCCACCGAGTACGGCGTCCAGGCCGAGCAGGCGCTGCGGTACGCCACCAAGGGCGTCACCAAGAAGGGGTGCGTGGTACCCGCGCTCGGGGACCGCACGGACACCTTCATGGACTCCTTCCGCCGGACCCGCGAGAACTTCCCGTCCGTGCGCACGGCGACCGTGCTCGGCAGCGTCGACCAGACCGTGATCAACGCCACCGGCGGGGCGTCCGGGCCGTACGAGGGGTCGTACATCACCGGCTGGTACCCGCCGTCGGGTGACTCCCGCTGGGACCCGATGAAGAAGGCCATCAACGAGACGGCCTTCGGCGACAACCGCATCGACCCCGCGGACGCCGGCGTGCAGACCACGTGGATCGCCTACACCGTGCTCAAGGCCGTCCTGGAGAAGATCGGCGACGGCGAGGTCAGCTCCGACACGGTGCGGCGCACCCTCAACGACGGCCTGCGGGTCTCCACCGGCGGCCTCACCCCCACCCTGCACTGGCCCTACGAGAGCAAGCTCGCCGGGGTCGGCTTCCCGCGGCTGGTCAACGCCAACGTGACCCTGCAGGTGGTCCAGGGCGGCAAGCTGGTCTCGGCCCGCAGGAGCATCGGCGGCAGCAACGGCATCGCCGACATGACCTCGATCCTGGAGACCGCGGACGTGCCGTGACGGGCCCCCGGTGCCGGGGGCCCGTCACCGGCGTCAGAGCTGGGTGGGCTGGCGCTGGGTCAGCCCGTACTTCGTCGCGATCGTGTTCCACAGCGCCGCCGCCTTCACCTTCTGCGCGCTGGCGGTGCCGCTCTCCCGGTTGCCGGCCTGGGTCTCGTTGGTGGTGCGGGCGTGGCCCTTGCGGCAGACCTTGCGGCCCTTGGCCTGGTCGGCCCAGGCCGCGTAGTGGTTGTCGGCCGCGGCGGACGCCTGCCAGGCCTTGGTCAGTGCGGCCGTCAGATCGGCGTTGCCCGGCAGCTTGTCGACGGACAGCTTGCCGAGCCGGGTGACCAGCTGGCTGCGCTGCCTGGCCGCGTCCCGCAGGTCGGTGGCGGCCTGGTCCAGGTTGTCGCACTGCTTGACGTTGCCCACCGCCTGGATCACCGAGGCCCGGCTGCTGCCGCTGTCCGCGAGCAGCTTGTCCAGGTCGACCGCCTGCTGACGGGCGGGGTCGACGGTGGGCGAAGCGGAGTCCTGGGTGGCCGGGGACGCGGCGGCGACCGTCTTGTCGTCGCTGCCCCGGTCCTTGCCGCCGCCGCTGCTGAGCAGCGCACCGGCGCCCACGCCGATCACCACGAGACCGACGCCGATGGCGGCGACCAGCGGCACCCGCGACCGGCCCCGGCGCCGCCCGCCGTCGTCCTCCTCCGGTTCGTACGAGGACTGCGCCGGGCGGTACGACGACGGACCCGAGTCGGGGTGGGCGTCCGCCTGCCGGACGCGCGGCAGCTGCTGCGTGGAACCCGCCGGGGAGTCGCCGCCCGCCGGGCCGCCGCGGAAGAGATTGTCGAACTCGGCCGGCGGCTGCCGGTCGGCGCCCTGGGCCTGGGCACCGTAGGGCGGGATGTACTGGGTGGCCTCCGCGTCGGAGGGCGCGGGCGCCGGCTGCTGGGGCACGCGGCCGAGGTACCTCGTCTCCTCGCCCGCCGACTGGGGCGGCAGCGTGCCGGACGGTACCGGCGGGAGGTACTGGGTCGCCCCCTCGTCGGCGGGGCCGGCCGGGCCGGCCTGGACCGGCGGGAGGAACTGGGTGGCGCCGTCGGCCGGCGCGGCCTGCACCGGCGGCAGGTACTGGGTGGCGCCCTGGTCCGCGGGTCCGGCGGGGACCGGCGGAACGTACTGGGTCGCACCGTCGGCCGTCGGGGGCAGCGGAGCACCCGCGGCGGCATACCCGTCCGGGACGGCCGGCGGCAGCGGAGCCGCGGGGGCGGACTGCGCCGGGTACTGCTGCGCCGGCTGCTGGTAGGGGTCGGTCGCGCCGTACGCGGGCGGCTGCGGGGCGCCGTAGCCGGGTGCCTGGCCACCGTAGGACGGTGCCGCACCTCCGTACGCGGACGCCTGGCCGCCGTACGACGGCGCCGGGGCGCCCTCCGGGGGCAGCGGGCCCGGGTTCCCCGCGGACGGGGCCTGCTCGTGGCCGGCCCACTGCGGAGCCGGCGACGGCGCCCAGTCCTGGCCCGGCTGGGGGCTCTGCTGCTCCGGACCCCAGGACCCGCCCCAGGCCCGGCCGCCGGCCGGAGCCGTGGCGGCCGGTGTTCCGGACATGCCAGGCAGCAGGGGCTCGCCTCCGTCGGAGGGCAGCACGATGCCCTCGCGCGCGGGCCGCGCCGACGGCTCCTCGCCCTGTCCACTCTGCGTCACCGGGACTCCTACCAATGGGGGACCTTGTGAATCGTCGGCTCACGCTACCGGGTCCCCCGAGCCGGGTGCCACGCAGCTCAGGACGCGATCTCCTTCCCTGTGACAGCGGTAACAAAACCGCCCCACATTGCGCTGTACATGGCACCCGGCGCGCCCCCGGGTGCCGTTTCCCGCCCGTTCACGCCCCCGCAGGGACAGAGTTCACGCAGCCTGCTGAAGATCCAGCCGTGCCCCGAACTCCCTTACCACCGCCTCGTCCCCGAAGGGCTCCAGCCGCTGCTGCAGATCCTCCAGATACTCGGCGCCCCGGTTGGAGCGGAGCGTCTCCAGCAACTCCACCGCTTTCAGGCCCGTGTTGCAGGCCTGCTCGATCTCGCGCTGCTGCACCTGGGCCGTGGCGAGCAGCACATAGCCGATCGCCCGCCGGCGCGCCCGGGACGCGGGGTGTCCCGCCAGCGACAGCTCGGCGTACCGCGCCGCCTGCTCGGGCTGCCCGAGGTCGCGGTGGCAGTGCGCCAACTCGTCGGCCAGATAGGCCTCGTCGAAGTGCGCGATCCACACCGGGTCGTTCCCGGAGGAGCCGTCCGCGCCTTCCATCGCGGTGACCGCCCGCCCTGAGGCCGCCTGCGCCGCGCGTGCGTCGCCGAGCAGCGCGTGCCCGCGCGCCTCGGCCGCGTGGAACATCGCCTCCACGCGCGGGGTCACCTGCCCGCGCGCGCCCTCCTGCGCCGCCCGCGCCAACTGGGCGATCTCGCGCGGGTTCCCGAGCTGCGCGGCGAGGTGGCTCATGGACGCGGCCAGGACGTAGCCGCCGTACCCGCGGTCCCCCGCGGCCTGCGCCAGCCGCAGCGCCTGGATGTAGTACCGCTGCGCCAGGCCGGGCTGGCCGGTGTCCACCGCCATGTACCCGGCAAGTTCGGTCAACCGGGCCACGGCGGCGAACAGTTCACGGCCGACCGCCTCCCGGTACGACCCGGCCAGCAGCCCCGAGACCACACTGTTGAGGTAGTGCACGACGACCGGGCGCACATGCCCGCTGCCGTACTGGTGATCGAGATCCACCAGTGCCTGGGTCATCGACCGTACGGCCGCCACGTCGGACTGGCCCACCCGCGGGCCCGCCTGCCGGGCCACCTGGGCGTCCGGTGCCGAGATCAGCCAGTCCCGGCTGGGCTCGACCAGCGCGGAGGCGGCGACGGAGGAGCCGGACAGGAAGTCACGGCGGCCCACGTCGCTGCGCCACAGCTCGCAGACCTGCTCGATGGCCCCCAGTACCGTCGGCGAGAACTGGAGACCGACCCCCGAGGCGAGGTTCTTGCCGTTGGCCATGCCGATCTCGTCGATCGTGACCGTACGGCCGAGCTTGCGCCCGAGCGCCTCGGCGATGATCGCCGGGGCCCGGCCCCGTGGCTGCTGGCCACGCAGCCAGCGGGCCACGGACGTCTTGTCGTAGCGCAGGTCGAGGCCGTGCTCGGCGCCGCACATGTTGACCCGCCGGGCCAGCCCGGCGTTCGAGCACCCCGCTTCCTGGATGAGTGCCTGCAGCCGTTCGTTCGGCTGCCTCGCCACGAGAGGCCTTGCGGCCATGTGCTACCCCCTGCGAACCCCTGGAGCGTGTAGTTCCGGCCGGGTTGATCCGGACGGAAAGATCACTGCCCAGCTGACATACCGTCAATGCGTGACATGTGCGGTTTGCCGGGGTAAAGGCAGATGCCACCCCCATCCCTGACTACCCAGCCCACGCCCCGCTTCCTCCCGCGCGCCCCCACCTGTGCACCCATGCGCCCCGACTGCGGAATCGATGCTCCTCCCCCGCGCGCGCTACAGCCGTAACTCCAGGTGGGTGGGGGAGTTGAGAGGAGCGTGGAAGAGACGATCGCGGGCGCCCAGGACACTCAGATTGCCGGTCACATTCCGCAGCAGCGCGGGGAATCGCTGCTGGAGACCGCCGTACGCTACGCCGAGGAACGGCACTGGGACGTGTTCCCGGGCACCTGGCTGGAACCGGTCGACGGGATGCAGCGCTGTTCGTGCGGCGACTCTTCCTGCCCTGCGCCGGGTGCGCACCCCACGCGCCCCGACTGGGCGACCCAGGCGACCGGCAGTGCGACCGTCGCGCGCCGGATGTGGCAGAGGCAGCCGACGGCGTCGATCCTGCTGCCGGCCGGACGGACCTTCGATGCGCTGTCCGTCCCGGAGAGCGCCGGGTTCCTGGCCCTGGCCCGGATGGAGCGGATGGAGCTGACGCTCGGGCCGGTGACGCTGACCCCGGACCGGCGGATGCACTTCTTCGTACTGCCGGGGGCGTCGGCGAAGGTGCCGGATCTGGTGCGCAAGCTCGGGTGGTCGCTGTCGTCGCTGGATCTGGTGGCCCTGAGCGAGGGCGCGTACGTGGCTGCACCGCCCACGCGGTTCGGGTCCCGTGGCGCGGTGCAGTGGGCGTGCCGGCCGACACCGGCGAACCGGTGGCTGCCCGACGTCGAAGAGCTGATCTCGCCGCTCGCCTATGCCTGCGGCCGGGACCGGTAGCCGTTCGCCCGCTCGTCCGCCCGGCCCGGTGTGCCGGCGACCGCGGGTGACGTCGTGGCGTGTCGCGCGGTTCCCCGCGCCCCTTCGGACCGGCCGGTGCGGCTGCGGCGTCAGTCGGTGAGCAGCAGGTCCAGGAAGGGTTCGACCGCTGCGCGCCAGGCGTCCGGGTGGTCGTAGTGGGCGAGGTGGCCGGCGTCCGAGACCTCGGCGTAGGCGCCATGGGGCAGGACCCGGACCATCTCCTGGGCCTCGGCCCGGCCCAGTTCACCGTCCAGGCCGCGGACGACGAGCGCGGGGCACCGCACCTGGGCCAGTTCCTCCCAGTGGGCGTCGTACACCCATGCCTCGCGGGAGCTGAGCATGTGCGCCGCCTCGAAGACGGGACGCCAGCCGTCCTCGGCCTCGTGCATCACCTCGGCGTAGAAGGCCCCGCGGGCGGGGTTCGGGCGCTCCACCCAGGGGTCGTCCGCGCCGAACCATTTGCGGACGTCGGCGAGACTGGCGAAGGGGACGGGCCAGGACCGGAACCAGTCGGCCCACTCGCGCTGCGAGGCCGCGCCGAGCGCGGAGGCCCGCATGTCGCAGATGATCAGGCCCCGCACCAGATCGGGGCGCTTGGCGGCGAGCTGCCAGGCGGTCAGCGCGCCCATGGCGTGGCCGATGAGGAGCGCGGGGGCGAGGCCGAGCTGTTCGAGGGCGGCCTCGGCGTCCTCGACGTAGGCCTCGCGGGTGTAAGCGGCCTGGGGGGGCTTGTCGCTGCGGCCGTGGCCGCGCTGGTCGAGTGCCACGGCGCGGTGGCGTCCGGCGAGCCAGCGGGCGGTGGCCGCCCAATGGGAGGCGCGGCCCATCAGGCCGTGCAGTAACAGCACGCCCGGAGCCCCGGACTCCGCTTCCGCACCGGGCCCCGGGTCCGGAGGGCCTGACTCCCGGGGGCCCGGCTCCGCCTCCGGTTTCGGAGGTTCGGCGAACTCCCAGGCGGCCAGACGCACCCCGCCCGCTCCCGTCACGTCGATACGCCGCGCCATCGGCCCTGGCACCCCCAGCTCCGCCTGCCTCGTCGTCCAGTTGTTTCAGGCTATCGAATGCGCATTCGAAAATTCTGTCCCTGCGGACAACACCCCTCATTCGAGTGACACCCCACCAGGCATGATCGCCGCAGCCGAGGGGATCACTTCAGGCGGGAGGCGGACCACTCGGGGAAAAGAGGTCCGAGGGGAATGACCCTGAGAGCTCGGGGCTCCGGGTCAGCACAGGGGAGGACAGGCCCCGGCGCCACACGGCGCCGGGGCCCTCTCCCGTCTCAGCGCTTGGCGACGAACACGTGGGAGGCGACGTCCGCCTCCAGCTCGGCCGCCTCGCCACCGCTGCCCACCAGCACCCCACCGGCCGACGCCGTCACGCTCACCACCGAACCGGGCTGCACTCCCGCCCGCCGCAGCGTGTACATCAGCTGCGCGTCCGTCTGGATCGGCTCGCCGATGCGGCGCACGACGACCGTCTTGCCGTCCCCACCCGTGTCCAGGTCGGCCAGCGAGACCATGCCCTCGTCCAGGAACGGGTCCGCCCCGTCCTTCTCGCCCAGCTCCTCCAGGCCCGGGATCGGGTTGCCGTACGGCGACTCGGTCGGGTGACGCAGCAGCTCCAGCACGCGCCGTTCCACGGCCTCGCTCATCACGTGCTCCCAGCGGCAGGCCTCCGCGTGTACCTGCTCCCACTCCAGCCCGATCACGTCCACGAGGAGACACTCGGCCAGCCGGTGCTTGCGCATCACGCGCGTCGCCAGCCGGCGCCCCTCGTCCGTCAGCTCCAGGTGCCGGTCGCTGGCCACGGACACCAGACCGTCGCGCTCCATCCGCGCCACCGTCTGGCTCACCGTCGGCCCACTCTGGTCCAGCCGCTCCGCGATGCGGGCGCGCATGGGGACGACGCCTTCCTCTTCGAGTTCGAGGATGGTGCGGAGATACATCTCCGTGGTGTCGATCAGTCCGGACATACGTGCCCCTCGATTACCTCTGCCGGCAGCCCGGCGCGTGCGCTGGCCCTGGATTCAATTCTGCCGGATCCCACCGACAAGCGGGGGCCACCGTGGAAACGGACGACGCCGGGCGGGGTACGGAGTCCCCGCCGCAGGGCCCCGGACGGCAGGCGCGCCCACCCGGCGGAGCCGCACACCGGTCCCGTCGAACACTCCTCCGGGGTACCGCCCGGCGGCCGTATTGACACCGCACTGGTCCAGACCGCACGGTGATCCGCGACACAGACGCTGCGAAGGGGCACCGCATGAGCGACGGCACGCCTGCCGACCTGTTCTTCGACGCCGCCATCGGCCTGCTGCAACGGGTCCGGGACGAGGAGGCCGGGGCGATCACCGCGGCCGGCACCCTGCTCGCCGACACCGTCGCCGCCGGCGGCCGGCTGTTCGCCTTCGGCGCCGGGCACTCCTCGCTGGCCGCCCAGGACGTCGTCTACCGCGCCGGCGGCCTGGCCCTGATGAACCTGCTCGCCGTCCCGGGCGTCGTCGGCGTCGACGTCACCCCCGCCACCCTCGGCTCCGCCCTCGAACGCGTCGACGGACTCGCCCGTGCCGTCCTCGACACCTCACCGGCGCGCGCCGGCGACGCCCTGGTGATCATCTCCCTCTCCGGCCGCAACGCCCTGCCCGTGGAGATGGCCCTCAACGCCCGCGCCCTCGGCCTGAGGGTCATCGGCGTGACCTCCGCGGCGTACGCCGAGGAGACGAAGTCCCGGCACGCCTCCGGCACCTTCCTCAAGGACCACTGCGACATCGTCCTCGACTCGAAGATCGCCGTCGGCGACGCCGAACTCACCCTCGACACCATCCCGGCCCCCTTCGCGCCCGCCTCCACGGTCGTCACCGCGGCCCTCATGCAGGCCGTCATGGCGACGACCGCCGCCGCGCTCGCCGACCGCGGCATCGAACCCCCGCTGCTGCGCTCCGGCAACGTCGACGGCGGGCACGAGTGGAACAGCCGCGTGATGACGGAATACGGCGACCGGATCTTCTACCGCCGCTGACCCGCGCACCCCGTCCCACACACCCCGCGTCCCCCGCTCACGCGGGGGCCTGCTCCCCCGGAGTACTGCGCACCGCCTCCGCCAGATCGAGCGCCGCGGCGATCCGTACGGCCACGTCCTCCGCGTACGCCGTGTCCAGCCGCTCGAAGCGGCTGCGCCCGGCCCCGCGCAGAAAGGTCACCACGCCCAGCGTCCGCCCCCGGCTGCGCAGGACCGCGCACAGGGCGTGCACCGCGTCGCCGGGCCACTGCCGCTCCAGTGCCCACTCCCGCGCCCGCTCGGCCGCAACCGAGCCCGCGTCGGCCCGCACCGTCCCGGCCCGCTCCACGCACTGCAGCGCCGGATGCCCCTCCGCGTACCGCACGGGCAGCCCGGCCGCCCCCGTGAGCAGGCTCGGTCCCGGCGCACCGGCGGGCGTGGCGGCGAGCCGTACCAGCCGTACCGAACCCGGTGCGGGGCTCTCCTCGCGCGGGCCGGCCGCCATCCGGTCGATGAGCGCATGGTCGGCGAAGCCGGCGAGGGCGAAGTCCAGATGGACCGTGGCCGCCTCCGCCGGGTCCTCGCACTCGGCCGCGGCCCGCGCCGCGCGGTGCAGCTGATTCGTCCGGAACCGCAGCAGAGCCGCCTCCTGCTCACTCTGCTTCGCCTCGGTCACGTCCTGGAACAGCCACCCCACCCCGAGCGGCACCGGCTCCTCCGCCAGCGGCGACGCCAGCCGCACGAACCCGCTCCGCCAGCAGCGCCGGCCCTCACCCTCCGGCGCACGGACGGTCACCCACATCTCGGCCGGCGCCGGCGGCGCACCCTCGGCCAGGACATGCGTCAGCGCGGCCTCCAGCTCCTCCACGCCGTACGTGAGCAGCTCGCCCAGCGGCCGGCCCAGCACCGACGTACGCCGCACACCCAGGGCGCGCGCCGCGTGCGCGTTCACGACGGCGGGCCGCAGATCGGCGTCCACGAGTACGACACCCCAGGACGCGTCCTCGAACAACGCCTCGCTCAGCGCGATCGACCGTTCCAGATCGATCTGCGCATGCACCTCGCTGAACGCGCAGTACACCCCGGCCGGCTTTCCCTCGGGCCCGCGCACGGCGGCGGACTGGGTCCGCACCAGCACCCGCCCGCCGTCCTTGGTCACCAGCGCGAACTCGTGCACCTGACGCCCCGGCGCGTGCATCGCCGACATCAGCCGGGCCTGCACCTCTTCGGCATCGGCACTGCGCACCGCCCACCCGGCGAACCCGTGCCGCCCGACGGCCTCCGCGGCCGTCCAGCCGAGGATCCGCTCGGCCTCCCGGTTCCAGTGCGTCACGACCCCGTCGGCGTCGAAGGCGCACAGGGCCGCGTCCATGCCGTCCAGCAGCGCCGCGAGCAGGTCGGAGCCACCGGGCTCACCGGGATCGTCCGGCCCCAGTTCGTCAGTGGTCCCACTCCGCCGCGAAGCACTCACCTGGACCCCCTGGAGGCTGCGTCCGCGCACGTAGGCGCTCGGTCCGCTCACTGGCCTTCATCTAACTGGAACGTGACGCAGCCCACATCCTGTTCCCGCAACATCGCAGGAATCAATCCCGGGCACCGCCCGGCGAGAGCCGCAGATCCACCCACTCGTCCCGCTCCCCGTCCAGCACGTACCGCTCGGCCTCCACGAACCCGTGCCGCCGCGCGAACCGCAGCCCGTCCTCGTTCACCGCCAGCACGCAGGTCTCGATCACCTTCGCACCGAGCACACGCGCGTGGGCCAGCCCGTTCTCGTAGATCGCCGTCCCGAACCCGCGCCGCCGGAACTCCGGCAGCACCCGCGCGATGACGGTGGCCACCCCGTCCTCCCCCGCGGGCGGCCGCACCGTGGAACACCCGACCAGTTCGTCCCCGACGTACGCGTTCTCCAGCCGGTTGCGCACGACCCGCTCCCGGACATCGGCCAGGGACATGGCCGCGGGCGGCACGATCACGTTGTGGACGTGCCGCCACTGTCCGAGCATCTCGTCGCCCTCGACGACCGCCATTCGAAGATCAGTCATGCGAGCACGTCTACCAGCTGCGCCGTCCGTGCGTTCACCGTTCGGGCCATTGCATGCGAATCCCTTCCGGGCGGGGGCGTCGCGTGACTCGAGGCCGAACCAGGCCTGGGACACGGCCACGCCGATGCACTGATGGCGCACCCCCTGGCCGAAGGCGCCGATCGGCAGCCCTCAGAGAGTTCTTCCGCCCGCGTTCCCGGAAAAACAGTTGAGCCGGCCCCGGCCACTTCTTAGGGTGGCGCTTACACGGTGAAAGGAGGTGATCCGGCAGATGTATGGAAACCGGACGCGTGAGGTGGCTGCGGGCTAGCGGCCCGTCACCACACCATGTGCGGTGCCGGACCAGCACGCCACGGATGCGTGCAGCCGGCCCAAACCCAAGCAGTCACCCGACCCGCGGGCTGCCGGCACGTCCGGCCGGCTCCTCCCTGAGGAACCCAGCCCGCGGGTCGTCTGCGTGTGCGGCGGCCCTCAGGCCCGCACAGCGCCCGGCTCACGCGCCGGCCGAGGCCTCGGCCTCGCCGGCCGCCCCTAGGCGGGGGGCTGGGCCACGGCCGGGGGGCTCAGGGACTGAGCCGCTCCACCTGCCAGGTGCCGTCCGGCTCGGAGACGTACCGCAGGCGGTCGTGGAGACGGTTGTGGCGGCCCTGCCAGAACTCGATCGTCTCGGGGGCGATGCGGAAGCCGCCCCAGTGCGGGGGGACCGGAACCTGTTCGTCCTCGGGGTAGCGGGCTTCGAGGGCGGCGTAGGCCGTGTCCAGTTCCGTGCGGGAGGCGATCACCGTGGACTGGGCGCTGGCCCAGGCGCCGAGCTGCGAGCCGTGCGGGCGGGAGCGGAAGTAGGCGGCGGTCTCGTCGCGGCCGGTGCGGCGGGCGGTGCCGGTGACGATGACCTGGCGGGCCAGCGGATGCCAGGGGAAGAGCAGCGCCACGTGCGGGTTCTCCGCGAGGTCGCGGGCCTTGCGGGAGTCGTAGTTGGTGAAGAAGACGAAGCCGTCGGTGTCGTAGTGCTTCATCAGGACCGTGCGTGAGCTGGGGCGGCCATGGGCGTCCGCCGTGGAGACGACCATCGCGTTGGCCTCGTAGAGCGTGCCGTGGGCGGCTGCGCGGGCGGCGTCCTCGAACCAGCGGGTGAACTGGTCCATGGGGTGGGTGGCGAGGTCCTCCTCGGCGAGGCCGTCGGCCCGGTACTGCTTGCGCATGGCGGCGGGATCGAAGACGGGATCCAGGAGCGGGTCGCGGTCGGTCACGCGGTCATCTTGCCGTATCGAACGGCTATGGCACTCAGTGTCGAGTGGTCTCCCCAAGTCTGGCACCCCGGGTTATCGTGCTGCTTTCCTTGCGGTTGGGTTGACCACGGGTGACCACCGGCTGATCGGGGCATCACCGGGGTGACCGCCGCCCGCACTTCACGAGGAGCCGCCTGATGTCCGATTTCGTACCCGGGCTCGAAGGAGTCGTCGCGTTCGAGACGGAGATCGCCGAACCGGACAAGGAGGGCGGCGCCCTGCGGTACCGGGGCGTCGACATCGAGGACCTGGTCGGGCACGTCTCCTTCGGGAACGTGTGGGGGCTGCTGGTCGACGGTGCCTTCAACCCCGGTCTGCCGCCCGCCGAGCCGTTCCCGATCCCGGTCCACTCCGGCGACATCCGGGTGGACGTGCAGTCGGCGCTGGCCATGCTGGCCCCGGTGTGGGGGCTGCGGCCGCTGCTTGACATCGACGAGGGGCAGGCGCGCGAGGACCTGGCGCGGGCCGCCGTCATGGCGCTGTCGTACGTCGCCCAGTCCGCGCGCGGGCAGGGGCTTCCGATGGTTCCGCAGCGGGAGATCGACAAGGCGAACTCGGTGGTGGAGCGGTTCATGATCCGGTGGCGGGGTGAGCCGGATCCGAAGCATGTGGCGGCCGTCGACGCCTACTGGACGTCGGCCGCCGAGCACGGCATGAACGCCTCCACCTTCACCGCGCGGGTCATCGCCTCCACCGGGGCGGATGTCGCCGCCGCGCTCTCGGGTGCGGTCGGTGCGATGTCCGGGCCGCTGCACGGCGGCGCTCCGTCCCGCGTGCTCGGCATGATCGAGGAGATCGAGCGGACGGGTGACGCGGAGGCCTACGTGAAGAAGGCCCTGGACCGCGGTGAGCGGCTCATGGGCTTCGGGCACCGGGTGTACCGGGCCGAGGACCCCCGCGCGCGTGTGCTGCGCCGCACGGCCCGGGAACTGGGCGCTCCCCGCTTCGAGATCGCGGAGGCGCTGGAGAAGGCGGCGCTGGAGGAGCTGCACAACCGACGGCCGGACCGGGTGCTCGCCACGAACGTGGAGTTCTGGGCCGCGATCATGCTGGACTTCGCGGAGGTTCCGGCGCACATGTTCACGTCGATGTTCACGTGCGCGAGGACCGCCGGGTGGTCGGCGCACATCCTGGAGCAGAAGCGCACGGGACGGCTGGTGCGGCCCTCGGCTCGGTATGTGGGACCCGGGCCGCGTCGGCCGGAGGACATCTCGGGGTATGTGGACATCTCCCGCTGAGAAGGGCCGCGAAGGGCGCACCTGTCGCTCACTGACAGAGGCGCGTACATCGCTCACTGGCAGCAACGCGTGAGGAGCGCGGGCGACCGCGGGCCAGGTGTAGCTGGCCGCGCAGTTCCCCGCGCCCCTGAAAACAGCCCCTGAAACGCCCCTGAAAGCAGCCCTCCGGGCCGGCTTTTCACGCCGTTGCCAGCAGGTTCCCGTGGTGCCGTTCCGCCACCAGCGGGTGGGCCCTCAGCTTGCCCTTCAGTTCGTTGTAGCCGTACTCGGCGTACAGGGGGTTGGACGGGTCCGTCGTGATGCCTGGGGCCTTGGACGCGTGGGGGAAGGGCAGGGGCTCGACCCTGGCGTCCAGGCGGGGGTTGTAGAAGAACGGCACCGAGAAGCGCTCCGTTGCTCCGGGCGGGCTGACGACTCGGTGGTTGGTGGCGATCAGGTAGCCGTTGGTGGCCACCTCCAGGAGTTCGCCGAGGTTGACGACGAACGCGCCGTCCAGGGGCGGCACGTCGTGGAAGCGGCCGTCCTCGCGCTGGACCTGCAGGCCGCCGACCGTGTCCTGCAGGAGCAGGGTCAGGAAGCCGTAGTCCTTGTGGGCGCCGACGCCCTGGTCGGTGCCGTCGCCCGCGCTGCCGGGGTAGCGGACGAGCTTGAGGTGCGGGTGGGCACGGTCGCCGAAGACCGGGTCGTAGAAGTCGGCGGGGGCTCCGATCGCGGTCAGGAGTTCGTGCAGGAGCCGGTCGGCGACCGCGCTGAGCCTGTCGATCCAGGTGAGGGCGGCGGTGCGGAGTCCGGGGAGGGCGGCGGGCCACTGGTTGGGCCCCTGGAGCCACCAGTACGGGGGTTCGCCGGGGCCCGGGACGCGGGCGGGGCGTTCGGCGCCTATGTCGAGCTGGTCGCGCCAGTCGCGGGCGCCCGCGGTGCGTTCGTCGCCGGTGCGGGTGTAGCCGCGGAAGTGCGGGGAGCCCACGTTGTCGAGGGCGAGCCGGTCGGCCTCGGGGAGGGCGAAGAAGGCGCGCATGGCGGTGAGCAGTGCGTCGGTGTCGGCCTGGGGCACGCCGTGCCCGATGAGCTGGAAGAAGCCGACGTCGTGGGCGGCGCTGTGCAGCTGGGCGTGGAGGAGGGCGCGGGCCTGGGGGCCGCGGTCGGCGGCCGACAGGTCGATGACGGGGAGCTGGTCGTACGACGTCACTGTGTGCGTGGTCATGGTGCGTCCGCGGGGTGTACGGGGCACGGGTGCGGCCGCCGAGGGGTGTGGCGGCCCCCGGGTGCCGGAAAAGGGAAAGGCGAAAGAGAGAAAGAGGGGGCTGGTCAGGCGGCGACGTGCTGACAACAGCCCATGCTCGTGACGCGCACGTAGTCCACGTGGCGGCGGCGAACGAGCATCGGAAGCATGCGGCAAGGGTACTGCCAGATCCCGGATACGGATGTGGCCTGCTTCACTGCCTCGGCACTCGTCCCGGGTACGCAGCGTGCGACGGGCGCCCGGGGAAAGGCCCGGGGTGCGGGAGCGGGTGTCCGGTCCGGCGTGGTGAAGGGGGCGTCCGGGACCTGGGTGCGGAAGAGGGCGTCCGGGTCCGGGGTGTTGGAGGGGTCGCCGGACTCGGGCCGGTCATGTGCCCCCCGGCCGGAGCCGTCACGGGCGGCACCCCCGACGGTTCAGTGCATGACCTGGTCCAGGAGGTCCGCCCACTGGGCGACGACCCGGGCGCGGCGGGCGGTGTCGTCGGTGAGGAGGTTGGCGAGGCCGAGACCGCGGGCCATGTCCAGGAAGCCCTGGACGGTCTCGCGGACGCCGGGGCGGGTCTCGTCGGCGCCGAGGAGGTCGACGGCGATGCGGTGGGTCTCGCGGCCGACGCGGGCCTCCAGTTCGGTCACGCGGGAGCGCAACTGGTCCTCGTTGGAGGCGGCCACCCACAGGTGCAGGGCGGCGCGGAAGAGGGGGCCGGTGTAGAGGTCGACGAGGGCGGCGACGACGGCGCGGCGGTCGGCGGGACCGGCCGGGAAGAGCGCGCGCAGTGCGGTGGAGCGCTCTTCGGCGACGTACTCGACCGCGGCCGTGAACAGGTCCTCGCGGGTCGGGAAATGGTGCTGGGCGGCACCGCGCGAGACGCCCGCGCGTTCGGCGACGGCGGCGACCGTGGAGCCCGCCCAGCCGTGTTCGGCGAGGCAGGCCACGGCGGCTTCCAGGAGCCGCTGCCGGGTGGCCCGGCTGCGGTCCTGCTTGGGCACGCGGTCGCGTTCCACCGAGGCAGACGTCGTGGACGTCGTGTTCACACCACCCATGCCGCATCCCGTCTTTCCAGGAAGGCCGTCATCCCCTCCCTGGCCTGGTCGGTGGAGAACAGCCGTGCCGAGAGCGCGGTCAGGGCGGCCGCGTCCCGGTCGAACGTCTCCAGCACCCTAGCCGTGAGCAGCTGTTTCGTCGCGGCCAGGGCCTGCGGGGCGGAACGGCGCAGGCCGTCCAGGACGGGGGCCAGGGCTTCGTCGACGTCGTCCGCCGTCACGGTCAGCAGGCCCATGCGGACGGCCTCGGCGGGGTCGAAGCGTTCGCCGGTGAGGTAGTAGCGGGCGAGGGCGCGGGGGTCGGTGCGCGGGAGCAGCGGCAGGGAGATCACCGCGGGGGCGACTCCGATGCGGACCTCGGTGAAGGCGAAGGTGGCCGTGGCGGAGGCGGCGGCGAGGTCGCAGGCGGCGAGCAGGCCGAGGCCGCCGGCGCGGACGTGGCCGGTGACCCGGGCGACGACCGGCCGGGGCAGCTCGACGAGCTGCCGGAGCAGGGCCACCAGGGCGTCGGGGTCGGGCGGGTCGCGCAGGTCGGCGCCGGCGCAGAACGTCGTACCGGTGTGGGTGAGGACGACGGCCCGTACGTCCGGGTCCTTGCCGCAGTCGGCGAGGGCGTCGGCGAGTTCCGCGACGAGTGCCGCGGACAGGGCGTTGCGGGTCTTGGTGGAGTCGAGGCTGAGGGTTTCGACGGCACGCGCGCGCGTGCGTCCTACGAGTTCCGTCATGCGTGCTCCCTGAGCTGTCGGCGCAGGATCTTGCCGGAGGTGGCGCGGGGGACGGCGTCGATGAAGGTGATCTTGCGGACGCGCTTGTAGGGGGCGACGCGTTCGGCGACGTACAGCATGATCTCGTTCTCGCTCAGGGCGCCGGCAGTGGGCTGGCGGACGACGAAGGCGTGCGGGATCTCGTTGCCGTCCTCGTTGTAGGTGCCGATGACGGCGGCGTCGGCGATGCCGGGGTGGGTGAGCAGGAGGGCCTCGAGGTCGGCGGGGGCCACCTGGAAGCCCTTGTACTTGATCAGTTCCTTCACCCGGTCCACCACGAACAGCCAGCCGTCGCCGTCGACGTGGCCGATGTCCCCGGTGTGCAGCCAGCCGTCGGTGTCGATCATGGCGGCGGTCGCGTCGGGGCGGCCGAGGTAGCCCTTCATCACCTGCGGGCCGCGGATCAGGATCTCGCCGGTCTCGCCGGTGCCGAGGTCCTTGGCGGGGTCGTCCAGGGAGACGATCCGCATCTCGGTGCCGGCGATGAGCCTGCCGACCGTGCCGGCGGGGGCCTCGTGGAGGCGGTCGAGGGGGACGACGTGGGTGCCGGGGGACAGTTCCGTCATGCCGTAGGCCTGGCCGAGCGGTGGCAGGCCGAGGCGTTCGGAGCAGGCGCGGGCGAGCTGGGCGTCCAGGGGGGCGGCGGCGCTGATGACGTACTGCAGGCAGGACAGGTCGTAGCGGGTGACCACCGGGTGTTTGGCGAGGGCGAGAACGATCGGCGGGGCGACGTACAGGCCGGTGATGCGGTGGTTCTCGATCGCGGCGAGGAAGGTCTCGAGGTCGAAGCGCGGGAGGACGACGACGGTGGCGCCCCTTCTCAGGGGCGCGTTCATCAGGGCGGTGAGGCCGTAGATGTGGAAGAACGGCAGGACGGCGAGGATGCGGTCGCCGGGGCCCGTCGGGACGGGCTCGTGCAGCTGGGCGAGGTTGGTGGCGATCTGCCGGTGGGTGAGCATGACGCCCTTGGGGGTACCGGTGGTGCCGGAGGAGTACGGCAGTGCGGCGATGTCCTCGGCCGGGTCGATGCGGGGCTGCGGCTCGGGGGCGGTGGTGGCGAGCAGGTCGATCAGCGAGCGGTGCCCGGGTGCGCTGTCGCACACGAAGATCTCCCGTACGCCGCCGGCGAGTTCGGCGGCCCGGCGGGCGGTCTGAAGCAGGGGGGAGACGGTGACGATCCAGCGGGCCGCGCTGTCGCCGAGCTGGCCCGCGAACTCCTCGGCGGTGGCGAGCGGGTGCACGGTGGTGACGGCGGCACCGGCGCGCGTGGCCGCGTAGAAGGCGGTCGGGAAGGTGATCGTGTTGGGGCTGTGCAGGGCGAGGACGTCGCCCTTGCGGACGCCGGCCTCGGCGAAGGCGGCGGCGAGGCGCCGGTGGAACCGGTCCACCTGCTCGTACGTGAGGGTGGTGCCGTCCGTGCCGTCGATGAGGGCCGGCTGGTCGCCGAAGGCGGCGGCCCCGCCGAGGACGGCCTCGTGGATGGGGAGTTCTACGGCCGGGACGTCTGCGTACTCGCTGCGGAACACGGTTCCTCCAACACGGGCGCCTAGTACGACTTGGGCAGACCCAGGGTCTGGTGGGAGACGTAGTTGAGAATCATCTCCCGGCTCACCGGTGCAATACGAGCCACGCGTGCCGCCGTTATCAACGAGGCGAGCCCGAACTCCCGGGTGAGCCCGTTGCCGCCGAGGGTGTGCACGGCCTGGTCGACGGCCTTCACACAGGCTTCCCCGGCCGCGTACTTGGCCATGTTGGCGGCCTCGCCAGCGCCGATGTCGTCGCCGGAGTCGTAGAGGTGGGCGGCCTTCTGCATCATCAGCCGGGCGAGTTCGAGGTCGATGTACGCCTGGGCGAGGGGGTGCGCGATGGCCTGGTGGGCGCCGATGGGGGACTTCCAGACGGTGCGGTCGCGGGCGTATTCGACGGCCTTGGCGAGCGCGTAGCGGCCCATGCCGATGGCGAACGCGGCGGTCATGATCCGTTCCGGGTTCAGTCCGGCGAACAGCTGGAGCAGGCCCGCGTCCTCCTCGCCGACCAGCGCGTCGGCGGGCAGCCGCACATCGTCCAGGACCAGCTCGAACTGCTTCTCGGCCGCATTGAGTTCCATGTCGATGGGGTGCTTCCCGAAGCCCTCGGCGTCCGTCGGGACGATGAACAGGCAGGGCTTGAGGCTGCCGGTGCGGGCGTCCTCCGTGCGGCCGACGATCAGGACGGCGTCGGCCATGTCGACACCGGAGATGAACACCTTGCGGCCGGTGAGGAGCCAGTCGGTGCCGTCCCGGCGGGCCGTGGTGGTGATGCGGTGGGAGTTGGAGCCGGCGTCGGGTTCGGTGATGCCGAAGGCCATGAGCCGGGTGCCGTCCGCCAGTGCGGGGAGCCACAGCTGCTTCTGGGCTTCCGTTCCGAAGCGGGAGATGACCGTGCCGCAGATGGCGGGCGAGACCACGAGCATGAGGAGCGGGGAGCCTGCGGCGCCCAGTTCTTCGAGGACGATGGAGAGTTCGGTGATGCCGCCGCCTCCGCCGCCGTACGCCTCCGGCAGGCTGACGCCGAGGTAGCCGAGTCTGCCCGCCTCGGACCAGAGTTCGGTGAGGGGTTTGCCTTCGGCGACGGTGCGGACGAGGTAGTCGCGGCCGTAACGCTTGCCGAGGGCGGCCACTGCGGACCGCAGGGCCTTGTGCTCTTCGGATTCGATGTGGGTGGTCATGCGAGTCCTCCGGGTGCGGCTCGAATGTGGTTGCTCGCGCTCACGCGGCGGTGGCCGCATGTCGATACCCTCCCGCGCCCCTAGGGCCGGCTGCTCTCGACCACCGCCAAGAGCGCGCCCACCTCCACCTGCTGTCCAGGGGCCACCGGGAGGGCCGTCAGTGTTCCTGCGGCCGGCGCCGAGATCTGGTGCTGCATCTTCATCGCCTCCAGCCAGAGCAGGGGCTGGCCCGCCTGGACGGCCGCCCCCTCGGAAAGGCCTTCGGCGACGCGTACGACCGTGCCGGGCATCGGGGCCACCAAGGAGCCCGGGGCGAGCTGGACGGCCGGGTCGGGGAAGCGGGGCAGGGCGGTGAGGCGGGTGGCGTTGACGTGGAGCTGGTCGCCGTAGCGTGCGACCCCGAACTTGCGCTGGACCCCGTCCACTTCGAGTACGACGAGGCATGCGTCGGCGTGCACGACCCGGACCCCGTCGGCCGTGAGGCCCTGCCGCGTGTGCCGGTACCGGACCTCGTGTTCCTCGCCCGCCATCTCGTACCGCTTCACCTGTGGCTGTGAGGACACGTTGCGCCAGCCGCCGAAGCGGGAGCGGCCGTGGGCGTCGGCGAGGGCGGCGGCCAGGGGGGCGAGGGGGTCGGGGGCGGACTCGGTGAGGCCGGCGAGGTGGCGGTCGTAGAAACCGGTGTCCATGCGGCCGCTTCGGAACTCCTCGTGCCGCAGGGTGCGTACGAGCAGGTCCCGGTTGGTGACCGGTCCGTGGAGTTCGGTCCGCTCCAGCGCCCCCGCGAGCCTGCGCAGCGCCTCCGCGCGGGTGGGGGCGTGGGCGATGACCTTGGCGAGCATCGGGTCGTAGTGGACGCCGATCTCGTCGCCGTCGGTGTAGCCGGTGTCGAGGCGGACGCCGGGCGGTACGGCAAGGCGGTGCAGGGTGCCGGTCTGGGGGGCCCAGTCACGGGCGGGGTCCTCGGCGTAGAGGCGGGCCTCGACCGCGTGGCCGTGCGCGCGCCGCGGCTCGTTCTCCAGCGGGAGCCCCTCGGCGATGCGGAGCTGCTGTGCGACCAGGTCGAGGCCGAACACCGCCTCGGTGACGGGGTGTTCCACCTGGAGGCGGGTGTTCATCTCCAGGAAGTGGGCGCGGCCGTCGGCGACCAGGAACTCGACCGTGCCGGCGCCCTCGTAGGAGACGGCGCGGGCGGCGCGTACCGCCAGCGCGTGCAGCTCCTCGGTGAGCGCGGCCGGCAGGCCGGGCGCCGGGGCCTCCTCGATGACCTTCTGGTGGCGGCGCTGCAGCGAACAGTCGCGGGTGCCGAGCGGAAGGACGGTGCCGTGGGTGTCGGCGAGGATCTGTACCTCGACGTGGCGGCCGTGCTCGAGGTACGGCTCCACGAAGACCTCGCCGTCGCCGAAGGCACCGGCCGCCTCGGCGCGCGCGGCCTCCAGGGCGGTCTGCAACTCGTCCAGGCGGCGCACGATCCGCATGCCGCGTCCGCCGCCGCCGGCGGCGGCCTTCACCAGGACCGGCAGGTCGGCCTCGGTGACCTCGGTCAAGGGCGCCAGCCCCATCAGCCGCTTGGCGCGGGTCTTGGACGCCATGGCCTCGATGGCCTCCGGCGGCGGGCCGATCCAGAGCAGGCCGGCGTCGCGGACGGCGCGTGCGAAGCCGGCGTTCTCGGAGAGGAAGCCGTAGCCGGGGTGCACGGCGTCCGCGCCGGCCGCCAGGGCCGCTTTCACGACCAGGTCGCCGCGCAGGTAGGTCTCGGCGGGCGCCGCGCCCGGCAGCCGCACGGCCGTGTCGGCCAGGCGCGCGTGGAGCGCGTGCGCGTCGGCGTCCGAGTGCACGGCGACGGTCCGGATGCCCAGCTCGGCGCAGGTGCGGAAGATCCGGCAGGCGATCTCGCCCCGGTTGGCGACGAGGACAGAAGTGATCACTGGGTCCCTCACATCCGGAAGACGCCGAAGCCGCCGCGCGCGCCCTCGTAGGGCGCGGTGTGCAGGGCGGACAGGCACAGGCCGAGGACGGTACGTGTGTCGCGCGGGTCGATGACGCCGTCGTCGTACAGCCGCCCGGACAGGAACATGGGCAGCGACTCGGACTCGATCTGCTGCTCCACCATGGCGCGCAGGGCGGCGTCCGCGTCATCGTCGTACGGCTGCCCTTTCGCCGCCGCGGACTGCCGGGCGACGATGGACAGCACGCCGGCGAGCTGCTGCGGGCCCATGACGGCGGACTTGGCGCTGGGCCAGGCGAACAGGAAGCGGGGGTCGTAGGCCCTGCCGCACATGCCGTAGTGGCCGGCTCCGTACGACGCGCCCATGAGGACCGACAGGTGCGGGACACGGCTGTTGCTGACCGCGTTGATCATCATCGCGCCGTGCTTGATGATGCCGCCCTGCTCGTACTCCTTGCCGACCATGTAGCCGGTGGTGTTGTGCAGGAAGAGCAGCGGGATGTCGCGCTGGTTGGCGAGCTGGATGAACTGGGCGGCCTTCTGGGACTCGGAGCTGAACAGGACGCCCTGGGCATTGGCCAGGATGCCGACGGGGTAGCCGTGAAGGGCGGCCCAGCCGGTGACCAGGCTCGTGCCGTACAGCGGCTTGAACTCGTCGAAGTCGGAGGCGTCCACGATCCGGGCGATGACCTCGCGCGGGTCGAAGGGGATCTTCAGGTCACCGGGGACGATGCCCAGCAGCTCCTCCGGGTCGTACTTGGGCGGCTCGGCCGGGCCGGGGTCCGGGTACGCCTTGCGGTGGCCCAGCCGGGCCACGACGCGGCGGGCCTGGCGCAGGGCGTCCGGCTCGTCCAGGGCGAAGTAGTCGGCGAGGCCGGACACACGCGCGTGCATCTCGGCGCCGCCGAGGGACTCGTCGTCGCTCTCCTCGCCGGTCGCCATCTTCACCAGCGGCGGTCCGCCGAGGAACACCTTCGCCCGCTCCTTGACCATGATCACGTGGTCGGACATGCCGGGGATGTAGGCCCCTCCGGCGGTGGAGTTGCCGAAGACGACGGCGATGGTGGGGATGCCGGCGGCGGAGAGCCTCGTCAGGTCGCGGAAGATGGCGCCGCCCGGGATGAAGATCTCCTTCTGGGAGGGCAGGTCGGCGCCGCCGGACTCGACCAGGCTGATGCAGGGCAGCCGGTTGGCGAGGGCGATGTCGTTGGCGCGGAGTGCCTTCTTCAGGCTCCAGGGGTTGCTGGCGCCGCCGCGCACGGTCGGATCGTTGGCGGTGATCAGGCACTCCACGCCCTCGACCACTCCGATGCCGGTGACCAGGGAGGCGCCGACCGGGTAGTCGCTGCCCCAGGCGGCCAGCGGGGACAGTTCCAGGAACGGGGTGTCGGGGTCGAGGAGCAGTTCGATGCGCTCGCGGGCGAGCAGCTTGCCGCGCCCCCGGTGCCGTTGCACGTACTTCTCGCCGCCGCCGGCGAGCGCCTTGGCGTGCTCGGCGTCCAGGTCGGCGAGTTTGCCGAGCATGGCCTCGCGGTGGGCCCGGTAGTCGGGGCCGCTGGGGTCGAGAGCAGTCTGCAGAACCGTCACAGCAGGGTCTCCGGGATGTCCAGGTGGCGGGAGCGCAGCCATTCGCCGAGGGCCTTGGCCTGCGGGTCGAAGCGGGCTTGCGCGGCGACGCCGGCGCCGAGGATGCCCTCGACGACGAAGTTGACGGCGCGCAGGTTGGGGAGGAGGTGCCGGGTGACGGGCAGGTCCCGGCTCTCGGGGATCAGCTCGCGGAACCGATCGGCGGTCAGCGTGTGCGCGAGCCACCGCCAGGCCTCGTCGTTCCGCGCCCACACCCCCACGTTGGCGTTCCCGCCCTTGTCCCCGCTGCGCGCCCCGGCGACGAGGCCGAGGGGCGCCCGCCGGGCCGGGCCGGGCGGGAGGGGCTCCGGAAGCGGCGGGGACGCCACGGCGTTCAGAGACAGCGTCTCCTGGGGCGGCGGCACGGAGACACGGCGTCCGTCATAGAGGACGGCCACATGGCCGACGGCACCATGGGGCACGTACACATCCTCGAAGACCCCGTACGGGGCGCCCTTTCCGGGTGGGGACGACAGATGGAAGCCCGGGTAGCTGGCCAGAGCGAGTTCCACGGCGGCCCCGCTCAGCGCCCGCCCCACGACCTGCTGGTCCGGGTCCCGTACGACGAGCCGCAGCAGCGCGCTGGCCGTCTCCTCGGTGCCGGCGTCGGCCCGGTCGGTACGCACCAGCTCCCACCGGACCTCCTGCGGCGCCGACTTGGCGAATGCATCGGCGAACTGCTCGCGCACCAGGTCCGCCTTGGCCTCGATGTCGAGTCCGGTCAGGACGAAGACGACCTCGTTGCGGAACCCTCCGAGCCGGTTGAGCCCCACCTTCAGCGTCGGCGGCGGCGCCTCCCCGCGCACCCCCTCGATCCGCACCCGGTCCGGCCCGTCCTGGCTCAGCCGTACGGTGTCCAGCCGGGCGGTGACGTCGGGTCCGGCGTACCGGGCGCCGCCGGTCTCGTAGAGCAGCTGGGCCGTGACCGTGCCGACGTCCACGAAGCCGCCGGTTCCGGGGTGCTTGGTGACGACACTGCTGCCGTCGGCGTGGATCTCGGCGAGCGGGAAGCCGGGCCGCCGTACGTCCCCCTCCCCGAAGAACGCGTAGTTCCCGCCGGTCGCCTGCGTCCCGCACTCCAGCACGTGTCCGGCGACGACGGCACCGGCGAGCCGGTCGTGCTCTTCCGGCCGCCAGCCGAAATGGGCGGCGGCGGGGCCGGTGACGAGCGCCGCGTCGGTCACCCGGCCGGTGATCACCACGTCCGCACCGGCCCGCAGGCACTCGGCGATGCCGAAGCCGCCGAGGTAGGCGTGGGCGGCGAGGGCGCCGGGGTGTTCCCCGGTCAGGTCGTCACCCTCGACGTGCGCGACCCGTACGGGGATGCCGAGCCGGCCGGCCAGCGCCCGCACCGCGTCGGCGAGTCCGGCCGGGTGGAGGCCGCCGGCGTTGGTGACGATCCGGACCCCACGCTCGTGGGCGAGGCCGAGGCAGTCCTCCAGCTGTCGCAGGAAGGTGCGGGCGTAGCCGGCCGCCGGGTCCTTCAGCCGGTCGCGGCCCAGGATGAGCATGGTGAGTTCGGCGAGATAGTCACCGGTGAGGACGTCGACCTCGCCGCCGGTGAGCATCTCGCGCAGGGCGCTCGCGCGGTCGCCGTAGAAGCCGGAGAAGTTGCCGATGCGCAGGGGGTTCACCGGGTGTCCTCCTTCGGCGGGCGGCCCGTGCCGGGCGGCCCCGCGAAGGCCTGGGCGATGTCCAGCCAGCGGTCGGCGTCCGGGCCCACGGCCGTCAGGGCGAGGTCGCCGCGGTGGGCACGCTGGGTGACCAGGAGGCAGAAGTCGAGGGCGGGACCGGTGACGCGCTGGACGGCGCCCTCGTCTCCGTACACCCACGATTCGCCCGAGGGCGCTGTCAGTTCCACCCGGAACTCGTCGGCCGGTGGGGTGAGTCCGTGCACCCCGAAGGCGAAGTCACGGGTCCGCACCCCGAGCCGGGCCACATGCCGCAGCCGGTCGCTGGGTGGGCGCACCACACCCAGGGCGTCGGCGACGTCCAGCGCATGGGCCCAGGTCTCCATGAGCCGGGCGGTGGCCATGGAGGCGGCGGACATGGGCGGGCCGTACCAGGGGAAACGGGCGCCGGGCGGTGCGGCGCGCAGGGCCTCACCGAGGGCGGCACGCCCGGCGCGCCAGTCCGCCAGCAGCTCGGCGGGCGGGCGTCCGGCGCCCTCGTCCGCGCCCTCGTCCACGAACGAGCCGGGGGCGGCGAGCGCCTTCTCGACCAGCGCCTGGAAGGCACCGGTGTCGGTGACGGCCAGCAGCGCCGAGCGGTCGGTCCAGGCGAGGTGGGCGATCTGGTGGGCGACGGTCCAGCCGGGCGCGGGGGTGGGAAGAGCCCACTGCTCCGGGCTCAACTCGGCCACGAGCTGGTCGAGTTCGTCGCTCTCGGCGCGCAGGTCTTCGATGACGGGCGTCGGGTCGGCCATGGGTGGGAGCATGGCAGCGGGCTCAGAAACAATCAAGCGTGCTTGCATTAATTTGGCCGAGGGATGCGTTCGGTTCCCTGCAGCGCGGGGTCGGACCGAGCCGGGGGTGTGACTCGGTGGGCTACGGCGTGCTGTCGGGCCGGGGCGGGGCGGGTGGGCTCGGTCGCTGTGGTGTGCTGACGAACGGGGGCGGGGCGGATGCGGCTCGGCTCGCTCCGGTGTGCTGTCGGGCCGGGGCGGGTGGACTGGGTTCGCTGTGGTGTCTTGTCGGGGCGCCACCAGGTGGACCCGATCGGTTCGCTCCGGCGTGTGGGCGCGCCGAGCCGGAGGCGGGCCGGCTCGCTCGCCGGGCTGTGGTCAGACCGCTTTCACCGGCGGATACACCGGCTCCCACCGGGCCGCCCGCACCGCCGCCTCCACGTCGTCCAGGCCCGCCCGTGCGACGCCCTCGTCCACCGCCGCCTGAGCCACGGCCACGGCGACCGACTCGGAGGTGCCGCGCAGCTCGCGGATCGGCGGCAGGACCGGCGCATCGGCGCGGGCCACCTCCGAGTCACCGGTCCGGCGGGCCACCGCGTCGGCCGCGGCGCGGAGCATGCGGTCGGTGATGCGGGAGGCGCGGGCGACGATCGCGCCGAGACCGAGCCCCGGGAAGACCAGCGCGTTGTTGGCCTGCCCGATCTCGTACGTCGTACCGCCCCGCTCCACCGGTGCGAACGGACTGCCCGTGGCCACCAGGGCCTTGCCGTCGGTCCACTCCAGCAGGTCGGCGGGGGTGGCCTCGGCCAGATCGGTCGGGTTGGACATCGGCAGGATGATCGGGTGCTCGGTGTGCTCGGCCATGGCGCGCACGATCCCCTCGGCGAAGGCGCCGCCCTGCCCGGAGGTGCCGATGAGGATGGTCGGACGCGCCCGGCGGACCACCTCGTCCAGCGGAATCCCGGGCAGGTTCTCGTCCCGGCGCCAGCCGTCGGCCTCGTCGGCAGGGCGGGCGTACGGCTCCTGGAAGTCGCGCAGTCGACCGCCCTGGTCGGTGGTGAGCAGGCCGTACCGGTCCACACACCAGAACCGGGCCGTGGCCTCGTCCGGGGACAGCCCCTCCGCGATCAGCGCGTCGCGCAACTGGTCGGCGACGCCGATACCGGCCGTACCCGCGCCGAAGACGACGATCCTGTGCTCCGGCAGCGGCACCCCGGTGGCACGGACACCGGACAGGACGGCGGCGAGGTTGACGGCGCCGGTGCCCTGGATGTCGTCGTTGAAGGTGCAGAGTTCGTGGCGGTACCGGTCGAGGATGCGGCGGGCATTGGCGGTGCCGAAGTCCTCCCAGTGCAGCAGGGCGTTCGGGAAGAGCCTGGTCGCGGTGGTGACGTAGGCGTCGATGAACGCGTCGTACGTGTCGCGGTCCGGACGCGGGTGGCGGTTGCCGAGATAGAGGGGGTAGTCGAGGAGTTCCTGGCGGTTGGTCCCGACGTCCAGCATGACGGGCAGGGTGCGGCGCGGGTCGATGCCGGCGGCGGCCGTGTACACGGCGAGCTTGCCGACCGCGATGTCGATGCCGCCCACACCCCAGTCGCCGATGCCGAGGATGCCCTCGCCGTCGGTGGCCACGATCAGGTCGACGTCGGCGGCACCGAGGCCGCTCGCACGGAGGGAGCGTTCGATGTCGTCGGGGGCGTCCACGGAGAGGTAGACCCCGCGCGGGCGGCGGAACTCGGTGCTGTAGCGGCGGATCGCCGTGCCGACGGTGGGGGTGTAGACGATGGGCAGCATCTCTTCGAGGTGGTCGCCCACGAGCCGGTAGAACAACACCTCGTTTCGGTCGTGCAGCGCGGTCAGATAGACGCTCTTCGCCAGGTCGCCCGACTGCTGCCGGAACTGACCGTAGGCACGCTCGGCCTGCTCGTCCTGGCTGAGTACGCGGGGCGGGATCAGGCCGACCAGGTCCAGGGCGCGGCGCTCGGCCGCGGTGAAGGCGGTACCGCGGTTGATCCGAGGGTCGGCGAGAACGGCACGGCCGCGGACGGCGATCTTCAGCGGGCGGGGGCTGGGGTCGCTGTTGCCGGTCACGGTTTCATGCTTCCACAGACACCACTCCGGTGCGCATGCGAGTGGCTACTTTCCGTGATGGCAGCCGGTCGGTGCCGAGCGAGGCGGTGCTGCGAGGTCCGGGGAGTCGGGGAAGGGGTGGACGCCGGCCGTGACCGGCGCCGGGCTCACTGCCCCTCGGCCGGAAGCGGCGGCATCTTGTTGCGGCCCACCTGGGTCCGTACCGCGCCGATGCTGGCACCGATGACCAGGGCGATGGCCGCGGCCTCCGCGGCGGAGAGGGTCTGGCCGAGGACGAAGAAGCCGGCCGTCGCCGCGATGGCCGGCTCCAGGCTCATGAGGATGGCGAAGGTGGGGGCGGGAAGCCTGCGCAGGGCCAGGAGTTCGAGGGTGTAGGGCAGGACCGAGGAGAGCAGAGCCACCGCCGAGCCGAGGGCGACGGTGGTGGGGTTCAGCAGGCGGGTGCCCGCTTCGGCGATGCCGATGGGGAGGAAGAGCAGGGCAGCGACCGCCATGGCCAGTGCCAGGCCGTCCGCCTGGGGGAAGCGGCGGCCCGTGCGGGCACTGAAGACGATATAGGCCGCCCACATGGCGCCCGCACCCAGCGCGAAGGCGACACCTGTGGGGTCCAGATCGCTGAAGCCTCCGCCCCCGAGCAGGAAGACACCCGCGAGGGCCAGGCCGGCCCAGAGTGCGTTGATGGCGCGTCGGGAGGTGAGGACGGACAGGGCCAGCGGGCCGAGGACCTCCAGGGTGACCGCGGGGCCCAGCGGGATGCGGGCGACCGCTTCGTAGAACAGGCCGTTCATCGCACCCATGGTGATACCGAAGACGATCACCGTGCCCCAGTCGGCGCGTGAGTGGCCGCGCAGCCGGGGGCGGCAGACCAGCAGGAGAACGAGTGCCGCCGCGAGGAGCCGCAGGGTCACCACGCCCGCCGCGCCCGCCCTCGGCATCAGCGTCACGGCCAGCGCTCCGCCGAACTGCACCGAGATGCCGCCGGCCAGGACCAGTCCGACGGGGCCGAGCGAGCCGGAGCGGCGCTGCCCTCCGACGGGGGTGACCGGGGTCTGCCGGGTGGTGCTGGATGTGGCGGTCACGGGCGGTCCTGGTGCTGGTCGGGTTCGTTCATCGCGATGTACTGCCAAGTCCAGGGTAATGGACTTCGACAGGTGCGTACACCCCGGAAGGAACTGTCCCGGATGCTGGGATCAGCCGCCCGGCCGAGCCTTCTCGTCCCGCAACGGCGGACGGCCGGCCAGGCACCCGGGCACGCTTCCCGCCTTCCCGCCGGCCCCGGCGGCGGGCTGCGCCCACCCCGCCGCCGCGGCGTACCCCCCTGTCCGGGCCCGTAGGCGTACACCGGCGCCGTCGCGCCCGGCGCCGTGGGCTCAGCGCCGGGACATGTAGACGTCGAGCGCCTTGTGCAGCAGCCGGTTCAGCGGAAAGTCCCACTCCCCCACGTACTCCACGGCCTCGCCGCCCGCGCCCACCTTGAAGCGGAGCAGGCCGAGCAGATGGTTGGACTCCTCCAGGGTGTCGGTGATGCCCCGGAAGTCGTAGACGTGGGCGCCGAGTTCATGGGCGTCGCACATCATCCGCCACTGCATGGCGTTGTTGGGCTGCACCTCGCGCCTACGGCTGGTGGAGGCGCCGTAGGAGTACCAGACGTGGCTGCCGACGATCAGCATCGTGGCCGCGGCGAGGACCTCCCCGTCGTGGTGGGCGAGGTACAGCCTCATCCGGTCGGGGTGTTCGGCCGTGAGCGCGGTCCACATGCGCTGGAAGTACGTGAGCGGGCGCGGGATGAACCGGTCGCGTTCGGCGGTCTCGGTGTAGAGGCCGTAGAAGACCGGAAGGTCTTCCAGCCCTCCCCGGACGACCTTCACGCCCGCCTTCTCGGCCTTCTTGATGTTGCGCCGCCACTGCTGGTTGAGCCCGCGGTGGATGTCCTCGATCGGGCGCCCGGCGAAGGGGACCTGGCAGACGTAGCGGGGCTGCCCGGCGGCGAAACCTTCCTCCCCGCCGGGCTCGGTCTGCTGCCACCCCATGCGGCGCAGCCGGTCGGCGAGGTCGAGGCCCGCCGCCTCGTACGACGTCCCCGGCACGTCCCGCAGCCGGTGCGCCTCCGGGTCGGCGATCGCGGCTTTGACCGCCTCCGGGCTCCACCGCCGGGTCACCACGGGCGGCCCCATCTTCACCGAGAAGGCACCCCGGCGCTTGAGGTGGGCGAGCAGCGGATCCAGCCAGCGCTCCAGACCGGGCGCATGCCAGTCGATGACCGGCCCCTCGGGCAGATACGCCAGATACCGCTTCACCTTGGGCAACGGCCGCAGCAGCACCAGCCCCGCCCCCACGAGCCGCCCGTCCCCCTCGAACCACCCCAGGCTCTCCGCCTGCCAGTCGGGTTTCACGTCCCCCCACGACGGCACCTGCATATGACTGACCGACGGCCGCCCGGCCACGAAGGCGAGGTGCTCGGCACGGGTGATGGTGCGAAGGGTGAGGGACATGTGCGGGACTCCTTCAGGGGCGTCGGTGCCACGACGAGGCCGGGTTCCGTGAAGATCGCGAGGGTCGTCCCACCCTACGTAGCCTCCCTGCCGTCCCCTGGCCCCCAGGCCGCCAGCACCTCCGTGTCACTCGTCCGTGCGTGCAGGAAGTAGTCGGCCCAGTCGGCGATCTCCGGGTAGGCGCACTCGCGGATCAGGCGGGTGACCGCCGCGGGGATGTCGTACTGCGTGACGCGCAGGTCGGTGCCGGGGCCGAGGAGGCACCAGTGCGCGCCCGGACGGCCGTAGGGCATGCCGACACTGCCCGGGTTGACCACCAGACGGCCGTGGGCCAGGCGGACGTAGGGCATGTGGGTGTGACCGCAGACGACCGTGCGGACCCCGGGCGCCAGGCCGGTGAGGACCTCCGCCCAGCGGGCCGGGCGGGAGTCGACCAGGACCAGTTCCTCGTCGTCGCGCGGGGTGGCGTGACAGAACAGCACCTCGCCGAGACCGCGGACGCGCAGGGTGAGGGTCCGGGGAAGAGCGGCCAGGAAGGCGACCTGGTCCGCGCGCAGCGCCTGTGCGGCGAACGGGCCGATGGGGTCGGGGATTCCGGCGCGCTCTCCCCGCCGGTACTCCACCAGTTCCCGGTCGGCGTTCCCCGCCAGCCACAGCACCCGGTCGCCCTGCGCCCGCAGCAGGTCCAGCACCTCGGCCGGCTGCGGGCCCGCCGTGATGTCCCCGGTGAGGACGATCCGGTCGGCCGCGGCCACCTCGGGCTCCGCCAGGACCGCCTCCAGGGCGGGCAGGACGCCGTGGATGTCGGAGAGCACGGCCACCCGCCGGTACTCCTCGGTCATCCGGCGCCCCCCGCGGGTGCGTCCAGCGCCTCGGCCAGGACCTCCGCCAGATGGCGGCCCCGGACCCCGGCCAGCTGCTCCAGCTGGGTGCGGCAGGAGTAGCCGTCCGCCAGGACCACGGCGTCCCGCGGTCTTTCACGGACCGCCGGCAGCAGCTGGTCCTCGGCGCAGGCCTTCGACACCTCGAAGTGGCCTTTCTCGAAGCCGAAGTTGCCGGCGAGACCGCAGCAGCCCCCGCTCAGCTCGCCGGTGAGGCCCGCGGCGGTGCGCAGCCGGCGGTCGGGGGTGTCGCCGAGCACCGCGTGCTGGTGGCAGTGGGTCTGCCCGGCCACCGGGCGGTCGACGGCGGGCGGGGTCCAGTCGGGGGCGTGCCGCTCCAGGGCCTCGGCGAAGGTGAGGACCGCGGCGGACAGCCGGGCGGCACGCGGGTCGTCGTGCAGGAGTTCCGGGAGGTCGGAGCGCAGGGCCGCGGCGCAGCTCGGCTCCAGGACGACCACCGGGACCCCGGCCCGCAGCACCGGCTCCATCAGGTCCAGCGTGCGGCGCAGTACCGCGCGGGCCCGGTCGAGCTGGCCGGTGGAGATGTAGGTCAGGCCGCAGCAGACCCGCGCCCGGCGGGCCGTGAGCAGGGCGGTCGCCGCCCCGGTCCGGCCGTCGCCGATCGCTCCGCGGCCCGGCAGCAGCGTGGGCGGGAGGGCCACCCGCAGTCCGGCGGCCTCCAGCACCCGGACGGCAGCCCGGCCGACGGACGGGGAGAGGTGCTCGGTGAAGGTGTCCGGCCACAGGACGACCAGGTCCCCCGGGTCCCCGGCCCCCTGGACGGGCTTGCGCCGACGCCACCACCCCGTGAACGTCCACGCCGCCAGCCGGGGGATCTCCCGCTCCGGCGCGATCCCGCCCAGCCGTTTGCCGATGCGCGCCAACGGCCCTACCGCCGCGAGCGCGTTCAGCAGCAAAGCCGTGCGCGTGCGGGCGGCCCAGCGCAGCCACTCCGGGAGCCGGCCCATGCTGTGATGGGCGGCGGGACGGCGGCGGCCGGCGTAGTGGTGGTGCAGGAACTCCGCCTTGTAGGTGGCCATGTCGACGCCGACCGGGCAGTCCGAGCGGCAGCCCTTGCACGACAGGCACAGGTCGAGGGCGTCCTTGACCTCCGTGGACCGCCAGCCGTCGGTGACCACCTCGCCCGCGAGCATCTCGTGCAGCAGGCGGGCCCGGCCGCGGGTGGAGTGCTCCTCCTCACCGGTGGCCCGGAAGGAGGGGCACATCACGGCGGGGCCCGCCGCCGTGGTCGTACGGCACTTGGCGACGCCGACGCAGCGGCTGACGGCCGCGGCGAAGTCGCCGCCGTCAGCCGGGTAGCCGAAGGTGACGTCGACCGGGCGGGACGGCAGGACGGAGAAGCGGAGGTTGGCGTCGAGCGGGGCCGGGCGGACCAGCATGCCGGGGTTGAGCAGGTCGTCCGGGTCCCAGACGGCCTTGGCGCGCTCGAAGAGCCGGACCGTCTCCTCGCCGTACATGCGCGGCAGCAGTTCCGCGCGGGCCTGTCCGTCCCCGTGCTCCCCGGACAGCGAGCCGCCGTGGGCCACCACCAGGTCGGCCAGCTCCTCGGAGAAGCGGCGGAAGCGGCCGATGCCGGGCCCGGTGCGCAGGTCGAAGTCGATGCGGACGTGGATGCAGCCGTCGCCGAAGTGGCCGTACGGAATGCCGCGCAGCCCGTGGGCGGACAGCAGGCCGCGGAAGTCGCGCAGGTAGGCGCCGAGCCGGGCGGGCGGCACCGCGCAGTCCTCCCAGCCGGGCCAGGCCTCCGTGCCGTCCGGCATCCGGGTGGCCGTGCCGGCCGCGTCCTCGCGGATGCGCCACAGGGTCCGCTGGGCCGCCGGGTCGGTGACGACGAGCGCGCCGAGCACGTCGGCCGCGCGGACGATCTCCTCGGCCCGTGCCCGTGCCTCCGGCGCCGAGTCCCCGCCGGTCTCCACGAACAGCCAGGCGCCCCCCTTGGGCAGCCCGGCCCCGGCCGGCACCAGGTCGGCGGCCATGCCCTCCACCGTCAGCGGCCGGTACGGCAGCAGGCCCGCGGCGGCTTCGGCGGCAGCGCTCTCGTCGGCGTAGGCCAGCACTGCCAGCGCCCGCGCGCGGGGGGCCTCGACGAGCTGGACCACGGCCTCGGTGAGGATCCCGAGGGTGCCCTCGGAGCCGCAGAAGGAGCGGGCGACGTCCGCGCCCTTCTCGGGCAGCAGCGCGTCCAGCGCATAACCCGAGATGCGGCGGGGCAGCTCCGGGAAACCCGTGCGCAGCCGGGCCAGTTCGCTCTCCGCCAGCTCCCGCAGCCCGTCCGGGGCGCCCGCCCAGTTGCGCCCGAGCCGCAGCCGCTGCCCGCGCGCGGTGACGACGGACAGCTCACGCACGCTGTCCGCGGTCGTGCCCCAGGCGACCGAGTGGGAGCCGCAGGAGTTGTTGCCGATCATGCCGCCGAGCGTGCAGCGGCCGTGCGTGGAGGGGTCGGGGCCGAAGCGCAGGCCGTGCGGGGCGGCGGCCTCCTGGAGGCGGTCGAGTATCAGCCCCGGCTGGACGACGGCCGTGCGGCTGCCCGGGTCCAGTTCCAGCAGGCCGGACATGTGCCGGGTGAAGTCCAGCACCACGCCCGTGCCGGTCGCCTGCCCGGCGATGGACGTGCCGCCGCCGCGCGCGACCACCGGCACCCCGCGCGCCCGGCACACCTGAAGCGCCGCGGCCACGTCGTCGGCGTCCCTGGGGGCCACGACCCCCAGAGGGACGCGCCGGTAGTTGGACGCGTCCATGGTCACGAGGGCCCGGGAGGTGGTGTCGAAGCCCACCTCGCCCCGGACGGCGCCGCGCAGTTCGCCCGCAAGATCTGTCATGGGTCCAGCATGCATCCGATCACGGACAGTCACCGAGAGTTTTCCACAGTGCCGTGCATATCGTCGTACGACATCACAAGTCTGCGTCCCGGTGATCTCGTCTCATCGAACGGACACGTCTACGTCCCTTTTTCCCGCACCGGCTAACCTCCTTCCGTGGCCGACATCCAGATTCCCGCTGACATCAAGCCCGCCGACGGACGCTTCGGTGCGGGTCCCTCCAAGGTGCGGACCGAGGCGCTGGACGCCCTCGCCGCCACCGGCACGTCCCTGCTGGGCACCTCCCACCGCCAGGCGCCCGTCAAGAACCTGGTGGGCAAGGTCCGCGAGGGCATCTCGGAGCTGTTCTCCCTGCCCGAGGGGTACGAGGTCGTCCTCGGCAACGGCGGCTCCACCGCCTTCTGGGACATCGCCACGCACGGCCTGATCGAGAACAAGTCGCAGCACCTGAACTTCGGCGAGTTCTCCTCCAAGTTCGCCAAGGCCGCCAAGCTCGCCCCCTGGCTGGCCGAGCCGACCGTCATCGCCTCCGACCCGGGCACCCACCCGGAGCCGCAGGCCGAGGCCGGCGTCGACGTCTACGCCTTCACCCACAACGAGACCTCCACCGGTGTCGCCATGCCGATCAGGCGCGTGGCCGGTGCCGACGAGGGCGCGCTCGTCCTGGTGGACGCCACCTCGGGCGCGGGCGGCCTCCCGGTCGACATCGCCGAGACCGACGTCTACTACTTCGCCCCGCAGAAGTCCTTCGCCTCCGACGGCGGCCTGTGGATCGGCGTCTTCTCGCCGGCCGCGATCGAGCGCGCCGAGCGGGTCCACGCCTCCGGCCGCCACGTCCCGGAGTTCTTCAGCCTGCCGACGGCGATCGACAACTCCCGCAAGAACCAGACGTACAACACCCCGGCCCTCGCCACCCTCTTCCTCCTCAACGAGCAGCTGGAGTGGCTCAACGGCCAGGGCGGCCTCGCCTGGTCCACGGCCCGCACGAAGGACTCCTCGACGCGCCTGTACAGCTGGGCCGAGGAGGCCAAGTACGCCACCCCGTTCGTCACCGACCCGGCCAAGCGCTCGCAGGTCATCGGCACGATCGACTTCTCCGAGGACATCGACGCGGCCGCCGTCGCCAAGGTGCTGCGTGCCAACGGCATCGTGGACACCGAGCCGTACCGCAAGCTCGGCCGCAACCAGCTGCGCATCGCGATGTTCCCGGCGATCGACCCGGCGGACGTCGAGGCGCTGACGAAGTGCGTCGACCACGTGATCGAGAAGCTGTAACCGAAGCCGCGCACAAGGGCGCCCGGTGCTCCACCGGGCGCCCTTCGCCGTTTCCGGCGCCGGCCGGCCACTGCTCAGCCGCGCCGGCGCAGCATCCGCAGGCCGAGCAGGGCCACCGCGCCGACCGCGACGACGGCGGCGCCGATCCCGAGACTCCCGCTGCCGCCCGCCGCACTGCCGCCGGAGCCGGAACTCTCCTTGCCGGACGGGGACTTGTCCGATGCCCCCTCGGGCGCGTCCTGCGCCTGCACCGGGCTGTCCGCGCCCTCGCTGCCGTACATCAGCCTGGTGCCGTCGGCGGAGTACGACAGGGACTCGCCCTGGCCCTGCAAGGGCACGTCGAGGCGCCCCTTGCGTTCGATCCTGCCGCCGTTCCAGTCGTAGTAGAGGCCGCCGAAGTAGCCGCGGACGGCGAGCTGACGGCCGTTCGGCGAGAACGCGGCGTCGGTCGCCCACAGGTCCACGGCGGCGACGGGCCTGAAGACGTTGGCGCCGGACGTGGAGAGCGTGGCCGGGCCCTCGTACAGGTGCCCGCCGTCCTCCTTCTTGTCGACGATGTAGACGCGCCCGGTCTTCGGATGCACCAGCAGGGACTCGGCGTCGCGCGGCCCGTTTTGGTACTTCACGACGTACTGCGTGGCCGTGACCGTCTGGTCCGTCAGCCGCTTCGGCTCGGGCAGCTTGTAGATCCACACGTACGGCCACTTGCCGCCGAAGTTGTCGCCGATGTCGCCGACGTAGATCTCGTTGTGCGGCCCGATGGAGACGGCCTCCACGTCACGCGGGGAGCCGATGCCGCGTAGGGTGACGCGGGCGACGGTCTTCCCGGTCGCGCTGTCCACGGCGTAGAGGTACGGCCCGTCGTCGCTGTCGTTGTGCGTCCAGTAGATGCCGGGGTGCAGCCGGGAGGCGGCGAGCCCGCTGGACTCGGTTATCCGCGGGTCCTTGATGGTGAACCCATGGTCGCCGGTTCCGCGGGCGGCCGAGCCGGCGGCGGAGGCGGGCAGCGCACAGGAGCCGGCGAGCAGCACCCCGGCGAGGACGGCGAACGATCGACGCATGCCCCAAGCCTGCCATTCCCGCCGGTGGTTCAGGGGACCCGGCCGCCCGCGTTCACCGGACGTGGTCCGCCTCACAGACACCATGGACCCCATGGGCCCCAGCAATCGTCCATGATGAGCGGATGCTCAGGTTCATGCCCGTGGGCGACTCCATGACGATCGGGAGCGCGGGCGAACACACATGGCGTTACCGGCTGTGGCAGCGGCTGCGCGCGACGTACGACGGCCCCTTCACCCTGGTCGGCCCGCGCGAGACGCTGTACGACAAGCAGACCGACGCCGCGACGTCCCTGGCCTACGCCGATCCCGACTTCCCCCGCGGCCACCTGGCGGGCTGGGGCGAGGGCTGGCAGCACATGGCTCCGCTGATCGGGGAGGCGGTACGCGAGCACCGGCCCGGCATCCTGCTCGTCTCCCTCGGCCTGATCGACCTCGGCTTCTACACGAACGCCGAGCAGACGGCCGAGAACGTACGGGCCTTCATCGCCGCGGCCCGTGCCGCCGACCCGGGCATCCGCATGGTGCTGCTGCCGGTGATCCCGAACATCCGGGCCGAGGTGGACGCGCCCTTCGCCGAGCAGGTGGACCGCTTCAACGTCCTGCTCGCCAAGGCGGTCGCCGACCTGGACGAGCCCCGCTCACCGATCCTGCTGGCCTCGCCGCCGCAGGGGTACGGCATCCACGCCGACACGTACGACGGCACGCATCCCAACGCCGAGGGCGAGCGGCGGATCGCGGAGGCGTTCGCGGGGGCGATGCGGGAGGCGTGGGGGGTCGGACGGGTGTACGCGGCCGGAACGGGGTGACCTGACCGGCGCCGGGGCCGAGACCCCGTCCTCACGACCGACGACCTCCCCGGCGACCGGCCCGCCCCCTCACCTGGACAGCAGGGTCTCCCGCTCCACCCGCGACAGCTTCTCGGGGTTGCGCACCGCGTAGAGGCCGGTGACCAGGCCGTCGTCGATGCGCATCGCCATCACCGTGTCGACCTCGCCGTCGATCCGCAGGATCAGCGCCGGCCGGCCGTTGACCTGAGCCGGCCGGAGGGACACCGCCGCGGCGATGCGGCCCAGCACGCGGGCCACCCGCTCGGCCCCCACGACCGGTGCCGGCGCGGCCTGTACCACCCCGCCGCCATCAGCCAGCAGCACGACGTCCGGCGCCAGCAGGTCGAGCAGGCGTTGCAGGTCTCCCGTCTCGACCGCCCCGCGGAACGCCTCCAGCACGTCCCGGGCCTCGGCCGCGGAAACGGACCCGCGAGGCCGGCGCGCGGCGACATGGGACCGCGCCCGGTGGGCGATCTGCCGGACCGCGGCCCGGCTCTTGCCGACGGCCCCGGCGATCTCCTCGTACTCCAGGCCGAACACCTCCCGCAGCACGAACACCGCGCGCTCGGCCGGCGTGAGCGTCTCCAGCACCAGCAGCATCGCCATCGACACGCTGTCCGCCAGCTCCACGTCCTCGGCGACGTCCGGCACGGTCAGCAGCGGCTCGGGCAGCCACGGGCCGACGTAGGACTCCCTGCGCCGGCGCAACGTCCGCAGCCGGGTCAGGGCCTCGCGGGTGGTCATGCGGATCAGGTACGCCCGCGGCTCCCGTACGGTGCCGTGATCGACGCCCGCCCACCGCAGCCAGGTCTCCTGCAGGACGTCCTCCGCGTCGGCGGCCGAGCCGAGCATCTCGTAGGCGACCGTGAAGAGCAGGTTCCGGTGGGCGACGAACGCCTCGGTGCCGGGGTCCGTGCGGCCCTCCGGAGCGTGCGGCCGCGCACCCTCCGCCGTCCGCCCACCGCGCTCGCTCATGGCTGTCTCCCGTCTGGTCCGGTCCCGGTCGTCACGCACACGCACAGGACGCCGCCGCTCGCCGCCGTGTGACATCCGTGGCGGGTGGCACAGGTCACACCGCGACCCGTGTCACAAGGCTCGGCCGGCCGGCATCCGGTGGACGTCACGACGCCGCGCCGGCGATCCGCGCGGCATGGAACCCCACACATGAGGACGACGTCATGGAACCCCGTTTCAACCTGATGACCGACGAGTTGGGTGTCCGGCTCGGCAAGCGGTTCGGCAACGTCAGTCTGGCGATCATGCAGTCGGCACTGTCCAGGACCACGCAGGAACTGGTGATGCTGCGCGCCAGCCAGATCAACGGCTGCGCGTTCTGCACCGACCTGCACACCAAGGACGCCACCGCGGCCGGGGAGACCGCGCTCCGGCTCAACCTCGTGGCCGTCTGGCGCGAGTCCACCGTGTTCACCGACGCCGAGCGGGCCGCGCTGGCACTCGCCGAGGAGGGAACCCGGCTCGCCGACGCCCACCAGGGCGTGTCCGACGAGACCTGGGCCGCGGTGCGCAAGCACTACGACGACGAGCAGACCACCGCTCTGGTCTACGTGATCGCCATGATCAACGCGGCCAACCGGCTCGGCGTGATCGTCCGCAACCAGGGTGGGACCTACGAGCCCGGCATGTTCGGCGAGCTGCCGGACTGACCCACCGGCACCGGGCGCCGGGCCCGGACCGCACGCATCCGGTCCGGGCGCCGGGCCGGACCGTACCCATCCGGTCCGGGCGCGGCGCGCAACCCCTTGAGCCCTCGCCCAGGCGCGCCCAAGAACCCTTGCCTTGAGCGCACTCGAAGCCGTTGGCTAGAGGACCATGAAGTACACGCAGCTCGGACGCACGGGACTCAAGGTCAGCCGGCTCGTTCTCGGCACGATGAACTTCGGACCGCAGACCGACGAGGCCGACAGCCACACGATCATGGACGCGGCGCTGGACGCGGGCATCAACTTCTTCGACACCGCCAACGTGTACGGCTGGGGGGAGAACAAGGGCCGGACCGAGTCGATCATCGGAAACTGGTTCGCCAAGGGCGGCGGGCGGCGCGACAGGACCGTCATCGCCACCAAGGTGTACGGCAACATGGCCACCGACGGCGAGGACGCCTGGCCCAACCACGACAAGCTCTCCGCGCTGAACATCCGGCGCGCGGTGGACGCCAGCCTGAAGCGGCTGCAGACGGACCACATCGACCTCTACCAGTTCCACCACATCGACCGGAACACTCCGTTCGAGGAGATCTGGCAGGCGATCGACGTCCTCGTCCAGCAGGGCAAGATCCTCTACGCCGGCTCCAGCAACTTCCCCGGCTACAAGATCGCCCAGGCCAACGAGAGCGCCGCCCGCCGCGGCGGCACCATCGGCCTGGTCAGCGAGCAGTGCCTGTACAACCTCGCCGAGCGCCGCGCCGAGATGGAGGTCATCCCGGCCGCGCAGGACTACGGCCTCGGTGTCATCCCGTGGTCGCCACTGCACGGCGGTCTGCTGGGCGGGATCATCAAGAAGGAGGTCCAGGGCGGCCGCCGCGCCTCCGGCCGGGCCGCCGCCACCCTGAACGACCCGACGGCACGCGCGCAGATCCAGGCGTACGAGGACCTGCTCGACAAGCACGGCCTGGAGCCCGGTGAGACGGCCCTGGCCTGGCTGCTGACCCGCCCCGGCGTGACCGGTCCGATCGTCGGCCCGCGCACCGCCGGACAGCTGGAGTCGGCGCTCAGGGCCGTGGAACTGGAACTGAGCGAGGAACTGCTGGGCACCCTGGACGAGATCTTCCCGGGTCCGGGTCCGTCCCCGGAGGCGTTCGCCTGGTGACGGGCTGAGGGGCTGTGCACCGTGAGGGGGCGGGACCGTTCTCGCCATGCGGCTCCGCCGCGCGGGCGCGAGCGGCCACGGACGGCCCGCAGCCGCCGGACCGGCCGCGGTCCCGCCCCTTCAGGCGCACAGCCGGCCGCTACCTGACGGCCGACGCCAAGGCAACCACCGCAAACATGAGAACGAGCACACCGGCCATGATCCGGTTCCGAGTCTTCGGGTCCACGCCTTCGAGACTAACCGCCCCCGCCCAGCGCCCAGCGCTCGACCACCTCGTACCGCGGCTGCGCACCCGGCGCCCCGGACGTCGGCAGGTGGCTGCGCACCAGCACCAGGTCGGCCACGGTCCAGGTGCTGCTCGTGAATTCCCTGAGTTCTGAGACGTACGGCCGTACGTCGACCGCGTCCCGGCTGCGGGCCACCGTGAGATGCGCCTTGTACCGCCGGTGCTCCCCCATCGGCACCCCGGCCTTCCGGGCCGCCGCCTCCGCCCGGTCGGCCAGCAGGCGCAGCGCCTCCCCGTCGCCCCGGGCGCCCGTCCACAGGGCGCGGCCCCGGCCGAACTGGCCGCCGCCCGCGAGGGCGAGGGAGAAGGAAGCCGTACGGTGGGCCGCGCGGGCCAGGCGGTCCGTCAGGGCGGGTACGAGGTCGTCGGCGACCTCGCCGTAGAAGGCGAGGGTGAAGTGCCAGCCGGGGCGGCCGGTCCAGCGCAGCCGGTCGGCGCCCGGCAGCTCCTTCAACCGAGCCACTTCGGCGGCGAGTTGGCCCGCGACGTCCTCCGGGGGCAGTACGGCGGCGAAGAGTCTCATGCACTCACCTTCCCAGACGCAAAAAGCCGTCGCCCTCCCCGGCAGGCGTGGGCAGGATGCCCCCACTCCGGGCCTCGGAGCCGGAGCCGCACTGCTCGCGTACGCGGCCGAGGTGACCCGGCGGGCCGGGATCTCCCTGCTGCGCGTGGACTGCTACGCCGGCGACGACGGCAAACTGGTCGCCTACTACGAGCGCAACGGCTTCGTCCGCACCGAGCCGTACACCCACGGCGAGGACGAGTGGCCGGGGCAGGTGCTGGCCCGGAGGGTGCTGTAGCCCTCCGGGCCCGCTCAGGCTGCCGTTGCCAGCCGCTCCCGGTCGCGCGGGACGAAACGGACCTGCGGGTGGCCGTGGTACCAGCCCACCGACAGCCGCAGGCCGCCGATACGGGCCAGGACCAGGCCGACGGTACCGGCCGCGAGGGCCGAGACCACACCGCCGGCCGCGAAGCCGGCCCGGGCACCGTAGGTGTCGGTGAGCCAGCCGACGACCGGCGCACCCAGCGGCGTACCGCCCATGAACACCATCATGAACAGGGCCATCACCCGGCCGCGCATGGCCGGGTCGGTCGCCATCTGGACGGTGGTGTTCGCGGTGACGTTCACCGTCAGACCGAAGATGCCGATCGGCACCATGAGCAGCGCGAACAGCCAGTACGACGGGGCCAGCGCGGCCACGGTCTCCAGCGCGCCGAAGGCCAGCGCGGCGGCGATCAGGACGCGCAGCCGGGCCGTACCGCGGCGGGCGGCCAGCAGGGCGCCGCCGAGGGAGCCGACGGCCATCAGGGTGTTGAAGAGGCTGTAGGCGCCGGCGCCGGCATGGAAGACGTCGTCCGCGTAGGCCGACAGCCACACCGGGAAGTTGAAGCCGAAGGTGCCGATGAAGCCGACCAGCACGATCGGCCAGATCAACTCCGGCCGCTTCGCCACATAGCTCAGACCCTCGCGCAGCTGGCCCTTGCCCCGGGGGGCGCGCTCGACCACGTGCAGCTCGCGGGCGCGCATCAGCAGCAGGCCGGCGATCGGCGCGGCGAAGGACAGGCCGTTGGCGAGGAACGCCCAGCCGGTGCCCACTCCGGTGATCATCAGGCCCGCGACGGCGGGGCCGACCAGCCGGGCGGACTGGAAGTTCGCCGAGTTCAGGCTGACCGCGTTCTGCAGCTGGTCCGGGCCGACCATCTCCGAGACGAAGGACTGCCGGGCCGGGTTGTCGACCACGGTGGCGAGACCGACCGCGAAGGCGGCGACGTACACATGCCAGACATGGACGTGACCGGAGAGGGTCAGCGCGGCGAGCGCGAGACCGGTGACGGCCATCGAGGACTGGGTGACCAGCAGGGCCGGCCGTTTGGGCAGGCGGTCCACGAGGACACCGCCGTACAGGCCGAACAGCAGCATCGGCAGGAACTGCAGGGCCGTCGTGATGCCGACGGCCGCGGAGGAGCCGGTGAGGGCGAGGACCAGCCAGTCCTGGGCTATGCGCTGCATCCAGGTGCCGGTGTTGGAGACGACCTGGCCGAGGAAGAAGAGGCGGTAGTTCCTGATCCTCAGCGAGCTGAACATCGAGGACTTGCGGGAAACGGCGGTGGTAGAGGTGGTCGGTGCGGGGGCGGAAGGTGTTCCGGATCCCGTACTCAAGCGGGTTCGCCTCCTCGGTCGGGTGCTTACAGGTGTGCGAGCTTCTCCAGCACGGGGGCGGCGGCACGCAGGGTGGCCCACTCGTCCTCGTCGAGGCCCTCGACCAGGCCGGCCAGGAACGCGTTGCGCTTGCGGCGGCTCTCCTCGAGCATCGCCTCGGCCTGCTCGGTCTGGGTGACGACCTTCTGGCGCCGGTCCTCGGGGTGCGGCTCCAGCCGGACCAGGCCCTTGCCCTCGAGCAGTGCCACGATGCGGGTCATCGACGGCGGCTGCACGTGCTCCTTGCGGGCCAGCTCGCCGGGGGTGGCACTGCCGCAGCGGGCGAGGGTGCCGAGCACCGACATCTCGGTGGGGCTCAGCGACTCGTCGACCCGCTGGTGCTTGAGCCGACGGGACAGTCGCATCACGGAGGAGCGGAGAGCGTTCACGGCGGCAGCGTCGTCGCCATGGGAAAGATCCGGCATGTTCTTTAGGGTAACTCATTACCCTGACTAAGGACCACCGGACGCGCCCGCGATGCCCGTGACACCCGCCACTGAAACCACCTGATCACCCATACGAGTGAGCGACTTCCTGAAAGTGACGCACCGGGTGGCCTGATGTGGCGACCCTCGTACCCATGGGGACCAGTGTGCTCAGCCTGCGGATAGACGGGGAGCTGCTCGAAAGGCTCCGGCACCACGCGGCGAAAAGAGGAATGAGCGTCCAGGACTATGTCGTCCGGACGCTCATCCGCGATGACTTCGACGAGCGGTTCCAGACCGCCGTCGAGGAGACGGAGAAGTTCTACGGGGTCACATGACGGCTCACGTCAGACCCAGGGCCGGCATCAGGTAGTAGAAGGCGAAGACGGCCGAGACGATGTACATCGGCACCGGGACCTCCCGGCCCCGGCCGGCGGCCAGGCGCAGCACCGTGAAGGTGATGAAGCCCATGCCGATGCCGTTCGTGATCGAGTAGGTGAACGGCATCATCAGCATCGTCACGAACGCCGGGATGGCGATGGTGTAGTCCGCCCAGTCGATCTCCTTGACGGAGTTCGACAGGATCAGGAAGCCGACCGCGACGAGTGCGGGGGTGGCCGCCTGGGACGGGACCATCGTGGCGATCGGGGTGAGGAACAGCGCGAGGGCGAAGAGGCCACCCGTCACGACGTTCGCGAAACCCGTCCGGGCACCCTCGCCGACACCGGCCGTGGACTCCACGAAGGCCGTGGTGGCCGAGGAGGAGCTGGCACCGCCCGCGGCGACCGCGAGGCCGTCGACGAACAGGACCTTGTTGATGCCCGGCATGTAGCCCTGGGCGTCGGTCAGCTTGGCCTCGTCGCTGATGCCCATGATCGTGCCCATCGCGTCGAAGAAGCACGACAGCAGCACGGTGAAGACGAAGAGGATGCCGGTCAGGACACCGACCTTGGAGAAGCCGCCGAACAGGCTGACGTGGCCGACCAGGCCGAAGTCGGGGGTGGCGACCGGGTTGCCGGGCCACTTCGGGACGGTCAGGCCCCAGGAAGGGATCGTGGCGACCGAGTTGATGATCAGCGCGAGGACGGTCATGCCGACGATCGAGATCAGGATCGCGCCCGGCACCTTGCGGACGATGAGGGCGAAGGTGAGCAGCGCGCCCAGGACGAAGACCAGCACCGGCCAGCCGTTGAGGTGACCGCCGACGCCGAGCTGGAGCGGGACGGTGGTCTGGGCGACGTCCGGGATGCGGGTGACGAAACCGGAGTCCACCAGGCCGATCAGCATGATGAACAGACCGATGCCGATGGAGATCGCCTTGCGCAGGCCGAACGGCACCGCGTTCATCACGCGCTCGCGCAGACCGGTGGCGACCAGCAGCATCACCACGACACCGGCCAGTACGACCATGCCCATGGCGTCCGGCCAGGACATGCGCGGGGCGAGCTGGAGCGCGACGACCGAGTTCACGCCGAGGCCGGCGGCGAGGGCGATCGGCACATTGCCGATGACACCCATCAGCAGCGTGCTGAACGCCGCCGTCAGCGCGGTCGCCGTCACCAGCTGGCCGCTGTCCAGGTGGTGTCCGTACATGTCCTTCGCGCTGCTGAGGATGATCGGATTCAGCACGATGATGTACGCCATCGCAAAGAAGGTGGCGAAACCGCCGCGGATCTCACGCGCGAGCGAGCTGCCCCGCTCGGAGATCCTGAAGAAGCGGTCGAGAGCGCCGTAGCCGGGCATACCACCCGGCTTCTCGGGGGTGGGGGCCTTGGCGGGAGCCGAGGTGGACATGCGGGACCTCATCACCGACGGGGTTCCCCCGAGCCCTGTTGGAGTTTCCTACGAAAAGAAGCGGTCAAAGACAAACGGTTTCAGTATGAAGGTATGAGGGGGAGATCGCTATCTCCGCGCGTAGACCTGATCGGCTCATCCGGGTCGGCGCGGCGGCCCATAAGCTGTCCCCATGGCCAAGTGGACCCCCAAGCACGAGGCGCCCGAGCCCCTGGAGGGCCCCGTGGTCGCCACCATCACCGGCGGCACGATCGTGTGGTTCGTGCTGTTCCTCGTCCAGCTCCCCTTCTACGGCTGGTTCGAGGAGCACGAGCACCTGTGGTGGCTGTGGACCTGCCTGGCGGGCGGCGGCCTCGGCCTGATCGGCATCTGGTACGTGCGCAAGCGGGACGCGGCGATCAAGCGGGACGCCGCGCTGCGCTCGGCCCCGGCCGAGTAGCTCCGCCGGCCGGACCGGTCCCCCGGGGCCGGCCCCCGGACCCGGCCTCGCCCACCAGCCACCCGGCTCGGTGGCCGAAACGCGCCCCGGCTCCCGACGCCCGCTTTCCTGCCGAGCGAGTCGGTGGGCGGGTGGGCAAATCCGCACGTACCGTCGAATGCATGAGCCATATAGACGCGGGCGCGGAACTCGACCCTGTGCACCCCGTGGCCCTGCCGTCGACCAGGGCGGCCGGACTGAGCCCCGTCGAAGTGGCGGACCGCGTCGCACGCGGCCAGGTCAACGACGTACCGGTGCGCAGCAGCCGCTCGCTCGGCGAGATCGTCCGCGCCAACGTCTTCACCCGGTTCAACGCGATCATCGGCGTCCTCTGGCTGGTCACGCTGTTCGTGGCGCCGATCCAGGACGCCCTCTTCGGCTTCGTGATCCTCGCCAACACCGGTATCGGCATCGTCCAGGAGTGGCGCGCGAAGCAGACCCTGGACTCGCTCGCGGTGGTCGGGGAGGCCCGGCCGACGGTACGCCGGGACGGGGTGGCGACCGAGGTGGCCACCCATGAGATCGTCCTGGACGACCTCATCGAGATCGGGCCCGGCGACAAGATCGTGGTGGACGGGGTGTGCGCGGAGGCGGACGGTCTGGAGATCGACGAGTCGCTGCTCACCGGCGAGGCCGACCCGGTCGTCAAACGCCCCGGCGACCCGGTCATGTCGGGCAGCTTCGTGGTCGCCGGCAGCGGCGCCTTCGCCGCGACGAGGGTCGGCCGCGAGGCCTACGCCGCCCAGCTCGCCGAGGAGGCGTCCCGCTTCACACTCGTCCACTCCGAGCTGCGCAGCGGCATCTCCACGATCCTCAAGTACGTCACCTGGATGATGGTCCCGGCGGCCGTCGGACTCGTCATCACCCAGCTCGTCGTCAAGGACAACGCCTTCAAGGACGCCGTCGCCCGCACGGTCGCCGGGATCGTGCCGATGGTTCCCGAAGGACTGGTGCTGCTCACCTCCGTCGCCTTCGCCATCGGCGTCATCCGGCTGGGCCGCAAGCAGTGCCTGGTGCAGGAGTTGCCGGCCATCGAGGGGCTGGCCCGGGTCGACACGGTCTGCCTGGACAAGACCGGCACGCTCACCGAGGGCGGCATGGACGTCACCGAGCTGCGCCCGCTGGACGGCGCCGATGAGACGTACGTACGCAAGGTGCTCGGCGCGCTCGGCGAGTCCGACCCGCGCCCCAACGCCTCCCTCCAGGCGATCATCGACGCCTACCCCGACAGCGTGGACTGGCGGTGCGTCGAGTCGCTGCCGTTCTCCTCGGCCCGCAAGTACAGCGGGGCCGCGTTCAGCGAGGGTGACGGCGAGACCAGCACCTGGCTGCTGGGCGCCCCGGACGTCCTGCTCACCGACGGGGACCCGGCCCTCACCGAGACCGAGCGTCTCAACGAGCAGGGGCTGCGGGTCCTGCTGCTGGCCCGGGCGAGCCGGGACCTGGACGACTCCGAGCCGGCCCGGGGCGCCCGCCCCACCGCCCTCGTCGTCCTGGAGCAGCGGCTGCGGGCGGAGGCGGCCGACACCCTGCGCTACTTCGCCGAGCAGGACGTCCGCGCCAAGGTGATCTCCGGTGACAACGCGGTGTCGGTCGGCGCGGTCGCCACCAAGCTGGGTCTGGAGAGCACGGCGGTGGACGCGCGGAAGATGCCCGACGACCGGCCGGGGATGGCACAGGCGCTCGACTCGGCCACCGTCTTCGGGCGGGTCACCCCGCAGCAGAAACGGGACATGGTCGGCGCGCTGCAGTCGCACGGGCACACGGTCGCGATGACCGGGGACGGCGTGAACGACGTGCTCGCGCTGAAGGACGCCGACATCGGGGTGGCCATGGGCTCGGGCTCCGAGGCGACGCGCGCGGTGGCGCAGATCGTCCTGCTGAACAACAGCTTCGCGAGCCTGCCGTCGGTGGTCGGCGAGGGCCGCCGGGTGATCGGCAACATCACGCGGGTGGCGACGCTGTTCCTGGTGAAGACGGTCTACTCGGTACTGCTGGCGCTGCTGGTGGTGTGCTGGCAGGTGGAGTACCCGTTCCTGCCGCGGCACCTGACCCTGCTCTCCAGCCTCACCATCGGCGTCCCGGCCTTCTTCCTGGCCCTGGCACCCAACAAGGAACGGGCGAGACCCCACTTCGTGCGCCGGGTGATGCGGTATGCGGTCCCGGGCGGGGTAGTGGCCGGTACGGCGACCTTCGTGACGTACCTGCTGGCCCGGCACCACTACTCCGGCCCTGGCGCCCTGAACGCGGAGACCAGCGCCGCCACCCTCACGCTGTTCCTGATCTCGATGTGGGTGCTGACGATCATCGCCCGTCCCTACACCTGGTGGCGGGTGGCCCTGGTGGCCACGATGGGGGCGGCCTTCCTGCTGGTGCTCGCCGTTCCCGCCCTGCAGGCCTTCTTCGCGCTGAAGCTGGTCGGCATGACCTTGCCGTGGACGGCGGTCGGTGTCGCGGTGGTGGCGGCGGCCGTCCTGGAACAGCTCTGGAGATGGGTCGGCCGCCGCTTCCCGGAATGAGACCGGTCAGGTGTTACTGCGTCCCCGTCACTGCACGTCGACGAAGTCGCCCGCGGCGCTGACCGCCGGGGTGGTCGTGGTGCCCGCGAAGGAGAAGCGGTAGTAGCCGTCGGCCGTGGCCGTGGTCGTCGTCCGCAGGTTGCCCGTGGAGTCCGTCCTGACGGTCTTCAGCGTGGTGTAGGTGCTGGAGCCCTTCTTGCGGAACTGGAGCTTCACGGACTGGCCGGTGTAGCCGTGGTACTTGTGGTCCTCCCAGTTGGCGCGGGAGAGCTTGCCCGTGACGGTGAGGGTCTTGCCCTTCCTCACCGGCTCCGGGGCGGCGTTGACCGTCAGCGTGGAGTTGCGCTGGACCAGGGTGCTGCCCAGACCGAACTGGACGGCGCTCTTGTCGTTCTCGAAGTCCATGGCGAGGCCCGCGCCGTGCCAGGTTCCGGCCTGGGAGTTGCGCAGCTTCACCTCGGCGTCGGTCTCGCGCGGGTTGATGTCGACCGGGCCCTTGCAGGTGGCCGTGGTCGCCGAGACGTCGACGCAGGTGGCCGGGTTCTCGCCGCCCTGGACGTTCTCCGGCTTGTCGGCGGAACCGCGGTAGATCAGCGGGCCGGTGAGGACGCTGCCGTCGGTGACGTCGATGTCGGCGGCGTGGGTCAGCTTATAGGTGACCCACGTGGTGACCTTGCTGGTCGTACCGACCTTGATCGCCTTGGTGATCTTGAAGTCGGAGAACGACACGTCCAGGTCGCCGATCGGCGCGGCGGTGGCCGTGAAGGCCGCCTTGCCGGACGTGTGCTGTGCGACGACCTCGGCGACCTCGGTGCGGTACGAGGAGTCGCCGTCGGCGGCCTGCGCGGCCGGGACGGCGAAGGCGGAGAGGGCCAGGGCCCCGGAGACGGCGGCCACGGTGGCACGTGTACGCATGAGTGTTCCCCCCTGTGTGGGACGGACAGATGGGTGGTGCGGTGACGCGGTGTGGCCCGGGGCCGTTACTTCACGTCGACGTAGTCACCGCCGGCGCTGACCGCCGGGGTGGTGGACGTGCCCGCGAAGGAGTAGCGGTAGTAACCGTCGGCCGAGGCCTTGACCGTGGTCTTCAGGTTGCCCTTGGAGTCCGACGTGACGGTCTTCAGCGTGGTGTAGGTGCTGGAGCCGCTCTTGCGGAACTGGAGCTTGACCGACTGCGCGGAGTAACCGGAGTACTTGGCCGCGTCCCAGTTGGCCCGGGTCAGCGCACCCGTGACGGTGAGGGTCGCGCCCTTCTTGACCGGCTCCGGCGAGGCGTTGACCGTCAGCTTGGACAGCCGCTGCGCCTGGAAGGTCTTGGCGTTCTCCTTCTTGACGAAGTCGTTGTCGTTGCCCTGGGCGATCGCCCAGACCTTCCAGCTGCCGGCCACCGAGTTGATGAGGTTCTTCCGCGCCGTCAGGGTGTAGGTCGCCTTGCAGGTCGAGGTGGTGGCGTCGACCTTGGTGCAGGCGGAGCGGCCGTCGCTGGTGTTGGCGACGGCACCGCTGTCGGCGTGGTCGATGTCCGCGCCGTGGTACAGGATCCCCTGGGCCCACTCGACGCCCGAGTCGTCCGTGACGGTGAAGGACACGGTGATGGTCTTGGTCCCGGTCGCGCTCACGACGACGGGCTTGCCGCCGTTCACCACGACGTTCGAGATCTTCGTGTCACCACGGCTGTCGTCCGCCGCCTGGGCGGCCGGGACGGCCAGAACGGACAGCGCCAGGGCGCCGATGACGGCAGTACCTGCGGCTCGCATACGCATGAGTGTGTCACTCCGTGATCATGAAGACTGTTGCCGCATGATCAGATCCACGAGACCCCGCACTGGTTGTATGTAACTTTCATCGATCCTCGGCCTTGTGTCCGGGATCACGTTCAGTCGAACCAGCGATCCCTGGCCAGCTCCTCCGTCCGCGACGGGTCCTCCAGCAGGGCGGCCACCTCGAACCGCCGCGGCCACTGCCCCGCGGCCCAGGCGAGACCGGCCGCGACCCCTTCCAGAGTGGCCGCGTGCAGCACACCGTCGTCGGTCAGCCGCCAGTCGATCCCGACGCCGTCCACGACCAGTTCCTCGTGCTCGACGTACGTCTGCGGGGTGCGCGGACCGAGCAGCACCCGCACCGGGTCCGGTACGTCGTGCTCGGTCCCCTCGGAGTGCACCTCGCCGGTGACGGACTCGCTCAGCCGCCGCACCTGGAACAGCTCGGCCAGCTCGGCGGCCCGGCCCGGGCGGACCGGCAGGAGCGGTACACCGGAGGTGAAAGGGAGCAGATCGGGCGAGTCCACGACCACCGCGTCGGCCGCGTCCACGACCTCCACCCGCCCGTCGACCACGGCCCGCAGCTCGTCCGGCAGGGTCACCTGCTCGGGGTCCAGCTCGGCCAGGGCGCCGTACAGGCCGTGCAGCTGGGCCGGGGTGACCGGCCGTGCGGGGTCGGCGAGCCGGTCCAGCAGCTCGGACGCGCCGCCGGGCTCGTCCAGCAGCGAGCCGACGGAGGTGCGCACCCCGAGCGCCCGCAGCACCTGCTCGTCCTCGAAACCGGTGGCGTCGGCCTCGTCGTACAGGCCACGCAGCAACGGGTCACCGCCGGCCGCGAGCAGACCCGCGGGGCGGCGGCCGTCGAGCACCGGGTGCCCGCGCAGCCACCAGGCGGTGTACGGCCGGACGACCTCGTGGGTGCCGTCGGGCAGCAGGATCCGCACCGGCTGGGTGAGGGCGTCGCGCAGCGGCGGCCGGGCGAGCAGGGCGAGGGCCTGCGGCCAGTGCTCGTCGTCCACCAGGTCCAGGTCGCGTACGGCGACCAGTTCCGTGGCGACCGGCGGCACCGGGCTGTCCGGGAAGCGGTCGAGGATGTCCTCGCACCACACGTCCACCGCGTCCAGCAGACCCGCGTCGTCCGGCTCGGCGAAGTCGCCCTCCCGGGGCTCCAGTTCGTCCGGGTCGAGGACGACGTCGGTGGCGCGGACGAGGGCGAAGTCCGCCAGCACTCCGCAGGCGGCCAGCGGCTGCTCACCCCACTTCTGGGCCAACTCGGCGTCCACCGCAGCCAGTTCGTCTTCACGGATCACCTGGGCGAAGGGGCTGCCGGGGAGCACCAGCTCACCCGCCGGGGCGAGTTCCCCGTCCTCGTCGGGCAGCGCGAGCACGCCCAGCCACGGCTCGTCACCCGGCTCCAGTCCGGCATCGCGCACCAGGGCGAGGACGGTGTCGGCCAGTTCCTCGGCGTCCGGGGCGTCCTCCTCCCAGTCGATCCCGCCCTCGTCGTCCAGAGAGGCGGCCACGGCGGCCCGTACCTGCGGGGTGGTCAGCACCGCGCGCGGGCTCGCGGGCAGCGCGCCCAGCTTCTCCAGCAGCGGGTGTGCGGCATCGCCGTGGGCGACCTTCAGCCCGAGCCGGCCGAGGATCTCCGGGTCGACGGGGGTGGCGTCCGGGGCGGGCAGGAGCACCTGGCGGGGCCCGATGGTCGTACGGCCGTCCGCCAGGGGTACCGGCAGCCCGGACAGCCGGTCCGGATCGACCCCGGCGAGGCTGTCGTAGAGCCGCCACCACCACTCGGGGTCCTTCTCCAGCCCGGCGAGGCGGTCGACGGCGTCGGCGAGCGGCAGCCGGGCGACCCCGAGGGTGCGCAGCTCCACGCGCCGCTCAAGACCGGCCGGGAGCAGGGTCGGCAGCACCTCCGCGAGCACCCGCACGGTGTCGGCCCCGGCCCCCTCCACGACCTCGGCGTCCCGCGGGCGCAGGGCTTCGGGCAGCTCGTCGTCGCCGCCCTTCGCCTCCACTGCCGGGGGCAGGAAGGCGGTCCGCGGCAGCCGCTCCAGCACGGCCTGGCGCAGCGCCCCGTCCAGTTCGCCCCTGCCGAGCGGCCCGGGCACGAGGTCGATGATCCCGTCCGTGACCGGCCGCCACTCGGCGAGCAGCTCGGCGTAGGCCTCGGCCGCGCGCTGCACCAGGAAGTCGGTCAGGGGGCCCCGGGCCGCGTGCCGGCGGGTGGTGTCCAGCGGGAAGGAGGCGATGAGCAGCGCCGGCACGCCGAGGGGTTCGTCGCTCGGGGTCGGGGCGTGGACGACCGCGCTGGTACGGGGGCGTACCGGGGCGCCGTAGGCGTCGACGGGCACGGCCCAGGTCACCGACCAGTGCGGACGCAGCCGTTCCTCGACCGGCCGGTCGGCGAGCAGGTCGGGCGTGAGCGGCCCGTGGGCGGACGCGGTACGCCAGTTGGTGATGCCGTCGCGGGAGTCCTCCACGACCGTGAAGGGCCCGTCGGTACGCCGGCTGAGGGTGCGCGGATCCTGGCCGTCGATCTCCACGACGACCTCCGCCAGCCCCGGCAGGGCGAGGAGCAGGGCGTCGTCGACGCCGGCGAGCAGCCGCTCGGCGAGATCGGCGGCGGCAGCGTCCCGCAGCGGCAGGATGACGGCGGTGTCGTACGGCTCCGGAGCGGTGCCCTCGGCGGCGAAGGGCAGCCGGAGCAGGGGCACGTGTCCGTCCCGGCGCCGAACCTCGTCCCCGAGCCCGGGGCTGTGGCGGGCGGTCCCGGCAGCCAGTTCCCGGGCCTCGGCGAGGGACCAGCGGACCCCGCCGTGGCGGCCCACGATCGCGGGTTCGTCGGTCACCGCGAGCACGGCGGCGAACCCGACTCCGAACCGGCCGACGGCGCCGTGCGTGGTCTCGGTGTCCCGCTTCGCGGAGGCGCGCAGCGTGGAGAGCGACTCGACGCCGGCCGCGTCCAGCGGTGCGCCGGTGTTCGCGGCGACGAGCACGCCGTCGCGGAGGGTGAGGCGCAAACGTCCGGGTGTCTTCGCCCGTGCGGCGGCGTCGGCGGCGTTCTGGGCCAGCTCGACCACCAGCCGGTCCCGGTACCCGCCGAGGACGAGGTCCTCCTCGGCATTGGCGTCCTCCCGGAACCGGGCGGGGCTGGTCGCCCAGGCGTCGAGGACACCGCGGCGCAGACGGGCCGTCCCGAAGGGGTCGGCACCCTCGGCCGCCGGCCGCACGAACTTGCTCACGTTCACTCCACTCCTCCGCGTGAGGACGAAGGTACAGCGCGGGCGGCCCGGGCAGCGCAGGGGCGTGAGGGCTGTGAAGCCGGAAGGCAACCAACGCGGACGGCGGGGTAGGCGGAAAGCACCCCGTCCGTTCGCACGAAAGTGGTGCTCGTCCCATGGCCCAGACACGAGACGTCGTCGAACTCATCCTCCAGGATCACCGGCGCATGGAGGAACTGTTCCGCCTGATGCGCAGCGTGGAGGCCGACCGGGCCGCCGCGCTGGAGGAGTTCGCCGACCTGCTGATCGCCCATGCGCTGGCCGAGGAGGCCAAGGTCTATCCGGCCCTGAAGCGGTACAAGAACATCGACGACGAAGAGGTCGAACACGGCGAACACGAGCACGACGAGGGCAACCAGGCCCTTCTGGATCTGCTCGAGGTCGAAGAGGTCGGCTCCGAGGACTGGGACGAGAAGCTCGAGGAGCTGGTGAAGGCCGTCACGCACCATGCCGACGAGGAGGAACGCACCATCCTCAACGGCGCGCGCGAGAACGTGGCGATGGAGCGGCGCGAGGAGCTGGGCGTGGCGTTCCTCCAGGAACGTGAGCGGCAGCTGAAGGCCGGCTGCGGCTCGGTGGACAACGTGCGCGGCATCGTCGGCTCCTGAATCGTCGGCTCCTGACCGGAGGCCCGGCCCGGGACATCCGGCGCGGGACGCCCGCCGTCCCGCGCCGGCGTCAGGGCCGCCCCTGCCCCGCGCCAGATCCGCCTCACTCGGCGTCACGACCCCGGCCCGGCGTCAGGACCTCTCCGCACCGCGTCAGGGCCTCCCCGCACCGCGTCAGGGCCCCGGCCCGGGGTCCGGTCGCACGGTGCGGCCCAGACCGGCGCGTGCCGCCTCCAACTGCGCGGCGAACGCGATGCCCAGGAACAGGGCCACACCCGTCAGGTTGGCCCACAGCAGCAGGGCCACGAACGCCGTGAGGGGCCCGTACACGGCACCGAAGGAGCCGCTGTGGGAGACGTAGAGCGCCAGCAGCCACGTCGAGGTGACCCACAGCACCAGGTGGACGGCGGAGCCGAACGCCAGCCAGGTGTAGCCGGGCTGGTCCCGCCGCGGAGACCAGCGGAAGACGACGGCGGAGGCGACCCAGGCGAGGGCCGTTCCCACGGGCACCTCCAGGGCGCCCCACCACGACGGGGGCCCGGGCCGGCCCAGCGCCTCGGTCGTCGCGGCGGTCACGGCCTGGCCGGCGACCAGGACGACGAAGCCCAGCACCATGGGCACGCCGGCGGCGAAGGCGAGCAACACGGCCCTGCCGTACTTCCGGGGGAAGGGCCGGTCCCGTTCGATGCCGTAGATGCGGTTGGCGCCCCGTTCGACCTGCCCCATGGCCGAGGCCAGGTTGAGGACCGAGAACACCAGCCCCAGGCAGAGCGCGACCGTGCTCCACGGGCCGGAGCCGGCGGTGCGGCGGGTGCCGCGCAGTGCGTCCCGGACCACGTCCGCGCTGGCGCCCGGCACGATCCGCCCCAGTGTCAGCTCGACGACCCGCCCCACGCTGTCGGTGTGCGCGACCGCGGCGAGGCCGACGAGGGCGATGGTGAAGGGCACCATGCCCAGCACGATCTGGAAGCCGAGAGCGCGGGCGTTGGTGAAGCCGTCGGCGTAGCGGAACCGGGAGAAGGCGTCGAGCAGCAGTCGCGTGCCCCCGTAGCGCCGCAGGGCGGTGAACGCCTCGTCACCGGAGAGCTCGTCCCCGATCATGTCCCGTGTCTGCGGAACATGGACCACCGTCCCCATGGTCTGCGTCTCCCCTCACCTGCCGCACCGGCGTCCGGCGGTCCGGAGCCGGCCACGGGCCGGCGTCCGTCCCGGGACCCCACCGCTGTCTTTCTCCGCATGCCCGCGCCGGACGGAGGCAGACGCGGTACATGACCGGCGGGCGCCCGCCGCCCCGCCGACGGGTACGGTCTCCACGGCCGTTCCTTTCCGTACGCCGCGAGACAGGAAGGCGATCACGTGGTCGAACTGCTCCTGGGACCGCTGCTCAGGTACACCGACGGCTCGTGCGCGACCGTGTGGGCCGAGACGAGCGGGCCCTGCACGGCGCAGGTGCGCTGCTCGGACGGGGCGAGCGGCACGGCTTCCACCTTCCAGGTGGCCGGGCACCACTACGCGCTCGTCACGGTGACCGGGCTCGAACCGGGCACCTCACCCTCCTACGAGGTGTTCCTGGACGACACCCCGGTGTGGCCCCTGCCCGACTCCCCGTTCCCGCCGAGCGTCATCCGCTCGCCCGGCACCGGCGACACCGTCCGCGTCACCTTCGGATCGTGCCGCTGGGCCGCGCCCCCGGCCGACGACAAGGACCCGGTCGGCCCCGACGCCCTCGACACCCTCGCCATCCGGCTGGCGGCCGATCCCGAAGCCGAGCGCCCCGACGTCCTGCTGCTCCTCGGCGACCAGGTCTACGCCGACGAGACCTCCGAGGAGACCCGGCGCTGGCTGGCCGCCCGCCGCGACCTCGACCGCGCACCGGGCGCCCAGGTCACCGACTACGAGGAGTACTGCCACCTGTACCACGAGTCCTGGCTCGACCCCGAGATCCGCTGGCTGCTGTCGACCGTGCCCAGCTTCATGATCTTCGACGACCACGACATCGTGGACGACTGGAACACCTCCGCCGCCTGGCTCGCCGACATGCGCACCACCGACTGGTGGCAGGAACGGCTGCTGAGCGGCCTGATGTCCTACTGGGTCCACCAGCACCTGGGCAACCTCTCCCCCGCCGAACTGGCCGACGACCCGACCTGGGCCGCCGTGAGCGCCGCGCCGGACGGCACGGACGTGCTGCGCGCCCTCGCCGAGCGGGCCGACGCCGACTCCGCCTCGGTGCGCTTCAGCTACCGGCGCGACTTCGGCCGGGTGCGGGTGGTGATGGTGGACTCCCGGGCCGCGCGAGTCCTGGCCGAGGACCGCCGCGCCATGCTCGACCCCGGCGAGGCCGCCTGGCTGCGCGAACAGGTCCTGGCCGACGAGGGAGCCTACGACCACCTCCTGATCGGCACCTCCCTGCCGTGGCTGCTGCCGCACCTGGTGCACGACGCCGAGGCATGGGACGCGGCCCTGTGCGCCGGAGAACGGGGCGAGCGCTGGGCCCGTTTCGGCGAGTGGCTGCGCCGCGGAGCCGACCTGGAGCACTGGTCGGCCTTTCCCCGCTCCTTCGCCGGCCTCGCCGCTCTCATCGCCGAGGCCGGGACCGCACGGGACGCCCCGGCGACCGTGTGCGTCCTGTCGGGCGACGTCCACCACGGCTACCTCGCCCAGGCGTCCTGGCGGTCCGGCGGCCCTTGCGTCCCCGTCTTCCAGCTCACCTGCTCACCCGTGCACAACTCGGTGCCCCTGACGATGAGGATCGGCTTCCGCTTCGGCTGGAGCGCACCGGCCCGGCTGCTCGGCCGGCTCCTCGCCCGGCACGGCCGGTGCGCCCGCCCACCGGTGCGCTGGCGGAAGAAGGGCGGCCCGTGGTTCGGCAACCAGCTCATGACCCTGACCCTGCGCGGCCGTTCGGCCCGCCTGCGCCTGGAACGCACCGGCGAGGACGAGACCCTGCACACCGTCCACGAGGCCGCGCTGACCCCCGGGTAGTCCACGCCGGACGGCGTGCGAAGCGCCGCCCGCGAAGAGAGCGCCTGCGCCCGGCTGGTGCCGTCCCGGAGCCCGACGATGCCGGCGCGGCGCAGCGCCTGCCGGCTGGTGCCGTCTGCCAGCCCGACGATGCCGGCGCGGCGCGGCGCCTGCGCCCGGCTGGTGCCGTCTCCCAGCCCGGCGATGCCGACGCGGCACCCGGCCCGTCACCCCGCGGGACGGGGTGGGCCGGGGTGCGCGCGGAAGGTCAGGAGTGGCCGAGTTCCGCGGTCTCGTCGTCGCCCGTCTCCGGGACCGAGCCGGAGTCGCGGGCCGGGCGGAGCGGGAAGGGGTCGACCCGGGTCTCGTCGATGACCGGCGCGGCCGGCTGCGGGGGCTTCGGCATGACCGCCGCCTCCGAGTGGCCGCCGCAGCCGTAGGCGAAGGAGACCACCCGGCCGTCGGCGGGCGAGAACTCGTTGGCGCAGACGCCGAAGGCCTGGCCGAGGGAGCCGCCGATGGGGTTGAGGAAGCCACAGCTCATGCAGGTGGCCGGGGCCGCCTGGGCCATGGCGGTCTTGGGGCCGAAGGACTCCTCCCAGCGGTCCGCGGCGACGTGCAGGCCGTAACGGGACAGGACGCGTGCCCGGCGCATGCCGAGTTCCTCGGCGACCGCGGCGATCGAGCCACGGGACGGGGTCGTCGGCTGGGTGGCGGGGGCGCCCGGGGTGACGTCGGCGTCCTCGGCCTCCGCCAGCTCCCGCACCGGCTCGGACACCACCGAGTTCGGCGGGGGCTCCTCGTCGGCCGTGTAGCCGGGCTCCAGGCGCAGGTCGTCCTGGTCGGTGGGGAGCAGGTCGCCGGGGCCGAGATCGCCGGGGCGCAGCCGCTCGCTCCACGGGACCCACTCCGGGGCGAGCAGGGCGTCGGGGCCGGGGAGCAGGACCACCTCGTCGAGCGTGACGATCTTGGCGCGGGAGGCCCGGGCCACCGTCACCGCCCAGCGCCAGCCCCGGTAGCCCAGTTCCTTGCACTCGAAGAAGTGCGTGACAACACGGTCGCCCTCCGACACCAGGCCGGCGTGCTCGCCGACCACGCCGGGCGCGGCGGCCTCCTCTGCGGCGGCTCGGGCGAGGTCGAGGGCCTCGGCGCACAGACGGTCGGGGGTGCGGCTTCGCGTTGTCGCTGCGCTCACAGGTATCGCTTCTCTCCTACGCCGTCTCGTCGAGTGCGGCTGCCTCCGGCGGTTTCGCGAACGGAGCGGACCTGGGGACCGCATCGACGTCTGCATCCGCGCGCCTGGGCGCACCTCTGCCATCCATTCTGCGTTATGGCTGAGACAGGCACGCTACACCGGACGGGATTCGTCGTTTTTCCCACCCGCCCACCTGGCCCCGCCGACCGGAAGGCGACGGCCCGGTTCCAGGAAGTAGTACGCCGCCATACGCGCCGTATCCGCACTATCCACCCCCTTCTCGGGGCACTATGAACGTCGTGGCAGCCGCGGACAAGGCAAGTGGTCGGGGCGGCGGTTCGGGCCGGGTGGGTGGTGCCGTCCGCGCGGTCGGCCGTGCCCTGCAGTCTCCCGTCACCGGCACGGCGCGGGGCATCCGCAGAGTCACGCATGCGCACGGGGCGGGCGAGTCGGGTCTCGGCAAATTGATCGAGCTGCACGCCGTGAACGGCGCCGGGGACGTCATGATCACCGTGGCGCTCGCCTCCACCGTGTTCTTCTCCGTGCCCACCGACGAGGCGCGGGGCCGCGTCGCGCTCTATCTCGCCATCACCATGGCGCCGTTCACGGTCCTCGCGCCCGTCATCGGCCCGCTGCTGGACCGCCTGCCGCACGGGCGGCGCGCGGCGATGGCCGGGGCGATGCTCGCGCGGGCGCTGCTCGCGCTGGTCATCTCGGGGGCGGTGGCGAGCGGCGGCCTGGAGCTGTACCCGGCCGCGCTGGGCGTGCTGGTGGCGTCCAAGGCGTACGGCGTGGTCCGCAGCGCGGTCGTGCCGCGGCTGCTGCCGCCCCGGTTCTCGCTCGTGAAGGCCAACTCCCGGGTGACCCTTGCCGGACTGCTGGCCACCGGTGCCGCCGCGCCGATCGGGGCGGGGCTGCATGCCGTCGGCGATCCGTGGCCGCTGTACGGCGCCTTCGTCATCTTCGTCGCCGGTACGTTCCTGTCGTTCTCGCTGCCGCCCACGGTGGACTCGGCCGGGGACGAGGACGTGGCGCTGCTCGCGGCCGACGAGGAGCATCTGCGCGGGCCGCGCCGGAAAGCGACCAAGCGGCCGGGGCTGCGGACCGTGGGGCCCGCCGTCACCCACGCGCTCGGCGCCAACGCCGCCCTGCGCTGCCTGTCCGGCTTCCTGATCTTCTTCCTCGCCTTCCTGCTGCGCGAGCACCCGCTGACCGGGGAGAGCGCGGCGGTGTCGCTGGGGATAGTGGGAGTCGCGGCGGGTGTGGGAAACGCCCTCGGCACGGCCGTGGGGGCCTGGCTCAGATCACGTGCGCCGGAGGTCATCATCGTCACCGTCGTCGCGGTGGTCCTCGGTGCCGCGATCGTCGCCGCCGTGTTCTTCGGGGCGCTGCTGGTGGCCTGCCTCGCCGCGGTCGCCGGGTTCGGGCAGGCGCTGGCGAAGCTGGCGCTGGACGCGCTGATCCAGCGGGACGTGCCGGAGCTGGTGCGCACCTCGGCGTTCGCCCGCTCGGAGACGCTGCTGCAGATGGCGTGGGTCCTCGGCGGCGCGGTCGGCATCGTGATGCCGCTCAACGGCACGGTCGGGCTGATGGTCGGCGCCGCGTTCGTGACCGTCGGCTGGCTGTCCACGCTGAAGGGGCTGCTGGCCTCGGCCCGGCACGGCGGGCGGACGCGGGCCCGGGTGGCGTAATGGTCCGGCCACCGTGTCGCCCGCCCCGGGCGCACCTGGCGTAACGAACCGGGCACGCCGACCCCACGTGGGCGGACGGCTCCGGGCGCCCGATAGCCTTCGGCCATGACCACGCTGCCCCGCGGCGAAGCCGCTGATGTACCACGCGTTGTGCGACGCCGCCGCGCCGTCGCCGTCGCCGGCGCCGTTTCCGCCGGACTGCTCGTCCTGTCGGCCTGTGACAAGCCGACGCCCGTCGCGACGCTCACCGTCGGCCAGGACTCGGTCAACTCCGAGGCTCTCTGCTACAACGACGGCAAGGCGCTGGACGCCAAGTCGCTGGACGAGTGCCTCAAGAAGGCCGAAGACGCCAAGTCGATCAAGGTCGGCCAGGACCAGACCGTCCGCATCGGCGTGGACCCGGAGATCGCGAAGCAGGGCTGGGTCGTGCTGGTCAACGGCCGCCCGGCCAGCGATCTCAGCGAGGAGACGTACCGCACGATCCCGAGCAGCGTGTTCTTCAACGTCCAGTACGGCACGCAGGGCGAGACCAACACCCTCGCGATCCAGAGCGGCGAGAAGTCCAAGAAGGGCCTGTGGACCTTCAAGCTGAAGAAGGCCTGACCACGACTTCGGTACCCGTACTCGTGGCCACCGCGGTTCCCGTCGAGCGGGACGCGGTGGCCCGGGCACTGCCCGGAGCGGCCGAGGACGTACGGCTGCCGGGCGCGGCCCTGTGCCGTACGGCCGCGGGCTGGGACCTGCTCGCCGCCGGCGTCGGCCCGGCGCTCGCCGCCGCCTCCACCGCCGGCGCACTCACCGCGGCCGCGCTGGCCGGCCGCCCCTACGGCCTGGTCGTCTCGGCCGGGATCGGCGGCGGCTTCCAGCCCGGGGCGCCCGTCGGCTCGCTCGTCGTCGCCGACGAGATCACCGTCGCCGATCTGGGCGCCGAGACCGCCGACGGCTTCCTTCCGATCACCGAACTCGGTTTCGGGACCGTCACCCACCGCCCGCCGATTTCACTCGTACGAGTCGCGTCCGCGGCCACCGGCGCCCGTACCGGCACGGTCCTGACCGTCTCCACGGTCACCGGCACCGCCGCCCGCGCCGCCGCCCTGCGCGCCCGGCACCCCGGCGCGCTCGCCGAGGGCATGGAGGGGTTCGGGGTGGCGGAGGCGGCCGCCGCGCACGGGGTGCCCGTGCTGGAGATCCGCGCGGTCTCCAACCCGGTCGGACCGCGCGACCGTGCCGCCTGGCGCATCGGCGACGCCCTGGCCGCGCTCACCGAGTGCTTCGGGAAGCTCGGGCCCGCACTGAAGAGTTGGAACGCACATGAGCACTGAGCCGCTGCAGATCGCGTACTCCCCCTGCCCGAACGACACCTTCGTCTTCGACGCCCTCGCCCACGGCCGCGTCCCCGGCGCCCCCGCGCTGGACGTGACCTTCGCCGACATCGACATCACCAACGGCATGGCCGAGCGCGGTGAGTTCGACGTCCTGAAGGTGTCGTACGCCGTCCTGCCGTACGTCCTCGACGAGTACGCGCTGCTGCCGTGCGGCGGCGCGCTGGGCCGGGGCTGCGGGCCGCTGGTGCTCACGCGGGAACCGGAAAGCGGGGGCACGTCCCTGCCCGGGGGAAGCGGAGAACCCGGAGGGCTGACGGGCCGTAGGGTCGCGGTACCGAGCGAGAGGTCGACGGCCTACCTGCTGTTCCGTCTCTGGGCCGCGGAAACGCTGCCCGGCGGGGTCGGCGAGATCGTGGTCATGCCGTTCCACGAGATCATGCCGGCCGTGCGGGACGGCAAGGTGGACGCGGGGCTGGTCATCCACGAGGCCCGGTTCACCTACCGCGACTACGGGCTGCACAAGCTCGCCGACATGGGCGAGCACTGGGAGCGGACCACCGGGCTGCCGATCCCGCTGGGCGCGATCATCGCCAAGCGCGCGCTGGGCGCCGGGACGCTGGGCCTGCTCGCCGACTCCGTCCGGGCCTCCGTGCGAGCCGCCTGGGACGACCCGGAGGCCTCCCGGCCCTACGTCATGGCACACGCCCAGGAGATGGACCCGGCCGTCGCCGACCAGCACATCGGCTTGTACGTCAACGAGTTCACCGCCGGCCTCGGCGAGGACGGCTACGCGGCGGTCCGGGGACTGCTCACACGTGCGGCGGCCGAGGGGCTCGTCCCGCCCCTCGGCCCGGATGCGCTCGCGTTTCCCTGACGGGTGCCGCGGGTCCTAGACGTCCAGCTGGTCGGCGACCGCGCGGAGCAGACCGGCGATCTTCTTCCCGGAAGCCTTGTCCGGATAACGGCCCTTCTCCAGCATCGGCGTGATGTTCTCCAGCAGGGTCGTCAGATCCTGCACGATCGAGGCCAGCTCGTCCGGCTTCTTGCGCTGCGCGGCGGCGACCGACGGCGTCGGGTCCAGCACGATCACCGACAGCGCCTGGTCGCCGCGCTGACCGGCGACGACACCGAACTCCACGCGCTGTCCCGGCTTGAGCACATCGACTCCGGCGGGGAGAACCGAGGAATGGACGAAGACGTCACCGCCGTCGTCGCGGGAGAGGAAGCCGAAGCCCTTCTCGCTGTTGAACCACTTGACCTTGCCGGTAGGCACGTCTGTCCTCGTCCTCGTACTCGTCGGGAAAACTACTTCGGAAACGGCTCTTGATAGCACTGGAGCGGGTCGACCACGACCCGCCGTAACCAAGCGCTCCCAAGGCTAATGCTCTTCGGGCGGGTGACAAGACGTCCCCCGGTTGTTCTCTCGCGCAGGGAACTACCCTGGTCCGGTGCGTGACAAAACCCAAACGAATTCCGCCGCGCCCGGTGACCGACTGATCCGCGCCGGTGCCGTCGTCTTCTTCCTCGGGGCCGTGGCCACCCTCGTCACGGTGGCTCCGCTGCTTCTCGGCGCGAAGCCTTTTCCGGCTTACATGTTCGGTCTGAGCATGCTCATGGGCGTCGGATTCCTCGTCGCCGGCGCCGGTGTGCTGCGGTCGGCCGCCGCCGGCCGGCGTCAGGCGCGGGGCGCCGGCCGGTAACCGGCGAGCCAGGCCGGGAAGGCGGACAGGTCCTCCAGGACGACGTCCGCCCCGGCCGCGTGCAGTTCGCCGGCCGGGCAGGGACCGGTCGCGACGGCGACCGAGAACGCACCTGCGGTACGCGCCCCGCGCACGTCCCCGACATGGTCGCCGACGTACACGCCCGCGCCGTACTCGCGCAGCGCCAGCGCCTTCTGCTCGGCCCACAGGTCACCGACGACCACATCCGGCTCGATGCCCAGGTGGGCCAGGTGCAGCATGGCGTTCGGCTCGTACTTCGCCGTCACCACCATCGTCCGCCCGCCGGCCGCCCGCACCGCGTCCATCGCCTCCCGGGCGCCGGCCATGGCGGGCGTCGCGGCGATGGCTATGGACGGGTACATCTCCCGGTACAGATCGGCCATCGCCGGCACCTGCTCCGCCGGGAACCAGTGCACCAGTTCCTCGGCGAGCGGCGGCCCGAGCCGGGTCACCGCCAGATCGGCGTCGATGAACGCCCCCGTCCGCTCCGACAGGGCGAGGTAACAGGCACGGATGCCCGGCCGGGAGTCGATGAGGGTCATGTCGAGGTCGAATCCGACGGTCAGGGTGTGAGCCATGGGGGACATTCTGCCGGGCACCGCCGACGATGAGGCCGCACGGGTTCGGCCCACGGGGGTGACCGCCGGCTCCCGGGCGCGAACACATGCCGCCCACCCGCGCAGTTCCCCACGCCCCTCGAACACGCTGCAGTGCCCTACCTCAGAGACGCGGCCAACTACGACCTAGCCCAGGGGCGCGAGGCACTACGACCTACCCCAGGTGCGCGAGGAACTGCGCGACCAAGCACGACACACCCGCACCCGAAAACCCACCAAGGCCGGTCCCACCCCAGGGGCGCGGGGAACTGCGCGACCAGGCACCACACACCCGCACCCGAAACCCACCACAAGCCCCCGCCAGACGTCCCGCACCCCACAAAACACCCAAGGCCGGTCCCACCCCAGGGGCGCGGGGAACTGCGCGACCAAGCACGACGCACCCGCAGCCGGACACGCGCCGCCCCTCCCCCGGCGTCAGCTCTTCTTCTGTGAGCGCCAGACCAGGTACAGGGCGGACGCCACGGCCGCCCCCCGCACCACCCACGGCCAGGTGCCGGCGACCGCGTCACTCATGTGCCCCTGGACGATCGGCTCGCCCCAGCGGCCCTCGTTGCGGCCCCACAGCCACACCAGTCCGCCTGCGACCGCGGCACCCGGCAGCACCATCACCGCCCACTTGGTCTCCGCGGGCGTCAGCCGGCGGGAGCCGTAGGCGATCACCCAGCCCAGGAGCAGGGCGAACCAGTTGCCGAGCACGGCGCCGGCGACCAGCGCGGCGGCGGCCAGCAGCAGGAGGGGGTTGGACCAGCCGGACAGCAGTCCACGGGCCGCCCCGTCGGGCTGTGCCGCCGTTTTCCGGGCCGGCAGCAGACCCAGCAGCCGGCGGGGCGGTGCCGCTGTGGGCGCCGGTGCGGTCTCGGCGGCGCCGGCAGCGGGGCCGGTCTTCCGGGCGGCAGCCTCCGCGGCAGCCTCCCCTGCGGCCTCCTGCGGCGGGCGTCTGAGCAGTTCCGGGATCTCCACGCCGCCGACGAAGCCCGGCACCGGGTCGATGTCCGCCGAGGGGCCGCCCGTGCTCACCCGCCACCAGTCGGGCGGTACGGCGCTGTCCCCGAGTTCGTGCGCGGCGGCGAGGTGCGGCGGGGACGGGATGTCCCGCGGGGCGGCCGGCTGGGGCTCGGCGGCGCGCGGGCGCGGCACGACCCGGCGCAGCCCCTTCGGCCGCTCCTCCTGCGCCGGCTCCGGCGACCGCTCCCGGACGGAGGGCTGCGCCGGTACGGCGGCTGCGGGCGGCTGCGGGACACCGGCGGTACCGCCCGCCGCCTCGACCACCTCGTCCGGGCTGCCCAGGCGGTCCAGGATGCGGCGGACGGCGGCCGGTGAGTCCACCGTCGCCTGCGACCGGGACCGGTCGATCTCGTTGCGCAGCTCCGACACGAGCCGCATCCGTGTGGCCGACGGCAGCTGCCGCCGCTGAGCGATGTCACCGACGCGGCTCAGATACTCGTAGACGACCTGGTCGCTCTCAATACCCACGAAGTCCCCTCCGGGGCGGGTGCGTTGCGTTACCCCGTGGTGACGAAGGTAGCGCAGGCCGGCCCCGACCGGCCCGCCCGGCGTTCTCGGGACGCGGTCCTTCGGCTGAACCGCCGGAGGTAACCCGCTACCGTTGGCCGGATGAGCCCCGAGGCCCACTCAGCCCCTCGGTCCCTCGCGGAGGCGCTCCGCGCGCGGGACGACGCCTCCCTGGCCGCGCTGCTGCGCAGCCGCCCGGACCTCATCACCCCCGTCCCGACCGATCTCACCCAGCTCGCCACCCGCGCCGGCACCCGTGCCTCGGTGCTGCGCGCCCTGGAGCGGCTGGACCGGTTCGCGCTGCAGACCGCGGAGGCCCTGGCCGTGGCCCCGGACCCGGCCTCGTACGACATGCTGCTCGGGCTGATGGCCGGGGACGCCGGGGACGAGACGGTGGCCGGGGCGCTGCCGCGTGCCGTCGCCACCCTGCGCGAGCAGGCGCTGGTGTGGGGCGCCGACGACCGGCTGCGACTGGTGCGCACCGCCCGCGAGCTGCTCGCCCCGTCGGCGCAGCATCCCTCCCCGACCGGGCTCGGGCCCTCCGTGCAGGAGGCCACCTCGGGCATGTCACCGGGACGGATCCAGGAGATCGTGACGGCGGCCGGTCTGCCGTCGACCCACGACTCGGTGTCCGCCGCGGCCGCGCTGACCGCACTGTTCACCCACCGCAAGAAGATGGCGAAGCTGCTCGCCGGAGCCCCGGAGGGCGCCCGCGAGGTGCTCTCCCGGCTGGTGTGGGGGCCGCCGTACGGGCAGGTGACCCCGGATCCCGCGGCACATCTGCGCTGGCTCCTCGACCGCGGTCTGCTGCTGCCGACCGCACCCGGCACGGTCGTGCTGCCCCGCGAGGTGGCCCTGCATCTGCGTGAGGGCCGCGCCCACCGCAGCCCCGAGCCGCTGCCGCCCGCGGTGGCGCCGGCCGCGGCCCACGGCCCGCAGGTGGTGGACGCGACCGCGGCCGGGCAGGCGTACACCGCCCTGGCCACCGTCGAGGAGCTGCTGAAGGACTGGGACGAGGGCGGGCCGACCGTGCTGCGGGCGGGCGGGCTCAGCGTCCGCGACCTGAAACGGACCGCCGTGGCGCTGGACGTGTCCGAGCCGGAGGCCGCCTTCTGGGCCGAGCTGGCCTACGCGGCCGGTCTGATCGCCTCCGACGGCGAGGCCGACGAGCGGTACGCCGCCACCCCCGCCTACGACGAATGGCAGGACCTGCCCCCGGCCGAGCGCTGGGCCTGGCTGGCCCAGGCCTGGCTGGCGGCCACCCGCACACCGGGGCTCGTCGGCGGCCGGGACGCCAAGGACCGCACGCTGTCGACGCTCGGGCCGGGCCTGGACCGGTCCGCCGCGCCCGAGGTGCGGCACCGGGTGCTGTCCCTGCTGGCCGGACTGCCGCAGGGCGCGGCCCCGGACGCCGAGTCGGTGCTGGCCCGGCTGCGCTGGGAGCGACCGCTGCGCGGTGCGAAGCCGGACGGCGAGGACGATCTGCGTTCCCGGCTCGCCCGCTGGACCCTGTCCGAGGCGGAGCTGCTGGGCGTGACAGGGCGGGGTGCCCTGTCGGCCCACGGGCGTGCCCTCTTCGGGGCACCGGCCGCCGCAGCCACCAGGTCCGGCGCCCCCGCCGCCGGCTCCGCAGCCGGCTCCGGCTCCGGCTCCGGCTCCGCCGAGACCGTCGGGCCCGGGGACAAGCTCCCGGTGCACCACCACCGGCCGGCCGACCGGCCCGCGCCGCTGCCGGCCGCCGATCAGGCCGTCGCGACCGCCGCCGCGGCCCGGCTGCTCGCCCCGCTGCTGCCCGAGCCCCTGGACCACGTGCTGCTCCAGGCCGACCTGACGGCCGTCGCGCCCGGCCCGCTGCGGCGTCCGCTCGCCGACATGCTGGGTGTGCTCGCGGACGTGGAGTCCAAGGGCGGCGCGACCGTGTACCGGTTCACGCCCGCGTCCGTGCGCCGCGCCCTGGACGCCGGCCGGACCGCCGCCGACCTGCACGCCTTCCTCGCCGAGCACTCCCGCACCCCGGTACCGCAGCCGCTCGCCTACCTGATCGACGACGTGGCCCGCAGACACGGCCATCTGCGGGTCGGCGCGGCCTCCGCGTACGTGCGCTGCGACGACGACACCCTGCTGAACGAGATCCTCGCCGACAAGCGCGCCGCCGGCCTGCGGCTGCGCCGGCTCGCCCCGACCGTGCTGGCCGCCCAGACCGACCCGGCGACACTGCTGGAGGGGCTGCGCGGGATGGGATACGCCCCCGCGGCCGAGTCCGCCGAGGGCGATGTGCTGATCACCCGCGCCCACGCCCACCGCACCCCGCCGCGCGCCGCGCCCGAGCCGGTGCCGGACGGCCCGCCGCCGCCCGACGCCACGCTGCTCGCGGCGGCGATCCGGGCGATCCGGGCCGGTGACCTGGCCGCCACCGCGCCGCGCAAGCCCGCCGGCGAGCCCCTCGCGGGCGGTGAGCTGCCCCGCACCTCGTCCGCCGAGACCCTGGCCACCATGCAGGCCGCCGTCCTGACCGGCGAGGCCGTGTGGATCGGCTACGTCAACGCCGACGGTGCCGCCAGCCAGCGCGTCATCGCCCCGATCCGGGTGGAGGGCGGCTTCGTGACGGCGTACGACCACACCGCGGACGAGGTGCGGACGTATCCGCTGCACCGGATCACCGGGGTCGCCGAGCTGGCGGAGGACTGAGTCCGCCTCAGCACCCCACGAGCCCCGGCCCGAGCCTCAGCACCCCGCAGACCTCAGCACCCCGCGAGTCTGAACCCCCGCAAGCCTCAGCAGCCCGCGAGCCTGACACCCCGCAAGCCTCACCGTTCGCCGGCCTCACCAACCCCCGAGCCTCAGCACCCCGCAGGCCTCACCGTTCGCCGGCCTCACCGGCCCCGAGCCTCAGCACTCCGTGACCGGCGCGTCCGCGGGCAGGTGGAAGCGGCCCCGGGCGGCGGCCTCCAGGTCGGCGAACGGCACCGCGTCGTCGGCATCGGGTTCGGCGAAGAAGCTGAAGTGTTCCTGCACCCATTCCGCGTTTCCCTCGCCGTCCGGCGCCTCCTCGCGCGCCACCACGCGATAGCCGCCGGCCGCGCCCGCGTCCCGCCGCAACCGCACCACCTGCGGGACGACGGAGCCGGAGCACTCCACCAGGGCGCCCCTGCGCACGCCGTACTCCTGGCAGGCCGTGGTCACGCCCGCCCGTACGGAACCGTCGCGCTCGTCGAGATCCCGTGCCGTCGCCCGGCAGAACCACTGCGCCCGGAGGCCGGGCTCCGTCTCCCCGTACCCGCTGCCCTCGGCGTCGGTCACCAGGCGGGCCTCGATCACCGGCCGCACCTCGTCCCACAGCCCCGTGTCCAGGTTCCCCGGCCACTGCGCCCAGGTGGCGGTGGCGGCCAGCACCACCACGGCGCCGGCGCCGGTCGCCCATCTGCCTGCCGACATCCCGTGATCTCCTCACCGCGCCGCCGACGCGCCGCCTTTGCCGGTCAAGACACCCGAGAGGAGGGCGGGGTTGCCCACCGGTCCTTCGTCCCGGGCCGGCCGCGGGTGCATCCTGGGCCTCGGGGCAACCCCGTCCGATGATGCACACTGGACGTTTGGCCGTCGTGAAAGGGTGTGCCGCGCGTGAATGGTCCGCTGATCGTCCAGTCCGACAAGACCCTGCTTCTGGAAGTCGACCACGAGCGGGCCGACGACTGCCGCCGTGCCATCGCGCCCTTCGCCGAGCTGGAGCGGGCGCCGGAGCACATCCACACCTACCGGGTCACCCCGCTCGGCCTGTGGAACGCGCGCGCCGCGGGACACGACGCCGAGCAGGTCGTCGACGCCCTGGTGCAGTACAGCCGCTACCCCGTACCGCACGCCCTGCTCGTGGACATCGCCGAGACGATGGACCGCTACGGCCGCCTCACCCTCACCAAGCACCCCGCGCACGGACTCGTCCTCAGCACCACCGACCGCCCGGTGCTGGAGGAGGTGCTGAAGTCCAGGCGGATCGCCCCGCTGGTCGGCGCCCGCATCGACCCGGACACCGTGGCCGTGCACCCCTCCGAGCGGGGCCAGATCAAGCAGACCCTGCTCAAGCTGGGCTGGCCGGCCGAGGACCTCGCCGGGTACGTCGACGGCGAGGCGCACCCGATCGAGCTGCTGGAGGACGGCTGGGCGCTGCGCCCGTACCAGAAGCAGGCGGTGGAGAACTTCTGGCACGGTGGCAGCGGCGTCGTCGTGCTGCCCTGCGGCGCCGGGAAGACGCTGGTCGGCGCCGGCTCCATGGCGCAGGCCAAGTCCACCACCCTGATCCTGGTCACCAACACCGTCTCCGCCCGCCAGTGGAAGCACGAACTGGTGAAGCGGACCTCGCTGACCGAGGACGAGATCGGCGAGTACAGCGGGACGCGCAAGGAGATCCGTCCCGTCACCATCGCCACCTACCAGGTCCTCACGACCAGGCGGAAGGGCGTCTATCCGCACCTGGAGCTGTTCGACTCACGGGACTGGGGCCTGATCGTCTACGACGAGGTGCATCTGCTGCCGGCTCCCGTCTTCAAGTTCACCGCCGACCTGCAGGCACGCCGCCGGCTGGGGCTCACGGCCACCCTCGTCCGCGAGGACGGCCGGGAGTCGGACGTGTTCTCCCTCATCGGGCCCAAGCGCTTCGACGCGCCCTGGAAGGAGATCGAGGCGCAGGGCTACATCGCGCCCGCCGACTGCGTCGAGGTCCGCGTCAACCTCACGGACTCCGAGCGGTTGGCGTACGCCACGGCCGAGACCGAGGAGAAGTACCGCTTCTGCTCCACCACCGCCACCAAGCGGAAGGTCACGGAGGCCATCGTCCGCCGGTTCGCCGGGCAGCAGATCCTCGTCATCGGCCAGTACATCGACCAGCTCGACGAGCTGGGCGAGCATCTGAACGCGCCCGTCATCAAGGGCGAGACGTCCAACGCCCAGCGCGAGAAGCTGTTCGACGCCTTCCGCGAGGGAGAGATCAGCGTGCTCGTCGTCTCCAAGGTCGCCAACTTCTCCATCGACCTGCCGGAGGCCACCGTCGCCATCCAGGTGTCCGGCACCTTCGGCTCCCGCCAGGAGGAGGCCCAGCGGCTCGGCCGGGTACTGCGCCCGAAGGCCGACGGCCACCAGGCGCACTTCTACTCGGTCGTCGCCCGCGACACGATCGACCAGGATTTCGCCGCCCACCGGCAGCGCTTCCTGGCCGAGCAGGGCTACGCCTACCGCATCATGGACGCGGACGAGATCCTGGCCGAAGGCTAGGGGTCCCGGGAGGACGGGGCCTAGAAGAAGGCGTGGTACTCCATCCAGCCCGTGGTCCTGCCGGACTTGCCGTAGTACCAGTCGCCGCCCTTCGCGGTGCAGTAGACGCGCACGTTGCTGCCCGCGAACACGGACTTCTTGACCTTGGACTTGAAGCTCGGGCTGGTGTGCATGTCGGCGTGGTCCCACTGGACGACCTGCAAGGTCTTGTCCTTGATGTTCTTGGTGCACGCGGAGGAGCCGACGGCGGAGGCGCCGGGCGCGGCCAGGACGGTGGCGCCGAGGGCGAGTGCGGTGGCGGCGGTCAGACCGGTCACCGCCTTGCGGATCGAAAGGGTCGAGAAGGGCATTCCTGTTTCCCCGTTTGCTCGGTCGAAAGGATCGGACAACGGCCGATCATGCTGCCATAAGAGATCAGCAGCCCGATCACCAGGATGGGGTATGCGGCTGCCAACGGCTGCTGCCACCAGGGCAGTTCCAGGTCGAGGGCGCCCTCGTGGGGCAGCAGCCACATCGTGCGGGTGGTGAAGACGAGGGCCACCAGCGCCGCCGTACGGGTACGGCCCTCCGCCAGCAGTACCGCGAGGAGCGGGACGCACCACACCCAGTGGTGGGTCCAGCTGATCGGGCAGACCAGCAGGGCCGTGAACGCGGTCAGCAGGATGCCGTGGCTCTCGTGGCGGGCCCGGCCGGCCAGCACCGAGCCGGTCACGGCGAGCGCCGCTGCGGGGAGCGCCCAGGCGAGACCGGGCGCGGGGTCGTGCAGGACCCGTGCGATCAGCCCCTGCAGGGACTGGTTGTCGACGATCCACACCTTGCCGACCCGGCCGGTCTCGTACAGGCGCCGGGTCCAGAAGTCGGTGCTCGCGACCGGGAGCAGCAGGATGCCGAGCAGGACCGTGGCCGCGAAGCCGGCGGTCGCCGTGGCCGCCTCTCTCCTGTGCCCCCGCAGGAGCAGGAGGACCACGAAGAGGGCGGGGGTGACCTTGATGCCGGTCGCGAGGCCGAGGGCCAGGCCCCTGGCGCGGGCGCCGGGGGGCCGGGTCAGGTCCCACAGGACCAGGCAGGCGACGGCCAGGTTGATCTGGCCGAACGAGAACGTCTGGAAGACCGGTTCGAGCCAGAGGGCGAGGGCGGTGGCGGTGCAGAGGAGGGGCAGGGACAGGGTGCGGTGCGCGAGCCGGGCGGAGAGGGCGACGAGGGCGACGAGCAGGAGCGCGTTGCCCGCCAGGGACGCCGCCTTCAGGGCGGATACGGGGATCCAGTTTGCGGGGACGAAGAGGATCGCCGCGAACGGCGGGTAGGTCGCCGGGAGGTGCCACTTCGTGACCGTGAAGCCGTACAGGTCGGTGCCGTGGAGCACGGCCGCGCCCTCGGCGCGGTAGACGAGCAGGTCGGTCATCGTGGCGTCGTGCAGGACGCAGAGGACGGTGAACGAGGCGAGGGAGACGGCGAGGAGGGTCAGGGCAGGGAGGCAGGGCGTCACCGTCCGTTTATGCACGGATATAACCCTATGCTGTTACTTGCGGCGTACGCCCGCTTCCTCGCCGTACTCGCCGAGGATGACGACGCTGAAGGCCGCCTCCACGAACACCTTCACGGCGCGCAGGGCGTTGCCCAGCAGGTGGTGGTGGGTGCCCTCGACGGCGGTTGCGCCGGACGGGGGCCGTCCGGAGGCCGGTGTGATGGTTGCTGCGCTCATGCCTCCATGGTGGAACCGCGACCCCCTCTCCCGCATCGGTCCACGGGCCCGATACGGAACGGCTCCGTGTAGACCTCCGGACGGACCCGGAGCCCTGACCCTGGGGCCCGCATCCCCCGGGGGACGGAAATTCGTTGGACCCCTCCCGCCGTCACGCCTAAAATCTCCGCTCTTGCCCGCCTCCCTCACGGAGTGCCGTCGTCCGGCCGGAAACCGGACGGCATCGTCGTAGCCCACGCAGCAGGCCCACCGGAGGCACCCCCTTGTCCACGCCCGTCGACGACCCCCTCGGCCCCCTCGACCCCCTCGCCAGGGAGTGCTCACACCTCGCCGCGTCCCGCTCCGCCCTGCGCGCCATGCGGGAGGACGTGGAGGCCCTGGACATCACCGATGTCACCGCGAACTGGGTCAACGCCGAAGTGCTCGCCCGCCAGATCGACGAGCGCATCAAGGCACTGGCCGACCTCAGCGACACCCCCCTGTTCTTCGGCCGGCTCGACTACCTGCACGCTCCGGGCGCCGAGCAGGCTGAGGGGGCGGAGGGGGAGCGTTTCTACATCGGGCGGCGGCACGTCCACGACGCCGGCGGCGACCCCATGGTCATCGACTGGCGTGCGCCGGTCTCGCAGCCGTTCTACCGGGCGTCCAAGAAGGACCCGATGGACATCGGGCTGCGCCGCCGCTTCGGCTACACCGGCGGCGACCTGACCGCCTACGAGGACGAACGCCTCTCCGACCCGGCCGATCCGTCGGAGGCCGCCACCACCAGCAAGCTCCTCCAGCAGGAGATCGAACGGCCCCGCGTCGGCCCGATGCGGGACATCGTCGCCACCATCCAGCCCGAGCAGGACGAGATCGTCCGCAGCGGGCTCGGCGGCACGGTCTGTGTGCAGGGCGGCCCGGGCACCGGGAAGACGGCCGTCGGCCTGCACCGGGTGGCGTATCTGCTCTACGCCCACCGGGAGCGGCTGGCGCGCACCGGCACCCTGGTCATCGGGCCGAACCGGTCGTTCCTGCACTACATCGAGCAAGTCCTGCCCGCCCTCGGGGAGTTGGCCGTGCAGCAGGCGACGGTGGACGACCTCGTCGCCCATGTCGAGGTACGCGGCACGGACGACGCCCCCGCCGCGATCGTCAAGGGTGACGCCCGGATGGCGCAGGTGCTGCGCCGGGCCCTGTACGCGCACGTGACCTTGCCGGCGGAACCGGTGGTGGTCGTGCGCGGCTCACGGCGCTGGCGAGTGCCTGCCTATGAACTGGAGGGCATGGTCCGCGAGTTGCTGGAGCGGGACATCCGCTACGGCGCCGCCCGCGAGGCCCTGCCGCAGCGCATCGCGCACGCGGTGCTGGTGCAGATGGAGCGGGCCGGGGAGGCCCCGGACGACCGGGTGCAGGACGCGGTCGCCCGCAACAGTGCGGTGAAGGCGGCCGTGAAGGCGGTCTGGCCGGCCGTCGAACCGGCGAAGCTCGTGCTGCGGCTGCTGACCGACGCCGAGTTCCTCGCCGAGCACGCCGCCGGGATCCTGGACGAGGACGAGCAGAAGACGATCCTGTGGGCCAAGCCCGTGCGCAGCGTGAAGTCGGCCAGGTGGTCGGCCGCGGACGCGGTGCTGATCGACGAGGCGGCCGACCTGATCCAGCGCACCGCCTCGCTCGGGCACGTCGTCCTGGACGAGGCGCAGGACCTGTCGCCGATGCAGTACCGCGCCGTGGGCCGCCGCTGCACCACCGGCAGCGCGACCGTGCTGGGCGACCTCGCGCAGGGCACGACCCCGTGGGCGACGCGCAGCTGGGCGGAGGCACTGGGCCATCTCGGCAAGCAGGAGGGGGCCGTCGAGGAGCTGACGGCCGGCTTCCGTGTGCCGACGGACGTCATCGCGTACGCGTCCCGGCTGCTGCCGCACATCGCGCCCGGCCTCGCTCCGGTCGCCTCGGTCCGCGAGAACCCCGGCTTCTTCGAGGTCCGCACGGCGGCGGAGGCGGCCGAAGTGGTCGCCGCGTGCACGGAGTTGCTGCGCAACGAGGGCTCGACCGGTCTCATCGCCGCCGACGCCCGCGTCCCGGCGCTGGCCGAGGCGCTGACCGCGGCCGGCATCGGGTACCTGGCCCCGGGCGAGGAGACGACCCGCGAGTCCCGGCTGACGCTGGTCCCGGCCTCGCTCGCCAAGGGTCTGGAGTACGACTACGTGGTCCTGGACGAGCCGCAGGCGGTGGTGGACGGCGAACCGGACGAACGGACCGGCCTGCGCCGGCTGTACGTGGCACTGACCCGGGCGGTGTCCGGGCTGATCGTGACCCATGCGGCCCCGCTGCCGGCGCAGCTGGCCGAGTAGGGTGCTGTGCCGTTCCGGCATGTCCCCCTGGAAAGGCCCCCGTTGAGCACGCCGCATCCGCCGCCCCCGCACCCGTACCAGCAGCAGCCGCCCGGGCCGATCCCGTACCAGCAGCAGCCCTCCGCGTCGTACCCGCACGCTCCGGGGCCCGGATGCGAGGTGTGCGGGGCGATGCCCGCCGCGCCGGTCACGGTGCGCGGGCACCAGGGCATGCTGGTGGTGATGCGGTTCCTGCGCCGGCAGGGCGTGCTGTGCCGCACCTGCGGCCTCGCCGTGTTCCGGAAGATGCAGGCGGACACCCTGGTGCGGGGCTGGTGGGGTCCGTTGTCGATGGTCATCACTCCGGTCACCCTGCTGCTCAACCTCGGTGCGCTGTCGCGCATCCGCAAGCTCCCGCCGCCGACGACGGCCGCCTGGCGCCCGCCGCTGGACCCCGGGCGCCCGGTGCTGCGGCGGCCGGCCGGTCTGTTCGCGCTCATCCCGCTCGCCGGGATCGCCATGCTGCTGATCGCCGTTCCCGTGCTCATCGTCATCGGCGCGTCGACCGAGCCGGCCGAGGGGAGCGGGGTGCACGTCCACCACCGCAAGAACTCCGAGCCCCTCTCGGTGGGGGCGTGCGCGCACAACGACGGCAACTGGACCAACCAGGACCTCAGGAACGTCCCCTGCGGCTCCCCGGACGCCCAGTTCGAGGTCACCGAGCCGGAGGACGGCTACTGCGCCACCGGTGACTACGTAGCCGACCTGCACTACAGCGTGGACGGAGAGACCTCGCTGTGCCTGCACCCCGTGAAGGATTGAGGGGTGCCGTCCGGCGCCCCTGACGAACCAGGCGACGACACCGTCCCGCGCCCGGGAAGGACCAGGGGCCGAAACCGTCCCGTGCCCGGGAAGGCCTAGGCGGCGACGCCGTCCAGCGCCGTGCGCCACCGTGCGACCGCCTCTGTCGAGACGGGCCCGGACCAGCCGTCGGGACGCGCGGCCCCGCCGATGTGGAACGCCTCGATACCGCCGGCCCTCAGCTGCGCCACGTGGTCCAGGCGCAGTCCCCCGCCGACCAGGATCTGCTGCTCGTACCCCGGTTCTCCGCCGTGTGCGGCCTCGGTGAGCAGCGTGGACAGCCCTTCGTCCACGCCCGTTGCGGAGCCGGCGGTGAGGTAGGTGTCCAGGCCGGGCAGGTCGGCGAGCTGCTTGCGCAGGGCGTCGCGGTCGGCGGCCCGGTCGATCGCCCGGTGGAAGGTCCACCGGCAGCCGCCGAGCACCTCGACGACCCGCTCCACCGCGGTCAGGTCGACCCCGCCCGCCGCGTCCAGGAAGCCGAGCACGAACTGGTCGGCACCGGCCGCCCGCAGTTCGCCGGCCACCCCGACGAGCCGCTCCGGATCCCCGGCCGTGAACCCGTCCGCGAGGCGGACCATCACGCGCAGGTCGATGTCGACGGCGGCACGGATCGCGGCGACGGTGGCGGCCGAGGGGGTGAGCCCGTCGGCCGCCATCTCGGTGACCAGCTCCAGCCGGTCCGCGCCTCCGGCCTGGGCGGCGACCGCGTCCTCGACGTCGAGGGCGATCACCTCCAGGACTGCACGCTCGCTCATGGCACCCCATTCTTCGGCGACTACAGGTCTAGTCCAATTCAAGAGTACGCCGGTCCGGGAGCGCCAGGGCGCCCTCCTTCGTCCGACGCCGTTCCGCTCCCCTTCCCCCGCCCCGCCGGCTCACAGCCCGCCCCACCCCGCCCCGGCTCACAAGCCACCCCGACCCACAGCCGGCCCGGAGTCACCAGGCGCCCCGCGCAGGGGCGGCTCGCGGGCGGCCCGCGCAGGGGGCCCGCGCAGGGGGCCCGCGCAGGGGCGGCCCCGACACCACGGGCGACCCGACACCACGCTCAGCCCGGCACCAAGCGACGGCGGAGCGCGCCCCCCACGGGAGAATGGGTTCCATGGCCGACCTCGACGCCCTGCGTCTCCGTTTCGCCCGCGCCCTGGACGCGGTCCGCGCCCCCGGCGGCGGCCCCGACCCGGCGCCGTACGCCGACAACCTGCTCGACCGCTGGCAGGAACCGCAGCGCCGCTACCACACGGTGACCCACCTCACCGCCGTGCTCGATCGCATCGACGTCCTGGAGAAGCACGCCGCCGATCCCGACGTGGTCCGGCTGGCCGCCTGGTTCCACGACGCCGTCTACCTGCCCGAACGCTCCGAGAACGAGGAGCGGTCCGCGCGGCTGGCCGAGCGCGCCCTGCCGGAGGCCGGCGTGCCCGGGGACAGGACCGCCGAGGTGGCCCGGCTGGTCCGGCTCACCGTCACCCACGACCCGGCCGACGACGACCGGGACGGCCAGGTGCTGTGCGACGCCGACCTCGCGATCCTGGCCTCGCCCCCGTCGGCGTACGCCGCCTACACCGTGGAGGTCCGCGAGGAGTACCACTTCGTCCCGGGCGACGCCTTCCGGCAGGGCCGTTCGGCGGTCCTGCGGCAACTCCTGGACCTGCCAATGCTGTTCCGCACGCCGTACGGGCAGGAGCACTGGGAGGCCACCGCCCGCTACAACCTCGCGGCCGAGCTGGAAATGCTGTCGACCTGAGGCCGGCGGCGCCGTACTGTGCGCGCATGCGGACGATGAACGGGGACCAGGTGGAGGCAGCCGTCGCGGACTGCACGGCGACCCTGCGCGCGGCACTGGACCGGGACTGGGACACGGTGAACGCGGCGGGCCTGGAGTGGAGTTGCCGTACCACGGCCTTCCATATAGCCGAGGCCTTCACCCACTACGCGAGCCGGCTCGCCGTCCGCGCCGGGGACCGCCTCCCGCTGCGCATCGCCCTCCCCGAGGGCACCGACGACGCCGGCCTGCTGTCGGTGATCGAGGCGATCGGCGCCCTGCTGGCCGCTGCCGTCCGGACGGCACCGCCCGGCGTCCGCGCCTTTCACCCCATGCCCTTCGGCAGCGCCGACCGCGAGGGCTTCGCCGCGATGGGCGTCACCGAGGCGCTCCTGCACACCCACGACATCGCCCGCGGGCTCGGCATCCCGCACGAGCCCGACCCGGATCTCGCCGCCTCCGCACTGGCCTGGCTCTTCCCGCACGTCCAGCCCGGCCCCGAGCCCTGGCGGACCCTGCTGTGGGCGACCGGCCGCGGCGAACTGCCCGGCCGCGCCCCGGTCACCGAGTGGACCTGGTACAACAACCTCGTCATCCCCGCCGAGCGCTTCACCCTGACCGGTATCCGCCCGCCCGTCGCCGACGATCTGCGCCTGGGCGGCACGGGCGGCCTCGACTGGCTCGAAGGCGGCCCGCACGAGGGCACCCGGCAGTCCTGCGCGTCCCTGGTGAAGGCGTACGAATCGGGCGTCCACCGGCCCGAGTTCGGGGTCTTCGCCCTCGTCCGGCCCGAGGACGGCCGCGCCATCGGCAGCATCTGCTTCCACGGTGCCCCGGACGAGGAGGGCCGCGTCGAGATCGGCTACGACCTGCTCGAAGACGCCCGCGGCAACGGTTACGCCACCGAGGCCGTGCGCACGCTGACCGAGTGGGCGCTGGCCCGGGACGACGTCGACGCCGTCATCGCGACGATCGAGGCGGGCAATCTGCCCTCCCAGCGCGTGATGTCCCGGGCCGGTTTCACCCGCGCGACCGTGGACGAGGAGCGCACCGCCCGCGAGGAGTACGACATGGAGGGCGGGCTGCGGCTCTACCTGCGCCGCGCCTGACGCCCCTTCGGGCGGCGCAGCCCCGCGCCGCGCAGCAGCCGGACCACCTCACGGGAGCTGACTTCCACCGCCCCGGCGGCCACCGCGTCCGCGTACCGGTGGGACGGGACGTCGTAGTGATCGCCGTCGAAGGCCGGGCGGGGCAGGTCCAACCGCTCGGCGAACCGGTGCAGTTCCTCGTACGACACGTCGCTGACCAGATGCGACCACAGCCGCCCGTGGCCCGGCGTGGTCGGCGGGTCGATGTAGACGGTCACCGGCGCCTCACGAGGACGGCGCCCCGCCCGTGGCCGAGCCCAGCGCACCCACCGACGCGACCTTCACGCCCGCCTTGTGGCACACCCAGTGCGGGTCGGGACCCAGCTCCGGCTCCACGTCCAGCGCGTGCGGGTCGCCCGAGCCGCACACCGGGCACAGCGGCCAGCGGCCGTACCGCTCCAGCAGCGCGTCCTGGACGTCCTGCGCGACCAGCCCGGAGACGAAGGCGGCGCCGTCCGGCCACTGCTCGAGCCACCAGCGCCGCTGCGCGATCGACTCCTCCACCAGCGAGACCACGTCCGCCTCGGCGACCTGGCCCGCGACCAGATCCGCGAGCACCAGGGCGCGGGCCGCGTGCAACGCCTGCTCCAGGGGGCTGATGGGGTCCATGCACCCCATTGTGCGCACTCTTGACCGCAACACCGAACCGAAAATATCTTTCAAAGGTGACCCAGGACGTGAAGGAAATTTTCGGCAGTCCCAGTGGCTCCCTCGCCGCGAAGGTGCGCACGCTCGCCCCTTCCATGACCCGGTCCATGCAGCGCGTCGCGGAGGCGGTCGCGGGCGACCCGGCCGGCTGCGCCGCCCTCACGGTCACCGGACTCGCCGAACTCACCGGCACCAGCGAGGCAACGGTCGTCCGCACCGCCCGTCTGCTCGGTTATCCGGGCTACCGGGACCTGCGCCTCGCGCTCGCCGGGCTCGCCGCCCAGCAGCAGTCCGGCCGCGCACCCGCGATCACCACCGACATCGCCGTCGACGATCCCCTGGCCGACGTCGTCGCCAAGCTGGCCTACGAGGAGCAGCAGACCCTCGCCGACACGGCCGCCGGGCTCGACACCGCGCAACTGGGCGCGGCGGTCACCGCGCTCGCGGGAGCCCGGCGCACCGACGTGTACGGCATAGGGGCGTCCGGGCTCGTCGCCCAGGACCTCACCCAGAAGCTGCTGCGGATAGGGCTCATAGCCCACGCGCACAGCGATCCGCACCTCGCGGTGACCAACGCGGTGCAGCTCCGTTCGGGTGACGTGGCGATCGCGATCACGCACTCCGGGTCCACGGGGGACGTCATCGAGCCGCTCCGGGTCGCCTTCGAGCACGGCGCGACCACCGTCGCCATCACCGGCCGGCCCGACTCGCCGGTCACCCAGTACGCCGACCATGTGCTGACCACGTCGACCTCGCGGGAGACGGAGCTGCGGCCGGCCGCGATGTCCTCCCGGACCAGTCAGCTGCTGGTCGTGGACTGTCTGTTCGTGGGAGTGGCGCAGCGGACGTACGAGACCGCGGCGCCGGCACTGGCCGCGTCGTACGAGGCGTTGGCGCACCGGCACCGCAGCGCTTCGCGATAGATGTAGGAACGAGGGTGTGGGGACGTGCGGCTCCGCTGGGGCTGCTCGCGCCCCGCGGCGCAGCCGCACCACGGACACAGACCCGCGCCCCCAGGGAATCGCACCCGACCTGCACGGAGAGAGCCACCCCCCATGACCTCCCAGGATCTGCGTACCGAGCTGGCCTCGCTGACCACCGAAGCCTTCCGGCCCGAGCTGGCCGGCATCGACCAGTTGCCCACCCTCGACATCGCCCGGCTGATGAACGGCGAGGACACGGGCGTACCCGCCGCCGTCGCCGTCCAGTTGCCGCGGATCGCCGCCGCCATCGACGCCGTGGCCGAGCGCATGGCCCGCGGCGGCCGGCTCGTCTACGCCGGTGCCGGAACCGCCGGACGGCTGGGCGTGCTGGACGCCTCCGAGTGCCCGCCCACCTTCAACACCGATCCCGCCCAGGTCGTCGGCCTCATCGCGGGCGGGCCCGAGGCCATGGTGACCTCCGTCGAGGGCGCCGAGGACTCCCGGGAGCTGGCCCGCGAAGACCTCGACGCCCTGAAGCTCACCCCCGAGGACACCGTGGTCGGCGTCTCCGCCTCCGGCCGCACGCCCTACGCGGTCGGCGCCGTCGAGCACGCCCGCGCCCTTGGTGCCCTCACCGTCGGCCTGGCCTGCAACGAGCACAGCGCGCTCGGGGCCGCCGCCGAGCACGCCATCGAGGTCGTCGTCGGTCCGGAACTGATCACCGGCTCCACGCGCCTGAAGGCCGGCACGGCCCAGAAGCTGGTGCTGAACATGCTGTCGACCATCACGATGATCCGGCTCGGCAAGACCTACGGGAACCTGATGGTCGACGTGCGGGCCTCCAACGCCAAACTCCGGGCGCGCTCGCACCGGATCGTGTCCCTGGCCACGGGAGCGGACGACACCGAGATCGAGAAGGCCCTCACGGAGACGGGCGGCGAGGTGAAGCACGCCATCCTGGCCCTGCTCGCCGGTGTCGACGGCCCGACGGCCGCCCGCCTTCTGGAGGAGTCCGGCGGCCATCTGCGTGCCGCGCTGGCGCACACACCCCGCTGACCCGCACGCTCGGGGCGTGCGCAACGACCCCGCCTCCACCGCGACCGCCGTCCTCACCCGGGTCGGCGGCCCGGCCAACGTCACCTCCGTGACCCACTGCATGACCCGCCTCCGGCTGACCCTCGCCGACCCGACGGCCGTGGACGAGGAGGCCCTGCGGGCCCTGCCCGGAGTGCTGGGCGTGGTGGCCGACGGGGACAGCCGGCAGATCGTGCTCGGGCCGGGGGTGGTGGAGGCGGTGACTGCGGCGGTCGCGGCGGCGGTCGCGGAGCAGGTGAGCGAGCAACCGGACGCGCGGGGCGCCCGTTTGAAGGAAGACCTCCGGCGCCGCAACGCCACCCCCCTCAAGACCGCCCTGCGCCGCATCGCGAACGTCTTCCTCCCACTCATCCCCGCGCTCATCGGCTGCGGCATCCTCGCCGGTCTCAACGGACTGTTCGTCAACGCCGGCTGGCTGCCCGCGCTCACCCCCGCCCTGTCCGCCGTCGCCTCCGCCTTCATGGCGCTGATCGCGGTGTTCGTCGGGCACAACACCGCGAAGGAGTTCGGCGGCACCCCCGTGCTGGGCGGGGCGGTGGCGGCGGTGGTCGTGTACCCGGGCGTGGCGAAGGTGACGGCGTTCGGTGTGCACCTGGCGCCCGGCCAGGGCGGGGTGCTGGGCGCGCTCGCGGCGGCGTTCCTGGCGACCCGGGTGGAGAAGTGGTGCCGGGGCCGGGTGCCGGGCGCGCTGGACGTGCTGCTGACCCCGACCGTGACCGTCCTCGTCCCCGGCCTGGTGACGCTGTACGGCCTGATGTACGCGGCGGGCGCGGTGGCGACGGCGATCGGCACCGCCGCGAACTGGCTGCTCGTGACGACCGGAGCCGTGGCCGGCCTGGTCCTCGGCGGCCTCTTCCTGCCGCTGGTCATGCTGGGCCTGCACCAGGCCCTGATCCCGCTGCACGCCACCCTGATCGACCAGCAGGGCTACACGGTCCTGCTCCCGCTGCTGGCCATGGCGGGCGCGGGCCAGGTGGGCGCGGCCCTGGCGGTGTACGTCCGGCTGCGCCATGACCTCTCCCTGCGTACGACGATCAGGTCGGCGCTCCCGGCCGGCCTGCTGGGCGTGGGCGAGCCGCTGATCTACGGGGTGTCGCTGCCGCTCGGCCGCCCGTTCGTGACGGCGTGCGCGGGCGGGGCGGCCGGCGGGGCCTTCGTCGGGTTCTTCGCGATGCTCGGCGACAAGGTGGGGGCGACGGCCATCGGCCCGTCGGGCTGGGCCCTGTTCCCCCTGCTGGCCGGAAACAGAAGCCCCGCCCTGACCGCGGCGATCTACGCGGGCGGCCTGCTCACCGGCTACCTGACAGGCTTCCTGGCGACGTACCTGACGTTCAGACCCGCCCACGCCTCCGCACCCGCCGGCTGACCGGCCCACCTTCTGCGGGAACGCGCTACCGTCGGACACCATGAACCACGCCCAGCTCACCGCCCTCGGCAGGGCCCTCCGGCTCCTCGGTGAGCACGGGGAGGCGCTGACCGCCGACACCCCGGACGCCCGGCTGCACGAGATCAAGGCCGATCTGCGCAGGGCGCTCGACCTGCTGGACGAGAGCGTCGGCTCCACCGCGCCCAGCACCCGGTGCCCCGAGCACCCGCACGGTCCCGTGGACGAGAGCGCCCCCGATCTGTGCCTGCTGTGCGAGACCCGGCGCCGGGCCGCCCGGCGGGCGGAGTACCAGAGCGGTGGCAGGCCGGAGGCAGTCCCCGCCACCGCGCCCTCCCGTTACGGCGTCCGTGCCGACCGGCCCCAGCCGCAGCAGCGCTGGCTGCCCGAGGCGTGGAACGGGCGCGAATGGCAGCTGTGCGGGACGCCCCGCCGGGACCGGCACGAGGCCGAGGCGTATCTCGCCGCCCAGCGGCGCGGCTCCCGGCCCGCCATGGCGTACCGGCTCGTGCACGAGTTCACCGACTACGAGGTGCTGCGGGTGTGGGGGACGCCCGTCTACGTCGACATCGAACCCATGGGCAACCTGTAGTCTCGATCGACCCCGAACCGGGCGCTCCGGCCCGCGTGCTGGGGCGGGACACCGCGATCCGCCTTCTGCAGACGGTCGGCGGACGGAATTCCCCTCCGCCGCCCGATACCGGACCACCTCCAGGGCCGGCGGGCGGTCATGCCCACTCCAGCAGCCCTTTGATCAGTACGGAGCAGCCGCCGGCCAGGGCCAGGGCGAAGATGAGCCGGCGAACCCCCCGCTCCCGGACTCTCGGCGCAAGAGCCCTGCCGATGAGGGCGCCCGCCACCATGGCCGCCACTGTCACCGCCCAGGCTGACCCACTCAGCCGTGGTACACCGTTGACGGCCACTGAGAAGATGTTCACCGCAATGCCATAGAACTGCGCGTTCGGCACGAATTCATGGATGGGCCACCCCGCATTCAAGGCGTACAGCGAGTACGGCGGCCCGCCGACTCCGGCGGCGGAGTTCATGAATCCGCCCATGGCACCCGCGGTCACGGCGCCCTTCGTCCCGGTCAGGGCTGGTATGCGCGTGCCCCCCATCACGAGAGCCACGGCAAGCGTCACAAGAGTCCCGATGCCGGCCAGGAGTACCGGCTCGGAAAGCCGGGCGGCCGCCCATGAGCCCGCAGGCACTGTGCATGCCGCAGCGATGACCAAGGGAAGCATGACGCCGATCCGTACACGCTGCCAACTCGAGGCGAGTCCGACGACGCTGATGACCCCGGCTGCGCAGTTCGCGAGCACCACCCCCTGCGCCGGCCCGAGCATCAGAACGAACACGGGGACCGCGATGAGAGCGAAGCCCATACCTGTGAGCCACTGCACCGAAGCAGCCAGCACGACTATGCCGCCCAGCAGTAGCTCGGCCGCTCCTGCGCTCACCACAGCACACTCCTGTCGTCACCCGGATGATCGGGGTCATCCTCATGAGGCGTTGACCCCGACGGCAATGGCCTGACAGGCAAGTCCTCTCGCTAGCGGAACCCGTCGATTGCGGAATCCACAACGGCGAGAGACCGCGCAAAGCCCCCGAACATGACGCCTGGCCGACCGGCCACGCCGCAGTACAGTGCTGTGAGCAGGGTGGCCAGGTCGCTTGTCACAGAACGATATTGGGCGCCCAGTCTGCGTTCCCGGACGCACCGCCGGCATCAGGAACCATTCGTCTGGGGGATCAGGGGCAGGGGCGGGAACACGTGCCCCTCCCAGAGGCGTCTGCTCCGCTCCTCCGGGTAGGCCGTGACCCGCGGCTGCGCGTCCAGGACCTGCACCAGGCGCGCTTCCGTGTCGTACGCCGGCCAGCCCGGGTCTCCCGTGCGCGCGAACGACGTCCATGCGCGGCGGAAGAAGGAGGACAGGGCCTGCGCCTCGACCGGCGTCTGTGACCCGGCGAAGAGCAGACCGCCCAGCACCGCGCCGTACGTGCCGAAGAGCAGGGCGACGTCCAGGGCGTGACAGGCGCCCAGGACGCCGCCGGAACCCGGCGCCGGCCAGGTGAGTTCGTAGACGTGTGCGGTGCCGCCGCCCGCCCGCTGGGCCTCCGCCAGGTGCAGGGACGGCATGGCGAACAGCCAGTCCGTCTGGACCCGTTCGAACAGGTCGGACGGGGAGGCGTCCGGGAAGGCCGCGCGGTACGCCCGCTCGCCCGCCTCGCCGCCCGGCGCCAGCAGGCGCAGGGTCTCCGTCAGCCGCTCGTCGGTGATCCTGCCGAGCATGCCGCCCATGGCCATGAAGAGCCGGAACTCGTTCCGGTTGTGACCGACCAGGAGGTCCACCTCGCGGGCCGCGCCCGCCGCGAGCGCCTGCCAGGGCGTGGTGGGCAGGACGTCGCCGTCGACGACCGGGGCGTAGGGGGTGACCGTCGGCGCCGCCTGGCCCCATCTGCCGGTGTACTGCGGCATCTTGGCGCTCACCGCCTGGCCCGCCGCCACCAGGAGCGCCGGGTCGACGGCGGCCAGGTCCGCCGCCGTGGGCCTGCGGCCCGCCTCCGCCGCCAGCACCGCCGCCATGTCACGCGCCAGCTCGTCGGAGAAGAAGGTGCCCGGCACGCTCTGGGCCACCGCCCGCCGGAACAGGCCGCGGGCCCTCGGCATGGCCAGCAGCGAGGCCACCGAGCCCGCTCCGGCCGACTCGCCGGAGACGGTCACCCGGCCGGGGTCGCCGCCGAACGCCGCGATGTTCTCCCGCACCCACTCCAGGGCCGCCACCTGGTCCAGCAGGCCCCGGTTCGCGGGGGCGCCGTCGAGACGGAGGAAACCCTCCACGCCCACCCGGTAGTTGAAGGTGACCACGACGACGTCGCCGTCCCGGGCGATGGCCTGCGCGTCGTAGTGGGGCTGGCCGGCGTGGCCCATCTTGTAGGAGCCGCCGTAGATCCACACCATGACCGGACGGCCGGCGGACGGGTCCGCCTCGGGCGTCCACACGTTCACGGTCAGCCAGTCGTCGCCCGCGGGGCCGGTGGCCGTACCGCCCTGGACGCCGAGGTCCTGCGGGGGCGGCGGCCCGAAGGCGTACGCCTCCCGGACGCCGTCCCAGGGCCGCACCGGGCGCGGGGCCCGGAAGCGGGCCTCGCCGACCGGGGGCCCGGCGAAGGGGATGCCGCGGAACACCGACAGGCCCTGCTCGCGCAGGCCGCGCACCGCGCCGGAAGCGGTGCGCACCACGGGGCCGTCGGTGTCCGGGGCCGGGGACTCGCTCGTCGTCATGCTCGCTCCTCACTGGTCATCAGGAGAACGGCCGGCGTCGATCACGAGTGCCCGCTGTGTGACAGGGATTCAGCTCAGGGTCTTCACGGCCGCCGCGTCGTACGGCGCCAGCTCGTCGAAGCGGTCGGAGAGCACCTTGGCCGCCCACTCCGGGTCCTGGAGCAGCGCGCGGCCGACGGCGACCATGTCGAACTCGTCGGCCTCCAGGCGGTCCAGGAGGTTGTCGATGCCCTTGACCTGCGAGCCCTCGCCCTGGAAGGCGTTGATGAAGTCGCCGTCGAGGCCGACCGAGCCGACGGAGATGACCGGCTTGCCGGTGAGCTTCTTCGTCCAGCCGGCCAGGTTCAGGTCGGAGCCGTCGAACTCGGGGACCCAGTAGCGGCGGGTGGAGGCGTGGAAGACGTCGACGCCGGCCGCCGCCAGCGGGGTGAGGATCGCCTCCAGCTCCTCGGGGGTCTCCGCGAGGCGGGCGGTGTAGTCCTGCTGCTTCCACTGCGAGTAGCGGAAGAGGACCGGGAAGTCGGGGGACACCCTCTCGCGGACCGCCGCGACGATCTCGGCCGCGAACTTGGTGCGGGCCACCGGGTCGCCGCCGTACGCGTCCGTGCGGCGGTTGGTGCCCTCCCACAGGAACTGGTCGACGAGGTAGCCGTGGGCGCCGTGCAGCTCCACGCCGTCGAAGCCGATGCGCTCGGCGTCCGCCGCGGCCTGCGCGAACGCGGCGACGACGTCGTCCAGGTCCTTCTGGGTCATGGCCTTGCCGGTGGGCTCGGCACCGGCGGTGACGAGGCCGGAGGGGCCGACGGCGGGGGCGTCCGGGAAGGGGGCGTCGCCCTGCTTGCGGACCATGCCGATGTGCCACAGCTGCGGGACGATGGTGCCACCGGCCGCGTGCACGTCCTCGGCGACCTTCGCCCAGCCCGCCAGCTGCTCCTCGCCGTGGAACCGCGGGACGCGGTCGCTCTGGCCGGCCGACTCGTGACCCACGTAGGTGCCCTCGGTGACGACGAGGCCGACCCCGGCGGCGGCGCGCCGCGCGTAGTAGGACCGCACGTCCTCGCCGGGGATGCCGCCCGGGGAGAACATGCGGGTCATCGGCGCCATCACGATCCGGTTCGGGACGGTGAGGCCGTTGAGCGTGATCGGCCGGGACAGAACCTGGGCCGCGCGGGAGGTGGGGGGCGTGGTGACGGTCACGGGGGGCTCCTCGTGAGTGGCGTGGGTAACCGGTCGGTATGTGAGCACGCATTGTTGCAGCTCCTTAAGTAATCGCCTATGCGCTGCCCCACATTCCGGCCCCGCGGAAACCCCTCAGGTGACCCCGCTCACACTGTCCCGGTTCAACTGCCGCACCCGCTCCCGCAGCACCTCGTCCGGCGACGACGCCCCGGCGCCCCTCACCCGCAGCACGGCCGCCAACCGCGAGGCCACGCCGAGGTTGCAGCGCCCCAGGTCGACCAGGGCGTACGAATCCTCGTCCGAGGTGCTCAGCGGGTCGACCCGGAGGGACGGAAGGACGATGCCCACCTCACGCAGTGCGTCCCGCAGCCGGCCCACCGCTTCCTCGGCGGTGCGGGCGGGCCGCTCGTCGGCGGCCGTGTTCTTCATCTCCATTGCGCCGGTTCCTCCACGCTGAGTGTTCACGTTCACCACACAGCGTGGCCGTCGGCGCCCTAGCCTGGCCAGACACGACGTCCCAACAGACTCTGTTGTCGGACCAGGAGCAGCCATGGCAGGACCGAAGGACCTCGACCCGTCGTCATCGCCCCGCGCACTGCTGGGCGCGGAGTTACGGCACGCCCGCGAGCGGCAGGGGCTCAGCCAGGACCAGCTGGGCCAACGGCTGTTCGTGAGCGGGTCGTTCATCGGACAGCTGGAGGCGGGGACCCGGCGGATGCAGGCGGAGTATGCGCGGATGCTGGACGAGGTGCTGGGGACGGACGGCTTCTTCCAACGGAACTGCGCGGCCGCGGCCAAGTCGAAGTTCGAGGAGCACTTCGAGGTGGTGGCGGAGGCCGAGGCTCAAGCCACGGCGATCAGGGAGTACACGCCGCTCCTGATCCCCGGACTGCTGCAGACGCGCGCGTACGCACAGGCCGTGAACCGCGCGTACGACCCGCTGGCACCGGAGGAGACCATCAAGGAGTGGACGGAAGGCCGGATGGAGCGGGTCCGTCTACTCGACAACCCAACAAAGCCGTTGTTGTGGGCTGTGCTTGACGAGGCAGCGTTACGCCGCGAAACAGGCGGTCGGGCGGTGATGGCGGAGGCCCTGCGGCACGTCGCCGGCCTGGCCTGCCGGAACCGCGTCATCGTACAGGTGCTGCCGTTCAGCGCGGGCGCGCACGCAGCGATGCAAAGCGACCTGAAGCTGATGGAGTTCACGGACGCCCCTCCCCTGGTCTACTACGAAGGGGTACGCACTGGGCGGGTGGAGGACGACCCTGCCACCGTCGCCCACCTCAGGTTCAGGTACGACCTCCTTGTGGCCTCCTCTCTCTCGCAGGAGAAGTCCCTGGCCCTCATCGAGGCGTTGGCGGAGGATTACGCCCATGAGGAACACCCCTGACCGCGACCTGAGCACGGCCGTATGGATCAAGTCGAGCTACAGCGGCGGCGGCAACAACTGCCTGGAAATCGCCACCGATCACCCCACCCTCGTCCCCGTCCGAGATTCGAAGACCCCCCACGGCCCGAAGCTCCTCTTCAGCTCGGACGCGTGGGCCACCTTCACCTCTTCCCTCAAGTGACCCCGAGGCTCAAGCGCCCAGCTCCGAGCCCTCTTTGCAAGGAATGGGGGGAGGGCCTCAACCCACCCTCCCATCCCACGAGTTGACGCGAAGCGACCGACTTGCCACGGACAGTCACAAGCCTCTAACGTCCCGCATAACGAACAGCCCCCGTCAGGTGCGCCAACACCTGCGGGGGCTTGACCAACGAGATCGAAAGCAGTCGATCTGTGGCTGACGCCAAGCTTAGTGCCGCCCCCCTGCCCGCGCACGTGCCCCCGCACCCGATGGCCAATCCGGGCTACGGCAAACGCTCCGCACCGGGCCAACGCCCCCGCACAAACCACGACTTCGCGCACCTCCCACCCCGCGAAGCGGCCATCGCCGCCTACCTCGACCGCCTCCCCGAGGGCACCGACATCTCGGTGAAAACGCTGGCCAAGCACCTCCCGTACGGCCAGTGCGCGCTCCGTACCGCCCTCAACCGCCTCCAGCAGGCCGGCCACCTGAGGCGGGGCCGGGAGCGGCTGGAGACCGACTCGGGGGGCTCCCGCTGGATCACCCGATCGTGGTGGTCCCGTACCGCCCGCGACGACGCCTGGTGGGCGGCGTTCACCCGCGGCGACGTGCCGCGGGACCCGCACCCTCCCGAACGCCCCGGCCCCACCCGTTCCCGCGCCCACGTCCTCCTCGCCGCCCTCGGCCGCACGGCCCCCGTCCTGTCCCTCTCCGCCGCCGACTGCGCCGCGCTCGCCCCGCTGCTGGCGGAGTGGTTCACACGGGGAGCCGCCGACGAGGCCGTGATCCGCACGCTGACCGAGGGCCTGCCCACACCGGTCCACCACCCGGCAGCCCTGGTGCGCCGCCGCCTGATCGACAAGCTCCCACCGGAACCGCTCCCCCGCCCACCGCGCCGGGTACTGGAGTGCGCGGAGTGCGGGGTGCCGGGGCGGCCGGAAGCACTGCCAGGGGGCGTGTGCGGAGGCTGCCGTGGCGAACGCGCCCCCGTACACCCCCGTACGCCTCTGCCCGCCCCCGACATCCGCGCCCGGGCAGGCGAGATCCGGGCTGCGATGTCCCTACGACGACGCGAAAGGACACCCACATGACCGCTCATACGGTCCGGCGCCACAACCCCCGGCACGATGGAGGGAAGGAGGCGACGCCATGACCCCTGACACCGAAGAACGCCCGCAGATGTCCGTCGAGGACTTCGAGGAACTCGTCCGCAGGGCTCCGCGGGAGCTGCGCGACCGGCTGGAGTTCCTCGGCGGCCGCCTGTGCGTACGGCACGGGCCGCTCGACGTGGCGGAGTTCGAGGAACTGGCCGCCGCTGCCCCCGAAACGGTGCGGCTTGAGTACGTCAACGGAAAGGTAGTAGGCCGAGGCCTACCGCAAGGGCCGCGCCGTCACGGACGGTTTCCTCGCCCCCGTGGGCCACTTCAGGGGCCACGGCAACTGGTCGGACACCGACGGCGCCCTCATGGCCGTAGAAATCACCTCGCATGACCGCGACACGGACCAGCGTGACCGGATCGACAAGCCCGTCGGCTACGCAGAAGCCGGCATCCCCGTCTACCTCCTCATGACCACGACAACAACACACTCACGGTGTTCAGCGAGCCGAAGGACGGCCGCTACCGGCAGTCCCCCAGCTGCCGCTGGGGCGCCACGGTCGAACTGCCACCGCCGGTGAGCATCACCCTCGACACCCAGGAACTCAAGGACTACGCCGACTGACCCCGCCTCTCAGGGCCGCTGTTCAACGCCACCGCGAATCCTGTCGACATCAAGTATCTTGATGTCGAGATTACTGGACGCGGCGGAAACGGGGGCTGGCCATGCGACGGGCCGGGGACGGCAAGGGCGGCGGAGACGGCAGGGGTGGGCTGATAGCCCAGCTGCGGCGGCCCCCGGGTGGGCGGGACGCGCGGATCATGCTGCTGGCGCAGTGCGTGGACCGGACCGGGACGGGCATGTGGGCCGCGGCCTCCGTGCTCTACTTCACCTTCGTGAGCGGGCTGGACGCGCGCGCACTCGGACTCCTCCTCGGAGTGGGCGCGATCGCGGGGATCGCCGGGTCACCGCTCGCCGGGCGAGCCGCCGAACGGCTGCCCGTGCGGGACCTGCTGATCGGCTGTCACCTGCTGCGCCTGGGCACGATGGTCCTGCTGCTGGTCGCCGACGACTTCACCACGCTGCTCCTCCTGGTCGCGCTCACGAGTCTGGGCGAGCGGGCTGCCAAGACGCTGGAGATGCTCTTCGCCACCCGGGTCGCCGGTGAGCGGCGCGCCACCTACCAGGCGCTGTTCCGCAGCGTGGCCAACGCCGGATACGCCCTCGGCGCCGGCGTCGCCGCGCTCGGCCTCGCCGTGGGCACCACGAACGCCTACCGTGCGCTGATCCTGGCCAACGCGCTCTCCTACGTCCTGGCCGCCGCGCTGGTCCGGCAGACCAGGGAACCGGCCGGGCACGGGCTGGTCGTGGCACAGAGCGACGGCAGCGGGGGCGGCTCCCCCGCCCCCGAGCCGGCTCCCAGCCCCTGGCGGGACCCCGGCTACCTGCTCTTCGTGCTGCTCGACATCCCGATGAACCTGGACGACGCGATCCTGGGCGTCGGTCTGCCGCTGTGGCTGGTGCACCACACCACCGCGCCGCACGCCGTCGTCCCGGCCTTCCTGGTGATCAACACCGTGCTCGTGGTGGTGCTGCAGCTGCACGTCTCGGCCCGGGCCGAGGGTCCGCGCAAGGCCGCCTCGGCAGTGGGCTGGTACGGCGTGACCCTGCTCGCCTGCTGCCTCGTCCTGGCGACCGCCACCGGCGGTGGGGCCTGGTCCGCATCGCTCGCCATGCTCGCGGCCGCGATGCTGGTCACGCTGGCCGAGCTGCTGCGCTCGGTGAGTTCCTGGGAGCTGGCGGTCAGCCTGGCGCCGCCGCGTGCCCGGGCTTCCTATCTGGGCGTGGCCGGGATGGCGCAGTCGGTGCAGAAGTCGGTGGGCCCCCCGCTGCTGACGGGCGTGGTGATGACGGCCGGTCCGGTGGGCTGGCTGGCGCTGGGTGCCGCCGTCACCGGGCTGAGTCTGGTGCAGCGGCAGGCCGGCCTGCGGCGTCTGACGGCCCTGGCGGCGTCCGCGAGCCCCGGCGGAGCCCGCCGCCTGTGCCCGGAGACGCCCGAGGGCGGTACCCCCGGCCGGAAGCTGGGGGTACCGCCCTCGGAGAAGGACAGGTGATCCGGAAGGATCAGAAGTCCATGTCACCGCCCGGCATGCCGCCGCCGGCCGGCGCAGCGGCCTTCTCCGGCTTGTCGGCGATGACGGCCTCGGTGGTGAGGAACAGCGCGGCGATGGAGGCGGCGTTCTGCAGCGCGGAACGGGTCACCTTCGCCGGGTCGATGATGCCCTCGGCGACCAGGTCGACGTACTCGCCGGTCGCGGCGTTCAGGCCGTGGCCCGGGGTCAGGTTGCGCACCTTCTCCACCACGACACCGCCCTCGAGGCCGGCGTTGACGGCGATCTGCTTCAGCGGGGCCTCCAGCGCGATGCGCACGGCGTTGGCGCCGGTCGCCTCGTCACCCTCGAGCTCCAGCTTCTCGAAGACCTGGGAGGCCTGCAGCAGGGCCACGCCACCACCGGCGACGATGCCCTCCTCGACGGCGGCCTTCGCGTTGCGGACGGCGTCCTCGATGCGGTGCTTGCGCTCCTTCAGCTCCACCTCGGTGGCGGCACCGGCCTTGATGACCGCGACACCGCCGGCGAGCTTCGCCAGGCGCTCCTGCAGCTTCTCGCGGTCGTAGTCCGAGTCGCTGTTCTCGATCTCGGCGCGGATCTGGTTCACGCGGCCGTTGACCTGGTCCGAGGAGCCGGCACCGTCGACGATGGTGGTCTCGTCCTTGGTGATGACGACCTTGCGGGCGCGGCCCAGGAGGTCCAGGGTCGCGTTCTCCAGCTTGAGGCCGACCTCCTCGGAGATGACCTCGCCGCCCGTGAGGATGGCGATGTCGCCGAGCATGGCCTTGCGGCGGTCACCGAAGCCCGGGGCCTTGACGGCGACGGACTTGAAGGTGCCGCGGATCTTGTTGACGACCAGGGTCGACAGGGCCTCGCCCTCGACGTCCTCGGCGATGATCAGCAGCGGCTTGCCCGACTGCATGACCTTCTCGAGGAGCGGGAGCAGGTCCTTGACGGAGCCGATCTTGGAGTTGGCGATGAGGATGTACGGGTCCTCGAGCGACGCCTCCATGCGCTCCATGTCGGTCGCGAAGTACGCCGAGATGTAGCCCTTGTCGAAGCGCATGCCCTCGGTGAGCTCAAGCTCCAGACCGAAGGTGTTGCTCTCCTCGACGGTGATGACGCCTTCCTTGCCGACCTTGTCCATGGCCTCGGCGATCAGCTCGCCGATCTGGGTGTCGGCGGCGGAGATGGACGCGGTGGAGGCGATCTGCTCCTTGGTCTCGACGTCCTTCGCCTGCTCCAGCAGGGCGGCGGAGACGGCCTCGACGGCCTTCTCGATACCGCGCTTCAGAGCCATCGGGTTGGCGCCGGCGGCGACGTTGCGCAGGCCTTCCTTGACCAGGGCCTGGGCGAGCACGGTCGCGGTGGTCGTACCGTCACCGGCGACGTCGTCCGTCTTCTTGGCGACTTCCTTGACCAGCTCGGCGCCGATCTTCTCGTACGGGTCCTCGAGCTCGATCTCCTTGGCGATGGAGACACCGTCGTTGGTGATCGTGGGGGCGCCCCACTTCTTCTCGAGGACGACGTTGCGGCCCTTGGGGCCGAGCGTCACCTTCACGGCGTCCGCGAGCTGGTTCATGCCGCGCTCGAGGCCGCGCCGCGCCTCCTCGTCGAACGCGATGATCTTGGCCATGTGAAGTGGTCCCTCCAGGACTGGGGGTGATTCCTTCGGACCGCGCCCGCGCCCGCGACGGACGGCTCGCCGGCCGCGTGGTTCCTTGCCCCACTTGGCCTGCGGGCCTCACCGACCCGGTCCTTCGTTGTCACTCTCACCTTCAGAGTGCTAACGCCAATGATTAGCACTCGGCATGCCCGAGTGCAAGGCGCACCCGCGAAGCGGGTTCGCCGAAGGGTGGCGGTCCCGGGCGCCGGGCGGGCGCAACCGGCCGGCGCGGCAGGGCACCGTCAGCCGTCCGCGGACACGGGGGCACCGGCACGGCGAAGGGCCCGCACCCTGTGCGAGGTGCGGGCCCTTCGTGCAAGAAACGTTCAGGCGGTGACGCGAACCATGTCGGCCTGCGGACCCTTCTGGCCCTGCGAGATCTCGAACTCGACCCGCTGGCCCTCTTCCAGGGTGCGGTAGCCGTCCATCTGAATCGCGCTGTAGTGGACGAAGACGTCCGCACCACCGTCGACCGCGATGAAGCCGTACCCCTTCTCCGCGTTGAACCACTTGACGGTGCCCTGAGCCATGCCTAACTCCCCTATTACTGGCCCTTGCACAGATCCACACTTCGCGGACCCGGGTCAGACCTCGCCCCCTCAACTGGTCGGGGGCGTGCGCCGGAACGCGTCGACCGCGGCTGAATGTATCTGTCCAACTGCCGTCTGCAACAGGTCAATCGGACGAGAATTCTGGACGCACACGGTCCGAAATGTGGTGAGAATTCGCCCGAATTCAGGGCAAGTCGGGCTCCATAAAAGGAGCAAATGCCGCATAAAACCCGAGTACTTTGGCTACTTCTTGTCGGGCTCTGCGGCATCAATCCAGGGCCCGTGACCCGAAGACCACGGCCGTGTTCCCCAACTGTACCGCGCTCAATCACACAGAATTGCCCCCTCCGCTTCTCTCACGGAGGGGGCAATCGGATGAACAATGGGTAACTGCTGTTACCCAAGGTAATAATCAGCCTCCGGCGACCGCCGGAATGATCGAGACGCCGGCGCCCTCGGGGGTCGCCGTGTCCAGACCCTGCTCGAAGCGGACGTCGTCGTCGTTGACGTACACATTGACGAACCGGCGCAGCTTGCCCTGGTCGTCCAGGACCCGGGCGGAGATCCCGGCGTGGTTCTTCTCCAGGTCGGTGATGACCTCGGCGAGGGTCGCGCCCTCGGCGCTGACCTCGGCCCGGCCACCGGTGTAGGTGCGCAGGATGGTGGGGATGCGAACGGTCACGCTCATGCGAGGCCAGCCTCTCGGAAGGAGTCCAGGGTCGGGCGGATGGTGGCGCTGAGGCCGGTCCCGGCCACCGCGTCGAGGGTCTTCAGGCCGTCGCCGGTGTTGAGGACGACCGTGGTCTTCGCCGGGTCCAGCACGCCGTCCTCGAGCAGCTTGCGGGTGACACCGACGGTCACCCCGCCCGCCGTCTCGGCGAAGATGCCCTCCGTGCGGGCCAGCAGCTTGATGGCGTCCACGACCTGCTCGTCCGTCACGTCCTCCACGGCGCCGCCGGTGCGGCGCGCGATGTCCAGGACGTACGGCCCGTCGGCCGGGTTGCCGATGGCGAGGGACTTGGCGATGGTGTTCGGCTTCTGCGGGCGGACCACGTCGTGTCCGGCCTTGAAGGCGGTGGACACCGGCGAGCAGCCCTCGGCCTGGGCGCCGAAGATCTTGTACGGCCTGTCCTCGACAAGGCCGAGCTTGATCAGCTCCTGCAGACCCTTGTCGATCTTCGTGAGCTGGGAGCCGGAGGCGATCGGGACCACGATCTGGTCGGGCAGCCGCCAGCCGAGCTGCTCGCAGATCTCGTACGCCAGGGTCTTGGAGCCCTCCGCGTAGTACGGCCGCAGGTTCACGTTGACGAAGCCCCAGCCCTCGCCGGCCGGGTCGCCGATCAGCTCGGAGCAGAAGCGGTTCACGTCGTCGTAGTTGCCCTCGATGCCGACGAGTTCGCCGCCGTAGACCGCGGCCATGACGACCTTGCCCTGCTCCAGGTCGTGCGGGATGAACACGCAGGACCGGAAACCGGCCCGGGCCGCGGCGGCACCGACGGCACCGGCCAGGTTGCCGGTGGAGGAGCAGGAGAGCGTGGTGAAGCCGAAGGCGCGGGCGGCCTCCAGGGCCTGGGCGACGACGCGGTCCTTGAAGGAGTGCGTCGGGTTGCCGGAGTCGTCCTTGATGTACAGCCCGCCGGTGACGCCCAGCTCGCCGGCCAGGTTGTCGGCCTTGACGAGCTTGGTCCAGCCCGGGTTGATGTTCGGCTTGCCGGCGACGTCCGCCGGGACCGGCAGCAGGGGCGCGTAGCGCCAGATGTTCGCGGGGCCGGCCTCGATGCGCGCCCGCAGCTCTTCGGTGTCGTAGGCGGAGAAGTCGTAGGCGATCTCCAGCGGGCCGAAACACTCCTCGCAGGCGAACACCGGTCCGAGCGGCACCCGGTGACCGCACTCGCGACAGCTGAGGGCCGCGGCGGGGCCGAGGTCTACGGTGGAACTGCTGGTGGTGGCAACTGTCTGCACAGCCATGGAGGCGAGGCCCTTTCTCCTCATCTTCCTCACGACGCACTTCGCCGTGAGACGGATTTGGCACCTTCCCTAGCCGGGAGCCTCGCGGAAACGATCAAGACTGATCTACGAGAACCGACTGGAGGGTTGCCGGGGCTTCATCGGGCCGTGTCCCTCTGCCCCTCTGGATGAGCTGTATGCGGTTGTGGACGCCGGTGACCCCCGACATGCGATGGTCATCGGCGTTGTTCAAGACTGTAACCGAAGGCCAGGACAGTTGAGATAGTCGTCCGAACCGCGAGATGGATCACACGCTGTCACCGAGTGTGATCACGACAGTGAGGAGCCGCAGACCGTGCTGGAAGAAGTCGAGCGCTGGCTGGCCGAGCGGTCCTGGTCCGTGGCCGATCGACCGCTCCACCGCATCCTGGCCGCCAAGCAGCGCACGGGCCACACGATCAGCGTCGTACTGCCCGCCCTCAACGAGGAGGAGACGGTCGGCGACATCGTCGCGACCATCCGTCACGACCTCGTGGAGAAGGTCCCGCTCGTCGACGAGATCGTCGTCGTCGACTCCGGATCCACCGACCGCACCTCCGAGGTCGCCGCCGGCGCGGGCGCCCGCGTGGTCCACCGCGACGACATCCTGCCCCGCCTGCCCGCCGTCCCCGGCAAGGGTGAGGTGCTGTGGCGCTCCCTGCTGGTGACCGGCGGGGACATCCTCTGCTTCGTCGACGCGGACCTGAAGGAGTTCTCCTCCGACTTCGTCTCCGGGATCGTCGGCCCACTGCTCACCGACCCGGGCCTCGAACTGGTCAAGGCGATGTACGACCGCCCGCTCGGCACCGGATCCGATGCGCTCGCCGCCGGTACGGCCGGCGGACAGGGCGGCCGGGTCACCGAGCTGATGGCCCGCCCCCTGCTGAACATGCACTGGCCCCAGCTGGCCGGTTTCGTGCAGCCGCTGGGGGGCGAGTACGCGGCCCGCCGGTCCCTGCTGGAACAGCTGCCGTTCCCCGTGGGCTACGGCGTGGAGCTGGGCATGCTCGTGGACGCGCTGCACCTGGTCGGCCTGGACGCGCTGGCCCAGGTCGACGTGGGCGTGCGCAGACACCGCCACCAGGACGGGCAGGCCCTCGGCCGGATGGCCGCCGCCATCTACCGCACGGCCCAGCTCCGGCTGGCCCGCGGCCATCTGGTCCGGCCCGCGCTGACCCAGTTCGAACGGGGCGAGGACGGGTTCGAGCCGCGTACCTACTCGGTGGACACCGAGGAACGGCCGCCGATGCTGGAGATCGCCGAGTACGCCGACCGGAAGGTGGCGTGAACGGGCCGTATACGGTCTCTTCCCGGACGGAACGTACGTTTGAGCGTTTCCGGGCCGGGCTAGGTTGAGGCGTATGGCTTCCTCGCGTGGTGCTGCGGAAAAGGCTCAGGTGCTGGTCGCGTCGAATCGCGGCCCGGTCTCCCATCAGGTGAGCGAGGACGGCTCGCTGCACGCCAGGCGGGGCGGTGGCGGACTCGTCTCGGGGTTGTCCGCCATCGGGTCGGACGCGGACTCCGTATGGGTGTGCGCCGCGCTCGGCGAGGGCGACCGGGAGGCCGTACGGCGCGCGGCCGGCGGGCTGCTGCCGGCCGAGGACACCGGCGGGCAGCGGGTGCGGATGCTCGACATCGACGCGACCGTGCACGCCGAGGCGTACAACGGCATCGCCAACTCGGTCCTCTGGTTCGTCCACCACATGCTGTACCAGACCCCGCTGGAACCGGTCTTCGACGCGGAATTCCGGCGCCAGTGGGCGTCGTACGAGGCCTACAACCAGGCGTTCGCCGAGGCGCTCGCCCAGGAGGCCGCCGAGGGCGCGGCGGTGCTGATCCAGGACTACCACCTGGCCCTCGCCCCCCGCATGCTCCGCCGGCTCCGCCCCGACCTGCGCATCGGCCACTTCTCGCACACCCCCTGGGCCCCGCCGGACTACTTCCGTCTGCTGCCGGACGACATCGCGACCGAGCTGCTGACCGGCATCCTCGGTGCCGACCGGGCCGCGTTCCTCACCCGGCGGTGGGCGGACGCGTTCAAGGACTGCTGCCACGCCGTGCTCGGGCCCGGCATCCCCTCCGGCACCCGGATCGGGGTGCACGGGCTGGGCGCGGACGCCGACTTCCTGCGCAAGCGGGCGCACGAGCCCGACGTGGCCGAGCGGATGGCGGCACTGCGGAAGGAGATCGGCACCGCGCCGGACGGTACGGCACGCCGGGCCGTCGTCCGGGTGGACCGCACCGAGCTGTCCAAGAACATCGTGCGCGGGCTGCTGGCGTACGAGCAGCTGCTGGAGGACCACCCCGAGTGGCGGGAGAAGGTCGTCCACGTGGCCTTCGCCTACCCCTCCCGGCAGGACCTCGCCGTGTACCGCGAGTACACCGCCGGGGTGCAGCGGGTCGCGGACGAGATCAACGAGCGGTACGGCACGGCGGACTGGAAGCCGGTCGTGCTGCACGTGAAGGACGACTTCGCCCGCTCCCTGGCCGCGTACCGGCTGGCCGACGTGGCCCTGGTCAATCCCATCCGGGACGGCATGAACCTGGTCGCCAAGGAGGTCCCGGTCGTCTCCGACGAGGGCTGCGCGCTGGTGCTGTCGCGGGAGGCCGGGGCGTACGAGGAGCTGGGCGAGGCCGCCTTCGTGGTGAACCCGTACGACATCGCGGGGACCGCGCGGGCGTTGCACGAGGCGCTGACCCTCCCGGCGGATGAGCGGGCGGAACGCTCCAAGAGGCTGGCGGCAGCGGCGACCGCGCTGCCGCCGGCTCGTTGGTTCCTGGATCAGCTGGAGGCGCTGACCGGTCAGCCGAGCTGAGCCGCCAGGGCCCGCAGGAGTGCGACGACCCCCTCCGGGCCGGCCACCACCAGGTCCGCGCGTTCCGCCAGTTCCGTGACCTCCGTGCTGCCGCTGCAGATCAGGAGGCCGGGGATGCCGTCGGTGCGGAGCTTGTCGATCGCGGCGAAGGCGGGGAGGTCGCCCAGGTCGTCACCGGCGTAGACGACACAGCCGGCGCCGGTGGTGCGGACGTGCTCGGTGAGCGCCACGCCCTTGTCCATGCCCGGCGGGCGGAGTTCCAGGACCAGGCGGCCGGGTTCGACGATCAGGCCGTGACGGGTGGCGAGGTCGGCGAGGGGGGCGCGCAGGGACTCGAACGTGGCCTGTGGGTCGGTGGCACGGCGGGTGTGGACCGCCACCGCGCGGCCCTTCTCCTCGATCCAGGTGCCCTCGCCTGCTCCCGCGCGCTCCAGCAGGGCCGGCAGCCCGGCGCGGACGGCGGCGACGCCGGGGTGCGGGGCGGGGGCGGTGATCTCGCCGGTGGCCGCGTCCCAGCGTTCGGCGCCGTAGTGGCCGAGGACGGTCAGGTGCTCCAGGCCGGGGACGTCGCCGAAGCCGCCGTAGCGGACCGCGACGTCGGCCGGGCGGCCGGTGATCACGGCGACGGAGGCGACCTTCGGGGCGAGGGCGGCCAGGGCGGGTACGGCGTCGGGGTGGGCGCGGGCCTGTTCGGGGTCGGCGACGATGGGGGCGAGTGTGCCGTCGAAGTCGAGGCCGATGACTGCGGTGCGGGGCTGCGCGAGCAGGGTGGCGAGTCCGTGGCGGCCTTGCTGGGTCTGCGGGGTCGGCAGAGGGTCCATACCGCGACAGTATCCGGCGCGGACCGGAGTCACTCCTGGGGCTCCGCCCCAGACCCCGCCAGGGGCTCCGCCCCTGGACCCCACGTCGCCCACCCACCACCCGACTCGGTGGGCCGAAAGGGCACCCTGTGAGGCCGACGCGAGCGGCCCCGGGTTGGTGGGCGGGGACCGGGCTCGGTCGGCCGCGAGGGTGGCTCACAAAGCCGACGCGAGCGGGAATCCCGGCCCGGATGGCGGGCTTCGACCCGGTGGGCCGAAAGGGCACCGCACGAGGGCCGGCGTGGGCTGGAGTCGGATCGGTGGGGGTCAGCGTTCTGTGCGGTGGGCGTCTCGTACCCGTCTGAGTCTGTTCACCGTCACCGGGTCGTGGGCCAGGGCGCGCTCGTCGTCCAGGAGGGCGTTGAGGAGCTGGTAGTAGCGGACCGGGGACAGGTCCAGTTGTTCGCGGATGGCGCGTTCCTTCACGCCGGGGCCGGTGAAGCCCCGGCGCTCCAGCGCGAGGATGGCCTTTTCGCGGCTGCCCAGTTCACCCGGTTCCATGGCGGCCACGGTAGCGCCGGGCAGTGACAGCCGGTCTAGCCGACGTCGCTGCTGTCGGCCGCCATGGCCGTCGACTGCAGCCGGGTCAGCACGCCGGACGGGCTGCCGGCTCCGGTGACCGCCTGGCCGATGTCCTGCTTCACGGCCGCGCTGACCGACGCCCAGGAGGTCTTGCCGACCGGGTACAGCTCGGAGGTGGCGAGCTGGTCCAGGAAGGGGCGCAGGGCCTTGTCCGTGGACTTCTCGGACGCCGCCATGGCGTTGGAGGCGGAGCTGGTGACCGGCAGCAGACCGTACTCGCGCGAGAAGCCGAGCACGTTCTTCTGGGTGTAGACGAAGTCGAGGAAGTCACCGATCTGCTCGGCGTGCCCGCTCTGCTTGAAGCCCATCATCCAGTCGGCGACGCCCATGGACGCCCTGGCCTTGCCGGTGCGGCCCGGCATCGGCACCATGCCGAACTTCACGCCCTTCTTGCCGGCCTGCTGGATCAGCGTGGGGTGCCCGTTGAGCATCCCGACCTGGCCGTCGGCGAACGCGGCGAAGGCGTCCGCACGGTTGAGCTTGCCGGGGGCGACCGGACCGGTCAGGCCCTTGCCGACCAGCTCGTCCTTGAGCCACGTGAAGGTCTCGACGTTCTGCGCGGAGTCGAGGGTGTAGGTGCCGACGTCGTCGGTGTAGCCGCTGCCGCCGCTGAGCAGCCACTGCATGGTCTCGGCCTGTGCCTCCTCGGAGCCGAGCGGCAGCGCGTAGGGGTACTTCACGCCCTTGCTCTTGAGCGCCTCGGCGTCGGCGGCCAGCTGGTCCCAGGTGGCGGGCGGGGTGAGGCCGGCCTTGGCGAACAGGGTCTTGTTGTAGAAGAGCACCCGGGTGGAGGCGGCGAAGGGGATGCCGTACTGCGTGTGCTTCCACTCGCCGGCGTCGGAGAGCTGGGAGATGAAGTCGGCCTGGGTGCGGATGGAGAGCAGGTCGGAGGCCGGGTAGAGCTTGCCGGCGGCGGCGTAGTCGGCGTACGCGCCGATCTGCGCCATGTCGGGCGCGTGGCCGGCGTCGACCATCTCCTTGACCTTGCGGTCGACGTCGTTCCAGGAGTAGACGCTGACCTCGACCTTCACGTCGGGGTGCTTCGACTCGTACTCCTCGGCCAGGGTGTCCCAGTACTTCTTGGAGCTGTTGGCGGAGGAGTCGCCGTAGTCGGCGGCGACGAGTCTGAGGGTCACGTCGGAGGAGCCCGTGCTCCCGCAGCCGCCGAGAACCGCCGTCATGCCCAGTGCGGACACCACCGCGATCGTTCCTGCCGTACGCCGACGCACCCTCAAAACCCCAACCCTGCTGTCTGACCGTTCGATATGTGGACACATAAGGTCTACACCACGCGAGTGGACTAGACCTCTCCCGGGTGGGAGGGCCACACTAGGCCCCGTGGTGAGACATGTCATCGCCCTGGACGTGGGCGGTACCGGGATGAAGGCCGCCCTCGTCGGCGACGACGGCGCACTGCTCCACCGCGCCCGCCGCGCCACCGGCCGCGAGCGCGGCCCCGAGGCGGTGGTCGCGGGCATCCTCGACTTCGCCGCCGAGCTGCGCGCCCACGGCATCGAGCAGTACGGCGAACCGGCCGCCGCGGCCGGCATCGCGGTCCCCGGCATCGTCGACGAGGAGCACGGCACCGCCGTCTACGCGGCCAACCTCGGCTGGCAGGACGTGCCCCTGCGAGCCCTGCTCGCCGACCGGCTCGGGGTGCCCGTCGCCCTCGGCCACGACGTGCGCACCGGCGGCCTCGCCGAGGGCCGGATCGGCGCCGGCCGGGGCGCGGACCGGTTCCTGTTCGTGCCGCTCGGCACCGGGATCGCCGGCGCCATCGGCATCGACGGCCGGGTGGAGTCCGGCGCGCACGGCTTCGCGGGCGAGATCGGCCACGTCGTCGTACGCCCCGGCGGTACGCACTGCCCCTGCGGCCAGCACGGCTGTCTGGAGCGGTACGCCTCCGCGTCCGCCGTCAGCGAGGCATGGGCCGCGGCCTGCGGGGACCCGGACGCGGACGCCGCGGACTGCGCCGAGGCCGTCGCGTCCGGCGACCCGGAGGCCGTACGGGTCTGGCAGGAGGCCGTGGACGCGCTCGCCGACGGCCTGGTCACCGCGCTCACCCTGCTGGACCCCCGCACCCTGATCATCGGTGGCGGGCTCGCCGAGGCGGGGGAAGTGTTGTTCCAGCCGCTGCGGGACGCCGTCCGGCGGCGGGTCACCTTCCAGAAACTGCCCGCCGTCGTCCCGGCCGCCCTCGGCGACACGGCCGGCTGCCTGGGCGCGGGGCTGCTGGCCCGCGATCTCCTCGACTCCGTCCCTGCGACTCCGGAGGTAACCACCTGATGGCCATTGAGCGGAACAGCCAGACTCCGGAGGCGGGCGGCGCGCCCGACGGGGCGCGGGGCGCTGCTGATCAGCGGCTCCGCCGCGCGGCGCGACCGACCCCCACCGGCCCGCAGCTGCTCACCGGCGCGAACGTGGTGCTCCCCACCGGAACGGTGAAGAACGGCCGCGTGGCCGTCGACGGCAAGCACATCGCCGGTACCGCACCAGCCGGCGCCCAGGTGATCGACCTCACCGGCCACTGGGTCGTCCCCGGCTTCGTCGACATCCACAACCACGGCGGCGGCGGAGCCTCCTTCTCCGGCACCCCCGAGGAGATCCTCACCGCGATCCGCACCCACCGCCTGCACGGCACCACCACCCTCGTCGCCTCCACCGTCACCGACAAGATGGACCTGCTGGTCGGCCAGGCGGGCCTGCTGAGCGAACTGGCCGAACAGGGCGACATCGCGGGCATCCACTTCGAGGGACCGTTCATCGCCCCGTGCCGCAAGGGTGCGCACTCCGAGGCGCTGCTGCGCGACCCGGAGCCGGCCGAGGTCCGCAAGCTGATCGACGCGGCGCGCGGCAAGGCGAAGATGGTGACCCTCGCGGCCGAGCTGCCCGGCGGCATCGACTCCGTGCGGCTGCTGGCCGAGCACGGGGTGATCGCGGCGATCGGGCACACGGACGCGACGTACGAGCAGACGGTGGAGGCCATCGACGCGGGGGCCACGGTCGCCACCCACCTCTTCAACGCCATGCCCGCCCTGGGCCACCGCGCCCCCGGCCCCGTCGCCGCGCTGCTTGAGGACGAGCGGGTCACGGTGGAGCTGATCAACGACGGCACGCACCTGCACCCGGCCGCGCTGGAGCTGGCGTTCCGTCACGCGGGCCCGGACCGGGTCGCTTTCATCACGGACGCGATGGACGCGGCCGGCGCCGGCGACGGCCGCTACATGCTCGGACCGCTGGAGGTGGAGGTCAGCGAGGGGGTGGCCCGGCTGGTGGAGGGCGGTTCCATCGCGGGCTCCACGCTCACCCTGGACCGCGCGTTCAAGCGGGCGGTGACCGTCGACAAGCTGTCGGTGGAGGACGCCGTGACCGCCCTGTCCGCCACCCCGGCCCGGCTGCTCGGCCTCTCGGACCGCGTCGGTTCCCTGGAGCCGGGCAAGGACGCCGACCTCGTGGTGCTGGACGCGGAGTTCGAGCTGAAGGGCGTGATGCGGCACGGCGAGTGGGTGGTCGGTCCCCAACTGGCCTGATCCGTCCGGGTTTCCGGAAAAGGCGGCCGACCCGGGACTGGGCCGGCCGCCTTCTCTTTGGCATGATCGAGGCCCCGGAAACCGAAGACAGGTACAGGGACTTCGAGGGAGGTCGGCCCGGGTGATCCTCACGGTCACACTGAACACCGCTCTCGACATCACCTATCACGTGCGGTCGCTGCGGCCGCACACCTCGCACCGCGTCTCGGAGGTCGTCGAACGGCCCGGCGGCAAGGGCGTGAACGTCGCCCGGGTGCTGGCCGCGCTCGGGCACGAGGTGACGGTCACCGGCTTCGCGGGCGGCCCGACCGGCCAGGTGCTGCGCGAACGGCTCACGGACACGCCGGGGGTGGTGGACGCGCTGGTGCCGGTCTCCGGGGCGACCCGGCGCACGATCGCCGTCGTGGACCAGCTGTCCGGTGACACCACCCAGCTGAACGAGCCGGGCCCGCAGATCACACCGGCCGAGTGGGGCGCCTTCCTGGACCGGTACGAGGAGCTGCTGACCGGTGTCTCGGCGGTGGCGCTGTGCGGCAGCCTGCCGCCGGGGGTGCCGGTGGGGGCGTACGCGAGCCTCGTACGCAGCGCACGGGCACTCGGCGTCCCGGTGCTGCTGGACACCAGCGGTGAGCCGCTGCGCCGCGGGGTCGCCGCCCGCCCGGACGTCATCAAGCCGAACGCCGACGAGCTGGCGGAACTCACCGGCTCCCACGAGCCGTTGCGCGCCACCCAGGACGCACGCCGGCGCGGCGCGCACGCGGTGGTCGCCTCCCTCGGCGCCGACGGCCTGCTCGCCGTCACCCCCGAGGGCCGCTGGCGCGCCGCCCCGCCCGCCCGCATACCCGGCAACCCGACCGGAGCGGGCGACTCGGCCGTCGCCGGACTGCTGTCGGGCCTGACGGAACGCCTCCCGTGGCCGGACCGCCTCGCCCGCGCGGTCGCCCTGTCGGCGGCGACCGTACGGGCCACCGCGGCGGGCGAGTTCGACCGGGCGGCCTACGAGGAACTGCTGGGGCGGGTCGCGGTGGCCGGAGAGGCCAGTGCCGCTTAGGGGATGTCGTGCGAGAACCCCTAGCCGTCCCGCTTGACGTGGCCCGGCTTGATGTAGAGCTTCTCGATCAGGACGTTGCACTTGTCGCCGGCCTGGCAGGCGATCGAGAGCGTGTTGGAGCCCTTCTTCAGGGTCGGATACACGTAGGAGGTGGTCCAGCCCTTGGCGAAGTCACCGTCGGCGACGTGCCGGTAGTTCTCCATGTCGATCTTGCTGCCGAAGACGGTGCCGTTGATGGTCACCGACATCTCCTGGTCCTCGACCGCGCTGTAGTCCGCGAACAGCGTGTACGGGCCGTCGGAGGGGATGTCGACCGTCCAGGTGACCGACGCGCCGGCCTGGTTCAGCCCGCCCACATAGCTGCCGTCGGAGGTCTTCGCCCCCTTGATGTCCGACGCCTTCGCCGCGCCGCCCGCCAGCTGCAGGGCGTTCGAGGTGGCGTCGGCCTCCAGCGCACCGCTCGCCGGCGAATTGCTGTTCGCCGGGCGCGGGGAGTGGTTCTGGGACCGGGTGGGGGTCGGGTCGGCCGCGTTGTTCGACTTGTCGTCGTCCGTGTTGCCGTTGATCATCGCGATGCCGATGCCGATGACGACCGCGGCGACCACCGCGATCGCGCCGATCAGCAGGCCCTTGGTGTTCGGGCCGCGACGGCCGGGGGCGGGCGGCGCGGGCTGGCGGGCGGCCGGGGCGCCGCCGGGCAGCGTCTCCGGTGCCTGGTAGTGGGCGTTCGACTGGCCGTAGGCGCCCTGCTGCTGCGGGACGGTGGGCGGCTGACCGTACGGCGCCTGCTGCGGGCTGTACTGGCGCTCACCGACCGCGCGCACCCTGCTGACCGAGTTCGGGTAGCCGTAGCCGCCGGACGGCGGCTGGGCCCCTCTGGCCTGGCCGTCGGCGTACAGGTAGCCGAACGGGTCGTCCTCGGGCGTGCTCGGGCCGTTTTCGCCGGGCGTCATCCCTTGGTCTCCTCAGCAGGTGCGGGTGGATGCGGTACAGGTCTGGAATGGCGAGCCTACCCGCTCTGACTGACCCAAACGGGTGACTCGCACCGCATCAACTCGCTGACCTGCAGATCATCCCGCGCGTCGGTGTTGTTTGGGACGAGATCGTTTCTCGACGTACATCCGCTCGTCAGCTGACTTCAGCACCTCGTCCGCGGTCATACCGCAGTGTGCCCAGCCGATGCCGAAGCTGGCGCCCACCCGGACCGCCCGGCCCTCGGCGCGGATCGGCTGGATGATCTCGTTGCGCAGGCGCACGGCGAGGTCCTGGGCGTCGGCCCGGCCGAGGCCGTCGGCGAGGATCACGAACTCGTCGCCACCGAGGCGGGCCACCGTGTCACCGTCGCGGACCCCGCGGGAGAGCCTGCGGGCCACCTCGATGAGGACGGCGTCGCCCGCGTTGTGGCCGAAGCGGTCGTTGATCGACTTGAAGCCGTCGAGGTCGCAGAAGAGGACCGCGAGGCCCTTGGTGCCGTCGTCGCGGCCGTCCTCGGGGGCGACCGTGTGCTCATGGTGGTCGTAGCCGTCGTACGCCTCCGGCCCCGGCGGGAAGTCGAAGCCGTGGCCGACGGAGGCGTCGAAGGCGGCGGGGTCCCCGGCCCGGGCGGAACCGAGAGCCGGGGGCAGGCCGCCGTAGGCCGCGTCCAGGGACTCCAGCGCGTCGGCGTGCGCGGGGCGCCGGCAGAGCCGGGCCGACAGGCGTGAGCGCAGCTCGGCGGAGTTCGGCAGCCCGGTCAGCGAGTCGTGGGAGGCCCGGTGGGCGAGCTGCAGCTCGCGCCGCTTGCGCTCCTCTATGTCCTCGACGTGGGTGAGCAGGAAACGGGGGCCGTCCGCGGCGTCCGCGACGACGCTGTTGCGCAGCGACACCCACACGTACGTGCCGTCCCGGCGGCCGAGCCGGAGTTCCGCGCGGCCGCCCTCCGCCGAGGTGCGCAGCAGGGTGCCGATGTCCTCGGGGTGGACGAGGTCGGAGAAGGAGTAGCGGCGCATCGCGGAGGCGGGCCGGCCGAGCAGCCGGCACAGGGCGTCGTTGGTGCGCAGGATGCGGCCGTGCTGGTCGCCGCCCATCTCGGCGATGGCCATGCCGGAAGGGGCGTACTCGAAGGCCTGCCGGAAGGATTCCTCGCTGGCGCGCAGGGCCTGCTGCTCGCGCTCCAGACGGACCAGGGCGCGCTGCATGTTGGCACGTAGACGCGCGTTGCTGATCGCGATGGCTGCCTGGAAGGCGTACATCTGCAGGGCCTCGCGGCCCCAGGCACCCGGGCGGCGGCCGTTGCGCGGCCGGTCGACGGATATGACGCCGAGCAGCTCACCGGAGGAGCCGCCCTGCACGCCCGGGGTGTACATGGGCGCGAAGAGCCGGTCGGAGGGGTGCCACTCGTCCTCGAAGCGGGGCGCGGGCCCGTCGGTGTACCACTGCGGGACGTCGTCCTCGTCCAGGACCCAGCCCTCGGTGTGCGGTATGAAGACGAGGTCGCCCCAGTGCTCGCCCATGCTCAGCCGCCGGTCCCAGGACTCGCGGGAACCGACCCGGCCGGTGATCAGGGCCTCGGCGGCGGAGTTCCCGGAGAAGGCGGCGACCACGAGATCGCCGTCCTGGCGCACGAGGTTGACGGCCGCCATCTCGTACCCGAGGGCGCCCACGACGCCGTCGGCGACGGTCTGCAGTGTGTCCGCCAGGCTGCGTGCCGTGTTCATGTCGGCCATGACCTGGTGCAGCTGTCGCAGGGACGCAAGACGGACATACGGCTCCGACTCGGTCTCCATGCTCGCCCTCCCCCCGAGACCTCGCAGGCGAATCAAGGGTTGTCTTCGGCGCTTCTCTACGGTGGCTCTTACGGTGACTTCGACGTGTCTCCTGCGGCTCCCCGCCACTGAATCACAGCGCGCTGCCCACTCGGTACACAGGGTCAACAATTCCTGCCCCTTGTGACTCAAGTCACAGGAGAACGTGAACATTTGAGTGGAGTTTCTGCATTTTCCCTGTGCGTTTACCGAGCGCGAACTTTCCGGATGGGCACAGATGGTGCACGTATGAATGCGCCGCTGGTCCTAGGACCAGGCTCGGGCGCAGGGCCGATGCGGCCCGCACAGGACGGAGACTAGCGTTTCCGGCGTGCTGAAGACTGCCTCTGCCACCACCCCCCTGCCCACCGGGCATGCTGAGGGGGTGAGCAACGACGAGTTCCGGGCCGCCATGTCCCGGCTGGCCGCCGGCGTGGTCCTGGTCACCGCGCAGGAACCGCCGCTGGACCCGGACGACCCCCAGGCACCGGACATGGAGGACGTCGGCATGACCGCCACCGCCTTCATGTCCGTCTCGCTGGACCCGCCGCTGGTGCTGGTCAGCCTGCGTGAGGGCGCCCGCATGGACGACCTGCTCGCCGAGCAGCCGCTGTGGGCGGTCTCCGTCCTCACCGAGAGCCAGCGGCACATCGCGGGCCGCTTCGCGATGAAGGGCCGCATCAGCGACCGGCTGCTCTTCGAGGACATCCCCTACACCCGCGGCGAGGCCACCGGCGCCCCGCTGGTCGGGGGCGCGCTGGCCACCCTGGAGTGCCGCACCGAGCAGCGGGTGGCCGCCGGCGACCACACCCTGCTCATCGGCCGCGTCCTCACCGCGCACGTACCCAGCGCGGAAGGCGGACCACTGCTGTACTTCCGCGGCCGGTACCGGCAACTGGGCTGATCCGGAATTCCGCGTCCGCGATATTCCGTGGCTTCCCGGAAACACGGTTGCCTAAGGTGCCGGGATGACCGTCCGTCTGGAAGTAGTGACTCCGCAGAACTTCGACGCCGCCGTGGGCATCCGCGTCCGGCCCGAACAGGAAAAGAACGTCGCCCCCGTCATCAAGTCCCTCGCCGAGGCATACGTCCATCCGGACGGCGTCGCCTGGCCCCGCCTGATCCTCGACGACGGCCGCCCGGTCGGCTTTCTGATGGCCTTCTTCGACATCGACTGGTTCGAGAACGGCACCGTGCACCGCTCCGGTCTGTGGCGGCTGAACATCGCCGCCGGCGAACAGGGCAGGGGGTACGGCCGGTTCGCCGTCGAGGCCGTGGCCGAGGAGATCCGCCGTCGCGGCGGCAAGGAGTTCTACGTCAGCTGGCACCCCGGCCCGGACGGTCCCGAGGAGTTCTACCTCGGCCTGGGCTTCCGCAAGAACGGGGAGCTGGCCGAAGGGGAGGCGGTCGGCGTGCTGGACCTGTGACCGCCGCCCACCGCCCGCTCCCCCACGCCCGGCAGGGCCCCCGGCCGGCTAGACCTCTTCGACGGTGAAGCCGGCCAGCCGGGCGGGGTCGGAGACGACCTCGATGACCGAGATGTGGTCGGCCACGAAGGCGAAGGTCAGCACGCGCTCCAGGCGGTCGTCCGCGTACACCGCCAGGCCGGTCGCACCGTCGACCAGGACCGGACGCGCGATGCGCGCCAGGCGGGCGAAGCTCGTCGCACCCGCGGCGACCCGGCTCGCGCCACTGGTGACCCCGGCCTCGCTGCGGGCCACCACATCCGGGTCGAGCACCGCGAGCAGGCCGTCGAAGTCCCCGTTCCGCGCGGCGGCGAGGAAGGCGTCCACCACCTCCCGCTGCCGCACCAGATCGGCCTCCGGCGCCTCGACCCCCCGCACCCGGCGCCGCGCCCGGCTGGCCAGCTGCCGTGCCGTGGCCGGGGCGCGGCCGAGGATGCCGCCGATCTCCTCGAAGGGCACCCCGAACAGGTCGTGCAGCACGAAGGCCAGCCGCTCGGCCGGCGACAGCGTGTCGAGGACGACGAGGAGGGCCAGCCCGACCGAGTCGGCGAGCAGCGCGTCCTGCGCGGGGTCCGGATCGGCGGAGGGCGCCGGGTGCCAGGTGTCCAGCGGCTCCTCGCCCCGCGAGCGGCGGGAGCGGAGCATGTCGAGGCAGACCCGGCCCACGACGGTCGTCAGCCAGCCCCCGAGGTTCTCCACCTCCCGGGTGTCGGACCGGCTCAGCCGGAGCCACGCCTCCTGGACGGCGTCCTCGGCCTCGGCGACCGAGCCCAGCATCCGGTAGGCGACGGCCCGCAGATGCCCGCGGTACGCCTCGAACCGCTCGGCGAGAAAGTCGTTGTCGGTCATGGGTGGGCCCGGCCTCTCCGTCGTCCTCGGTGCTCCTGCACCACACTGACGACGCAGAACCCGGAGATGTGACAAGGCGCCGATGTGCCAGGGCGCCCGGACATCACGACCGGGCCTCCCGGCCGCCTGGCCCCGGCCGTCACGCCCGCGCCTCCCGGCCGCCTAACCCCAGTCCCGGCCGGAACGCCCCCGCTTCGTCTCCGCGCGCTGCTTCTTCTGCCGCAGCCGGCGTTCGTTGATGCCGCGCGGGATGCGGGTCGGCTTGCGGGGCTTCGGCGGCGGCGCGGTGGCCTCCGCGAGGAGCGCGGCGAGACGTACGGCGGCGGACTCGCGGTTGCGCCACTGGGAGCGGTGCTCACTGGCCCGTACGGACACCACCCCGTCGGCGAGGCGGCCGGCCAGCCGCTGCAGCGCCCGCTCCTTCCACACCTCGGGCAGTGCCTCGGTGCGGGCGAGGTCGAAGCGCAGCTCCACCTGAGAGTCGCTGGTGTTGACGTGCTGCCCGCCGGGCCCGGACGACCTGGAGAAACGCCACATCAGCTCGGCCTCGGGAAGCGAGACCGAGCCACGGATGAAATAAGGCCCGGACATGCGTTCCATGTTCCCGGTCCGGCCCGGTGCACGTCACCTGGATTTCCAGCTCGGTAAAAAAGGTAAAGGGATCCGGAACCACCGGGACCCCCTCGACGTTCTCCCGGGTGACGGTAGCTTCGTCGGCACACACGTGCACGACGGACGTGCACGGATATGCACGGTATCTAGGGAAGGGACTCCCAATCATGGCTGTAAGCCTGTCCAAGGGTGGCAACGTCTCGCTCACCAAGGAGGCTCCGGGCCTGACCGCCGTCACCGTGGGCCTCGGCTGGGACGTCCGCACCACCACCGGCACGGACTTCGACCTGGACGCGTCCGCCATCGCGGTGAACGGCCAGGGCAAGGTCTACTCGGACGGCCACTTCGTCTTCTTCAACAACAAGCAGACCCCGGACAACTCCATCGTCCACACCGGTGACAACCGCACGGGCGAGGGCGCGGGCGACGACGAGGCGATCAACGTCAACCTGGCCGCGCTCCCGGCCGACATCGACAAGATCGTCTTCCCGGTCTCCATCTACGACGCCGAGAACCGCGGCCAGAACTTCGGCCAGGTCCGCAACGCCTACATCCGCATCATCAACCAGGCCGGCGGCGCCGAGATCGCGCGGTACGACCTCTCCGAGGACGCGGCCACCGAGACGGCCATGGTCTTCGGCGAGCTGTACCGCAACGGCGCGGAGTGGAAGTTCCGCGCGGTCGGTCAGGGTTACGCCTCGGGCCTGGTCGGCATCGCCCAGGACTTCGGCGTGAACGTCTGACGGATCCCCGGGATCACCGGACACCCCGGCGAAGGGGAGCCCGGACACCGGTTTCACCGGGCCCTCCGGCAACGGAAAGCCCCGGCACTCGACGGAAGCCCTGGCTGCGACGGTCCGCGGCCGGGGCTTCCGCGCGTGCGCAGGAAAGCCGTGCGCCCACCGGCCGGGCCTTCGGCCGCTGCTGTGCCGTCCCTGCGCAGGCCCGCTGCGCCAGGTGTGACGCCACACCCCTCAACTGCGCTTTGAACAGCAGCAGTTGAGGCCTTCCGCCGTGTCCGCATAGCGGGTTCCGCAGCACGGCTTTCGGATACGAACACGTAAATTCTTGACCGACCCCTGTCAAACAACCGGGGTCCGGTGTCACTCTCTCCTCGCCCGCCGCAACCTGTGCATCCCCTGTGACCCACCTGTGTCTCCACCCCACGGAGACCAGCCAGAAGGAGATCGAGTGAGACAGCACTCCCACGTCGCCGGCGCCTCCCGTACTCCCCGCAGGACCGCCGTGCGCGCCGCCGCGCTGGCCGGCTCGGCGGCGATGGTCGTCCTCGCACTGCAGAACACGAACGCGACCGCCGCCCCCGCACCGCACCCCTCCGGCGCCGAGGCCGTCGCGCTCAGCGCCCCGGCCCGCGCCGCCGCGCTGACGTCGGCCCAGGAGCACGCCGGTGCGGCCGCCCGCCGGCTCGGCCTCGGCGCCGAGGAGAAGCTGCTCGTCCGGGACGTCGTCAAGGACGCGGACGGCACCGTCCACACCCGCTACGAGCGCACCTACGCCGGCCTGCCCGTGCTCGGCGGCGACCTGGTCACCCACGTGGCGAGGAACGGCTCGCTCAAGGGCGTCAGCAAGGCGGCCAGGGCCCGGATATCCGTGCCCTCGACCACCGCGGACGTCTCCCCGGCAAGCGCACGCAGGACCGCCCTCAAGGCCGCAGGCACCGCGAAGGCCACCGCCTCGGCCTCCCGCAAGGTCGTCTGGGCGGCCGGCACCAAGCCGGTCCTCGCCTACGAGTCCGTCGTCAAGGGCCTCCAGCACGACGGCACCCCGAGCGAGCTGCACGTCGTCACGGACGCCCGGACCGGCAAGAAGCTGTACGCGTACGAGGCCATCGACACCGGCACGGGCACCAGCCGGTACAGCGGCACCGTTCCGCTCGGCACCACCGCCTCCGCCTCCGGCGGCTACGACCTGGTCGACGGCGGCCGCGGCGGTCACACGACGTACGACCTGAACGGCGGCACCAACGGCACCGGCGCCCTCTTCCACGACGCCGACGACGCCTGGGGCGACGGCACCGTGAACAACCGCCAGACCGCCGCCGTCGACGCCGCCTACGGCGCCGCCGTCACCTGGGACTTCTACAAGTCGGCCTTCAACCGCAACGGCATCGCGGGCGACGGCAAGGCCGCCTACTCCCGCGTCCACTACGGCAACGCCTACGTCAACGCCTTCTGGAACGACAGCTGCTTCTGCATGACGTACGGCGACGGCGAGGGCAACGCCCTCACCTCGCTCGACGTCGCCGGCCACGAGATGAGCCACGGCCTGACCGCGGCCACCGCCGGCCTGAAGTACAGCCGCGAGTCGGGCGGCCTGAACGAGGCCACCTCCGACATCTTCGGCACCTCGGTGGAGTTCTTCGCGAACAACTCCGCCGACACCGGCGACTACCTCATCGGCGAGAAGATCGACATCAACGGCGACGGCACCCCGCTGCGCTACATGGACAAGCCCAGCAAGGACGGCGGCTCCGCCGACTACTGGTCGCGCACCGTCGGCCGGCTGGACGTCCACTACTCGTCCGGTGTCGCCAACCACTTCTTCTACCTGCTGTCCGAGGGCAGCGGCGCGAAGACCATCAACGGGGTGTCCTACAACTCCCCCACCTACAACGGCTCCACGGTCACCGGCATCGGCCGGGCCAAGGCCGACCAGATCTGGTACAAGGCCCTCACCACGTACTTCACCTCCTCCACGGACTACGCGGGCGCCCGGACCGGCACCCTCAAGGCCGCGGCCGACCTGTACGGCTCGGGCAGCGCGGAGTACAACGCGGTGGCGGCGGCCTGGACCGCCGTCAACGTCAAGTAACACCCCGCACCGCAGTACGGCAGGCCGGTCCGCCCGTCACGGGCGGGCCGGCCTGCCGTCCCCGTACAGCCAGTCCTTCCAGATCCCGGAGAAGTCCTCGTCCGGGGCCTTCTTCTCCACGAACGCGGTGAAGTCGGCGGTGCTCACGGTGCCGTGGCGGTGGGCGGCGGCCCAGCCCTGGATGATGTCGTAGAAGGTGTCGTCGCCGGTCTTCTGGCGGATCTTCTGCAGGACCATCGCGCCGCGCACGTAGACCGGGCTGCCGGAGATGTGCGCGGCGCCGGACGGCTTCGCCGGCGGGAAGGCCCAGACGTCCTCGTCGTCGTCCTCGTAGTGGTCGGTGAAGGTCCGCTGCACGCTCTGGCCGCCGTGGTCCTCCTCGTACAGCCACTCCGCGTAGGTCGCGAAGCCCTCGTTGAGCCACATGTCCCGCCAGGACTCCGGGGTGACCGAGTCGCCGTACCACTGGTGCGCGAGTTCGTGGACGAGGGTGGAGGTCTCCGGAGCGCCCGGGAACACCGGACGGTTCTGGGTCTCCAGGGCGTAGCCGGCGTCCTTGGGACGGTCGACGATCGCGCCGCTGGAGGAGAACGGGTACGGCCCGAAGTTGGTCTCCTCCCAGTCGAGGATCGCCGGGATCTTCGCGAGGACCTTCGCGCTCGCCCCGGCCTGCTCCGGGTCGACCGCGGTGAGCACGGGCAGACCGTGCGGGCCGGTGGTGCGGGTGATGTCGTAGTGACCGATGGCGACCGTGGCGGCGTAGCTCGCCATGGGCTGCGCGGTGTGCCAGTGGTAGGCCGTACGGCCGCCCTTGTCGGTCCGGTCCGTCAACTCGCCGTTGGAGACGGCCTGGAGGCCCTTCGGGACGCTGACGGTGATGTCGTAGGCGGCCTTGTCCGAAGGATGGTGGTCACCGGGGAACCAGGCCATCGCGCCGACCGGTTCACCGAGGGCGAGGGCACCGTCGGCGGTGGGCAGCCAGCCCTCCTCGGCACCGTCGGGATCGGTGAGGGTCCGCGGGGTGCCCGAGTAGCGGACGGTCGTGCGGAAGGTCTCGCCCTTGCGGAGGTCGTCGTGCGGGCGGACGGTGAGTTCCTGGCCGGTGCGGTTCCAGCGGGCGTCCTCGCCCTCGACGGTGACCGAGTCGACGTGCAGTCCGGCGAGGTCGAGATCGAACGCCGACAGGTCCTGGGTGGCCCGGGCGGTGATGACCGCCGTGCCGGTGAGACGGCGGCCCGCCGGGGTGTAGTCCAGGGTGAGCGCGTAGTGGGCGACGTCGTAGCCCCCGTTGCCGGCCTTCGGGAAGTACGGGTCGCGTACGCCCGAGCCACCCGGGGTGCCCCGAACGCCGCCGTCGCATGCGGTGCCTATGAGGGCGAGGGCGACGGTGGCCGCGACGGCCGGGACAAGGCGCGCAGATCTGGACATGTCAGTGATCTTAGGTGGGCGGCACGCACCGCCGGCAGGGTCCGGTGAACCGGCGTGACACCATCTGCTGCGTGCTCGACATCGGCTATGCCCTCTCCAACCGGTTCCCGGACCCGCCGCAGACCGACTACCGCCGCGCTGACGTCCACGCGCTGCGGCACGACCTGTTCTGCGGGGACGTCTACCTCGCCGACACCGACACGGACCGGGAACTGTCCACAGCCTGGGGATGGGTGCCGGTGCTGGACTTCGCATGGGCACTGTGCGACATCGTGGAACGACTGGACCGCGACCCGATGGGCTCCCGCGCCGCCCGGCCGCAGCGGGCAGAGCTGGACTTCACCGAGTCCACCGACCGGATGCTCTTCGAGCGCCGCTTCGGCTGGGTCGACATCACCTCGGACTGGCAGCCGGCCGAAGAGGCCCCGCTGACCTTCTCCCACACCGCGCTCCGCCGCGAGGCCCGCGACTTCCTCCACGACCTCGTCGCCGACCTCACCGACCTCCACGACGACCTGGCGGAGAACCCGGCGATCTGGACCCTGCAGGCCCGCTTCCCCCGGCTGCCATGAGCCCCTGCCACCCCGAGTGACGCCCTACCGGTCCACGTGACGTCTGCCGGCCCGGGGGAGGTCCCTGCCCGCCCACGTGACGTCTGCCGACCCGGATGAGGTCCCTGCCCGTCCTCGTGCAGGCCGGAGCGTCTCCGCGAACGGCCGGGCCACCAGCACGGTCCCGTGGAGACCGCCCATCCCCTCAGCCCTCCACCCCAATTCCCAGCTCCCCCGCCAGCACCGGCGCCAGGTCCAGCAGCTGGGCCGTGCTGACGACCGCTCCGGACAGGCGGTCCAGGCCACGCACGATCTCCAGCGGGGCGGCACCGCGGAGATCCACGTCCTTCAAGGTCGCACCGCCGAAATCCGCGCCCTTCAGCGCGCAGTCGACGAACTCCACGCGTTCCAGGCGCGCACCGGCGAAGTCCGGTTCGACCAGGACACAGGCCTCGAACACGACGTCCCTGAGCCGGGCCTCGCGCAGATTCAGACAGTCGATCTTCCCGCCCCGGATCACGACCCGCTCCAGCACGGCGCCGTGCAGCTGGGTGCCGCCCAGCCGCGGGTCGACCACCTCGACGTCCCGGAACGTGGACTCGGCGAGCTGCGTGCCCACCCCGCGCAGCCCGGTCAGCACCGAGTCCAGCACACGCGCCCGGCCCAGCGCCGTCTCGTCCACCGCGCAGCCCGCCAGCGAGCAGTCCATGAACCGGGCACCCGCCCCGTCCTGCCCGGCCAGGTCCAGGTCCCGGAACTCCAGCCCGTCATAGTCGCCGTCCGGCTCCAACTCCCCGCCGGCCCAGGGTTCCACAGCCGGCAGCCGCACCTCCGGCCGTCGCGCACCCTTCACCGTCTGCCGGCCCGCCGACCGGCTCCCCGTCGCTCGCCTCACCATGCCCCCCATGCTGCACCTCACCACTGACAACGGCTCCCGAGCTGGGAAAACACCGTAATGTCCGATTCCGCGGAGCCCAAGCCGTCGTAACCCCGCACCCCGCACCCCGCACCCCGCACCCCGCACCCCGCACCCCGCACCAGGCGAACCGACCCCTGCGACACCCCATGCACCAAGTCACCGGCACCGTCACAGGCACAGGCACAGGCACAGGCACCGGCACCGGCACCGGCACCAACAGCGGCCAGCGACAGCGGCCAGCGACAGCGGCTTCGCCCGACAGCGGGTCTCGGCCGACTCCCTGATCCTCGACCGGCCCGCACTTGACCTCAAGCACACTTGAGGCCGGAGGCTCGGACACACGGAAAGCCGCTGTACCAAGCCGTCCGACCTGGGGGGTCCCATGCACGCCGTCCGTCTGCACGCCTTCGGCCCGGCCGAGAACCTGACGTACGAGGAGGTCGCCGATCCGGTGCCGGGCCCCGGCCAGGTACGGATCGCCGTCGCCGCCGCCGGGGTGCACCTGCTCGACGCCGCCCTGCGGGAGGGCCACCAGGGCCCGCTGCCCGAGCTGCCCGGACTGCCGACGGTGCCCGGCCGGGAGGTCGCAGGGGTGGTGGACGCGCTCGGCGACGACGTCGACGACAGCTGGCTCGGCAGACGGGTGGTGGCCCACCTGGGGACCGTGCCCGGCGGATACGCGGAACGCGCCGTCACCGGGGCGGAACGCCTCCACGAGCTGCCGCAGCACCTGGACTTCGCCACGGCCGTCGCCATGATCGGCACCGGGCGAACGGCGCTGGGCATCGTTCAGTTCGCCGAACCGGGACCGGACGACGTGGTGGTCGTACCGGCTGCGGCGGGCGGCATCGGCACCCTCCTCGTGCAGTACGCCAAGAACGCCGGAGCGACCGTGATCGGGCTGGCGGGCGGCCCCGAGAAGACGGCCCGGGTACGGACGGAGGGCGCCGACCTCGCCGTCGACTACTCCGACCCCGGCTGGCCCGCCGAGGTCCGCGCCCACCTCGGCGGCCGGACGGCCACGATCGTCTACGACGGCGTCGCCGGCGCGGTCGCCCGGGAGGCCGTCGCCCTGCTCGGCCCCGGCGGCCGGCACCTCGTCTTCGGCTGGTCGGCCGAGGGCATCGGAGCGGGCCGGGGTCATTTCGTCGAGGGCGTCTCGGAGTCCGTCCTGGGCCCGGCGATGCTGCGGAAGGCGGGCGGTCTGCGCGCACTGGAGCTACGGGCCCTCGACGAGGCCGCCCGGGGCCGGCTGCGCCCGGCGATCACCCGCTTCCCACTCGCGCAGGCAGCAGCCGCGCACCGGTCCCTGGAACAGCGCGGCACGATCGGAAAGGTGGTATTGGAGCCGTGAGACATCGGAGTCACACGGCCGGCGCGACAACACGGCCGAGGCGAGCTACCAGGCCACGACCAGGCCGAGCACACAGCCCCACACAGCCGGGCTGAGCACACGGCCGGGCTGAGCCACCGGGCCCACTCTGCCAGGGGCGGCCGGCTGTCAGCGGGCCGCCCCCGCGAGCTTGTCCAGGGCCCCGTCCGTGAGGCGGTACACCGTCCACTCGTCCTGCGCACGGGCACCCAGCGCCTCGTAGAAGCCGATCGCGGGCTGGTTCCAGTTCAGCACCGACCACTCCAGCCGCTCGTATCCGCGCTCCACGCAGATCCGCGCCAACTCCGTCAGCAGCGCCCGCCCGTGCCCGCCGCCGCGCGCGACCGGGCGGACGTACAGGTCCTCCAGATAGATCCCGTGCACCCCGCGCCACGTGGAGAAGTTCAGGAACCACAGCGCGAACCCGACCGGCTCACCGCTGTCGTCGTCCACCGCCATGTGTGCGAAGGCCGCCGGCCGCTCCCCGAACAGCGCCTCCCGCAACTGCTCCTCGGTCGCCCGCGCCTCCTCCGGCGCCTTCTCGTACTCGGCCAGCTCGCGTATCAGGGTGTGGATGACGGGGACGTCGGCGGAGGTCGCGGTGCGAATCATGGGGGGAGGGTAGCCGCGCCCCCTCTCCCCCATCACCCGGTTTCCGCTCCCCCACACCCGGTATCGCCCGGCCCAACCGACGACCGGCCACATGGGCACGCTCACCACCGAGCGCGAGTCTGTACGCGATCCGGCCCCTGACGCCTCAGTGCCGCCCGGCCACCCGGTCCGCCACCTTCGCCAGACGCGAGGACTCCGTACCCGGGTACCGGCGCTCGCGCTCGTCGGCGGCACGGTAGGTGGCGTACATGCCGTGCACACCCAGCCAGCGGAAGGGCTCCGGCTCCCACTTGCGGACCTTGTGGTTCACCCACGGCAGATCCGTCAGCCCGGTCCGGCCACCCTGCCCGGAGTCCTGCTGAACGAGGTCACGCAGGGTCCGGGCGGCCAGATTCGTCGTGGCGACACCGGAACCGACGTAGCCGCCGGCCCAGCCGAGGCCCGTGGAGCGGTCCAGCGTGACCGTCGCACACCAGTCGCGCGGAACACCGAGGACACCCGACCAGGCGTACTCGACCCGGACACCCGCCAGCGACGGGAAGAAACGGGTCAGGATCTCCCGCAACGCCTCGACGGTCGCCTGCTGCGTACGGCCGTCGTTGTCCGTGCGCGAGCCGAAGCGGTACGGCACGCCGCGCCCGCCCAACGCGATCCGGCCGTCGGCCGTCCGCTGCGCATACATGTACGCGTGCGCCATGTCACCGAGGGTCTCCCGGCCCGCCCAGCCGATCGCCGCCCACTGCGCCTCGCTGAGCGGCTCCGTGGCGATCATCGAAGAGTTCATCGGCAGCCAGGTCCGCTTCTGGCCCTTCAGGGACGCGGTGAAACCCTCCGTACAGCGCAGGACGTACGGCGCGCGGACGGTGCCGTACGGGGTGACCGCATGCTTGGGACGGATCTCCGTCACCGGCGTCGACTCGTGGACGGTCACCCCGAGCGCCTCCACGACCGCCGCGAGCCCCTTCACCAGCTTCACCGGATGCAGCCGCGCCCCATGCGGAGTCCAGGTCGAACCGACCGCGTCCGCGATCCGGACCCGCTCGGCCGTCTCCCGGGCCCCGTACAACTCCCGGTCCTTCTCACCGAACGCCAGCTCGTGCTCGTGGAACGCCTTCAACCGCGCCAACTGCGCCGGGGTGGTCGCCACTTCGAGCACCCCGCCCCGGTGCACATCGGCGTCGATGCCCTCGGCCTCGGCGACCGCGATCACCTCGGCCACCGTGTCGTTCATCGCCTTCTGCAGCCGTACGGCGGCCTCGTGACCGTGCAGCTTCGCGTACCGGTCCCGGCCCGCGATCCCGTTGTACAGCCAGCCGCCGTTGCGGCCGGAGGCGCCGTACCCGCAGAACTTCTGCTCCAGCACGGTGATCCGCAGAAACGGCGCCGCCTTCTTCAGGTAGTACGCCGTCCACAGGCCCGTGTACCCGCCGCCGACGATGACGACATCGGCCGTCGCATCCCCGGACAGCGGCTCCCGCACCGCCGGGAGACCGTCGTCCGCGTACCAGAACGAGACACCACCGTTGACGACACTGCTTGCCGAGCTGCTCATGGCCGGGACGTTAACCCCTGAGCCCGGCCAGTGTCTCCTTCGGATTCCATGCTTTTCCCCGGCCCCTGACCAGCGGATAACAGGCAAGACCGAGCAGCACGGCGACGAAGTGCCCGAAGTCGGTGAAGGTCGGCCCCTCCGTCAACGGCAACCCGAAGACGAGCAGCACCGCCGCCAGATACCCGTACCGCCAGGGCACCGCGAGCCGGTAGGCGAGCACGGCGATCACCCCGGCCAGCGCATAACTCACACCGATGTCCAGCGTGTCGACCGCCGAAGGCGGGGCCATGCCGTCCTGGATCGCCTTCAGCAGCACCCCCTCGCTGATCAACGAGGCCAGGACGTGCGCCGGCACGCAGACCGCCAGCCAGCGAGCCGTACCCAGCCAGCGCTCCGCCGGCGCATGGAACACCGTGTACAGAAACGCGTACGGCACCCAGTGCCCGCCCCCGATCCACATCGCGCTCGTCACCAGCACCCGCACAGGGCTGCGCGACAGCTCGTGGATGTTCGTCGACCGGTGCCGCAGGAAGTGCGCCTCGAACTCCGGCGACATGCGGTGCAGGGCGACCGTCGTGACGAACAGGATCCCGAGCCACACATACGTGCCGGGAGCACCACGGACGTACGCCCACACCCCGCTCGGGCCCCGCTGGATTCGCATGAGCCGATTCACGCACGCCCGCATCGTCCGACCCGTGATCGACATTCCCGGCGAACCGCGGCCCGGCGGGGATCGCCCGCCGCCTGACATGGAAAAGCCCAGGCAGGAGCAGGTCCCACCTGGGCTGATGGAGCCCCCTGTCGGATTCGAACCGACGACCTTCGCTTTACAAGAGCGGCGCTCTGACCAGCTGAGCTAAGGAGGCCTGCACGCGCGCGTGAAGCCCACGTGCCTGTGCAGTGTACCCACGTCCCAGCGGGGGCCTGTCGAAAATTTCCGCGAAGTTCACAGGGGTCCAGGTACTGACAGAGCAGGTGAACGGCAGGTACCGTCCTGACCCAGTTCACTCCGGTGGACTACACCAACCACCTTCCTACAACGGATCGTCCGGCACGTTCCTGCCGGTAGAAGGGGGCCCATTCACCATGGCCACTGTCACGTTCGACAAGGCGACCCGGATCTACCCGGGTTCCACCAAGCCCGCCGTCGACCAGCTCGACATCGCGATCGAGGACGGCGAGTTCCTCGTCCTGGTCGGCCCGTCGGGTTGCGGAAAGTCCACCTCGCTGCGGATGCTCGCGGGCCTGGAGGACGTCGACGGCGGAGCCATCCGCATCGGTGACCGCGATGTCACGCACCTGCCGCCCAAGGACCGGGACATCGCCATGGTGTTCCAGAACTACGCGCTCTACCCGCACATGACGGTCGCCGACAACATGGGCTTCGCGCTCAAGATCGCCGGCGTCAACAAGGCGGAGATCCGGCAGAAGGTCGAGGAGGCCGCGAAGATCCTCGACCTCACCGAGTACCTGGACCGCAAGCCGAAGGCGCTCTCCGGCGGTCAGCGCCAGCGTGTCGCCATGGGCCGCGCGATCGTGCGTGAGCCGCAGGTCTTCCTCATGGACGAGCCGCTGTCCAACCTGGACGCCAAGCTCCGTGTGTCGACGCGTACGCAGATCGCGTCCCTGCAGCGCCGCCTCGGCATCACCACCGTCTACGTCACCCACGACCAGGTCGAGGCCATGACGATGGGTGACCGGGTGGCCGTGCTCAAGGACGGCCTCCTGCAGCAGGTCGACTCGCCGCGGAACATGTACGACAGGCCCGCCAACCTCTTCGTCGCCGGCTTCATCGGCTCTCCCGCCATGAACCTGGTCGAGGTGCCGATCGCCGACGGCGGTGTGAAGTTCGGCAACAGCGTCGTGCCCGTCAACCGCGAGGCGCTGACGGCCGCCGCCGACAAGGGTGACCGTACGGTGACCGTCGGCGTCCGCCCGGAGCACTTCGACGTGGTCGAGCTGGGCGGCGGCGTCGCCGCGACCCTGTCCAAGGACACCGCGGACGCGCCGGCCGGTCTCGCCGTCTCCGTGAACGTCGTCGAGGAGCTGGGCGCAGACGGCTATGTGTACGGCACCGCGGAGGTCGGCGGCGAGATGAAGGACCTGGTCGTCCGGGTCAACGGCCGTCAGGTGCCGGAGAAGGGCTCCACGCTGCACGTCGTGCCGCGGCCGGGCGAGACCCATGTGTTCTCCACCTCCACGGGCGAGCGGCTGTCTGACTGACGCTCGCATCGCAACCACGTCGCAGGGCCTCGCGGTCAGTCCGCGGGGCCCTTCGCGTGGGGTGCGGATACCCCGGCAGAGGGATCATTTCGGGCGAGGTGCGTCAACCCTCTACCCAGAAAGCGGCGCCATCTCATCCCCCATAAGGGTGACTCAATGTCTCCAAATCATTACTGGGCGCTACCCTCACACGCGTGAAGCACTCCACCACCCCACAGACGCGCCGCGGCCACCGGGGCGGTCCGGCCCGCCGGATCGGCCGCACTCTCGCCCTCGTCCTGCCCGTCGTCCTGGTTCTCTCCGGGACCCTCGCGGTCACCCGGGTCAACTGGACGGGAAGCCCGTCCGGCTCGGTGCTGGCCGCCTCCGACGTCTCCGCGGCGAAGGTTCACGCCGCGGAGGCCGCCCAGGCTCCGCAGGACGTGCTCCGTGACCAGCTGATGACCGAACTCCAGGACCAGAACCCCGGGGTCGTCCTCACCCACCTCCAGCAGGCGGTCAACGGACACCCGTCGCTGGCGCAGCACTGCGGCTCGATCGCCCGCGCCCTCGGCAAGGCCGCGGTGCGCATCTACGGCGCCTCGCGTGCCCAGTCGTACGCCCGCCCGGTCTGCGACACGGCCTTCGCCTCGGGTGTCCTCGCGGCGCACAGCTGATTGCGGTACGGCCCGCTTCCGGTGGGAAGTGGGTAACACCTGCCCGAGGAGTCCGCTGCCACCGGCACGCGGTGCGGGGGCGCCACGTACAGTGCGGTCATGACCCATCCGAACGCCGCGTCGCGCCCCACTCAAGCCGTGGTCCTGGCCGGTGGCCAGGGCTCCCGGCTGCGTCCGTACACCGACGACCGGCCCAAGCCGATGGTCGAGATCCCCGGCACGGGGACTCCGATCATCGGCCATCAGCTCATCTGGCTCGCCGAGGAAGGCGTGACGGACGTGGTGGTCTCCTGCGGCCACCTCGCCGAGGTCCTGCAGAAGTGGCTCGACTCGGCCGACCTGCCCGTCTCCGTCACCACTGTCGTGGAGTCCGAGCCGCTCGGCCGCGGAGGCGGCCTGCGGTACGCCGCCGCGCATCTGCCGCACCCCGACCGGCCCTGGTACGCCACGAACGGGGACATCTGGACGCGGTTCTCCCTGCGGGACATGGCCGACTTCCACGCGGAGCGGGACGCTGTCGCGACCCTGGCTCTGGCTCGTCCGCGTATTCCGTGGGGCGCGGTGAAGACCGACGGGTTCGGGCACATCACCGACTTCATCGAGGCTCCGCCGTCGACGTTCGAGATCAACGCGGGTGTGTACGTCTTCTCGCCCGAGTTCGCCGGACTGCTCCCCGAGCGGGGGGACCATGAGCGGACGACGTTTCCCCGGCTGGCCCGGGAGAAGAAGCTGGCCGGTTTCCCCATTCCGCAGGGGGCGTACTGGCGGGCCATCGACACGGCCAAGGATCTGACGGAGGCCGCGAAGGAATTGGCGGCGCTGGGCCGGTGACGGCGGCGCTCCGGCCGACGGCCGGTGGGAGCTGGTCGCGCAGTTCCCCGCGCCCCTGACCCGGCACATGTGCACCAGGCCGCCGCGCCCCTGACTCAGCACCTGTGCGCCACGCCGGCGCGCCCCTGACACGGCACACACGCGCCGCACCGAAAGGGCCCCGTACCGCCAGTGGTACGGGGCCCTTTCCTGCTGGTCGGGTCAGCCCAGCAGGCCGCCCACCAGGCCGGGCTGGCCGCCTGAGGACGTGCCGCCGCCGGAGGTGCTGGTGCCGCCCGTCGACGTGGAGCCGCCGGAGGTGCTGCTGCCGCCCGTGCTGGTCGGCCCCGCCGTGGTGCTGGGGGCGCCGCCCGTGGCGGGCGAGGTCGGGCGGGGCGGGACCTGGCCCGTGGTGCCCTGGGTCTGGCTGGGCGTCGTGACGGTGGCGCCGGTGCTGTGGCCGGCACCCGGCGTCGTCGCCGCCCCGGAGGGCACCGCGCCGGCCGTGGCTCCGCCCGTCGGAGTGCTGGAGGCCGCCGGGGTCTTCTTGTGCCGCTTGCCGGGCTCCTGCGGGAAGGGGGAGCCGGGGAGCTGGTTGCGGGGGGCCTCGCCGGGGCCGGGGACGACCACGCGGCTGGAGTCGCGCACCGCGCCGCCCAGCAGGGAGCCGATGAGGAGGGTCAGACCGACGGTGACGGCCGTGATCAGGGCGCCGCGGCGCAGCACGTACCGGCGCAGTTCCCAGATGTCGGAGCGGGGGCCGAGCCGGCGCCAGGCGCTGCCCGCGAGGCGGCCGTCGATGGAGTAGACGGGGGCGCCGGCGATGATCAGCGGGGACCAGGCGGCCAGGTAGATGATGTCGGGGGCGTCGTAGACCGGGACGGTCTTCCAGCTGACGGTGACGATCAGTGCGGCCGAGAGCAGGACGCCGACGACGGCGGCCACGCGCTGCCAGCATCCGAGGATGGTCAGGACGCCGACGACCACCTGGAGGAAGGCGATCACCAGGCCGGAGCCGACCGGGTGGTGCAGGGCGAACTGGCGCAGCGGCTCGGCGACGTCCCAGGGGTGGAGCGTGTTGAGCCAGGTGACCATCGAGCCGCGTTTGCCGCCGTCGAAGTAGACGGGGTCGCACAGCTTGCCCATGCCGGCATAGATGGAGATGAAGCCGAGGAAGATGCGCAGCGGGAGGAGGACGACTCCGAGGTTCAGCCGGCGGCCGGGGTAGTACGCGTGCCGGGCCGGGTCGTCGCCGTGACGCTTGGCGGGGCGCGGGCTGTCGTCGTCGGTGTCGGCCGGGTCCTGGTAGTCGTCGTACGGCTCGCCGTCGTACGGCTCGTAGCCGGTGTCCGGGTAGGGCGGGTCGTCGTAGGCGCCGGTCACCGTGCGCATGTGCGGCAGGAGACGGGTGCCGTCGGCGTCGGGTGCGGTGCGCTGGTGGCCGACGAGGGGGGTCTCGACGGTCTGGTCCAGTGTGTCGTAGGCGTCGGCGTAGCCCGTCTGGACGCGCGGGATGACCTGGGTGGCACCGGCCTCGGGCTCGTCGGCGTAGCGGACGCTGCTGCCCCGCACGGCCTGGAGGAGGCGGTGGGCTCCGGTGTCGTCGGGGGCGGACTTGCCGCTCCACACGACGGGGCGGCGGCGGCCGGCGGCGCCCGCCCGGCCCGCCGTACCCACGACGGGCTTCCGGGCGGTGTCCTGGCCGGCGCTCAGATGCCGGGCGATCCGCTGGGATTGGGTGCGCTTCACCGACGTGCCGAGCTGCACGCGGAAGCTGGCGTGATTGACGATGACCTGCGCCGGATCGCTCGGCACCTTCACCATGCTCAGCGCGGGAGCGTCGTCGAATCCCGACGAGCGGTCCCCCGTGGGTGTGCGGGGTGTTCTGGTGTCCACACTCATCTAACCGAGTGACGTGGCGTTAGGACACTGCCCTGACCGGGCGGATGTGTCTGGACCCCGTCAAAGCCGCACCGAACGCCACATGGACGCCAAAATTACCCCGCAAGGGTGAACTTCCGGACGGGTATTCGAGCCCGTCCGGACCGTTGTTCAGCTCCGCCTGCGCGCGGTCTCGTACAGGACGATCCCCGCAGCCACACCCGCGTTCAGCGACTCCGCACCGCCCGGCATCGCAATGCGGACCCGGAAGTCGCAGGTCTCGCCGACCAGGCGGGACAGGCCCTTGCCCTCGCTGCCGACCACGATGACGACCGGCCCCTCCAGGGCCTGCAGATCACCGAGTTCGACCTCGCCGTCCGCCGCGAGGCCGACCACCGTGACGCCGGCCTTCTTGTAGGACTCCAGCATGCGGGTGAGGTTGGTGGCGCGGGCGACCGGGGTACGGGCGGCCGTACCGGCGGAGGTCTTCCAGGCGCCGGCGGTCATGCCGGCCGAGCGCCGCTCGGGGACGACCACTCCGTGGCCGCCGAAGGCCGAGACCGAGCGGACGACCGCGCCGAGGTTGCGCGGGTCGGTGACCCCGTCCAGGGCGACGACCAGCGGGTCCTCTCCCTCGTCGGCCGCCGCGTCGAGCAGGTCCTCGGGGTGCGCGTACTCGTACGGCGGGACCTGCAGGACCAGGCCCTGGTGGTTGAGGCCGTTCGTCATGCGGTCCAGCTCGGGACGCGGGGCCTCCATCAGGTTGATGCCGCCCCGCTCGGCGGCGAGCTGGAGGGCCTCGCGGACGCGCTCGTCGTTGTCGATGAACTGCTGGACGTAGAGCGTCGAGGCGGGCACGCCCTCGCGGAGCGCCTCGACGACCGGGTTGCGGCCGACGACCAGCTCGGAGGCGGACTTGCCGCCGCCCCTGCGCTGCTGCGTGCGGCCCTGCGCGCGGCGGGACTTGGCAGCGGCGGCGCGCTGCTTGGCGTGTCCCTTGCGCATCTCGGCGGGCGGGGTCGGGCCCTTGCCCTCAAGGCCACGGCGCCGTTTGCCGCCGCTGCCGACCTGCGCGCCCTTCTTGCCGGACATGCGGCGGTTGTTCGCGGCCATCAGTTACTCGTCTCCGTGAGCGTCGTACATACGTCTTATGCAGTGTGCCGCCCGGCGGGCCGGGCGGCACAGTCGATCAAGCAAGGGGTCAGCGGGCGCCGAGGCTCCAGCGCGGCCCCTGCGGGCTGTCCTCGATGACCAGACCGGCCTGGGCCAGCTGGTCGCGGATGGCGTCGGCGGTGGCCCAGTCCTTGCGGGCGCGGGCGGACTCGCGCTGCTCGAGGACGAGCCGGACCAGGCTGTCGACCACGCCGTGCAGATCCTCGCCCCGGTCGGTCTCGCCGGCCCAGTGCGGGTCGAGCGGGTCGAGGCCGAGGACGCCGAGCATGGCCCGGACCTCGGCGAGCCGGGCGACGGCGGCTTCCTTGTCGTCGGCGGCGAGTGCGCTGTTGCCCTGCCGGACGGTGGTGTGCACGACGGCGAGCGCCTGCGGGACGCCCAGGTCGTCGTCCATCGCCTCGGCGAAGGCGGGCGGGACGTCGGCGGCCGGCTCGACGGTCTCCCCGACCAGCTCGGTGACGCGCTGGACGAAGCCCTCGATCCGCGCGAACGCGGACTCGGCCTCGCGCAGCGACTCCTCGCTGTACTCGATCATCGAGCGGTAGTGCGGCGTGCCCAGGTAGTACCGGAGCACGATCGGCCGCCACCGCTTGACCATGTCGGTGACCAGGACGCTGTTGCCGAGCGACTTGGACATCTTGTCGCCGGCCATGGTGACCCAGGCGTTGTGCACCCAGTACCGGGCGAAGTCGTCGCCGTAGGCCTTGGCCTGGGCGATCTCGTTCTCGTGGTGCGGGAAGATCAGGTCGAGGCCGCCGCCGTGGACGTCGAAGGCGGAGCCCAGGTACTTGTGGGCCATCGCCGAGCACTCCAGGTGCCAGCCGGGCCGGCCGGGTCCCCACGGGGTCGGCCAGGTGGGCTCGCCGGGCTTGGCGGACTTCCACATGGCGAAGTCGCGTGCGTCCCGCTTGCCGGTCTCACCCTCGCCGGACGGCTGGCGCAGGTTGTCCAGCTCCTGGCGCGACAGCTCCAGGTACTGCGGGTAGGACCGTACGTCGAAGTAGACGTTGCCGTCGGCCGCGTAGGCGTGCCCGCGCTCGATGAGGCCCTGCATCATCTCGACCATCTCGGTGATGTGGCCGGTGGCGCGGGGCTCGTACGTGGGCGGGAGGCAGCCGAGGGCGGTGTAGCCCTCGTTGAAGGCGCGCTCGTTCTCGTACCCGATCGACCACCAGGGGCGGTTCTGCTCGTGGCTCTTGGCGATGATCTTGTCGTCGATGTCGGTGACGTTGCGGACGAACGTCACCTGGTAGCCGCGGTACTCGAACCAGCGGCGCATGATGTCGAAGTTGAGGCCCGAGCGGATGTGGCCGATATGGGGTGCCGCCTGCACGGTGGCGCCACACAGGTAGATCGAGACACAACCCGGCTTGAGCGGGGCGAAGTCACGGATCTGCCGGGCGCTGGTGTCGTACAGGCGAATGGTCACCACTCCAGAGTAGTGGGCGCCGGGCAGTGCCATGCGCCCACCGGCAAGGATTCCCCCGTGCCAGGAGCCCGCTCAGAGCAGGCCGACCACCTTGCGCGGCAGGACCCGCACGACCGCCCGGTCGGCGTCCTGCGCGGAAGCCGGGTTGAAGTCGGCGTACTTCTTGCCGGTGTACTTCACGCTCAGCTCGTCGATGAGGTCCTGGCCACCCTCGGTGGTCGTCTCCACGGTGCCGCGGATCTCGGCGTACTCGTAGGGCTGCTCGGGGTTCATGACGACGACCGTCACACGGGGGTCGTTGCGGAGGTTCTTGTACTTGCGCCGGTCGACCGTGGTGGAGAACAGCAGGGTGTCGCCGTCGCGCTTCACCCAGACCGGGGACATCTGCGGGCTGCCGTCGGGCTGGATGGTGCCGACGACGATGAACACCTTGCCGTCGAGCACGGACTTCAGGCGGTCGGACAGTACGGCGGACATGGGCACCCTCCGGATTCCAGGGGTCACTGGCGGTCCTGCGGGTACCCTCGCACGCCGTCAGCTCACCCGCACGACGAGCGCCGTGGCCACCGCCATGAGTCCTTCCTCACGGCCCGGGAAGCCGAGGCCGTCGGTCGTCGCGCCGGACACCGAGACGGGCGCGCCCGCCGCTTCCGAGAGGATCTTCTGGGCCTCGTCGCGCCGCTTGCCGATCTTCGGGCGGGGTCCGACGACCTGGACGGCGATGTTGCCGACGGCGAAGCCGGCCTCGCGCACGATCCGGGCGGCCTCGGTGAGCAGCGTGACCCCGGAGGCGCCGGACCACTCGGGGCGGCCGGTGCCGAAGTGCCGGCCCAGGTCACCGAGCCCGGCGGCGGAGAACAGCGCGTTGCAGGCCGCGTGGGCGACGACGTCGGCGTCGGAGTGGCCGGCCAGGCCGGGGCCCTCGCCCTCCCACTTCAGGCCCGCGCACCACAGTTCGCGGCCCTCCTCGAAGGCATGGATGTCGGTGCCGATGCCGACCTGGGGCAGGACGAAGGGGACCTCAGAAGCCATCGTTCAGCCTCCTGCGGGCCAGGACCGCCTCGGCGAGGACAAGGTCGAGCGGGCGGGTGACCTTGAAGGCCTCCTCGTGGCCGGGGACGGCCACGACCGTCAGCCCCAGCCGTTCCACCATGCTCGCGTCGTCGGTGACGTCGCCGGTGACGGTCTCGTGGGCACGGACCAGAGTCGCGCGGTCGAAGCCCTGCGGGGTCTGCACGGCCCGCAGCCGGGCCCGGTCGGGCGTGGCGACGACCGGCTCGGGCTCACCGGCGGCTCCGGCCGCGGGCTCGACCTCCTTGACGGTGTCCGCGAGCGGCAGCGCGGGCACCACGGCGGGGGCTCCGGCGTATACGGCCTCGATGACGGCGTCGACGGTGTCGACCGGCACGAGCGGCCGGGCCGCGTCGTGGACCAGGACGATCCCGTGCTCCGGCGGCAGCGCGTCCAGGCCGAGCCTGACCGATTCCTGCCGGGTCTCCCCGCCGGGGACGACCAGGAAGTCGGTGCGGTCGGGCAGCGCGTGCGCGTCGAGCAGCGACTTGACCTCGGCGGCTCCCTCCGGCGGGGCCACTACGACCACCAGGGAGACATGGCGGGACGCGGCGAGGGCGCGGACCGCGTGGATGAGCATGGGGGTGCCGTTCAGCGCGCGGAGCGCCTTGGGGGCGCCCGGACCTAGGCGCACGCCCCGGCCGGCGGCGGGAATCACGGCGGCGACGGGGGTCTGCGCGGGTTGGGGGCGCGATTCGTCAGACATCGGTTCCTGTCAGGTTTGTGTGCTCGACCTACGTGGGTATGGCCTGGAGGAGTGCCGGGCGCGACGCCTTGACCGGACCCTTTCCGTGACCCTGGTCGAGCCATCAGCCCGGGCCCGGCACATCAAGTATCGGGGGGTTTCCCCGAAGGGGTACGGGAGGCTTTCCGGCATCCCGTACCGGCGCGGGGGTTTCCCGGGAACGAACATGCCGCAGCGCCCGGCGACAGAATGTGTCATCGGGCACCGCGGCATTTCACTGTGCTGAGCGTGCCGGAAGCGAAAACTCGCTGCCGCTGCGCGTCAGGAGGCGAGCACCTCGTCGAGCAGAGCCTCTGCCTTGTCCTCGTTCGTGTTCTCGGCGAGAGCAAGCTCGCTCACCAGGATCTGGCGGGCCTTGGCGAGCATGCGCTTCTCACCGGCGGAGAGTCCGCGCTCGCGCTCGCGACGCCACAGGTCACGCACGACTTCCGCGACCTTGATGACATCGCCGGAGGCGAGCTTCTCCAGATTTGCCTTGTAGCGACGGGACCAGTTCGTGGGCTCCTCGGCGTACGGCGCGCGCAGCACCTCGAAGACCCGGTCCAGCCCGTCCTGACCGACCACATCACGCACGCCGACGAACTCCGCATTGTCCGCTGGCACACGTACCGTCAGGTCACCCTGGGCGACCTTCAGCACCAAGTAGGTCTTGTCCACGCCTTTGATCTGGCGAGTTTCGATGGCCTCGATCAGCGCGGCCCCGTGATGGGGATAGACCACGGTGTCGCCAACCTTGAACGTCATGTGACAGGTACCCCTTCCGTGGCTATCCAGGGTAACACGGATACGGCGTCTTCTGAATGGCGTTTTCGCAGGTCAGGGCATATCTCGGGGCTTGACAACAGCAACCGGAACGTGCTGCGGGGAGTCTGCGGAACCGGGTATTCGCAGGTCGGAGGGGCTGTCCGGGCGCGGCGAAACATGTACGTCACAGGCCCTGCGAGGCCACCCCGAGCGGCCGAACGTCCCGATTTGTCTCGTTCCAAGCGTACGACTTCCGCTACTCCGTTCGGTGACCCGGGACGGATGTGAGACGAATCCGGAATTGATCAACGGGGCCCGGCAGGGTGCTCCGGTGATCAATATCCGGCCGTCCGCGCATTCCTTCACGGAAAATTTTCGAGGGGTGTTGAGAGAGGCTCACCGTCGCGTTATGTGAATGAAGGACGAGCGGCCCCGCAATGTGACCGTGGAGTCACGTGCGGCCTGTGCGGTACCCCCACCTGGAGGGAAGGCCGGGGCCTGGGGGAGGGTCGGGTGCAGTGGCGCCGGAACGGCTCGGTAACCTAAGGCCGCTGACAGACACTTAGGGTGGCTTTATTAGGGGAGCCGCCCGCGCGTTCAAGGAGTTGCCGCCGCCGTGAGCAGCAGCCTTCGACGCGGCGCCCTCGCCGCCTCCGCCATCGTCTTCTCGATCGCCTCGCTCGCCGCCTGTGGCGCCGGCAACAACGCACAGACCCTGGAGATCAAGCCGGACAACGCGGCGACCAGCGTCGGTGACATCAAGATCCAGAACGCCGTGGTCATCACCCAGCCCGACCTGAAGTCGACGGGGCCGGCCGCGGTCGCCGCGACCCTCTTCAACACGGGTGACACCGACCAGACGCTCCAGTCGATCGCCATCCCGGGCTCCGGCGAGACCGTCAAGCTGACCCCCTCCAAGGGCCAGAGCCTGACCGTCCCGGCCCACGGTTCCCTGGTCATCGGCGGCAAGAACAACGCCTCCGCGGTGATCCCCAACGGGCGTGAGTCGGTCCAGGACGGCAACGCCCAGAAGGTCACCTTCACCTTCAGCAAGACCGGCAAGGTGAGCCTGCCGGCCTTCGTGGTCCCGGCCACCAGCTACTTCGGCACGTGGGGCCCGTCGGAGATCCCGTCCGCCTCGGCTCCCGCCTCCGGCGCCCCGGGCGCCTCGGCCTCCCGCAGCGGCAAGCCGGAGCAGGGCGACGAGAGCAGCCCGTCCGGCACCCCCACCGGGCCGGCCGCCACCCCGAGCGACTCGGCCTCCCAGTCGGCCGCCGGCCACTGACCCAGCCGCACGCACGAGGGCGGCACCCCCGCAACGGGGTGCCGCCCTTCGTCGTACGCGAACCGGACCGCCGACGGTCTACGGCTCGAACTTGTACCCCAGACCCCGCACCGTCACCAGGTACCGCGGCGCCCCGGGGTCCGGTTCGATCTTGGCGCGCAGGCGCTTGACGTGGACGTCGAGGGTCTTGGTGTCGCCCACGTAGTCGGCGCCCCAGACGCGGTCGATGAGCTGCATGCGGGTGAGGACGCGGCCCGCGTTGCGCAGGAGCATCTCCAGGAGGTCGAACTCCTTCAGCGGGAGGTCGACCTTGGAGCCGCCGACGGTGACCACGTGGCGGTCGACGTCCATGCGGACCGGGCCGGCCTCCAGGGCGGCCGGGGTGACCTCTTCCGGCTCGCCGCGGCGGCGCAGCACCGCGCGGATGCGGGCCACCAGCTCGCGCGAGGAGAACGGCTTGGTGACGTAGTCATCGGCTCCTATTTCGAGACCGACGACCTTGTCGATCTCGCTGTCCTTCGCGGTCACCATGATCACGGGGACGTTGGAGCGGCCGCGCAGCTGACGGCAGACCTCGGTGCCGGGCAGGCCCGGCAGCATGAGGTCGAGGAGGACCAGGTCGGCGCCGTTGCGCTCGAACTCGTCCAGTCCGTCGGGGCCGGTCGCCGCCACGGCGACTTCGAAGCCCTCCTTGCGGAGCATGTACGACAGGGCGTCGGAGAAGGACTCCTCGTCCTCGACGACGAGCACTCGGGTCACGGAAGGACCTCCGGGGCGGGAAGCGGTTCGTACGCGGATGTTTCCTGGGGTCCGGCCTCGTCATCGAGGCCGGGATGCTGCCCGGCGCGGTCGCGGGCCGCGCCCGCCTCCGGCAGCCTGAGAGTGAAGGTGGAGCCCTGGCCTTCGGCGCTCCAGACCGTGACCTCCCCGCCGTGCGAGGCGACCACGTGCTTGACGATCGCGAGACCCAGACCGGTGCCACCGGTGGCCCGGGAGCGGGCCGGATCGACACGGTAGAAGCGCTCGAAGACGCGTTCCTTGTCCTTCTCCGAGATGCCGATGCCCTGGTCGGTCACGGCCAGCTCGATCATGTCGCCGCCGGGCGCGGACACCCGGCGGGCGGCTATGCCGACGCGGGTGCGGGCCGGGGAGTAGTTGACGGCGTTCTCGACCAGGTTGCCGAGGGCGGCGGCCAGCTGCCCGCGGTTGCCCCAGACGTGCAGGTCCGCCGTGCCGCCCGCGGCCATCGTGATCTGCTTCGTGCCCGCCTGGTGGCGGCAGCGGTCGATGGCCTCGGCGACCAGCTCGTCCACGCGGACGGGCTCGGCGTCCTCCAACGGGTCGTCGTTCTGCACCCGCGAGAGGTCGATCAGTTCCTGGACCAGATTGGTCAGCCGGGTCGCCTCGATCTGCATCCGGCCCGCGAAGCGCTGCACGGCCTCGGGGTCGTCGGAGGCATCCATGACGGCCTCGGAGAGCAGCGAGAGCGCGCCGACCGGGGTCTTCAGCTCGTGGCTCACGTTCGCGACGAAGTCGCGGCGTACGGCCTCGATGCGGCGGGCCTCCGTCAGGTCCTCGACCAGCAGCAGGACCAGGCGGGAGCCGAGCGGGGCCACGCGTGCGGAGACGGCGAGTGCCTCGCCGCGTCCGGTGCCCCGCCGGGGCAGGTCCAGCTCGACCTGACGTATCTCACCGTCCCGTCTGGTGTCCCGGGCCATCTGCAGCATGGGTTCGATGGCGAGTTTGCCGCCGCGGACCAGCCCGAGGGCGTACGCGGCGGAGCTGGCCTTGACGACGGCGTCGGCCTCGTCGAGGACGACGGCGGAGGAGCGCAGCACCGACAGCACGGTGTCCACGCCGGGCGGGAGTACGGGATCGATGTGCAAGGAAGTCCTGGTGGGTCGCTTCTGGTCGCGTTCGCTCCAGCGGAACGCCAGCATGGCGATGACACCGGTGAGCACCCCGGCGATCGCTGCCGCTGCGGCGACCGCCGCGTTCACGTCCATGCATCCAGGTTAGGCATGCGGTACGACATGACCACAGCCGTCGAGGTGCGACCTCCAACACTCGTCGCCCAGAGTTCACCTTGGAGCCAGTACCGGTTCATTTGGGGTGGCGGAAACAGACGCGTACGGGGCACACGTTGGGAGCATGGGGTTCGTACCGCCGGTTTCGCCACGGGGCGCACGCGTGAAGTGACGGCCCCCGGAACCCCCGAACGATGACGCACGAGAGGGAACCCTGATGCGGGACGCGTACCACGAGGAACTGGACTCGATCGGCGACGGACTGGTGGAGATGGCCCGGCTGGTCGGATCGGCGATCGGGCGCGCCACGACCGCCATGCTCGACGCCGACCTGAAGCTCGCCGAGAACGTGATCGAGGCCGACCAGAAGGTCGATGAACTCCAGCACGACCTGGAGGCCCGGGCGATAGCCCTGCTGGCCCGTCAGCAGCCGGTGGCGACGGATCTGCGGATAGTCGTCACCTCGCTGCGCATGTCCGCCGACCTGGAGCGCTCCGGCGACCTCGCCCAGCACGTGGCGAAGCTGGCCCGTCTTCGCTTCCCGTCGCGGGCCGTGCCGCAGGACCTGCACGCCACCATCCTGGAGATGGGCCAGCTCGCGCAGCGCCTGATGGCCAAGGCCGCCGAGGTGATCATCACGAAGGACGTCGACCTCGCGCTCCAGCTGGAGCAGGACGACGACGAGATGGACCTGCTGCACCGCACCCTCTTCCAGCACCTGATCGACGATCGCTGGAAGCACGGCATCGAGACGGCCGTGGACGTCACCCTGCTGGGCCGCTACTACGAGCGGTACGCCGACCACGCCGTGGCCGTCGCCAAGCGCGTCGTCTACCTGGTCACCGGCGAGCACGCGGACGAGCTGCAGCAGGACATCCAGCCGGTGACCGGGGTCGAGGGCGCGTAACCCTCCCGGGGGAGCCAGGGGCTCCACGGCCCGGCGCCTCCGTGCGCCGTTGATGCGCCCGGCAGAACGGGCATGAAATGGGCGAGGGCAGCCCTGCCCCAGCGTCTAGGAGGGACCCATGGCCGAATCCCCCGGCACCACCCCCGACCCCACGCAGGAGCGCGACACCGAGCAGCCCGCCGAGACCAGGAGCCTTCCGCTGTTCGGCGCCTGCGGCTGCGGCTCGGGATGCAGCTGCGGGTGCCAGTCGGGCAACCCCTGCCAGTGCGGCTGAACGACGACCGGGGGCCGGTGCGAACTCGCTTCGCACCGGCCCTTCGCCGTACCGGAGGCGGTCCGGATGCCGTACCGGAGTCGGTACCGGATGCGGCAGCTGATGCCGTCCGGAGGTGGTACCGGAGGCGGCAGCTGATGCCGTCCGGAGGCGGCGGCTGATGCCGCCCTGAGGCGGTACAGGATGCCCGTCCCGGCCGCCGGGCGCAGCATGGACGTGAGCAGTGGCAAGGGGAAGGAGGCGTGAGGCCATGCCGAAGTTCATGGACGTACACCGCGGGATGAAGGGCGTCACGGCCGATCAGCTGATGGAGGCGCACCGGGCCGACCTCGCCATCGAGAAGGACGAGAGCGTGCACTTCGAGCGCGCATGGGCGGACCCGGAGTCCGGAATCGTCTACTGCCTCTCCGAGGCTCCCTCCGCCGAGGCCGTCCAGCGCATCCACGAACGCGCCGGACACCGGGCCGACGAGGTGCACCCGGTACCGCTGGAGGTCTGAGAACGGCCTCAGGACGCCCGTGCGCGCCGGTGCAGATCCTCCAGGACGCTGTGGAGCGTGGCAGTCCGGTGCCGGTCCACCGGGCTCCGTCCTCCCGGGCGATGCGGTCCAGCGCGCCGGACTCCCCCGGATCGCCGCCGAAGGCCTACGGCTGGAAGCTCAGCCGGCGGGCCAGGACGTCCCGGGCCACCTGGCTGACCGTGCGGCCGTCGGCGAACGCCCGGCCCCGGAGCCGGTCCAGGGCCTGCTCGGGGTCCGCGTCCACCTGCACCATCACCATGCCCACCGCCTGGTAGACCTCGGTGTGGTCGGCCTCGGAGGCCGCCACCCAGGACGCCACCTCGTTCTCGGCGTCCTGACCGCTCTCCCCGGCCTCGGCTGCCTGGAGGTCCGCCAGCGCGTAGGTGACCGCGTCGCGCACCCACAGCGCGGTGCGCAGATCCGGCTCCGCGAGCCCGCCGGTCTGTTCGCTGTACAGGTCGAGCGTGCCGATCGCGGCGCCGTTGACGCCGAGCGGCAGCGAGAACACCGCGCGGACGCCGAGGCCCACCGCCTCGTGCGCGAAGATCGGCCAGCGGCGGACGTCGGGGCCCTGGGTGAGGTCGGCCGCGATGACCGGGGCGCCCTGGTCGAGAGCGGTCTGACAGGGGCCGTCGCCCACGGTGTACTGCAGCTCCGCCAGCCGGGCGGCCACCCGGTCGCTGGCGCACCAGGTGACCCGGACACCCTTGCCGCCGGAGATCGACACCGACGAGCCGGCGACCGGCAGCAGCCGGGCGCACGCCTCGCACAGCGCGCCGGGCACCGCTTGCGGATCGCCGGCACCGCGCGCGGCAGCGGCCAGCGCCTCGGTGACCCGCAGGCGCTCCGCGTCCGGCGGCCCGCCACGGCCGGCCGACGCCCGGGGCTCCTCGGGCGGCATCCGCATCACCCCCGCGGCATACGCACATCCGACATGATCCACCAGTGATCCCGTCCGTCCCCCGGACCGGACGGACATCACCGACCCGTTCCTGCTACCGGGTTCCCAGCATGGGAGAAGTACGCGGGCGAAGCCGATCGCTTGTACGGCGTGTCACCGACGGCCGACGGTGATGGCCCACCGGACGCCGGAGGGTGCCGTCACACTCACCGTTCCTCCGCTTGTACGGCGTGTCACCGACGGCCGACGGTGATGGCCCACCGGACGCCGGAGGGTGCCGTCACACTCACCGTTCCTCGTGGTCGGGCTCGTTCCACCTCCAGCCGGTTCTCGATGCTGCCGACCTCCCCGGCGACGCACGTCACCGGAAAACTCAGCCCGACCGGTTCGATCCGGACGGTCAGCTTCCCGGCGCCCTCGCAGTTCACCGCCACCGTCAACGTTCCGGTTCTCAGGCCGCCTTCCAGGTCCATCTCCCGGTTGCCGCCGACGTTCACCGCCTGGGCGACCACCGTGCCGTCCGGCAGGACCGGTGCCTCGGTGACGGATTCGCCGGGGACGTGCTCGGCGCGAGGAGAGGGCGACGAAGGAGACGAGGGGGAAGCGGCGGAAGAGGGAGCAGAGGGAGGCGAGTTGGGCGAGTTGGGCGAGGGAGGAGAACTGACTGAAGGGGAAGAAGCGACCGAAGGGAACGACGGGACCGGAGGGGTTGAAGAGCCGGACGTGCGGCGGGCGTTCGTCGAGGCGCCGCCGTCACCGCCGTCACCGCCGTTGCCGCCGCAACCGACGGCGAGCGCGGCGACAGCGGCGAGCACCACCGCTGGCCTGAACAGCCGGCGCCTGGCGGCCGGGCCGGCCGCCAGGCGATACCTGCGGCGCTGCTTCGCAGGAAAGGATTCCAGTGACATCTTCTCCCCAGGCTCGCTCCGGAGACGGTCGGACACGGTGACCGTAGGGCGGGACCATGGCGGAGGCGCAGCTTCCGCGGATCTCCTGAGCAAGAACTGAGGTGGCCGCCCACCCGCGCCACGCCGTCCGCCTGGCCGCCCGGTCCGGCTGGGCCGTCCGCAGCGGCGACGAGTACGGCGGCGGCTTCTCCTCCTGACCCGGTCGGGCCTTCAGCCTGCCGACTCCACGGTCAGGTCACCGTTCGTCGTCGACAGATCCAAGCGGTACCTGCCCGACGGGTCGTTCCGGAACGCGAGCTTCTTGTCGCCGTGGGAGTCGTCCGCCGCGATGCGGTACCGGGTGGGCGGGGCCGTGACCGTGAGGTTGCCGTTGGTCGTGCCGGCCGTGATGTTCTGCGGGGTGGCCGCGTGGATCGTCACCTCGCCGTTCGAGGTCTGCGTGTCGATGCCGCCGCCTTTGACGTCCTTGACGGTGACGTCGCCGTTGGACGTGCGCAGCTTCACCGGGCCCGCCGCGCTGTTCACCGCGATCTCACCGTTGCTCGTGTGCACGTCGACCATGCCGACGCCGGTGAGGGTGAGGCCGCCGTTGGACGTGCCTCCCGTCACAGGAATACCGGCGGGCACTTTGACGACGTAGTCGACGCCGCAGTCCTCGCCGCAGCCGGAGAGCGTCAGGACGCCGTTCTCCACGCTGAACGACGAGCCACGCGGCTTGTCACGGCGATAGCTGACCTTGCGGTGCACGGAGACTGTGGAGACGTCCGCCGAGGCGTCCACCTTCACCGCGCCGTCCTTGCCGTCGAGACGGATCGAGGTGACTTTCCGGGACACGTCGGCGTCGTCCTGGAACGTTCTCTGCTCGAGGGCCGAGCACGCGGAGAGCCCGCCGGCTGCGAGAACAGCCGAAGTCACCGCTACAAGGATGCGCGTATGCGTGCGCTGCATGAAGTTCCCCCGTGTGGAGCAAGTTGTGCGTCGATGATCATTCACGTCGACCATACGCAGCCACACCAGCGCGCACATTGGGGAAAACCCCCCTTGCCAGGAGGGAAACGGGGGCGGCGGCATTCCTCACCGCAGCACGGAAGACGGCCCGGTCAGGTGCCGGAGCCACCGTCGTTCGTGAAGCTAGGCCGCCTTGGGCCGCGCCGCACGTGTGTCCGAGACGGGCGCCTGGGCGTCCTCGAGCGGGAAGGTCTCGTCTTCCCCGAAGTCAGGGGCCTGGAAGGGGTTCGTCGCCGGAGGCGGCGATGCCGCGGTGGAGCGGCGGGGTTGCCCTTCCAGGGCGGAGAACAGCGACGTCGTATCGATGGGAGGACTCTCTTTCGTTGCAGGTCCCTCAAGGGGCCTGGGTGTGCCGTGACCGGGCACAGCGGTCCTACAGCTTGATCATCTTGGCGTACGGGCTCAAGATCCGCATCTGCACAGAGCCGAAATCCACGAGCGCCGCGATTCCGTCCTCGATGCCGGTTACCCGACCGAGGCCGTACACGTCGTGTGTGACCTGATCGCCCACGGCGAAGTGCTTGGGAGCCGGTGTGACCGGCGCCTTGAAGGGGCTGGTGGGCAGATGGCGCTTCGGCGCAGCAGGCTTCGTCATGGTTCAGTATGACCCTATGGGCGGCCGGTTCGCTGTGGCCGTCGGCACAGATCCTGACGGCGGACCCGCGACCGTCACATGCCGCGACGTCCGATCGGCGCCGTCCAGCGGCTTCCCGACCGGCTCGGGCAGCCGAGTGATCTACGGCCGATCACCGGTCTGACCTGGCGTTCGCGGGGCCGGCCACGGCTGGAGTGATCGCCGAGCGGAAGCGGGGCGAGCCGTACGCCGGGTCGCGCGCGAACGGTATAACGATAGGAGCAGACAGGCGCGCGAAATGCGCCTGCGAACCAGGTGTCGCCACGCCGCGGCCGTTGGGCAGACCGCCAGGTGGGGCGGGCGTTCGACGTACGCATGCATCTGACGCGTCGACCGTCGCGAGTCTGACGGCCCAGAGCGCGAGTCGGACGGCCCAGAGACGGCCCGAGTCCGGCAAAGAGCCCCCCACCAGCGCATAACCGCAGGCAGGGGGCTTCTTCAGCTCGGCTTACTTCTTCTTGCCCTGGTTCTTGACCGCCTCGATCGCCGCCGCGGCCGCCTCGGGGTCGAGGTACTTGCCGCCGGGGGTGGTCGGCTTGAAGTCGGCGTCCAGTTCGTAGAACAGGGGGATGCCCGTGGGGATGTTCAGGCCCGCGATGTCCGCGTCGGAGATGCCGTCGAGGTGCTTGACCAGGGCGCGCAGGCTGTTGCCGTGGGCGGCGACCAGGACCGTGCGGCCGGTCAGCAGGTCGGGGACGATGGCGTCGTACCAGTACGGGAGCATGCGAAGGACGACGTCCTTCAGGCACTCCGTCTTCGGGCGCAGCTCCGGCGGGATCGTCGCGTAGCGCGCGTCGTGGGCCTGGGAGAACTCGGAGTCGTCCGACAGCGGGGGCGGCGGGGTGTCGTACGAGCGGCGCCAGAGCATGAACTGCTCCTCGCCGAACTCGGCCAGCGTCGCCGCCTTGTCCTTGCCCTGCAGGGCGCCGTAGTGGCGCTCGTTCAGCCGCCAGGAGCGGTGGACCGGGATCCAGTGGCGGTCCGCGGCCTCCAGCGCGAGCTGGGCGGTGCGGATCGCGCGCTTCTGGAGGGACGTGTGGACCACGTCGGGCAGGAGATCGGCGTCCTTCAGGAGCTCGCCACCGCGGACTGCCTCCTTCTCGCCCTTCTCGTTCAGGTTCACGTCCACCCAGCCGGTGAACAGGTTCTTCGCGTTCCACTCGCTCTCGCCGTGGCGGAGGAGGATCAGCTTGTACGGTGCGTCGGCCATGGCTTCGAGCCTACCTAAGGGCCCGGTGGGGCCGCCCCGGGCGCTCGGGTCGTGGGACGGCCGGCCGGGAGCCCGCCCGGCCGCTTTCGAAGTTCCGGTTAACGCTTCCACAACCTTTGCCCACATTCATCTGTCTCGTTATCGCCAGGTGAATCCAGGGGGAAGAAGAGCCGAAACGTGACCGTGCGTTCCAGGACCGCGGCGTCGCGGAGATCCTGGACAAGGAGACCAGCGCCTCCCGGTACACCAGCCACGACGAGCTGAAGTACTCGCTGCGCTCGCTCGCCATGTACGCCGACTTCGTCCGGCACGTGTACATCGTGACCGACGGCCAGAAGCCGCACTGGCTCGACGACACCGCACCGGGGATCACGGTCGTCGACCACCGCGACATCTTCCCGGCGGATGTGCTGCCGGTCTTCAACTCGCACGCGATCGAGACCCGGCTGCACCACATACCGGGCCTGTCCGAGCACTACCTGTACTTCAACGACGACGTCTTCGTCGGCCGCCGGGTCACCCCGGAGCACTTCTTCTTCGGCAGCGGTCTGCTGAAGATCCCGGTGTCCCCGCTGAAGATCGGCGTCGGCAAGCCGCACGCCGAGGAGACGGCGACCAACTCGGCCAGCAAGAACGTACGGCGGCTGCTGCTGGAGAGGTTCGGGCGGATGACGACGAACAACTTCATGCACACCCCGCTGCCGCAGCAGCGGGGGGCGCTGCTGGCGCTGGAGGAGCTGTTCCCGCAGGACATCGGCCGCACCACGGCGTCCCGGTTCCGCTCGCCGCAGGACATCGCCATGACGGCGCCGCTGCTCTACCAGTACGCGCTGATGACCGGCCGGGGCGTGCCCGGCAAGTTCAGCTTCCGGTACGTGAACATCAGCAGGCCGGACGCCGAGCGGCGCCTGGCCGATCTGCGCCGCAACCGCCGCTTCGACTTCTTCTGCCTGAACGACGTCGACGTGGCGCCGGAGGAGCGGGAGCAGGTCAGCGTCCGGATGCACGAGTTCCTGGAGAACTACTTCCCGTTCCCGAGCCCCTTCGAGAAGCAGAAGCCGTCCCAGGACGCCTTCGCTCGCGAGGAGCCGGGGCAGGGCGCGTTCGCCGGCGAGGAGCCGGGGCAGGGCGCCTTCGCGCGTGAAGAGCCGGAACAGGGCGCCTCCCCTCACCGAGAGCCGGAACAGGGCGCCTTCGCTCGCCGAGAGCCGGGGCAGAGCGTCTTCGCGCGTCAGGAGCAGGACCCGGCCTCGTTCGGGCAGCAGAGCTGACGGGCCGCGGCCATGGCCATCGACATCCGCCACCGGTTCGCGGCACCGCCGCCGGGCCTGCGGGCCGCCCGGGATCTCCTGGTGCGCCTGCGGCTGTGGCTGGCCGCCCGGCTCTGGGCGCTGCGCGCGGCCCCGGCCCGGCGCCGGCTGCGGGCCGGTGTCCCGGGACTGCGCCGGGTGGTCTGCGGACGGGTGCGGCTGTACGGGCGTACGGTCGCCGGATACACCGCGGCGGACGCCGCCGCGGACGACCTGGAGCAGGTGTGCGCCCTGCTGGAGACGGTGGGCGTCCCCTACTTCCTGGTCCCGGGCGAGCAGGAGCCCGGGGTGCTGCGGCCGGTGGTCGGGGTGGACGAGTCCCACCGCGCCGCGGTCCTCGCCCACGCCGGGCGGCACTTCGCCGGCAGCGCCCGGTACGTGGGCGGTGTGGGCCCGGACGGGGCCGTGACCGGCGCGGCGCTGTGGGCCGACGGGAAGCTGCCGCGGGCGCTGCGCGGGGCCGCGGTGCTGCGGACCGGGGTGGTGCGGCTGGGCCCCGGCGGGCAGGTGCTCAGCGGGCTGGAGTCCGGCTGTGACATCGAGTTCTGGCGGCACGGCCGGGAGCTGGGCGCTGATCCGGCGCATCTCACCGTGCCCGGCACCCGCCTGCGGGACGACTTCGGCCCGGCGCTGGTCGCTCCGCGTCGCAACGCCGTCTCCGAGGTGGTGCCGTCGGCGGCGCAGCAGCCGGCCGCGGTGGCGGGGCGCGGGCGCGGCGTGCCCACGTTCGCGGCGTTCGCCGAGCCGGGCATCGACGAGGTGCGCTTCCCCGTGGATGCCGTGTACACGTGGGTCGACGGGGACGATCCGGCGATGGCCGTGAAGCGGCGCGCGCACCAGGCGCTCGCCGATCAGGTCATCGCCGCGCGCGAGACGGGTGCCTCCCGCTACACCAGCCACGACGAGCTGCGGTACGCGCTGCGCTCGCTGGAGATGTACGCCGGTTTCGTCCGGCACGTCTATCTGGTGACCGACTCCCAGGTGCCGGCCTGGCTGGACCCGGAGGCGGAGGGCCTGACCGTGGTCGACCACCGGGACATCCTCCCGGCGGACGCGCTGCCCGTCTTCAACTCGCACGCGATCGAGAGCCGGCTGCACCGCATACCCGGGCTGTCCGAGCGTTACCTCTACTTCAACGACGACGTCTTCATCAACCGGCCGGTACGGGCCGAGCCCTTCTTCCACGGCAACGGCATCGCCCGCATCCCGCTGTCCCCGCTCAAGCTCGGGGTCGGCGCCCCGCACCCGCTGGAGCCGGCGCCGAACTCCGCCGGGAAGAACGCCCGCGAGGTGATCCACCGCTTCCACGGCAGGTCCGTCACGCACAAGTCGCTGCACACACCGCACCCCCAGTTGCTGGCCGTCATGCGGGAGATGGAGAGTCTCGGCATCACGGAGCTGGAACGGACGGCGTACTCCCGGTTCCGCTCGACCACCGACGTCGCTCCGGCGTCCACGCTGCACCACCACTGGGCGATCGCGACCGGTCGGGCCGTGCCGGCCGACTACCGCTTCCGCTACGTGCAGTTGGGCACGCCGGACATGCGGCGGCGGCTGGCTCGTCTGGCAGCCGGCGAGGACGTCGACTTCTTCTGTCTCAACGACGTGGACACCGCGCCGGCGGACCGGGTGGCGGCCGAGGCGGCGATCCGTGCGTTCCTGAAGCGGAAGTATCCGTTCCCCAGCCGCTTCGAGCGGACGGCCCGGGCCGTCTCCCGTCCGGTCGCGCCCCGCACGCACAGCGACTCGCACGTACAGCGGCTCGCTTGACGCGTCCCGTTAATCCAGTGGCGGCACCGGAGGCCCCATCGGTAAGTTGTGACCTCGTTCAGGGCCACTTACATTCGCGGGGGATTCTCGATGTCACCAGCCGGTATGAAACGTGCCGTCCGGGAGTCCGTCTCCGGCCTCCCACGCGACTTCTGGTGGCTGTGGACCAGCACGCTCGTCAACCGGCTCGGCGCCTTCGTGGCCACGTTCATGGCCCTCTACCTCACGCTCGACCGCGGTTACTCCGCCTCGTACGCCGGTCTCGTCGCCTCCCTGCACGGGCTCGGCGGCGTCGTCTCCGCGCTGGCCGGCGGGGTGATGGCCGACCGGCTCGGCAGGCGGCCCACCCTGCTCGTCGCCCAGACCGCCACCGCCGCCTCCGTCGCCCTGCTCGGCTTCATGACCGACCCGGTCGCCATCGCCGCCGTCGCCTTCCTGGTCGGCATGGCCTCCAACGCCTCGCGGCCGGCCGTGCAGGCGATGATGGCCGACATCGTCCGCCCCGAGGACCGGGTGCGGGCCTTCTCCCTCAACTACTGGGCCATCAACCTCGGCTTCGCGGTCTCCTCCATGGGCGCCGGTTTCATCGCCGAGGTCAGCTACCGCGCCGGGTTCCTGATCGAGGCGGGGATGACCCTGGCCTGCGCGATCGTCGTCTTCGCCAAGCTGCCCGAATCCCGGCCCACGGCCCCGGCCAAGCAGGCGGAGGCGGACGTCGGCCTCGGCACCGTGCTGCGGGACGGCCGCTACATGGCCGTGGTCGGACTGTGCTTCCTCGTCGCCCTGGTCTTCCAGCAGGGCTCGGTCGGGCTGCCGGTGGCCATGGGCCGGGCCGGTTTCTCGCCCGCCGACTACGGCATGGCCATCGCCGTCAACGGCGTCCTGATCGTGGCCCTGCAGATCCCCGTCACCCGGTTCATCGAGCACCGCGACCCGCGCACCCTGATGGTCGTCTCCTCGCTGGTCGCCGGTTACGGCTTCGGACTCACCGCCTTCGCCGGCTCGGTGGGCGTCTTCATGGTGACCGTGTGCGTGTGGACCCTGGCCGAGATCGTCAACGCCCCCATCCAGGCCGGTCTCGTCGTCCGCCTCTCCCCGGTCCACGGCCGCGGGCGCTACCAGGGCATGAACACCCTCTCGTGGTCCCTCGCCGCTCTGATCGCCCCGCTGATGTCCGGCACGGTCATCGACCGGTTCGGCGCGGGGTGGCTGTGGGGCATGTGCGCGGTGGTGGGCACGGTCGCCGGGGCCGGATACCTGGTGCTCATGCGCCGCCTGCCCCAGGAGAGCCCCGCGGCGGCACCGGCACCGGCGGACGCCGAGGCCGAGGCCGACACGGCCGGGGCACGGGCGACGGCACCGGCGCCGGCGGACGCCGAGGCCGGGACGGCCGGGGCGCGGGCGGTCTGAGAGGGGGCGGACGGCCGGCGCGGAGCGCTCGCCGGTCGCCGTGACGCGGGTCACATCCAGCCGTGTCACATCCCGGCGGGCCGGCCCGTCAATGAGGTGACAGCAGCGGCAACCACACAGGAGCTGGAACCATGGACGCTCGCATGAACCTCCACGCCAACCCCCTCACCGGCAAGCTCTTCAAGCACTTCAACGCCGCGGGCAAGGTGATCGCGGACTCCTCGCTGCCGGCCGCCGTGCAGGAACTGGTGAAGATCCGCGCCAGCCAGATCAACGGGTGCGCGTTCTGCACCGACATGCACACCAAGGACGCCACGGCCGCCGGCGAGAGCGCCACGCGGCTGCACCTGGTCGCGGCCTGGCGCGAGGCCACGGTGTTCACCGACGCCGAGCGGGCCGCCCTGGAGCTGGCCGAGCAGGCCACCCGGATCGCCGACGCGGCCGGCGGGGTCACGGACGAGGCGTGGGCGAATGCCGCCAAGCACTACGACGAGGAGCAGCTCGCCGCCCTGATCGCCCTCATCGCCCTGATCAACGCCTACAACCGGGCGAACGTCATCGTGCAGCAGCCCGCAGGCTCCTACGTGCCCGGCATGTTCGGCTGAGCCGCGGCACGACGTCTCACGGGTGCATGCGCGCACCCTTGAGGACCTTGTCCACGCCGTTGCGCGGGCCGTACACCGCCAGCCCCACCACATCCAGCGCGGCGGTCGGCACGGCCCGGACCGCCGCGCGGTTGTCGCGGTCGTTGCCCGTGGAGAACAGGTCCGCCGTGAACACCGCGCGGGGCAGGGCACGGCTCAGTGCCCTGCCGTGGGCGGCCTTCAGGGTTTCCTTCGTGCCCTCGAAGACGAGCACCGGCTGGCGGAACATCGGGAGGTAACCCACCCCGTCGGCGTCCTCGTAGGGCTCGCCGATCACCTCGGGCAGTGTCGCGCCCAGGCCGCTGACCAGGAACGCGGTCACGTTCAGACGCTGCCAGGGCTCCAGGTCCTCGCGCAGCAGCACGGCGATCTTCGTGTCGAAGCGGACGGGTTCGGGGCTCGTGGACCCGTTCATCCCGGGGCTCGTGGACCCCGTCATCCCGGGGCTCGTGGACTCGTTCATGGAGTGAGACTGCCGACCGGCGCCGGGCCGCGTCTTGTACGTTCTTTGCATGGCCGCAGGTCAGGAAGTCACCGCATGGCGGCCCCGGGTCCCGGGTGTCACCGAGGTCTTCCACGCCCGGTTCACGGAGTACGCCTACCCGATGCACGTCCACGACGCCTGGACGCTGCTGATCGTGGACGACGGGGCGGTGCGGTACGACCTGGACCGGCAGGAGCACGGCACCCCGCTCGACACCGTGTCGCTGCTGCCGCCGCACGTCCCGCACAACGGCTCCCCCGCCACCCCGGACGGGTTCCGCAAGCGGGTCGTCTATCTCGACGGCAGCCGGCTCGGCGACGAGTTCATCGGCCCGGCCGTGGACACGCCCGATCTCCGCGATCCCGTACTCCGGCTGCGCGTCGGGCAGCTGCACGCCGCCCTCGCCCGGCCCGGCGACGAACTGGAGGCGGAGAGCAGACTGACCCTCGTCGCCGAGCGGCTCCGCGGCCATCTGCGGCGACGCACGGATGCCCCGCGCCGCCACCCGGACCCCGTACTCGCCCGTGACCTGCGGGAGTTGCTCGACGCCCGGGTGGCGGACGGTGTCTCGCTGGAGGAGGCCGGTCTGCTGCTGCACGCCCATCCCGCCCATCTGGTGCGGGCGTTCAGCGGCGCGTACGGCATCGCCCCGCACCAGTACCTCATGTCCCGCCGGGTCGGGCGCGCACGGCGGCTGCTGCTGGACGGGGTGCCGCCGGGCGAGGTGGCGCCGCTGACCGGGTTCTACGACCAGGCCCATCTCACCCGGCACTTCAAGCGGCTGGTCGGGGTCACTCCGGGGCGCTACCGGGACAGGGCGCGCTGAGCCTCGTAGAGGTTGCGCGGGCGCACGGCGTCCGTGGTGCCGTACAGCTCCAAGCGGGAGTGCAGGTCGCCGGTGAAGTCGGGCACGTCGGTCTGGTCGGACTCCGTCACCGTGTTCAGCCCCACGGTCGCCGAGCAAGGGGCCAGTCCGTCGATCTTCATCAGGCCGGCCCTGCCGTTGGTGACCCGGATGTTCCAGTGGGTGAAGCGGGCGCCGAAGAGCGGGCCGGCACTGGCGTCTCCGCCGTGGCGGCCGTTGTTGTTCACGGTGATGTCGGTGCGCACGTTCGCGAAGGGCAGGCCGCGGTGGCTGTCGAAGGTGCCCATCTGCATCTCGCCGCGCGACCAGACGTTGTACGAGGACAGGCCCTCGACGTTGATGCCGTGCAGCTGGGTGCCGGCGGGTGCGGGGAGCGTGCGCTGTTCGATCGCGAAGTCCTCGATCAGGTTGTCGTGGGAGCCCTCGCGGCAGAAGTAGGGGTGGTGCGAGCCGCGGCCGGCGACCCTGGTGCGGCGCAGGGTGCAGGCGGAGGCGGCGACCAGGCCGAAGCCGTTGTCGACGTGCCGGACCGTGACGTCGTCCGCCCAGCAGTCGTAGGCGCACTGCAGGACGACGCCGTTGTAGCCCTTGTCGAGCAGGTGCGGGGACTGCGGGGTCTGCACCGCCTCCAGGGTCAGGCCCTCGACGCCCGATCCGGTCAGCTCCGGCACGTGCGTGGTGAACCGCGGCTCCCACTGCGGGCGGAGGTCCAGCGGGAGGGGGCGTTCGAGGGTGACGCGGCGGCCGTGCACGCGGGCGATGCGGACGGGCCATTCGTACGGGACGTACGACAGCAGCTTGGACTTGTCCTCCCAGACGTACGACGCCGGGCCCGGGCCGCCGCCCGCCATGTGCTGCAGGAGCGTGTGGCCGGCGTCGTCGGCGAGGCGGAGCAGGACGAGCCGGCCGGGATGCAGTGCGGAGGCGTCGGCGACCGTCCAGGAGCCCTGCTTCGCCGGTGCCACGGTCGTCAGGGTGGTCCACTCGTCCCGCCTGTTGCCGGTCCAGCCCTCGAACGGCCAGGCCCTGGCCCTGATGGCGGCGGTCAGGGAGTCCAGGCGGCCCTTGGGGGCGAGCCAGATCAGACCGCCCGCCCAGGACCAGGAGGACTTGTCGCCGCCGTAGCGGGATCCGTAGACGCCGATCAGCTCGGTGAGGTTCTTCGTCGCGTACAGGGTCGTACGGCCGCTGCCGGCGCCGCGCAGGACGACGTTCGAGTCGCCGATGCGGATGACGTCGTCGATGCGGTAGGTGCCCGGCGGGATGGTGACCGTGCCACCGCCGGCCCTTCCGGCGGCGGCGATGGCACGGTTGATCGCGGGGGCGCAGTCCGTGGTGCCGTCGGGTACGGCGCCGTAGGCGGTGACGTCGGCGACGGTCCGAGGGCGGGGGAGGCGGCCGGCTCCGGCCCGGTGGCCGGCCCGGCCGATGTACGGGATCTGCGGGTGCGTGAAGGGGGTGCGGGTGAACTCGTGCCACGAAGCGGGCGGTTCGGCGGCGCGGGCGGTGCCGGTCGCGGCGCCCAGGGCCATCGCGGTGGCGCCCGCGAGGACAGTCCGTCTGGTGAGGTGCGCGTTGCTCATCTCCACCCGCCCCTTCGCTTCATGTACATGAATTGGGTTCATGAATGCGTTGGCGGTGAGCATGTCATTGCGGCCCGTGTACGGGAAAGGGGTTGTACAAGAGAAAAGAGCGTCAGTCCGCGGGGCGCTCGATCAGGTGCATGAACGCCTCCAGGTTCCGCGTGGACTCGCCGCGGGCCACCCGCCAGGCGTACTCCTTGCGGATCGAGGAGGCGAAGCCCAGCTCCAGCAGGGTGTTGAAGGCGCCGTCGGCCGCTTCCAGGACCTGGCCGAGCAGCCCGTCGACCGCGTCCGGGGTGACGGAGGCGAGCGGCAGGCGGGCGGTGACGTAGACGTCGCCGAGATGGTCGACGGCGTAACTCACGCCGTACAGCTTGAGGTTGCGCTCCAGCAGCCAGCGGTGGACCCCGGACTCGTTCTCGTCGGGGTGGCGGATGACGAAGGCGTTCAGCGAGAGGGAGTGCCGGCCGACGAGGAAGGAGACCGTGGTGGACAGCTTGCGCGAACCGGGCAGCCTGACCACGTAGTTCCCGGGCCCGGGGCTCTCCCACTCCAGTTCGGCGTCCTTGAAGACAGCCTCCAGGACCTGCCCGGCCTTCTCGACGTCACCCATGGTGGGAGCGTACGTGACGGCGGTGGGACTGGGTCGCGGCCGTATAGACCTCGGCGGTGGCGGCGGCCGCCGTGTCCCAGCCGAAGGACCGGGCGTGCCGGGCTGCGGCCTCGCCCATGCGCGTGGAGAGGGCCGGCTCGTCGGCGAAGCGGCGCAGCACGCGCGCGTAGTCGGCCGGGTCGTGCCCCTGGACGAGGAAGCCGGTCTCGCCCTCGCGCACGGCCACCGGCAGACCGCCGACCGAGGCCCCGAGCACCGGGGTCCCGGCCGCCTGCGCCTCTATGGCGACCAGCCCGAAGGACTCGCTGTACGACGGCATGACGAGGACCGACGCGGCCCGGAACCAGTCCGCCAGCTGCTCCTGGCCGACCGGCGGGCGGAAACGTACGACGTCAGCGATACCCAGCCGGGCCGCCAGCTTCTGCAGCCCCTCCGGCTTGGCGAGCCCGCTGCCGCTGGGACCGCCGACGACCGGCACGAGGATGCGGGAGCGCAGCTCCGGCCGCTCGTCCAGCAGGACGGCCACGGCCCGCAGCAGCACGTCCGGCGCCTTCAGCGGCTGTATGCGGCCGGCGAAGAGTGGTATCAGGGCGTCCTGCGGCAGGCCCAGGCGGGCCCGGGCGGCGGCCCTGGCCTGCCCTGCGGTGGCGTTCTCGGGTGCGCCGGCGGGGAAGGGGCGGAACCGCTCCAGGTTCACGCCGGGGTGGACGACGGCGACCTTCGCCGGGTCGGCCGCGTAATGCCGGACCAGCTCGTCCGCCTCTTCGGCGGTGTTGGCGACGAGCCGGTCGGCGGCGGCCACGATCTGGGTCTCGCCGATGACGCGGGCGGCGGGCTCGGGGGTGTCGCCGTCGGCCAGGCTGGCGTTCTTGACCTTGGCCATGGTGTGCATGGCGTGCACCAGCGGGACGCCCCAGCGCTGGGCGGCGAGCCAGCCGACATGGCCGGAGAGCCAGTAGTGGGAGTGGACCAGGTCGTAGTAGCCGGGCCGGTGGCCGGCCCAGGCCTGCATCACACCGTGCGTGAAGGCGCACAGCTGCGCCGGCAGGTCCTCCTTGGCGAGGCCTTCGTAGGGGCCGGCGTCCACGTGCCGGACGAGGACGCCGGGTGCCAGTTCGACGCAGGGGGGCAGTCCGCCGGCCGTGGCCCGGGTGAAGATCTCGACCTCGATGTTGATCGCGGCGAGGCGCTGGGCCAGCTCCACGATGTAGACGTTCATCCCGCCGGCGTCGCCGGTGCCGGGCTGGTGGAGCGGTGAGGTGTGTACGGAGAGCATGGCGACCCGACGGGGCCTGCGGTGCGGCCAGAGCCGCGGGGCGACCGACGGGGAGCGTCGCCCGAGCCTGCTGACGTACTGGCTCACGTGGCGTTCCTCCTTGCTGCGGGCATGCCTGCCGGAGGGCCCACCTCGCCCTCCAAGGGGGTCCAACAGCAACCGGGGGCCCGGCCATTTCCCGATCAAGCCGCTTTACCGAATCATTACGATGCATCGCTCAACCGTTCGAACCGGATCCATGTCAGCGGGGAGGCACCCCGAAAGGGGCACGGGGAACTGCCCGACCAGCCACAGCGGACCCGCAGGAAAGGCGCCCCGAAGGGGGCGCGGGGAACTGCGCGACCGACCACGGCGGACCCGCAGCCGGGCGCCCCCCGCGGGCATGACGGCGAGTCCCCGCACCCGCTTACCCTCGTATGCATGGCAGCCCGCGCAGCGACCCTCCCCCACCCCCGGCTTCGTCCGACCGGGGGGACCTCCGTCGTGGGAACGGTGACGCGCGGGACGACCAACCCCAACCGGCTGCGCCGCATGGACCGCTGGATCGCGGCCGTACACGGCGCCGAGCTGCGGCGCGCCGCGGACCCGGTGGCGATCGACCTCGGTTACGGCGCCGCACCCTGGACCGCCGTGGAGCTGCTGACCCGGCTCCACGCGACAGCGCCCCGCACGCGCGTGGTCGGCATCGAGATCGAACCGGAGCGGGTGGCGGCGGCCAGACCGTACGAGCGCGCGGGGCTGACCTTCCGGCACGGTGGCTTCGAGATCCCCGTGCACGGCCGCCCGATGCTCATCCGGGCCGCCAATGTGCTGCGGCAGTACGACGAGGGCGAGGTCGCCGCGGTGTGGGAGCGGCTGTGCGCACGGCTCGCCCCGGCCGCCGGCGGCTCGCGCGGCGGACTGCTGGTCGAAGGCACCTGCGACGAGATCGGCCGTCGGCACGTGTGGGTGGCGCTCGGCCCCGACGGCCCCCGCACGGTCACCTTCGCCACCCGGCTGGGCTCCCTGGAACGCCCCTCCGACCTCGCCGAACGGCTGCCGAAGGCGCTGATCCACCGCAACGTGCCGGGCGAGCCGGTGCACGCCTTCCTCCGCGACTTCGACCGCGCCTGGGCCGCCGCCGCGCCCTACGCCTCCTACGGCGCCCGGCAGCGCTGGCTCCGCGCGGTACGGGACCTGACGGCGGACTGGCCGGTGACGGACTCCCCGGCCCGCTGGCGGCAGGGCGAAGTGACCGTCGCCTGGAAGGCCTTGGCACCGGTGCGCTGACCGCCCGGTGCCGGTGCGCCGACCATCCGGTTCCGGTGCGCTGACCACCCGGTGCCTGTGCGCCGACCATCCGGCGCCGGTGCGCTGACCACCCGGTGCCGGTGCGCCAGTTGCTGCCCCGCGTACGCGTCCGTGCCGCGTGGGCTTCGACGAAGAGGGGAACGATCTGCGTGCGTCGTTCGTCACATCGGCACGGAGATCGCCGTACCGGCGGTCGGCGGGGGGAATTCCGGTTTCCGACGGCCTCTGTCGCTTTGCACGCGGCCGTGGCACGATCCCTCAGGCGACCGTAAGTTACTGACGGTAAATCAGTTTGGGGGAAGTGGTATGGGTTCGGGCAAGCGCGGCCTGCTCACGGCCGCCCTGACCGTGGTCTGCGCGGTGACCGTTCTCTCGGCACCGGGCACGGCGTTCGCGGCCCCCGCGCCCACGCCCGCACCCACGGCCGGCGGCTCACCGGGCCCCACGCCGACTCCCGATCCCGGCAAGGACCTTGAACAGGTCCGCGAGAAGCTCGACGCGCTCTACCACGACGCGGCCGTCGCCACCGACTCCTACAACGCGGCCGAGGAGAAGACCAAGAAGCAGTCCGCCGAGATCGTGGAGCTGGCGAAGAAGATCGTCCAGGGGCAGAAGCGGCTGACGAAACTCAAGGACCAGGCGGGCGCCGCGGCCCGCGACCAGTACCGCACCGGCGGCCTGTCCTCCACCGCCCGGTTCCTGCTCAGCGACGACCCCGGCCGGTTCCTGGACGGCGCCGGCCGGGTGCTCCAGGGCCAGCAGGCGGCGAAGAAGCTGATCGGCGAAGTGTCCCGCACCCAGAAAGAGTTGAAGCAGTACGCCGAGGACGCGTCCGCCCAGTGGAAGAAGCTGGAGAGCAACCGCAAGGCCAAGGCCGCCGCCAAGAAGAAGATCGAGGAACAGATCGACGCGGCCGAGAAGCTGGAATCCCGGCTGGAGAAGAAGGAGAAGGAACGGCTCGCCCAGTTGGAGCGGGAGGCCGCCGACAAGGCACAGACCGCCTGGCTGGACACCGGCATCCTCAAGGACATCGACGGCAAGGCCACCGCGCAGGGCAAGAAGGCCGTGAAGTACGCCACCGCCCAGCTCGGCAAGCCGTACGTGTGGGGCGCCGAGGGACCGGACGCCTTCGACTGCTCGGGCCTGACCTCCCAGGCCTGGGCATCGGCCGGCCATCCCGTGCCGCGCACCTCGCAGGAACAGTGGAAGCAGCTCAAGCACGTCGACATCAAGGACATGCGCCCCGGCGACCTCGTCATCTACTTCGGTGACGCCAGCCATGTCGCGATGTACGTCGGTGACGGCGCGGTCATCCACGCCCCGCGCCCGGGACGGTCGGTGACGCTCGCGGGCGCCGGCACGATGCCGATCCTGGGTGTCGTACGACCTGACGCGTAGGCCTCACAGCCGTGTCCCGCAGAGCGGTGCGGCGCCGTTGAACCGCGGCCGTCCCACAGGTGCGGACTTCGCCGCGGCTGATCGCGCCCACGCGGCCGAACCGCACGCCGGACAGGGCCTCGCGCCCCTTCGGCAACACTCGTGACGCATGCCATACACGTCATGCCGGCGCACGCCGCCCACGTCGCCGTGACCCACGCCATGTGACCCAATGCACCGCCAACCCCTGCCCAAACCCGCCCAGGACGTGAGCTTCGTCATCCCTTCCGGGCCGCCGGCCTGTCCAACTGCGGTACGGAACGCGGCATATGACAGTGGCGGCCACCGGAGCGACGCGGCTCACACCATTCCATCGGGGCGGTCACAGCCGCTATGGTCCCGGTCTGGTGAGTCGAGACCCCTCGACGCCGCCGTGCCCTCGGGGGGAGGGAAGGAACCCAACACGATGCCCGTACCCGTACCGCGGCAGAGAGCGATCCCGGCCGTGGAGAGTGGTCAGGCGCAGGCCGCCCGCACCGTCGGCGGTCCCCTCAAGGAAGAGGCCCACCGCGACGCCACGACTGTGAACGGCACCGGCGCCACTCTCACCCTGCTGCTGATCGAGGACGATCCGGCCGGCTTGCCGATCGTGCCCGACCTGCTGGACCCGGCCGGCAAACCGATCCGCGTCCGCACCGCCCGCAACCTCACCGAGGCCGAGCGGCTGCTCACCGACGACGTCCACTGCATCCTGCTGGACCTGGCGCTCCCGGCGCCGGGCGGCAGCGGCACCGACGACGAGCTGGCCGTGCTCAGGCACGTCCTCCAGCTCGCGCCCCGGCATGCCGTGATCGCGCTGACCGCCTCCGGCGACGCCGAGCGCGGCGCCGAGGCCGTGCGCGTCGGCGCCCAGGACTACCTCTTCCGGGACGAGCTGGACAGCCGGCTGCTCAGCCGTGCCATCCGCTACGCGGTGGAGCGGAAGCGCTCCGACACGGCCGAGCGGCGGCTCGCCGAGGGCAAGCTGCGCGCGCAGGAGAACCGCCGGCTGGAGCGCGGCCTGCTCCCCACCCCGCTGCTGGAGGGCTCCGCGCTGCGCTTCGCCGCCCGCTATCGCCCCGGCCGCTCCCGGGCCCTGCTCGGCGGCGACTTCTACGACGCCGTCCGCACCCCCGACGGCACCGTGCACGCCATGATCGGTGACGTCTGCGGGCACGGCCCGGACGAGGCCGCGCTCGGCGTGGAGCTGCGCATCGCCTGGCGGGCGCTGACGCTGGCCGGGCTGTGCGGGGACGAACTGCTGAACACGATGCAGCAGGTGCTGGAGCACGAGCGCTCCGACGAGGAGATCTTCGCGACGCTGTGCACGGTGGACATCGCGCCGGACGGGCGCCGCGCGGGCCTGTGCCTGGCGGGCCATCCGGCCCCGCTGATCGCCCGCCCCGGCCGTCCGGCCCGGCTGCTGCCGTACGACAACAACGGCCCCGCGCTCGGCCTGCTGCCCGGCGCCCGCTGGCCGCGGATGCAGGTGGAGCTGGGCGCCGAGTGGAGCCTGATGCTCTACACCGACGGCCTCATCGAGGGCCGCGTCGGCGTGGACGGGGAGCGGCTCGGCCAGGACGGCATGGTGGAGATGATCCGCCGGCAGCTCTCCGAGGGGCTGCGGGGCGAGGACCTGCTGCGGGCGGCGGTGAGCGAGGTCCGCGACCTCAACGGGGGCGAGCTGACGGACGACGTGGCGGTGGTCCTGCTGGACCGCACGGCGTGACCGGGGTCTCGCCGTAGGGCTCCTCCCGCAGGGTGCCTCCCGCAGGGGGCCTCCCTGCGGGGTTCTCGTCGACTGTCGGGTGCGGGCGGGTCGGGGCTGTTCGCGCAGTTCCCCGCGCCCCCTGGGCAAGCTGGAACTCGCAGGCTCAAGGGGCGCGGGGAACTGCGCGACAAGGCACGGGCGACCCGCACCCGGCGGCGGTGAAGCGGCCCTCGGCGGGATGCCCCTAGCGGCCGCCGTTGTACGGCCCGTACGGACCGTCGCTGCTGCTTCCGCGGCGGCGGCCCCAGCCGCGGCCGCCGCCGACCTGCCGGAGGGCGGGGCGTACGTCCACGATGTAGACGATGCTCGCGACCGCGCCGGCGATCGGCAGGATGGACAGGATCGAGAACAGCCAGCTGACCACGAGCGCGATGCCGAGGATGATCAGCCAGAAGACCTTGTTCTGCTTGTCGGCCGCGCGGAAGGCGTCCTCGCGCCGGAACGCGGCGTCGAACAGCCCGAACGCGGCCAGGGCCATCAGAACGATCTTCAAGATGCCCATGAACCCGTCGAAGCCCGACATCAGCATGCTGTCCACCGCCCGTTCGATCCCGATCACTGCTACGCCGCCACCGTACCCATAGAACGGGCCGGACACCCCAAAGGTGCCCGGCCCGGATGCGTCTTGCCGGTCGTCACTTGGCCGGCGGGGTCGTCTTCTTCGCCGTGGTGCTCTTGCGGGGCGCCGGGGCCTTCTTCGCCGCGGCCTTCTTCTCCGCCTCGGGCTCGGCCTGCGCCGCGGCCGGCGTCGGCTCGCCGTCCCCGGCCGGCTCCGGCTTGCCCTCGACGACGATCGCCAGTTCCTCGATCTCCTCGGCGGCCTCGCCGCGCCAGGTCTTCACGGTCTGCTCGCCGTGCTCGGCGACCTTCTCGTAGGCCTCGCGGGCCTTGACGGCGTACTCGGCGGCGACGCCGACGCCGCGCAGGGCGAGGTCCTGGGCGGTCTCGCCGAGCTTCTTGAGGTCGACGTCGAGGGTGCCGATGAACTCGTTGACCTTGGTCTGCAGGGTCTCCTGCGCCTCCTTGGCGCGGGCGGCGGCCTTCTCCTGCACGGCCTTCGGGTCGGTGTTGCGCACGGCCTCGATGCGGGCCGGGGCCTCGGCGCGCAGCTGCTCGACCAGGGCCGGCACCTTCTTGGCCTGCTGAAGCGCCAGGTCGGCGGTGCCTGCGGCGAAGTAGAGCGGGGTCGGGTCGCTGAGGGTCTTGCGCAGGTCGTCGGTGATGGCCATGGTGAGGGTTCCTCCCGGATCGGATTCGCGTTCGGCTGGGATGGTGGTCCGCGGTGGGCGTCCGGAGCCCTGGTCCGGCGTCATCCGGCCGTCCGCCGTGGACCGGCGTCTGTTTCGCTTCCGGCGGCATCGCCTCCGCCGGCCGTACGGCTGCCGTCGCCGGTCTCCCGGCCCACGGCCCCCTCCCCGTCCTGCCCGCGCTCGGCCTGCTCGCCGGTCCCGAATCCGTTCTCCTTGCGGAAGGATTCGTAGATCTGCAGCAGCACCTGCTTCTGGCGCTCGTTGAGAGAGGGATCGGCGAGGATGACCGCCCGGGTCTCCACCTCGTCCAGATCCCGCTCGGCGTCGAGGATGCCTGCACGGACGTACAGCGTCTCGGCGGAGATGCGCAGGGCCTTGGCGACCTGCTGGAGCACCTCCGCGCTGGGCTTGCGCAGCCCGCGCTCGATCTGGCTCAGGTACGGGTTGGACACCCCGGCGGCGTCGGCGAGCTGCCGCAGCGACAGCTGCGCGTTTCGCCGCTGCTCGCGCAGGTACTCACCGAGATTGCCGACGTTCAGCGATGCCATGCCTCCACCTTGCCCCACCCGCGCTAACAATTGCAAGCATCCGCTTGCAGAAGTGTGCCACGTGTCGGACCGCTGTGGCGGCCCATAGCGTGTCGGCATGGACCTCGACACCGTCCGGACCTTCGTCGCCGCGGCCGACACGGGGCAGTTCCGGGAGGCCGCCGCCGAGCTGGGAGTCACCCAGCAGGCCGTCTCCAAACGCATCGCGGCGCTGGAGCGCAAGCTCGGGGTGCGGCTGTTCACCCGCACCCCGCGCGGCGCCGGGCTCACCATCGACGGGCAGGCGTTCCTGCCCCACGCGCGCGAGCTGCTGCGCGTCGGCGAGCGCGCCGTCGCCTCCGTGCGCCCCGGCCGCCGTCCGCTGCGCGTCGACATCATCGCCTCGCGCGGCGCGGCGTCGGCCCTGATGCGCGGCTTCCACCACGCGCACCCCGAGATCGACCTCGACGTGGTGATGCTGCTCGACATCGAGACAGCCGTCGCCTCGATCCGGTCCGGTGCGATCGACGCGTCCTTCCGCGCCGTCACCGCGCCCGGCCGGCCCCTTCCCGGGGACATCGCCGCCGTCCGGGTGCTCGACGAACCGCTCCAGCTCCTCACGGGCCCCGCACACACCCTGGCGGGCGCCCGCTCGGTGACCGTCGCTCAGCTCGCCGGGCACCGGATCTGGATGCCCGGCATCGTCCCCGGTTCCGAGTGGGCCGCCTACTACGACGACCTTATCGCCGAGTTCGGCCTCACCATCGAGGCGACCGGCCCCAACTTCGGCTCCGACGCGCTCCTCGACACGATCGCCGGCACACCGTCCCTGGCCACCTTCATGGGCGAGCACACCCTCCCCCGGCTACCGCCGGGAGGCGCCCCCGGCGTCCGGCCCGCCGGCCACGGCCTGCGCCGCATCCCGGTGACCGGCCCGACACCCGTCTACCCGCACTCGCTCCTCTGGCACCGCGACAACCCGCACCCGGCGCTGGCCACCCTCCGCGCCCACCTCGCCGCCACGACCGCCGGCCAGGACACCGCCGGGACCTGGGCACCGGGCTGGGTGATCCCCCGCTGAGCCGGCGGGGAACCGGTCAGGATTCGAGAAGCGGCGGCCGGGCGGACGCCGCTAGCGTGGCGGAGGCGATTTCACGGACGGAGAGACGATGAGCATCACCATGAGGACGGACGTGACGGCGGGCGCGGCGCACGCCGCCGACAGCCACGAACTGATCCGCGTGCACGGTGCGCGCGAGAACAACCTCAGGAACGTCAGCGTCGAGATCCCCAAGCGCCGGCTGACGGTGTTCACGGGCGTCTCCGGTTCCGGCAAGAGCTCCCTGGTCTTCGACACCATCGCCGCGGAGTCGCAGCGGCTGATCAACGAGACGTACAGCGCGTTCGTCCAGGGCTTCATGCCCACGCTGGCACGGCCCGACGTCGACGTGCTGGACGGGCTGACCACCGCGATCATCGTCGACCAGCAGCGGATGGGCGCCGACCCGCGCTCCACGGTCGGCACCGCCACCGACGCCAACGCCATGCTGCGTATCCTCTTCAGCCGGCTCGGCACCCCGCACATCGGCTCGCCCAAGGCGTTCTCCTTCAACGTCGCCTCGATCAGCGGGGCGGGCGCGGTCACCGTGGAGCGCGGCGGGAAAGCCGTGAAGGAGCGGCGCGAGTTCAGCATCACCGGCGGCATGTGCCCGCGCTGCGAGGGCCGCGGCTCCGTCACCGACATCGATCTCACCCAGCTCTACGACGAGGACAAGTCGCTCGCCGAGGGCGCGCTCACCATCCCCGGTTACAAGTCCGGCGGCTGGAACCACCGCCTCTACACCGAGTCGGGCCTCTTCGACCCGGACAAGCCGATCCGCACCTTCACCAGGCGGCAGCTGGACGACTTCCTGTACCGCGAGCCGACCCGGATGAAGATCGCGGGCATCAACATGACCTACGAAGGTCTGGTCCCGCGGATCCAGAAGTCGATGCTCGCCAAGGACCGCGAGGCGATGCAGCCGCACATCCGGGAGTTCGTGGACCGCGCGGTCACCTTCACGACCTGCCCCGACTGCGCCGGCACCCGGCTCAGCGCGACGGCCCGGTCCTCGAAGATCAAGGGGATCAGCATCGCCGACGCCTGCGCCATGCAGATCAGCGACCTGGCCGAGTGGGTGCGCGGCCTGGACGAGCCGTCGGTGGCGCCGCTGCTCACCTCGCTGGGCGGCACCCTCGACTCCTTCGTGGAGATCGGCCTCGGCTACCTCTCCCTGGACCGCCCGGCCGGCACCCTCTCCGGCGGCGAGGCCCAGCGAACCAAGATGATCCGCCATCTCGGCTCCTCACTCACCGACGTCACCTTCGTCTTCGACGAGCCGACCACCGGTCTGCACCCGCACGACATCCGGCGCATGAACGACCTGCTGCTCCGGCTGCGGGACAAGGGCAACACCGTGCTCGTCGTGGAGCACAAGCCGGAGGTCATAGCGATCGCCGACCACGTGGTGGACCTCGGCCCGGGCGCCGGCACGGCGGGCGGCACGGTCTGCTTCGAGGGCACCGTCGCCGAGCTGCGCGCAGCCGACACGCTCACCGGCCGCCACCTGGACGACCGGGCCACGCTGAAGGAGACGGTCCGCAAGCCGACCGGAGCCCTGGAGATCCGCGGTGCGACGGCCCACAACCTGCAGGGCGTCGACGTGGACGTGCCGCTCGGCGTGCTGGCCGTCGTCACCGGTGTCGCCGGCTCCGGCAAGAGTTCGCTGGTGCACGGTTCGATCCCGGCCCGCGAGGGCGTCGTGTCGGTCGACCAGACGCCGATCCGCGGCTCGCGACGCAGCAACCCGGCGACGTACACCGGGCTGCTGGAGCCCATCCGCAAGGCGTTCGCCAAGGCCAACGGCGTGAAGCCGGCCCTGTTCAGCGCCAACTCGGAGGGCGCCTGCCCCGGCTGCAACGGCGCCGGTGTCGTCTACACCGACCTGGCGATGATGGCCGGGGTGGCCACCACTTGCGAGGAGTGCGAGGGCAAGCGGTTCGACGCCTCGGTGCTGGAGTACCGCCTCGGCGGCCGGGACATCAGCGAGGTGCTGGCGATGCCGGTGACGGAGGCCGAGGAGTTCTTCGGCAGCGGCGAGGCGCGCACCCCGGCCGCCCACCGCATCCTGCGGAACATGGCCGACGTCGGCCTCGGCTACCTCACCCTCGGCCAGCCGCTGACCACGCTGTCCGGCGGCGAGCGGCAGCGGCTGAAGCTGGCCACGCACATGTCCGAGAAGGGCGGGGTCTACGTCCTGGACGAGCCGACCACCGGTCTCCACCTCGCCGACGTCGAGCAGTTGCTCGGCCTGCTCGACCGGCTGGTCGACTCCGGCAAGTCGGTGATCGTCATCGAGCATCACCAGGCGGTCATGGCGCACGCGGACTGGATCATCGACCTCGGTCCCGGAGCGGGCCACGACGGCGGCCGCGTCGTCTTCGAGGGCACCCCCGCGGAACTGGTCGCGGCACGGTCCACGCTGACGGGCGAGCACCTGGCCGAGTACGTCATGCCTCCGGCGCAGGGCCGTGCGGCGCGCCGCTGAGCTGTCGGGCGTCTTCCGGCCGGGGCCGGGTGGGAGCCGGTCGCGCAGTTCCCGGCGCCCCTTCGGGCCGCGTTCCGCCGGAGGCGGAGTAGGCAAGCCGTCCCTCCCCGGGCACGCCGTCTCCGCGGCGCCGTCGAGGCATTGGCCGTCGGGGCCGCGGCGCACGCTGTCTGCCCCGCGCTGCCGGGGCGTCGGTCGTCGCGAGCACGGCGCACGCTGTCCCGCGCTGCCGGGGCGTTGGCCGGGATCACGGCGGACCCGCTGTCCCCGCGCGGGCCGCCGTCAGAACGGCAGCGGGCGGGCGTGCACCACGTCCAGCCGGGACACCGCCCGGGTGAGCACCACGTAGAGCCGGTGGGCGCCCCGCTCCTCCGCCTCGGCCACGGCGGCCGGTTCGACGGCGACGACGTGGTCGTACTCCAGTCCCTTGACCAGGCTCGCGGGGACGACGGTGACCCGGGCGCCGAGCGCGTCGGGGCCGGCCGTCTCGATGCCGGCCGCGGTGAGCGCCTCGCGCACCCGGTCCGTGTCGGCGTCCGCCGCGATCACCCCGACCGATCCCTCCCGGGCGAGGGCGTCCCGTACGGCGGCGACGGTGGTGCCGGGCACGTCGTCGGTCGGCCGGAGGGTCAGCTCTCCGTCCGAGCGCAGGGAGGTGGCGGCGGGCACGGCGACACCGAGCCGGGCCAGGAGCCGGTTGGCCAGCTGCAGCACGGCCGCGGGCACCCGGAACCCGGTGGTGAGCGGCACCACGGCCGCGTCCGGCCGACCGAGGTGGCGCAGCTGGACGGACCAGTCGCGGGCGGCCCACGGGGTGGTGCCCTGGGCGAGGTCGCCGAGGACGGTCAGCGACCCGAACACGGCCCGGCGGGCGATGGCCCGGCACTCCATCGGGGAGAGGTCCTGCGCCTCGTCCACGACGATGTGGCCGTGGCCCTCGGGGTGTTCGATCAGTCCGGCGAGTTCGTCGAGCAGGACCAGGTCGGCGGCCGACCAGCGGGCCGACTTGTACGAGCGCGGCGGGCGGGGCCACAGCAGTGCGGACTGCTCCTCGGGGTCCAGCAGCCCGTCGGCCGCCCGGGCCAGCACCGCGCGGTCGGTGAGGAGTGCGGCGAGGATCTCCTCGGGGCGGACCTTGGGCCACACGGTGTCGAGCTGTTCGGTCAGCGGCCGGCACCGCTCGATCCGGCGCACCCAGGAGGCGGGCAGGACTCCGGAACGCCGTTCGGCCCGGTCCCGCAGCCGCCGTACCACCCGGGTGCGCACCCGCTCCCGCCCGACGGCGTACGGCGGTTCCTCGGCGCGCACCTCCTCGACGACGGCGGCGAGTTCGTGTGCGGGCACCCGCCAGCGGTAGGAGCCGTCGGGTACGGCGAGGTCGGCCACGCCCGCGGTGGTCACCCGCTCGTACAGCGCCCGGCGCAGCACCTCGGCCATCCGCGGGTCGTGCTTGACGGTGGCCGTGGGGTCGGGGTCGGTGCCGGTGACCGGGTGGCGGGCGATCTCCTCCAGCAGCGTGGACTGGCGCACGCCCGACTCGCCGAGGGCGGGCAGTACCTCGGCGATGTACGTCAGGAAGGTGCGGTTGGGGCCGAGGATGAGCAGGCCGGAGCGCTGGAGCCGCTTGGGGTGGGTGTAGAGCAGGTAGGCGGCGCGGTGCAGGCCGACGGCGGTCTTGCCGGTGCCGGGGGCGCCCTGCACGCACACCGACTCGGTGAGGGCGGCGCGTACGAGGTCGTCCTGCTCGGGCTGGATGGTGGCGGCGATGTCCCGCATGGGTCCGACGCGGGGCCGCTCGATCTCGCGGGCCACGATGGCACTGGTCCGTGACTCGCCCCGGCCGAGGTGCTCGTCCTCCAGCCCGGTGAGGTCGGCGGAGTCGCCCCGGCTGCCGGGCGCCCAGCCGAACCGGCGCCGGACCTCGACGCCCTGCGGGTCGCGGGCGCCGGCCTGGTAGAAGGCGCGGGAGACGGGGGCCCGCCAGTCGACCACGAGGGGCGGCGCGGCCGGGTCCTCGGTGATCCGCAGCCGGCCGACGTGGTAGTGCTGGCCGCCGTGTCCTGGCTGCCCGGCGCCGAAGTCGAGGCGGCCGAAGAAGAGCGGGCCCGGCGGGAGTTCGCGCATGGCCTTGGCCTGGCTGCGCAGCCGGTGGCCGAGGACTTCGGCGTCGGCGCCGGAGGCGGAGACGTCCTCGCCGATGACGACCTGTTCGGCGGCGCCCTCGACCATGGCGGCGAGGGCGGCGCGGCAGGTGTCGTGGTAAGCGCGCTCGGTGTGGAGGGCGTCCATGAGGGCGGGGTGGAGTGACGTCATACCCACCAGCCTACGGCAATAATGTGACCGAGTTAAGTTTTTAACCCAGTTTCATCAGGCGGCCCCCGCCCCACGCGGCCGACCCGGTCCACTCGCTCGACCGGGTCTCACTCGGTGCCGCCGGCCGCCGTCCCCGCCAGCCCCGCCGCCAGCTGCCGGAACGCCCGCTCGGCCGCCCGCACCGCGTCCGGCGCGACCTGGGCGACCGGCTCCCCCGCCGCGATCCGCCGCCAGTTCTCCAGCGCGAGGATCCGCTGCACGGCGACGATCTGCCCCGCCGCCAGCCGCGCGTCCAGCCCCCCGCCGAGCGCCTCCGCGAGCGCCGTCTCCTGCCGCTCCAGATGCCCGTGGGCCCGCGCCACCAGAGCGGGGGTGCCGTAGAGCAGGGTGTGGAAGGCGAGCACGTCGGGATGGTCGTTCAGCCCGGTGACCGGGTCGCGCCGTTCCAGGCCGGCGAGGAAGTTCCGGCGCAGCGCGTCCACCGGATCGGCCGCCCCGGCCACCACCCGGGCGGCCTCGGTCTCGTGGTCCGCGATCCGGTGCAGGACCAGGTCCTCCTTGGCCGGGAAGTACCGGAAGAGGGTCGGCTTGGAGATCCCGGCCGCGGCGGCGACCTCCGCCACCGACACCGCGTCGAAGCCCCGCGCCAGGAAGAGCCGTACGGCGATGTCCGACACTTCCTGGTACATCCGCTGCTTCTTGCGCTCACGCAGGCCCATCTCACCCATGCCGCCGAGCCTACGCAGCGCAGCGGCGCACGACGGACGCCGGCGCCCCCGGGAGAACCGGACTCCGGTTCCGTCACGGCCCTCTACGCGAGGACACGAGCGAGATATGGATTCGCCGCCGGCCGGACGGCCAGGCCCAGGGATGCGGTGGCCGCCGAGAGGGTCATGGCGTACGAGTGGACCGCGCGGCGCACGTTCGGCGCGTCGAGCCCCTTGCGGGTGGCCATGCGGTCCAGGTCCACGTAGGCCGAGCGGACGGTCTCGATCCAGCGGTACGCCCCCACGTCCTGCTGCCAGTTGTGGGTGTACTGCGCGGGCAGGCAGCGCTCCCAGCGCCGGAACATCCGGTGGCGGATCTCCGGCCGGGTCGGGGTCAGATGCATGTGCCGGACCAGGTCGTACAGCGGGTCGCCGACCAGGGCCATCTCCCAGTCGATGAGCGTCAGGCCGAACCCGTCCTCCCGGCGCACCAGGTTCCAGGGGTGCAGGTCGCCGTGCAGCAGGGCGGGAGCGCGGTGGGTCACCCTGTGCCGGGCGAGGATCTCCTGGAGCCGGGGGGCGTCGGGCAGTCCCAGGAAGCGGGCGAGCTGCCGTGACTCCTTGGGGAGACCGGCGACCAGGGTGACGAGCTGCTCGCTGAGCCAGCCGTAGAACCCGGTCCAGCCCGCCGTCGGGTCCACAGCGGTGTGGTCGATGCCCGTCAGTCCGGCGAGCTGGTCGACGAGGCCGTCCGCCTCGTGCGGGCGCAGCCCGTACACCGGGTGACTCGGATACTGCCAGGGGTCGCGGGGCCCTTCGTAGGTGAGGATGGTGAACCGGTCGTCGGGACGTGTCCGTCCGTCGGCGCCCCTGGCCAGATCCTGCCCCAGCGCGAGCACCCTGGGTGCGGCCACCGGCACCCCCGACCACTCGATCTGCCGGAGCACCGCGTGCTCGCTGAGGAAGCTGGGCTCGCGACGGCCGGCGTCCGCCCGGGAACGGCGGACCACCACGGGGAAGTCGATGCCCGGAACCCGGACGACCGAGTTCACGTGCGTGACGCCTTTGAACACCCGGGTGGACGGAGCCGCCGCCTCCAGCGCCAGTGCCTCCGCGACCGCGGAGTCCGGAAAGTCCGGGCGCTCGGGAAGACGCCTGTCGGGCACCCACCCGGCCGGCCTGCGGATCCGGCCCCGCCGGCCCTCGCCGAGTGCCTGCGCGGCCGCACGCCAGCGCACGAGAACGCCCTCGATCTCTGCCGCCTCAGGCACCCGGGGAAGCCGCAGCGGCTCCGCGGCGGCCTGCAGGGCCGTCTCCACGGCGTTCGTCGCCCTGTCCAGACTCCGCTGGTCGAAGGAGCCCTCCAGGGACTTCGCGGCCCGCATCACGTCCGGGTAGACGGACTGCGCCCGCTCGAAGGCCACGTAGTGCCGCAGGTCCTCGGCCAGCCCCCGCACGGCGGCGGGCCGGACCTTCCCCATGGCCTCCGCCCAGGCGTCGACGACCTCCGCCCACTGATGGGCCGGGTACTGCATACGCACCAGATGGATCGCGAGATCGTGCAGGTGGTCGCCGAAGGTGGCCAGTTCCCAGTCGACGCATATGAGCGGCGGATCACCGCCGTACGACATGATCACGTTGTCGCGGTGCAGGTCGGCGTGGAGCAGGCCGTAGGGCCGCCGGGTCATGGCCGGCACCCGGTCCGCGAACTCGGTCAGGGCGGACGCCGGGACGCCGAGGGTCGAGAACAGACCGCCGAAGTACGGCCAGTTGGGCTGCCGGATCCGGGTCTCCGCCAAGTGGGCCAGCGTCCGCAGGAAGCCCTGGCTGTCGGTGTGGTCCTCGGGCCAGACCTGCGGGAGGACGGGCAGCGCGCCAGGGGGCACCCGGGCGGTGCCGGCCAGCAGACCGGCCAGCGCCTTCACCAGCATTCCGTCCACCGGCATCCCGTTGGGACAGACCGACGAGAGCGGCACTCCCTCCACATAGCTGTGGACGGCGAACCCGTCGCCCTCGGCCAGGCACTCCGGCACATGGGGGAGCGCGTCCCCGAGGGCACCGAGGATCTCCGGCTCGTCGGCCCAGGTCCGGATCACCACGGGCAGTGCGTCCACCCGCCGGACGCGCGCGGTCACCGGGGTGCCGGCCGCACGGCCGACCAGCTGTGCCATCCGATCCGTCAGCGGGAGCACGTAGTTGTGGTTGTGAAAGCCGTGGGTCACCCGCCCTTTTTCGTAGGCGAGCTCGAGGAACGCTTCCAGCACGGCGGAGGCCCGGACTCCTTCGGTACGCCCCGGCCGTGTGCGGGGGTCGGGTGGTGCGCCCACGGGCCGCTCCTGGTGCTCAGGCGGAGAACGGACGAAGTACTCATACGATACGGCCGGCGCCACTCGGCCCGGCCGGAATCACGGCGGGCCTCGCCGTCCCAGGGCCCGTACTCGCGGTACCAGCGCGCAAGTGCCGAAGCGATCCTGCGGGTTCCCGGAACCGGGTCGAGCCCGAGCGGCAGCGCGGCGTCGGCCAGGACCCTGCGCAGCTTGAACGCGGCCGGAGCGATCTGCCGCCAGCTCGCCTCCGGACCGGCGTCCATCTGCAGAGCCGTCCGGATCACGTCGGTGAACACGGACTGTGCCTTCTTGTAGGCGAACAGACGTCCCAGATCGCTTTCCCACCCGCCGGCACTGCCGGTCCGGACCCCTTCGACGGTTTCACACCAGCGCCGCACGACCGCACGTGCCTGCCGTGTGGGGTAGCGCATCAGGTGGAGGTGGGTCGCCAGGTCGTACAGCGGGTCGCCGAACATCGCCAGTTCCCAGTCGATCGTCCACAGTCGCTGCATGGCGTCGACGATGAGGTTCTCGCGGTGCAGATCGGCATGCAGCAGGCAGAACGGCCGTTGCTTGAGTCCGGACACGTACTTCCGCAGGTGTCCGAACGACTCCGGGCCCAGTCCGAGGTCTTCGAACAGCCCGGCGAACTTGTCCTGGTTCGCGAGATAGACGCGCTGCTCGGTGAAAAGGACCAGACGGTCCAGAAAACCGTCGGTGTCACCGTCCTCGGGACGGTCGTCCGGCTCGCATCGCCGATCCACCGCGAGTGCGTCGGGCCGCACCGCGACCAGCTGCCGGAACATGTCCATGATCTGACGGACGTACATGTCGGGGACCGTGGCACCCGATCTGTGGAAATAGCCGAGCGTATGCCCTTCGATGAAACGCTGCAGACCGATGCCCCCCACCTCGATGATGTCGGGGATTCCACGGATCAGGCCACTGAGAGCCTGCAGCAGTTGCTCCTCGGACGAAAAGCAGCGGCGGTCGAACCAGAGCAGGTCGGCCCGCGGTTCTCGGCATTTCCACCGCCCCGACCGCTCGTCTTCCATGGCGTCGGACAACGGAAACACATAGGTCTCGTGGTGGTAGCCGCGAAGCGGTCCCTCGACCGCGCTCTCGTCACCACTCGCCTCGACCGCGTGCAGTCGGGCAAGGGAAGCTGGTTCGGGTGGCATTTCCTGTTTCTCTCGCCATGACCCTTCCGAAGGGTGCAGAAGTGGGAGCACGGTACTCCTCTTCGGACGGGCTCCGTGCCAGACCTCCACGACACGACGTGTCGAACCGGTTCCCGCCGGCCGGCGTGAGCTGCGGTGCTGGCCGCGGCGCCCGGCGTGGTCCACACTGGCCGGGGAACAGGAGGAGGCCCATGGGCAGCGCAGTCGATCAACGTGCGGCTCTGCAAAGGCTGCTGACAGACGTGCGTGCCGTACTGCTCGACTTCGACGGACCGGTCACCGACCTGTTCGGCGACCGGTCGACGGCTCCGGTCGCTCGCAAGATCAAGGCAGCCGTTCGGGCATTCTGGGGACCCCTCGACGCCGACGTCGAGGAATGCGACGACTCCCACGGCGTCCTGCGCCGTCTGAGGGACATGTACGACCGGCCGGCCCCGGACACCCGCGACCCGCGGGCCCTCGTGGCAGCCGAGGCCCTCGTCACCGACTACGAGTACGAAGCCGTCAAGTCGGCCCTTCCGGCTCCCCGGGTGAACCCCCTCATCGACGTGCTCTTCGACCACAAGCTTCCCCTCGTGATCGTCAGCAACAACTCCGACGGCCCCATCTGGGAGTTCCTCAAGGGTGAGAAGGTTCAACGGCAGGCCAAGGTCGACTTCGTCGTGGGCCGCGACCCGTTCGAACTCCGGCACATGAAGCCCGACCCCGACTCGGTGCACCGCGCCATGGAGCACCTCGGCCTGCCGGGCGGATCCTGCCTTCTCGTGGGGGACCAACTGACGGATCTCGAGGCTGCCCGGGCGGCCGGCACCCTCTTCCTGGGATACACCCAGTCACCCGAACGCGCGAAGAAGATGCTGGACCTCGGTGCCGACTGGGTCGTGTCCTCGCACCAGCCCCTCATCGAGGCCGTGGAAAGCCTGCCGGACAACGACTGATCCGTTTTTGCCACCCACTTGCCCGGGCATGATGGTGGCCAGGGGAACCACGGGAACTCGCCGCCGGATCGCAGCAGCGGCGCACACGGGGGGTACGTGTGTCATCTCGCACGCCGGGCGACGACGGCCCGAGCAGACTGGAACGCATCCGGGCCGCATTCGGCGCGTGGAAACCGCGCATCGTGCGATGGCTGCTCGCGCTCGTCGCACTGCTCGGCGTCGCCGCCGAGGTCATCGACCCGCTGGGCGATGCGCTCAAGGGGCGACAGCTGCTGGGCGGCTCGTTCGCCGCGCTGATGGCCCTCATCCTCTTCGACGCCATCAGCGAGTCGGAGCCGAAGGAGGTCTCCGGGGTTCATGTCTTCGCCGACCGCGACGAACTGCACGCGGAGTTCCGGGAGGCGTTCCGGGCCCGGCTCGTGCGGGTGGACTTCTCCGGCTTCACCATGCAGACGCTGCTGGACGCGCTGCGGGTACCGCTGGAGAAGATGGCCGACCACGAGGTACGCACGGTGGAGCTGAAGCTGTGCGTGATCATCGCCCATCTCAACCTGCCGATGGGGCTGCCCGGAGGCCTCGTCCCCGCTCCGCGCAGCGGTGAGCCGGACACCGAGATGTTCTACTTCCACGACTCGCCGGAGAACCGGCAGCGGATGCGGGACGACTTCACCAAGCACAACTGGATCACGCTGAAGAACCTGCTGCAGCGGGTCCACCAGCGCAATCCCGGGATCAGCATCTCCTGCGAGATCCGGGAGTCTCCGCAGATACCCGAGCGGAAGCTGTACATCCTCAACCAGGAGACGGTGTTCTCGACTCCCTACGGCATCGAGAACAGGGACATCACCTGGCGCGAGAACAGTTACCGGATCCTCGACACCGAAGGCTTCGGGCCGCTGTACGGGCAGGCCCGCTACATCGGCTGGGACCTGCGTTCGAAGTCACGCTCGACCCGGCAGATCGCGGAGCACCACATGGAGTGCCACCGCAACCTGTGGGAGAAGCTGGCCTACATCAAGCCGGAGAACCCGGTCATCCCCGATCCCGTGTGGGTCCCACCCGCACGCCGGACCGCCTCGTGAACGGTTGACCGGTCACCGGCACCGCAACGCCAGCAGCAGGGGCTCCAGGGAGCCGACGACGTGCTCGGCTCCGGCTTCCCGCAGAAGCTTGCCCTTCCGTTCGTTGCGCGCGTAGCCGAGGAACGGCACGCCTGCGTCGCGGGCGGCGGCCAGGTCGGAGGCGGAGTCGCCGATCATCAGGGCGGCCGTGGGCGCCGCGCCCATCGCGCTGAGGGCCCGGTTGAGGCAGTACGGGTCGGGCTTGAGCAGCTGCAGGTCCGTGGTGCGGCCGTAGATGTGGGGGCTGAAGCAGGAGGTGAGGCCGCGGGTGTCGAGGTAGGCGCGGACCACCCGGGGGGAGTTGTTCGTGGTGATGGCCAGGCGGGAGCCGACGGCGGTCCAGGTGCGGATCAGCGGGTCGGCGTAGGCGGTGGGCAACGCGGAGGCGGCGGCCCGCAGCTCCTCCTTGGTGAGACGTTCCTCCATTTCGACGACGAGGTCGCTGCCGGGGTGCCGGCGGTCCACGGCACGCAGCACCCCGTGCGGGTCCATCGCTTCGCGCTCGGTGTCGTCGAGCAGTCCGGGCAGCCCGTGCCCGGCCAGCCAGTCGACCAGTTCGGCCGCCACCCGTTCGGCCTTGTGCCTGGCGAACAGCCGGCAGATGGGCCCGTCGAAGTCCCAGAGAACCACCCGGGCGCGGCGCAGCAGTTCTCGTAGCTGTGCGGCCGTGCCGGCCGCCGTACCGGTCGTCGTGTCAGTCGTTGTCTCTGAGGTCACTAGGAGAGTGTCAGGTCCGTGGTGATGGTTTCCCAGAGGGCGTCGAACCACTTCTGGGACTGCTCCACGAACGCGGCGTCCCGCCGCCCGGCCCGTTTCTCGAAGGAGAACAGCAGGGACTCGGAGCCGAGGGTGTCGTACATCTCGAGCGTTCCGCTGTCCGTCGGCTCCTCGCGGCGCGCGATCATGTAGTACGCGAACAGCGCCTCCACACCGTTGAGCAGGTACAGCTTCGCCGGCGGGGTGAACGGCAGCGCCCGGAACGTGACGCGCACGTCGATGTCGTGGGTGGAGCGCAGCGCCTGGAGGTTGTACTGCAGCACCTGTCCCTGGGCGTTGCGCATCGCCAGCCAGCGCTCGTGCACGGCGTCGGCGTCGCCGTCGGCGTCGACGGAGACCGGGAAGGCGAGGTTGATGTCCCGGGACGGCAGCAGGATGCGTACGTCGATCCGGTCGGGGCGGATGCGGCCCTCGTGGATCAGCCGGAGCGGCTCGCCGAGGGCGGGGATGAGGGACTGCGCGGTCAGGCAGGCCGCGTCGATGCGCACGTGCGGCGCGGAGAACGCCTCGGTCAGCCGGGGGGCGAGGCCCACCATCGTCGGCTGGGGTTCGTCATGGGCGGGAGAGGCCGGCTCGGCGATCCGCGGCGGGCTGCCCTTACTGACGTTGCTGAGCAGACCGTCCTGCGCGAGTGCCCGCAGCGCCTGGCGTACGGCACCGCGCTCCACCCCGAACTCCTCCGCCAGCTCGGCCTGGGTGGGCAGGCGCTCGCCCGGCCTCAGGTCACCGCTGCGGATACGGCTGCGCAGGGTGTCGGCAATCTCCTGGGAGCTGAGCCTTCTGCTGCCGTTCACTGCCACGTTCTCCTGGGTCACGACCAAACGCTACAACCCTGGTCCATCTCAGGGGAGTTGTTCGAAGGTTGTTTGTAACTGATGCCCAAGTGGGGACAACTTAATCAGAGTTGGTTGCCAACTTGGTCAAGTTGGCAGACCGAAAGGGGGAACGTCCATGCCTGTCCTCGCGCTCCTCTCCGCCCTCGTCGTGGTCGGCTTCGAGCAGCTCGTCCAGTGGCGCTTCGGCGCCGTCGGCATCGCCGGGCTGCTGATGCTCACCGTCGGCGTCAAGGCCGGGAACCCGACCGTCAGCTCCGCCGGCGCCGTACTGCTCGCGGTGCTGCTCGCCGGACCCGCGCTATAGCGTCAGCACCAGTTCCGAACTGATCGTCTCCCACAGCGCGTCGAACCACAGGCGCGACTGCTCCACGAACACCTCGTCCCGGTGCCCGGCCCGCTGTTCGAAGGCGAACAGCACGGACCGGGTGCCGTCGGCGTCGTACAGCTCCACGTGCTCGTGCTCGATCTCCCGCTCGCGGCGGCCCAGCGTGTAGTACGCGAACAGCGCCTCGGCACCGTTGAGCAGGTACAGCTTCACCGGCGGGGTGAACGGCAGCGCCCGGAAGGAGACCTGGACGTCGATGCCGTGGGTGGTGCGCAGGGCCAGCAGGTTCTGCCGCAGCACCTGGCCCTGGGCGTTGCGCTGGGCCAGCCAGCGCCGGTGCAGCAGGCCGCCGTCGTCGGTGTCCACCGGCGTCGGGAAGGCGAGGTCGATGTGCCGGCTGGGCAGCAGCACCCGGACCTCGATCTTGGCCGGTTCCAGCCGTCCCGCGTGGATCTGCCGGAGCGGCTCGCCCATCGCCAGCGTGAGCGAGACGGAGGTGAGGCAGAGGGCGTCGATCCGCACGTGCCGGGCGGCGAATGCGGCGGCGATGCGCGGTGTCAGACCCACCATGGTGGGCTGCGGGGACGCCGCGGCACCGGCCGGGAGACCCACGGGCCGCGGCCCCGTCGCCACGGTGGCGGGGCTGCCCTTGGAGACGTTGGTGAGCAGCTGCTCCGACTGCAGTATGCGCAAGGCCTCACGCACGGCCGCGCGCTCGACGCCGAACTCGTCGGCCAGCTTGGCCTGCGTGGGCATGCGCTGACCCGGCCGCAGCTCGCCGGACCTGATCCGGCTGCGCAGTACGTCGGCGATCTCACGGTGGGACGAGCGGTGCCGCTGGGGCCTCGTCCGCCCACTGGCGGAGGCGTGCTCCGGGTCCACAGTCAAACGCTACAACTTCCCGCCAACTTAGGGCAGTTCGCCGACAGCTGGTTATGAGACGCTTCCGGCGGAGATAAGTAAAGTGAAGTTGGCAGCCAACTTGCCCGACATGGTCGAGCTTTCCAGTGGTTGGCCGACCGGGTTCCCTTCCGGAGGGGAGCCGGGAGCCCGGACAGGGGACGGCCACCGGAGCGCACAGTCACAACTGAACATCCGGCACAGCCACAACTGAACAGCGACATCGCACAGCCACAACCGAACAGCTCGCTACGGATGCACAGTCGGTCTCCCGACGGGAGAAGGGAGCCTCAGAAGAGGTCCGGGCACCACGGGCGCCCGGGCGAGCGGAACAGGGCGTCGGCCTTCCGGGCGGCGCCCTCTCGTTCTTCCCGGACCCGGCCGAGCGCGGCCAGCCGCAGCGCGGACTCGTCCCCGAGCCACAGCCGCGCCAACTCGGCAACCTCCAGTGTCAGATCGGCGCCCCCGGCGCCGACGGGTGTGCAGGACGCGCCCTCGGGCGAGGCCGCCAGCCGGAACCGGCCTCCCGCGAGACCGCCCTCGTCGACGACCTGGAGCACCAGCGCCCCCTCCCCGTCGTAGGTCCGCGCCTCCAGGGCCCGTACGACGTCCAGGATCCGCACCCACAGCCAGTCGGCGTGCTCGGTGACCCGGGCCGCGCGCGGGTCGGGCAGCAGATGCGGCAGCAGATCACCGGGGCCCCGCCAGCCCGACTTGACCTTGGTGATCCAATCGATCGAGCACAGGTACCACCACAGGGCGCGCTCGGCCGCCGGGCTGATGCCGATCAGCCAGTTGACGTCGGCGGTGTTGTGCGGCTGCTTGCCGTGCCAGTTGTCGTCGGACTCGTACGACACCAGGCCCTCGACCTCGCCGGCGGCCGACCGGTACACGGCGTAGAACGGCTCGGTCCAGTCGCCGACGCGGAGCGCTCCGGTGTTGAGCTGCCACCACCGCTCGTCCCGGCTGACCGCGCCCGGCTGGGCCCGGCGGAACCGCTCGTGCAGTTCGGGACCGAGCTTGCGCACGTCCTCGGCGTCCACCAGGTCGATCCGGCCGCCGTCCGCGGGGCCGGACCAGCGCGGGTCCAGGCCGGCCCGGGTCACGTCGACCGTCCACTCGGTCGTCCAGGCCGCCGGGCCGAAGCCGTACCGCCCGTAGATCGGGTACTCGGCCGCGATCAGCGTGGCCACGACGTCGCCGCGTTCCTTCGCCGCCGCGAGGTCCTGGTCCATCATCCGGGTCAGCAGGCCCCGGCGCCGGTGCGTCGGGCTCACCGTGACGTTGGAGATCGCGTCCGCGGGCACGGGTGTGCCGCCGACCGCGGTCAGTTCCTGGTCGAAGGAGCGCAGAGTGGCCACGCACCGGCCGCCGTCGAAGGCGCCCAGCCGGCGGCCCGGCATCCGGCGCCGGGCCTCGATCTGCTCCGGCGCCAGGACCGGCGGCCTCAGGAAGCCGGTGCACAGGGCGCGCTGCCAGTCCTCGAACTCGTCATCGGTGATGATCCGGACGTCGGTCATGAGGCCCACGGTAGGCGGACGGTTCCCGCGTGTCGCCCGGATTTCCGGGGCCCCGGCCGGCCCCGCTCACAGCAGCAGTTCGTCCACCTGGGCCTCGCCCTCCCGGTAGCGGCGCGCGATCTCCCCGCTGCAGTCGTCGACCGTGCGCTGCAGCCGCTGGCGGCACCGGGAGACCTGCTGCTCGTAGCGGACCAGCCGGCCCATGGCGGCGGTCAGTTCGTGGTCCGTGCGCGCTTTCAGGTCGGACAGTTCGACCTCCCCGAGCATCTCGGCGGCCAGCTGCCGGTACTCCTCGTTGTGCGGGGTGCCGAGGGTGACATGACGGGCCGAGGAGCGGTGCCGTGCCGGGGCGTCCTTCAGGATCTCCGGGAGCCGGTCGACCACCGAGCCGTCCGCCGGGGCCGGCACCGACGCCCGGCCGCGCCGGCCCAACTCCGCGCGCAGGATGTCGATCCGGCCCTGCAACAGCCGTCGCACATAGCTGAGGTCCGCCTCGTCGCGCTGGGCGTCGCGGCGCAGGACACGCAGCTCGGGCAGGCTCAGCCGGGGCAGGTCGGGCTCGGGCGGCTCGACGGGCAGCGCGGGATCCGCAGTGCCGTCGGCGCGCTGCGCGGGCGGCCGGCACGTCTTCGGCGTCCCCAGCCGCCCGCTGGTACTCGGTGTGCTCATCTGCTTCTGACCGTCCCCTCGACCGGCGTGTGGAAGCATCGTGCCACCCCAACCGGCCGCTATGTGACCGAGTGCCCCCGAACGGCCCCAGATGGGCGTGAAGAGATCCATAATGGACCCCCTGCGGCGGCGCGCCGGGCACCCGGCATGATGGTCCGCATGCGTGCGGTGGTGCAGAGAGTGAACGGCGCGAGCGTGGTCGTGGACGGCGAGACGGTCGGCGCGATCGAGGGCGAGGGGCTGTGCGTCCTCGTCGGTGTGACCCATGAGGACACCAAGGAGAAGGCGGCCCAACTGGCCCGCAAGCTGTGGTCGGTCCGGATGCTGCACGACGAGAAGTCGTGCAGCGACACCGCCGCCCCGCTCCTGGTGATCAGCCAGTTCACGCTGTACGGCGACGCCCGCAAGGGCCGCCGCCCCACCTGGAACGCGGCGGCCCCGGGCGATGTCGCCGAACCGCTGGTGGACGAGGTGGTGGCCCGGCTGCGCGCGCTGGGCGCGACGGTGGCGACGGGCCGCTTCGGCGCGCAGATGCAGGTGTCCCTGACGAACGACGGCCCGTTCACGGTGCTGCTGGAGATCTAGGCGCCCGTACCGGCGCCCCCGAAGGGGCGCGGGGAACTGCGCGACCAGCCCCCGCGCACCCGGGGCCGAACGACTACGGCTGGACCACGACCTCCTGCGCGGCAGCCGTCTCCCCGGCCAGGAGCCGCGCGTCGGTGGGTACGTTCCGCTTGACCAGCGCCAGGGCGACCGGGCCCAGCTCGTGATGGCGTACGGACGTCGTCACGAAGCCGATCTTGCGGCCCTCCGGGCCCTCGTCCGCGAGGCGGATGTCCGTGCCCGCCACCGGCAGATGGACATCGCTGCCGTCCAGGTGCAGGAAGACCAGCCGGCGGGGCGGCTTGCCCAGGTTCTGCACCCGGGCCACCGTCTCCTGGCCCCGGTAGCAGCCCTTCTGCAGATGCACCGCCGTGCCGATCCAGCCCAGCTCGTGTGGGATGGTCCGGTGGTCGGTCTCGAAGCCGAGCCGGGGCCGGTGCTGCTCGACCCGCAGCGCCTCGTAGGCGAGCAGCCCGGCGGCGGGCCCGTGACCGGCCGCGAACTCCTCCAGGGCGGCGCGCGGCAGGAACAGGTCACGCCCGTACGCCGTCTCGCGTACGACGACCCCCTCCGGCACGGCGGCGATCGAGCCGGCGGGCAGGTGCACCACGGCGGTGTCCCCGGTGCGGTCGGCGACCTCCACCCGGTAGAAGAACTTCATCGACTCCAGGTACGCGATCAGCGCGTCCTGCGTGCCGGGCTCCACGTGCGCCCAGACGGTCGTACCGTCGTCCACCAGGTACAGCGCGTGCTCGATGTGCCCGTGCGCGGAGAGGATCAGAGCCTCGGTGGCCTCGCCGACGGGCAGTTCGCTGACGTGCTGGGTGAGCAGGAGGTGCAGCCAGCTCAGCCGGTCCTCGCCGGTGACGGTGACGACACCGCGGTGCGAGAGGTCGACGAAACCGGTGCCGTCGGCGAGTGCGCGCTGCTCGCGGAACAGGTCGCCGTAGTGGGCGGCGACACCTTCGTCCACGCCCTCGGCGGGGACGGCGCCGGGCAGGGACAGCAGGGGGCTTTTCATACGGCAAGCCTACGACGTGGTAGTTGAGCCCTTCAGCGAACAGTCCTGGCAACGGCCGAAGATCGCGAAGTGCTTCATGTCGGTGTCGAACCCGAACTGCTGCCGCAGCTTGGCCGTGAACTCGGCCGCCACCTCCATGTCCGCCTCGATGACGTTCTCGCAGTCCCGGCACACCAGGTGCAGATGGTGGTGGCGGTCGGCGAGGTGGTAGGTCGGCGCGCCGTGGCCGAGGTGGGCATGACTGACCAGGCCCAGTTCCTCCAGCAGTTCCAGCGTCCGGTAGACGGTGGAAATGTTGACCCCCGACGCCGTCTTCCTCACTTCCACGAGGATGTCGTCGGGGGTCGCGTGCTCAAGGGTGTCCACGGCTTCGAGGACAAGCTGCCGCTGCGGCGTCAGCCGGTAGCCGCGCTGCCTGAGGTCGCTCTTCCAGTCGGTGCTCACCACACCGACGAGTCTAGAACTACTTGAAGAAGGCGATGCCGTCGTCCGGCATGTCGTCGGGCAGGGCCTTGGCCCAGCGCTCGACGTCCTCCGGCGTGACGACCTTCTTCAGCTGGGCCGACATGTAGGGGCGCAGCGGGACCTCGGCGGTCTGCTTCTCACCGACCCACATGAGATCGCCCTTCACGTACCCGTACAGCCGCTTGCCGCCGCTGTACGGCTGCGCGGCGGGCGTGCGGGCGACGGTGTCCGTGACCAGGTCGATCTGCGGCTTCTTGTCGGCCATCTCGCCGTACCAGATCTCGATGACACCGTCGTCGCGGCTCATCGTGACCTCGACCTTGCGCTCGGCGTCGATCCGCCAGAAGCCGGACTCCGACTCCAGCGGGCGGACCTTGTTGCCGTCCTCGTCCAGCACCCAGGTGTGCGAGTGGTACTCCAGGAAGTCCCGGCCGTCGTGGCTGAAGGTGACCTCCTGACCGAAGTTGCACTTCTGAGAGCCGGGGAAGTCGTGCACGCCCGCGCCGGCCCACTTGCCGAGCAGGAAGGCGAGCGGGACGAGGTCCTTGTGCAGGTCGGACGGGATCTCGATCATGGCGGAAGTTCCTAGGTGTGGATCAGCGCTGGCCCTGGTACAGCTTCTTCACGGTCAGACCGGCGAAGGCGAGCACGCCGACGCAGACCAGGACCAGCAGGGTTTCGAAGAAGATCTCCACGGGTGCTCCTTGAGCGAGGGTCGGGGGTCCCCCTGCCCGGAGAGCTCGGGGGAGGACGACAGAGCCGGAGCCCAGCTTACGCGGCCCGGGCCCGGCTCTCCTGACGAGGTCCGCTCAGGTGAGCAGCTCGGTCTGCAGGGTGACCGTCTGCCGGAACGGCACCGCGTCCACCCCGCCCTTCCGGGACAGCGTGATCACCGCGACGGTGTCCCCGGCCGAGAGGTACGCCTGCCGGACCTGCTCGGCGCCGTACGGCTTGCTCTCGGTGAACGGGACGAACGTGACGTCGTCGAACCGGGCCTTCGCCGGGAACGTCTCGTCCAGCTCGTAGCCGTCGGCACCACGCATCAGGTAGGTAGGGGCCGAGGAGCCGACGAGGTCGCCGGTGAGCAGCTCCTCGGCGACGGCGGCGGTGCCGAACTGCAGCAGCTGGATCCGGGTGCGGGTGCCGTCCGGGGCGGTCCAGCCGCGGGCCGCGATGTGCCGCAGGCCGAAGTCGGTGAGCTTCTGGCCCAGCTCCCGGCGGTTGTCCCGGCCCGGGTACTGGGCGAGGAAGTCCTTCGTCGCCAGCCAGCCGTCCGTGCCGCGCATCGCCGGGTCCGCCATGGCGCCCTCGGGTGCGGGCAGCAGCAGGGCCCGCAGGTCGGCGTAGTGCGCCCCTGCTCCGTTCCCGGCGGCGAGCGGTCCGGGGCTGCCGGCCGGCAGCGGCGGCCTGACCAGTTCGGGGTACTCCCAGCGCCCGTCGGATGCGGTGGCGAGGCCGGGCAGGTCCGTACGGTCCATCCGGGTCACCCCGTACGCCGTGCCGGCTCCGGCCACGGCGAGGACGGCCACGGCCGCGGTCCACCGCAACGCGGCCCGCAGCGCCCTGCGGTCCTTCTTCGGAGCGGCGGCGGGAAGGGCGGGCGGGGGGCCCGCGGGCAGCGGCGGAAGGCCGGGCACCGCCGGCTCCGGGGCCGGCTGCTCCGCCTGTGTCTGCTCGGTCATACGGCCTTCCCCGGGTCCTTGATGCGGTCGAGCTGGGCGGCGACCATCTGCGCCACGCCCTTCTTGTCCAGCGGCTTGGCCGCGGTCGCGGTGGTGGAGACGAGGACGTCCCCGACGTAACCGGAGCACACCATCATGTCGAGCTTCTCGCCCGGGTCGGCCGGCGGCAGGAAGCAGGCGGTGTCCTCGTGTCCCGCGATGGCCGGACCCTTGCGGAAGATCTTCATGGCCTCCGCGAACTCGTGCTGGTAGGTCGTCATGGAGCGCACGGTCCGCCGGTCCATCCGCGTCAGCACGATCTGCAGGGTGAACAGACCACCGGAGGCGGCCTCGTCCTCGTCGAACTCCGCGGAACTCAGGTAGCTGCGCATCGCCATGCCCTTGACCGGGTTGCGGTCGATCTGGCGCTCCAGCAGCCGCCGCTGGGACCGGGGCAGCTCCGCCAGCGACCGCTTGCGCAGGGCCGTGGCCTGCCGGCCGGACAGCTCGGTGTCCGAGCCGAACTCGTCCAGGTCCGGGCCCCGCCCGTACTGGTCGTCGCCGTAGGGCAGCAGCATGGCGCTCAGCCCCGTGTCCCCGGCCTTGGCCGGCTTGCCCGCGGAGGGCTTCGGCAGACGCCAGGTGGCCGCGCCCGGGTCCCGGTCGGCGCCGTGCACGGTGACCGCCGTCCAGCCGACGCCCGCGACGACGGCGAGCAGCAGCGCGGCACCACCGGCGACCAGGGCGGGACGGCGGCGGGCACGGCGCGGACGGGCCGGGAGAGGGGGCTCCGGCCCGTCCTGGGCCGCCGGCGTCTCGCATGCCGTCGTCTCGGACGCGGCAGTCACGGATGCTGCCGTCTCGGAGACCGCCGTCTCGGAGACCGCCGTCTCGGATGCTGCCGTCACGGATGCTCCCGTCACGGATGCTCCCGTCTCGGAGACCGCCGTCACGGATGCTGCCGTCACGGATGCTGCTGTCTCTGCCTCCGAGTGCTCCGGGTGCTCCGGGTGCTCGGTTCTTTCGGTCGTCACAGCCGCTCCATCTGCCGCTTCGCCAGGTCCAGGATCGTCTTCTTCCGGACCGGCCTGGTGTCGGTCACCCAGATCTCCATGGCCACGTCCCCGCGCCACGCGTGTGCCTCCGCCGTGTACATGGTCCTGCCGTACGCGGTCACGGGCGTGCGGTGCACGTAGGCCATGCCGTCGCCCGTGCCGGGAATCGCCCAGCTGTCGGCTTCGCCGTCGTCCGCGGCGTAGAAGTAGGCGTCCTCGGTCACGTGCTGGGCGCCGAGATACTCCTCCTGCCGGTACTGGATCAGCTGGATCCCGACGGTGCGGGTGCCGTCCTCGCGCCAGCCGACGGCGGCGGAGCGGCGGAACTCCGAAGCGAGCTGCCAGGCGTAGCCGCGGGCCGGGTCGTTGTAGCCCTCCGCCACCTGCTCCAGGCTCGCCCAGCCGTCCTTTCCGGAGCGGGTCGGTGTCTCGCGCGCGTCGCCCGGCTTCTTCAGCAGGAGCCTGCGCAGGTCGCCGTCGAACTTGACCTTGCGGTCCTGCGCGGCGGACAGCGGTTCCGGTGCCTTGCCGCCGGCCTGTGCCAGTTTCGGCTGCGACAGCGGGGGCAGCGCGGTGGGCTCGCGGTCGGCCTGCACGAGGTAACCGGCGCAGGTGCCGGAGATCAGGCCGAGCAGGGCGGCGCCGGCCAGGAGCACGGGCATACGGACCCGCCGCCGCACCGGCTCGGGCATCTCCTGGTCCGGCTCAGGTATCTCCTGGTCCGGCTCGGTCTTCTGCTCCGGCTCGGTTCTCTCCGGCTCCGGCTCGGTTCTCTCGGACGCTTCCAAGGGTCTCCTTCCAGGGAAGAGGAATCACGTCTTCCTCATTCGCGCTTTCACAGGAGACTCGTGGCATGTGCATGGAGTTGTGGGCAAGCGGATTACGATTCGGTCATGGCGAAAAAGCTCGTGATCAAGGTGACGGCCGGGGCGGACGCCCCCGAACGCTGTTCGCAGGCGTTCACGGTGGCGGCGGTGGCCGTGGCCAGCGGGGTCGAGGTCTCTTTGTGGCTCACCGGGGAGTCGTCCTGGTTCGCGCTGCCGGGGCGGGCCGCCGAGTTCGAGCTGCCGCACGCGGCCCCGCTGCCGGACCTGGTCGAGTCGGTCCTCGCCGCGGGCCGGATCACGCTGTGCACGCAGTGCGCGGCCCGCCGGGAGATCACCGAGAAGGACGTCATCGAGGGCGTACGGATCGCCGGCGCGCAGGTCTTCGTGCAGGAGGCCCTGGCGGACGACACGCAGGCCCTCGTCTACTGAGCCCCTGGCTCTACGGCCGCGGGCGCCGCTTCCCGTCCAGCTCGTCCCACCACTCGTCGGACTGCGGGTCCCCGGAGGGGTCGTCCCACCAACGGTCGTCCGGGCCCCGGCGGTTGGCGATCATCGCCGCGACCGGCGGGATGACCATGGCCACGACACACATGCCGACGGCCGCCGGCACGGACCACAGGCGCACGACCCCCCACGCCAGGACGAAGAGGCCGATGCAGGTCCCCATCATGGCGAAGTAGACGTGCCGCCGACGGGCGTACATACGTCAAGAGTAGGACGGCGGGCCCTGTCACAACTGATCCACAATTCACCTCCGGCCGGCCGCGGCAGAGTTACCGTGGCGTAGACGCACCGCATTCCGAACATCGCCACCCCCGGGGGAACCACCACATGCGCGCCCTGCGAATACTCCTGATCGTCGTCGTGATCCTGGGCGGGCTCTTCGTGATCGCGGACCGGGTCGCCGTGCACTTCGCGGAGGGCGAGGCCGCGGACAAGCTCAAGGCGACGGAGAACCTGGCCTCCACCCCGGACGTGGACATCAAGGGCTTCCCGTTCCTGACCCAGGTCGCGGGCGGCTCCCTGGACGACGTCGAGGTCGGCATCGAGGACTACGAGGCGGCCACCGGCAAGCCCGGCCAGACCATCCGGATCGACGACCTGAAGGCCGACATGAAGGGCGTCGAGTTCTCCGGCGACTACAGCTCCGCCACCGCGGCCAGCGCGACCGGCACCGCGACGGTCTCCTACGCCGAGCTGCTGAAGACCGCCAAGTCGGAGCCGACCGAGGTGGCCCCCGGGGTCACCGCCCGGGTCGTCGGCCTCTCCGACGGCGGCAACGGGAAGATCAAGGTGAAGGTGGAGGGCACCGTCTCGTCCCTCGGGATCAAGCAGACGGTGAACGTGCTCAGCTCGGTGACCGTGGTGAACAACAAGGTCGAGGTGCACGCGGACTCGCTGCCCAAGCTGGGCGCCGCCGCGATCGCCGAGAACCGCATCCGTCAGATCACCGACTTCCAGCAGGCCATCGACCAGCTGCCGGGCGGCATCAAGCTGGACAAGGTGCAGGCCGCACCGGACGGCGTGGAGATCTCGGTGAAGGGTTCGGACGTCAGGCTGGCGGGGTGAGGGAGCACCGGCCCGCCGACGGACACGGGAGTCCGACAGGCGAGACGGTGGAGTCCGCAGCGTAGAAACACCGACCTGCACAAGCGCCCGGAGGCCGCACGGCGGCCTCCGGGCGCTTCTCGTGTCCCGCCATGCGGACGATCGCGTCTCGTCATATGACACGCCGGTGACACGCCCGCCCGGACGTCCCTACGATCGACGTCATGAAGCGACAGGCGGATCTCACGAAGCGGCGGGCAGTGGACCTGTGCCGCGTTGCCGCCATGCTCTGTCGCCCCTTCTGAGCGAAAGTCCCCGACTTCCGCATCTCACCCCCGCCCTGCTGGAAGGGCACCCGTGCGCCGCTCGGCCGACGAGCGCGCACCCCTCTCTACTCGCACGCCCCGCCGCGACTGCCCCGGAGGAATGAGCATGAGCCGCAGCGACGTCCTGGTCGACGCCGACTGGCTCCAGGAGCACCTGGACGACCCGACCATCGCGATCGTCGAGGTGGACGAGGACACGTCCGCCTACGAGAAGAACCACATCAAGAACGCGATCCGCATCGACTGGACCAAGGACCTCCAGGACCCGGTCCGCCGTGACTTCATCGACCAGGAGGGCTTCGAGAAGCTCCTGTCGAAGAAGGGCATCGCCAACGACACGCTGGTGATCCTCTACGGCGGCAACAACAACTGGTTCGCGTCGTACGCCTACTGGTACTTCAAGCTGTACGGCCACGAGAACGTCAAGCTCCTCGACGGCGGCCGCAAGAAGTGGGAGCTGGACGCCCGCGAGCTGGTCGCCGGCGACGAGGTCCCCGAGCGCCCGGCCACCGACTACAAGGCCAAGGCGCAGGACACCACGATCCGCGCCTTCCGCGACGACGTCGTGGCCGCGATCGGCGCGCAGAACCTGGTCGACGTCCGCTCGCCCGACGAGTTCTCCGGCAAGCTGCTCGCCCCGGCCCACCTCCCGCAGGAGCAGTCGCAGCGCCCGGGCCACGTCCCGACCGCCCGCAACATCCCGTGGTCGAAGAACGCCAACGACGACGGCACGTTCAAGTCGGACGAGGAGCTGAAGGCCCTCTACGCCGAGGAGAGCGTCGACCTCGCCAAGGACACGATCGCCTACTGCCGCATCGGTGAGCGCTCGGCCCTGACCTGGTTCGTGCTGCACGAGCTGCTCGGCGTGGAGAACGTCAAGAACTACGACGGCTCCTGGACCGAGTACGGCTCCCTCGTCGGCGTGCCGATCGAGCTCGGCGCCAACAAGTAATCCATCCCGACCGACCTTCTGGTCAGACCCCTCTGGAGAGACAGCATGTGCGGAGCGAAGGCCGGCGGCCCGGACGCCTCGACGATCAAGCCCGGTGAGACCACGATCCAGGGCCAGGTGACCCGCGACGGCGAGCCGGTGACGGGCTACGTCCGACTCCTCGACTCGACCGGCGAGTTCACGGCGGAGGTCCCCACCTCCGCGACCGGTCAGTTCCGTTTCTACGCGGCCGAGGGCACGTGGACCGTCCGGGCGCTGGTGCCGGGCGGCACGGCCGACCGCACGGTCGTCGCCCAGCAGGGCGGCCTGGCCGAGGTCGCCATCGCGGTCTGACCGGACCGCATGAGCCACGAGGGCTCGGTGACGAGCTGAAGGGCCGTATCCCCTGGGTTGGACGCCAGTGGGGATGCGGCCCTTCGGCTGTTCGGTCGCCCGTGGGGACTGCCGGAGTCTTCCTTCCTCGACGGCACAGCCGGGGACCGGACGCAGCGGCCGGCTGTCCCTGCCACTCCACTCCACCGCCGACGGGACGCAGCATCACTTAGGGGCCGGCTCGGTCCCGGTACTCGCCGACCTTGCCCGTGGCGGAGTGAACTGGTCGAGGAAATCAGTTCAGTTGAGCTACTGCAACCGTGCGTACGGTGCAATGTGCGACTTGGCCCTGAACCCGGCCGAGTCCCGGAAGTTCGTCTTGCGGACGGTGGAGGAAGTGCCGTGCGAGCCATCGACGTCAGGGGTTGAGATCCAGTACGCGGACCGGTTCACCGATCCATCGGTCCGGTACGACGCTCACCGGGCTGCCGCTATGGCGGCGCGCCGGTCCCGGGCTTCCTCGGGGATACGGACGTCGGCGTCAGGCATTGTCGGGTTCCCCTCCGCACCTGAGGGTACGGGTACGTACCCGTACCCCGTCCGGATCCGTGAAATCGCCTCCGTGCTCCGTGTATCGCACCGCGGCTGGCCGACGGGAGCCCTAGCCCAGCGCCCGGCCCAGTACCCACACCACCGGTGCCGCCGCCGACAGGGGCAGGGCCACGCCGGCCGTGAAGTGGACGAAGCGGGACGGGTAGTCGTAGCTCGCCACCCGGTGGCCGATCAGGGCGCACGCCGCGGCGCCCGCGCCCAGGGCGGCGCCCTTGGCGCCGAGGCCGGTCATGCCGCCCACGGCGATGCCCGCGCCGGCGGCGGCCAGCAGCGCGACCACGACCGACGCCGGGGTCGGCAGGGGCAGGGCCCGGGCCAGGACCGCCACCGCGACCGCCGCGGCGCCGACGGAGACCGCGTGCGGGTCGGCGGCCAGGTACCCGGTGGCGAGGACCGCGAGCGCCGCCGAGGCGACCGTCGCCATCAGGCCGTACATCCGCTCGTCCGGCGAGGCGTGCGAGCGCAGCTGGAGGACGAGGGAGAGCAGGACCCAGATGCCGAGCGCGCCGAGGATGGCCACCAGGGCGTGGTCGCGGCCGGCGGCCAGGACCGCGGCATCGGCCGTCAGCGCGCCCGCGAAGGCCAGCGCGATGCCCTGCCGGGCGGGCCACATGCCGTTCAGCCGGAACCAGCCCGCGGCCGTCACGGCCTGGAGCAGCACCAGCGGCCCGGCGAGGGCGTACGAGGCGACGGGGGCTGTCGCGGCCAGCAGCAGGCCCAGCAGCGCGGTGAGCGCCGCCGGCTGCATGCCGGGCTCGATGATCGGCGAACGGCCCTCCAGACGGGCCCGCTGGGCGTCGGTGATACGCGCGTTGCCGCTGAGGGTCGCGGGACCGTAGGCCGGGCCGGCCTCGTCTTCAGCCGCCGCTTCCGGCGCCGCCGGTGCCGTTGTTGCCCCGGGTGCCGGTGCCGCTCCCGTCGTCCGTGCCGGTGCCGCCGTCTGTGCCGGTGCCGGTTCGGGCTGCGGTGCGGACGCGTACGGCTCCTCGAACTGCTGGCGCTGCTGGGGCTGCTGCTGGTACGACGCCGCCGCCTGCTGGTACTGCGACTCCTGGTACTGCGACTCCTGATACCGGGACTCGGGGTACGAGGAATCGGGGTACCGGGGCTCCGGGTACTGGGCTTCCCGGTAGTGAGACTCCTGATACACCGGCTGCTGATACGGCTGCTGCTGCTCCTGCCGGGGCAGGTACGCCGTCTCCGCCGCCTGCACCGGCGCGTGCGTCTGCGTCTCCCAGGTCTGGCCCTGCCACTGCTGGGTGAGCTGCGGGTCCTGGCCGGGCTGCTGCCCGTACTGCGGCTCGTGCCCGGGCCACTGCTGCTGGTAGGGGTCGTAGCCCTCGTAGGGGCCGCCCTGGTACGGCTGATCGGTCATCGCTCACCCTCCTGCGAACGGCGGGAGCACCTCGACCGTGCCGCCCTCGGCCAGCCGTACCGTCTCATGCGCGCGGGTCCCGACGGGGTCGCCGTCGACGAGGAAAGAGCATCGCAGCAGCACGCGCGTCAGCTCACCGGGGTGTCGCGCACGCACGGAGGCCAGCGCGTCGGCCAGCGTGTCCGCCTCGTACGGCTCCTCGGCGACCTGGGCCGCGGCCTTGGCGGCGGCCCAGTAGCGCACCGTGACCTTGGGCATCTGGATCCTCAATCGACGGCAGGAAACAAGAAAAGACTAAAGACAGTGTGAGTCAGGCTAGCCCGCCGCCGACACCGCCCAGTCCCCGATCCGGGCCACCAGGGCGTCGTCCGCCGCGTGCTCGGCGTGGCCCATGCCCGGTTCCACCCAGAGTTCGGCGTGTCCGCCGGCCGCCGCGGCGAGCATCCGGGGGTGGTCGAGCGGGAAGTAGCCGTCGCGGTCGCCGTGCACGATCAGCAGCGGAGTGGGCGCGATCTTCGGCACCGCTTCCGTCGGCGAGAGCGGGACCGGATCCCACTCGCGGTGGTGAATGCGGGTACGCAGGCCGTAGCGGCCGACCAGGCGGCCCTCGGGACGGGTGACCAGCCAGTGCAGGCGGCGCATGGGGGCGGTGCCCCGGTAGTACCAGCGGGCCGGGGCACTGACCGAGACCACCGCACAGGCCGTGCCGGGGTGCAGCGCCGCGTGCCGCAGCACCACCGAGCCGCCCATGGAGAAGCCGACGGTCACCACACGCGCGTGCCCGAAGCCGCGGGCCCACTCCACTGCCGCGGCGAGATCGAGCACCTCCTTGTCGCCGACCGTGGACCGGCCGCCGGAGCGTCCGTGACCGCGGAAGGAGAAGGTGACGACGGCGCCGTGACCGCGCAGGACGCCGGCCACCCGTCGTACGTGCGGCCGGTCGACGTCCCCGGTGAAGCCGTGTGCGATCACGAACACCAGGTCACGCGAGGGAGAAGAAGAGGCGTCCGGGAATGTTTCGTATACAGCCGGGCCCGGGTCGTATACAGACTCGACCGGAATTCCGTCGGCCGTGCGCAGAAACGTCCGGATAGGGCCCCGTCTGCCTGTCTCGGAATGCGGACGAACGATGGAACCTGCCACATGACCCGACGGACGGTTGCTCATGTGGGCTATTCTGCTGGGTAGAGGACTCGGGCAGCGTAGCCCCCGGGTCCTTTTGTGCTTTCGGAAGCGTTGTATACAAAGCGTGGAAGCCTCAGGTGACCGCGGGTGTACGGGGCCTTTCGGGATCGCAGAGCAGTTCCGTACCGCACACGTCCTCGCAGGGACCGAGGAGGAACCAGACGTATGAGTTCTCTGCTGCTCCTGACCAACGCCCTCCAGCCCTCCGCGGAGGTGCTGCCCGCCCTCGGCCTGCTCCTGCACAACGTGCGGGTGGCCCCGGCCGAGGGACCCGCTCTGGTCGACACCCCGGGTGCCGACGTCATCCTGGTCGACGGCCGCCGCGACCTGCCCCAGGTACGCAGCCTCTGCCAGCTGCTCCGCTCCACCGGCCCCGGCTGCCCCCTGCTCCTCGTCGTCACCGAGGGAGGCCTCGCCGCCGTCACCGCCGACTGGGGCATCGACGACGTCCTCCTCGACACCGCCGGTCCCGCGGAGGTCGAGGCCCGGCTGCGGCTCGCCATGGGCCGGCAGCAGATCGTGGCCGACGACTCGCCGATGGAGATCCGCAACGGCGACCTGTCGGTCGACGAGGCCACCTACTCCGCCAAGCTCAAGGGCCGGGTCCTGGACCTGACCTTCAAGGAGTTCGAGCTGCTCAAATACCTCGCGCAGCACCCGGGCCGGGTCTTCACCCGCGCCCAGCTGCTGCAGGAGGTGTGGGGCTACGACTACTTCGGCGGCACCCGGACGGTCGACGTGCACGTACGGCGGCTGCGGGCCAAGCTCGGCCCGGAGCACGAGTCGCTGATCGGAACCGTCCGGAACGTCGGTTATCGATTCGTTACGCCCGAGAAGGGCGAGCGGCCGGGCGAAGAAGCCAAGGCGAAGGCGGGCCGGGCAAAGCCGGAAGATGCGGACGCAACCGCCGCCCTGGACGGCACAGAGGTGCACGCCGACGCATAGCCGGTGCGCGAGGGGCGCCCGGCCGAAGCATTGCTGTTGCACAGCCGGCATGCGATACGCCCTGCCCGGAGAGGGTCAATCCGCGTAGACTCCGCGCGTGGCCAAGGTGACTCGGGACGATGTGGCACGGCTGGCGGGGACCTCCACCGCCGTCGTGAGCTATGTCATCAACAACGGACCCCGGCCGGTCGCCCCGGCCACGCGCGAGCGTGTCCTCGCCGCGATCAAGGAACTGGGGTACCGGCCCGACCGGGTCGCCCAGGCGATGGCCTCCCGGCGCACCGACCTGATAGGCCTCATCATCCCGGACGCCCGTCAGCCCTTCTTCGGCGAGATGGCGCATGCGGTCGAGCAGGCCGCCTCGGAGCGCGGAAAGATGGTCCTCGTCGGAAACACCGATTACATCGGTGAACGCGAGGTTCACTATCTGCGCGCCTTCCTCGGCATGCGGGTCTCCGGCCTGATCCTCGTCTCGCACGCCCTGAACGACTCGGCCGCCGCCGAGATCGACGCCTGGGACGCCCGGGTGGTGCTGCTGCACGAGCGCCCGGAGGCCATCGACGACGTGGCCGTGGTGACGGACGACCTGGGCGGCGCCCAGCTCGCCGTACGCCACCTGCTGGAGCACGGCTACGACTACGTCGCCTGTATGGGCGGCACGGCGGACACGCCGGCCGTCGGCGACCCGGTCTCCGACCACGTCGAGGGCTGGAAGCGGGCCATGGCCGAGGCGGGCCTGACCACCGAGGGCCGGCTGTTCGAGGCGCCGTACAACCGCTACGACGCCTACCGCGTGGCCCTGGACGTCCTGTCCGGCCCGCACCGGCCGCCCGCGATCTTCTGCTCCACCGACGACCAGGCGATCGGCTTGCTGCGGGCCGCGCGCGAGCTGCGCATCGACGTGCCCGGACAGCTGGCGGTGGCCGGGTTCGACGACATCAAGGAGGCCGCGCTCGCCGACCCGCCGCTGACCACGGTCGCCTCGGACCGCTCGGCGATGGCCCGGGCGGCGGTCGACCTGGTGCTGGACGACGGGCTGCGGGTTGCCGGGTCCCGGCGCGAGCGGCTGAAGACGTTCCCGTCACGGCTGGTACTGCGGACGAGCTGCGGCTGCGTGGGCTGACCACCCCGGCAGGGCCTTCCCTGCCGGGCTTTCCCGGCAGGGGCTTCCCGGCAGGGGCTCCGGTGGATGCTTCCCGGCAGGGCTTTCCCGGCAGGGGCTTCCCGGCAGGGGCTCCGGTGGATGCTTCCCGGCAGGGCTTTCCCGGTAGGGGCTTCCCGGTAGGGCTTTATATCGGGCAAACAAGGTTCTGCCGGGCTTCTCAGGGAGCCCTCAGGAAGCTCTCATGGTCGCGGGGAACTCTTCTTGTCATGACCGAGAGCCAGGGCACATACGAGCAGCCGCACTCCTACTCTGCCCCCGTGAACCCGGAGTGGCCGCCCCCGCCGCCGTACCAGCCGGCCGTGGAGCCCACCGCGCACAAGAAGAAGCGCACCAGCCGTCCCGTCGCCCTGCTCGCGGCGGTCGCGATCGTCGCGGCGGCGGTCGGCGGTGGCACGGCCTACGCCTTCCAGGAGCTGGCCGGCAAGGACACCGTCGCCAGTGCCGGCACCGGCACCCCGGTGGTGCCGGCCGGCAAGAAGGGCGACGTCGCCGCCATCGCCGCCGCAGTCACCCCGAGCGTGGTGGAGATCAACGCGACGCTCGCGACCGGATCCTCCACCGGCTCCGGCGTGATCATCACGTCCGACGGCGAGATCGTCACCAACAACCACGTCGTCTCGGGCGCCGACTCGATCAAGGTGCGCACGAGTGACGGCAAGAGCTACACCGCCGAGGTCGTCGGCACCGACAGCTCCAAGGACCTCGCCCTGATCAAGCTCACGGGTGCCTCCGGTCTGAAGCCGGCGGCCCTCGGTGACTCCGACAGCGTCCAGGTCGGGGACACGGTCGTCGCCATCGGCTCCCCCGAGGGCCTGACCGGCACCGTCACCAGCGGCATCGTCTCCGCCCTGGCCCGGGACGTCACCGTCTCCACCGACGAGGGCCAGGCGCAGGGCCGGGGCGGCGACGGGCAGTGGCCGTTCCAGTTCGGCGGCCGTGAGTTCAACGGCGACACCGGCTCGTCCACGACCACGTACAAGGCCATCCAGACCGACGCGTCCCTGAACCCCGGCAACTCCGGCGGAGCCCTGATCGACTCGAGCGGTCGCATCATCGGCATCAACTCCGCGATGTACTCGTCGGCCTCCCAGTCCTCCTCGTCCTCGGACGCGGGCAGCATCGGCCTCGGCTTCGCCATCCCCGTCGACACCGTCAAGTCCGACCTGGCCAAGCTCCGGGCGGGCTCCGGCAGCTAGCGGCCGGGAGCGGGACGGCACCCGGGCAGCGCCGAAGAGACAGACAGCACGGAAAGCACACCCACCCACCACACAGGCACAGCGCCGCAACACATGCAGCACAGACAGCAAGGAGCAGGTCATGATCAAGCACATCCCCCACCGCATGACCGAGCGCGGTCCGGCCGGTCTCACCCTGGCCCTGTCCATCGTGTCCGAGCTGCACGTGCCAGTGCCGGCGCCCCGTGCCCCCCGGCCGGCCGTAACACCGGTCCCCCAGCTGATGGGCCTGCGCACCTCCGCCGCCCGCCCGCACCGCCGCAAGGTGCCGCTGCACCGCCTGAACACGGTCCAGGCCTGACCGGGGTGCACACGGGCCAGGCCCGACCATGGTGAACACGGCCAGGCCCGACCGAGGTGAACACGGTCAGGGCCTGACCGGGGTGCACACGGGCCAGGCCCGACCATGGTGAACACGGCCAGGCCCGACCGAGGTGAACACGGTCAGGGCCTGACCGGGGTGACGGGACGGGGAGAGGGACGGCGGTCCGGGCCGCACCGGGCCGCGTGCCCCTCTCCGGCCGCGGGACGTGGCACGCTGAGAGGCGCCCCGACACCACCCCGCCCGCCCGTTCACCGCCCACCGACCGCCCCACACCGACCACCGACCACCGCACCCGACCACCGCACCCGACCACCGCCCACCGCACACCGAGGAATCGCGAGCGATGAGTCCCGCCGAAGGCGACCGTGACACCCAGCGCATCCTGATCGTCGACGACGAGCCGGCCGTACGCGAGGCACTGCAGCGCAGCCTCGCCTTCGAGGGGTACGACACCGAGGTCGCCGTCGACGGCGCGGACGCACTGGAGAAGGCCGCCGCCTATCAGCCGGACCTGGTCGTGCTGGACATCCAGATGCCGCGCATGGACGGCCTGACGGCGGCCCGCCGCATCCGGGGGGCGGGTGACACCCTCCCGATCCTCATGCTCACCGCGCGCGACACCGTCGGCGACCGGGTCACCGGTCTGGACGCGGGCGCCGACGACTATCTGGTCAAGCCCTTCGAACTCGATGAACTCTTCGCCCGCATCCGTGCGCTGCTGCGCCGCAGCTCCTACGCGGCGGCCGTGTCACCCGAGGCCCAGGAGGACGAGGCACTCACCTTCGCCGACCTGCGCATGGACCTCGCGACCCGCGAGGTCACCCGCGGCGGACGGCGGGTGGAGCTGACCCGCACGGAGTTCACCCTGCTGGAGATGTTCATGGCACATCCGCGCCAGGTGCTGACCCGCGAGCAGATCCTGAAGGCGGTGTGGGGCTTCGACTTCGAGCCGTCCTCCAACTCGCTGGACGTCTACGTCATGTACCTGCGCCGCAAGACCGAGGCCGGCGGGGAGCCGCGCCTGGTGCACACCGTGCGGGGCGTCGGGTACGTCCTGCGGCAGGGTGGCGCGGAGTGAAGAAGCTGGTGCGCCGGTACCGGGCGCTGCCGATCCGGGCGCGGCTGGCGGTGCTGGTGGCGGCCGCGGTGGCGTTCGCGGTCGCGGCGGTCTCGGTCACCTGCTGGTTCATCGTGGAACGGAAGCTGTACGACCAGGTCGACAAGGATCTGGAGAAGACGACGCAGCCGCAGCGGGAGGTGAACGTGTCGTCCGCGCTCGCCACCTGCCCGCAGGAGCCCAACGGGGCCGTCCTCGGCGGCCTGCACGCCCACGGCACCTACTATTACCTCCAGTTGGTGAAGCTGGACGGCACCGCCTGTGTGTCGGCCGACTCCGCGGGCCGGGTCAGGACCACCCCTTCCGACATCGCGGTCATCACCCGGGCGAACGCGAGCGACGAGCTGACGATCGACGGCATCCTGCGCGACGGCGTCGACTCCGAGGGCAACAGCGTGCGGGTGCTGACCCAGCCCCTGACCATCACCCAGGGCCCGGGCGTCCGGCCCCAGCTCTACCCGGACACGGCCCTGCAGGTCGCCATACCGCTGAAGGCCACGCACGACACCCTCAAGGACCTCGCCCTGATCCTGCTTCTCGTGTCGGGCATCGGGGTGGTCGGCGCCGGAGCGGCGGGGCTGGCGGTGGCCCGCGCGGGACTGCGGCCGGTCGACAAGCTCACGGAGGCCGTCGAGCACGTGGCGCGGACCGAGGACCTGGGCATCCGCATCCCCGTCGAGGACAGCGAGGACGAGGTGGCTCGTCTCTCGCGGTCCTTCAACTCGATGACCACCGCACTCGCCAGCTCCCGCGAACTGCAACAACAGCTGATCGCGGATGCGGGCCACGAACTCCGCACCCCCCTCACCTCCCTGCGTACCAACATCGAACTCCTCACCCGCAGCGAGGAGACGGGCCGGCCGCTCCCGCCGGCGGACCGCAAGGCGCTGCTCGCCTCGGTGAAGGCGCAGATGACCGAACTGTCCTCGCTCATCGGCGATCTGCAGGAGCTGTCCCGCTCGGAGGGGCAGCGCGGCGAGCGGGTGCAGGTGGTGGCGTTCCACGACACCGCGGAGGCGGCCCTGCGGCGGGCGCGCCTGCGCGGACCGGAGCTGACCATCACGGCGGACCTGGGGCCCTGGTTCGTCCGTGCGGAGCCCTCCGCGCTGGAGCGGGCGATCGTCAACATCCTCGACAACGCGGTGAAGTTCAGCCCCGGGAGCGGCACGGTCGAGGTACGGCTGAGCGCGGGCGTGCTCACGGTCCGCGACCACGGCCCCGGCATCCCCGAGGACGAACTCCCGCACGTCTTCGACCGCTTCTGGCGCTCGCCCGGCGCACGTGCCCTGCCCGGCTCGGGCCTCGGCCTGTCGATCGTGGCGCGTACGGTCCAGCAGGCGGGCGGAGAGGTCACCGTGGCCCCCGCGGAGGAGGGCGGCACGGTGGTGACGGTACGGCTGCCGGGCGCACCGACACCCCCACCGGAAGCACCCACCGGCTGAACCCGCCCCCTCGGCCGAGCGTGCGCACGGGCCTGCCCCTCGGCCAGGCTGGAGCACGGTAACGGGCCGCCCTCGGCCGGGCTCTAGCGTTGCGCCTGGCCCTCGACCGGGCACGGACGTCGAGGCCCGGCCCTCAGTCGGGCTTGGGCATGGTGCGCAGGCGCTCGATCTGGGTGTGGCTGAGGGCGCTCGCCCGGCGCATGTGCCGGATGATCGTCCTCAGCTCGGCGTCCGTGTGGTCCTCCAGGATGGCCTGCCAGCCCTGTCCGAGTTCGTCCCACACCGCGGCGACCCGGGCGACCCGCTCCGGGACCGGGGTGACCAGCACCCGGCGGCGGTCCTGCCGGTCGGGCGTGCGGGCGACGTAGCCCCCGCGTTCCAGCCGGTCCACGAGCCTGGTGGCCGACCCGGTCGTGAGACCGGTCATCTCCGCGATCTGCTTGACGGTGAGCGGCTCCGGCTCGGCCGTGAGCAGGCTCAGGCACTGCACGTCCGTCGGGTGCAGTCCGAGATGGTCGGCGACGGCCTGGTTGAACAGCACGTACGCGGCCAGGTGGCGCCGGGACTCGACGCCCAGTTCCTCGTACAGCCGGGCCCGGTCGGTGTCGGTCACGGCCTCCCCTTCCAGAAAATTGCTGCGCGACGCAGCGATCTATGGGTACTCTGCTGTGCGACGCAGCAAATGCGTCACGCAGCAATACTATCGACCCCGGGGAGACCCATGCTCACCATCGCTGTCACCGGCGCCACCGGCGCCCAGGGCGGAGCCACCGCCCGTGCCGCCCTGGCCGCCGGCCACCACGTCCGTGCCCTCACCCGCCACCCCGGCTCACTCGCCGCCGACGTCCTGCGCGGCCTGGGAGCCGAGGTCCGCCACGCCGACTTCGACGACCGCGCCTCACTCGACACGGCACTCGCCGGCGCCGACGCGCTCTTCGCGGTCACCACACCCTTCGGCACCGACATCGCCACCGAGGTCCGGCAGGGCAAGACCCTCGTCGACGCGGCGGCCGACGCCCGCATCGGCCATCTCGTGTTCACCTCCGCCGCCCACGCCGACCGTGGCACGGGCATCCCGCACTACGAGAGCAAGTGGGCGGTCGAGCAGCACCTGTACGCGTCCGGCCTGCCGTGGACGGTGATCGCCCCGGCGGCCTTCATGGACAACTACGCGAGCGGCTGGACCCTCGACGGACTGCGCGACGGCACCTTCGCCTGGCCCATGCCGGCCGACTGCCCGCTCACCCTGATCCCCGCCGCCGACATCGGCGCCTTCGCCGCGCTGGCCCTGCAGCGCCGGGACGACTTCAGCGGCCTCCGCATCGACATCGCCTCCGACGAGTGCACCCCCGCGCAGCAGGCGTCCGCACTCACCGCCGCCCTCGGCCGCCCGGTCACCCACCAGCAGGTCCCGCTCGAATACGTCCGCAAGCACTCCACCGACCTGGCGGCGATGTTCGCGTACTTCTCCGCAACCGGCCTCGACGTCGACGTGGCCGGCCTGCGTCTGGCCTACCCCGAGGTCGGCTGGCACACCTTCGGCGAGTGGGCCGCCCAGCAGGACTGGTCCGGGCTGCTGAGCCGGGACGCCGAGCGCGGCAGCCTCTCCGGCCGGGGGTGACGACTCCCCGGCAGTCCGCCCCGCAGGAAGGCAGCACCCTCGGCCGCACCTTCCTGACCTGGGCCGGTTCCGTAGGGTGGGCGTCATGCCCGACGATTCCCCTCTGATACACAGCCTGCGTACGGCAGTTGCCGCCGCTCCCGCCGACGTGCCGCTCCGACTGCACCTGGCCGAGCTGCTTCTGAACGCCGGTCAGCCCGAGGCAGCGGTCGCCGAAGTGGCCGTCGCCCTGCAGCACGCACCCGGCGACGCGCAGGCGCGGCAGCTCATGGCCCGGTCCATGGGGATGCCCCAGCAGGCACCGGTCCAGGAGCAGACTCCGGTCCAGCAGGCACCGGCCGGGCAGCAGGCGGCAGCTGGACCGCAGGCTTCCGCCGGGCAGCAGGCACCGGCCGGACCGCAGGCGGCAGCTCCCGGCGGTCGGGCCCGATTCGACTGGCAGGCGGCCGAGCAGCAGGTCGGGGACGTCGTACCGCCGCGGTTCGTCGAGGCGCCGATGCGAGGCGACGGCGGTGACGATCCCGGCGGCGCCGATGCCTGGGACGTGGAGCGGCCCGGGGCGTTGCGGCTCGCCGACGTCGGGGGGATGCAGGAGGTCAAGGACCGGCTGGAGGCCGCGTTCCTCGCGCCGTTGCGCAATCCCGAGCTGCGCCGGCTGTACGGGAAGAGCCTGCGGGGCGGGCTGCTGCTGTACGGACCGCCCGGGTGCGGCAAGACGTTCATCGCGCGGGCCGTCGCCGGGGAACTCGGCGCCTCCTTCCTGTCGGTGTCGGTCAACGACGTGCTCGACATGTGGGTGGGCAACTCCGAGCGCAACATGCACGAGATCTTCCGGACCGCCCGCCGGCAGGCCCCCTGCGTGGTCTTCCTGGACGAGCTGGACGCGCTCGGCGCCAAGCGCAGCCGTACCGCGCACAGCGGGATGCGCAACACCGTCAACCAGCTGCTCACCGAGCTGGACGGGATCGACTCGGCCGCCAACGACGGCGTGTTCGTGCTCGCCGCGACCAACGTGCCCTGGGACGTGGACAACGCGCTGCGGCGGCCGGGGCGGCTGGACCGCACCCTGCTCGTGCTGCCTCCCGACGCGCCCGCACGGGAGGCGATCCTCCGGTACCACCTGCGGGAGCGGCCCATCGAGAACGTCGACGTGGCCAAGCTCGCCAAGGTCACCGACGGGCTCTCGGGGGCCGACCTGGCGCATCTGTGCGAGGCCGCCGCCGAGCGCGCCCTGCTCGAGTCCGCCCGGACCGGCACGGTGCGCATGATCGGCATGACGGACCTGCTGGCCGCGGCCAAAGAGGTCGTCCCCTCCGCCGAGCCGTGGTTCGCCGCCGCCCGGAACGTGGCGATGTTCGCCAACGAGGGCGGCATGTACGACGACCTGATCACCTATCTGAAGAAGCGGCGGAAGCTGTGAGCACCGGACTGCACCCCGCCCTGGAGCGGGCGGACGCCCTGTACGAACTCCGGCGGTACGACGAGGCGAAGGCCGTGCTCGGACAGCTGCTCGCCGAGGATCCGCAGGACGTGGGCGCCTGGGTGCGGCTCGCCCGCTGCCATCTGGCCGCGGAGAACGAGGCGGACCAGGCACTGGAGGCGACCGAGCGGGCGCTGGCCCTGGACCCCGAGCACATCGGCGCCCTCGTCCAGCACGCCCGGGCGCTGCAGGCCGTCGACGGCCGGTTCCTGGAGACCGAGGACGTCTTGCGGGAGGTCATCCGCCTTGCCCCCGAGTACTGGTACGGGTACGCGCTGCTCGGCAACTGGCTGTTCCGCATCCGCTTCCTGCGCCTCACCCGGTCCGGCGGTGAAGCCACCCGCGAGGCGTTCCTGTCCTTCCTGCGGGAGTCGGACGAACTGGCCCGGGAGGCCGTCCGGCTGGCGCCCGAGGAGGTCTTCCCGTACGAGGTGCGGTGGCTGATCGCCGACCTGGCCGGCGACCGGGCGGTGGCCGACCAGATGGACCACGCCATCCTCCGGCTCGATCCGCAGCACCCGGCCGCCCTGGCCCGGCACACCGAGAAGGCCGCCGGCACCCCCGGCGTGAAGGCCGCCGAGGCCGCCGCCCTCTACGCCGACGCCCTCGCCGCCACCCCGGACTCCCCGGCGCTTCAGCAGGGCCTGGACCACGCCTCGTACCGGCTGTTGCGCGGGGTGCGCTGGATCGCGCTGCTCTCGCTGCTGCTCGCCGCCGTGATGCTCGACCTGTGGCCCGAGGACGGTGAGGCCCCGCGCCCGCTGCCCGTCCCGCTCGGGCAACGGCTCTGGTACTTCGTGCCCGTGGGCGCCCTCTGGGCCGTCGGCGCCCTGCTGCGCTACCGCCGGCTGCGCAAGGGCGTCCAGTACAACCTCCGCTCCCTGATCCGGCGCCGCCACTGGCCCCGCATCGTGCTCGGCCAGGCCGCCTGGGCCATGCTGTGCGTGCTGCTGCTCACCCAGGTGCCGTGGACCGAACGTACGATTCCACAGATCGTCTTCTGGGCGGGGCTGGCACCGACGGCGGCCACGATCTGGTTCGACCGGCGGAAGAAGAGCTGACGGAGGGGCAGGACGCGGTGACGGGCGAGGGCGGGGTCGAGCGGGAGTACCGCAGACGCAGGAGTGTGCCCCGTGGCATGTCCTTCGGCATGGGGTTCGTCGTGCTGAGCGGTGTCGTCCAGACGCTCCTGCACCGGGACTCCCTGCCCTGGTGGCTCCCGGTGGCTCTGTCGGCCTGCTATCTCCTGGCCCTCGGGCGCATGGTGCTTCTCCTGCGGCGCGGCTGCACACACGTCGGCTCCCGGGGCGTCACCGTGCGCCGGGCCTGACCGGACGCAGCGTGGCCTGGTCCGCGATCTACGGCATCCGGGCCGAGCCGGTGCCGAACGCCCCTGCGCGGTTTCCTGCTGTGGGTGGTGCTGATGTTCACCATGGCGCATCCGCCCACGCTGCTGCTGTTCCTGTGGCTGCCGCTGGGCGTCTTCGCGCTGCTGGCCGGCCTGCTGCACCGGCACTGGGAGTCCCAGGTGCCGCCGGCCCTGCGGCAGCCCTGAGGCCGCCCGGCCCTGCTGCACCGGCGCCGGAAGCCGCCTCGATGAAATACCCCTGGGACAGACTCCCAGGGGTATTCCGGAACCATCGGGCCGGTCACGCGGGCTTCACCGCGTGACCGTCATCGCACGGATCACTTCACGACCGTGATCCGGTCGGCCTTCGGCGGGGCGATCGGGTCGGCGGCCGACGAGTTCGCCGTCAGGTACTTCTCCAGAGCGCTCAGGTCGTCCGCGCCCACCAGGTCGCCCGTGCCCTGGCCCAGCGTCGGGAAGCCGTCGCCGCCGCCCGCGAGGAAGCTGTTGGTGGCGACGCGGTAGGTGGCCGCGGGGTCGACCGGGGCACCGTTCAGCCGGATGGAGTCGGTGACCACGCGGTCCGCGCCGGACTTGGTGAGGTCCAGGGTGTAGGTGAGGTTCGCGGACGGCTGGAGGATCTTCGGGGCCGCCGCGTTGGCGCCGCTGACCTGCTCCTTGAGCACCTGGATCAGCTGGGCACCGGTGAAGTCCTGGAGGTTCACGGTGTTGGCGAACGGCTGGACCGTGAAGCCCTCGGCGTAGGTGACCACGCCGTCGCCCTCGGCACCCTTGGCCGTGTAGGTCAGGCCGGCCCGGACCCCGCCCGGGTTCATCAGGGCCACGCTGGTCTTCGGGTCCAGTTCACGGCCGTAGGCGAGCTGCGCGTCGGCGATCAGGTCGCCCATCGGGGACTCGGTGCCGGTGTTGTTGATGTCGGCGGAGATGTAGCCGATGGGGCGGTTGCCGATCGGGGCGGCCAGGGTGTTCCACCTGGCGATCAGGTCGGTGATGTCCTGCGCCTTGGGCACGTCCCGGGTGACCACGCGGTTCGCGGACTTCACGGCCGTACGGGCGATGTCGCCGGTGTAGCGGTCGTAGGTCAGCGTGGTGTCGGTGTAGAGGCGGCCGAAGGAGGCGGCCGAGGTGACCATGCGGGGGCGGCCGGACGGGTCCGGGATGTCACAGACGTACGCGCTGTGGGTGTGGCCGGTGACGAGGGCGTCGACGGCCGGCGTGACGTTCTTCGCGATGTCCACGATCGGGCCGGAGACGCCGGAGCCGGCGCCCGCGGAGTCGCAGTCGTAGTTGTAGGAGCCGGAGGCCGGGAAGCCGCCCTCGTGGATCAGGGCCACGATCGACTTGACGCCCTGGCGCTGCAGCACCTTGGCGTACTTGTCGATCGTCTCGACCTCGTCCTTGAACTGCAGGCCCTTGACGCCGTCGGCGGAGACGACGCCTGGGGTGCCCTCGAGCGTGACGCCGATGAAGCCGATCTTGACGTCCTTCTTCTTCCAGACCCAGTACGGCTTCAGGATCGGCTTTCCGGTCTTCTCGTTCAGGACGTTCGCCGCGAGGTACGGGAAGTCGGCGCCCTTGAACTCCTTGTCCGTGTAGCAGCCGTCCGTCGGGTGGCAGCCGCCGTTCTGCAGACGGGCCAGCTCCCGCGCGCCTTCGTCGAACTCGTGGTTGCCGACCGAGGTGACGTCCAGGTCCAGCTCGTTGAGCGCCTCGATGGTGGGCTCGTCGTGGAACAGACCCGACAGCAGCGGAGAGGCGCCGACCATGTCACCGCCGGCCGCGGTGATCGAGTACGGGTGGCCCTGGCGGGCCTGGCGCAGATGGGTGGCGAGGTACTCGGCACCGCCCGCGTCGATCGTCTTGGTCGTGCCGTCCGGCTGCAGTTCGGTGACCCGGCCGGAAGAACCGGACGGGGGCTCCAGGTTGCCGTGCAGGTCGTTGAAGGAGAGCAGCTGGACGTCCTGGTAGCGGCCCGGACGGTGGTGGTCGCTCTCGTGCGCGTCCGCCGGGAGCGCGCTGGTCAGCGCCGCCGCGGTGGCGAGACCGGCGGCGGCGGAGAGAAGGCCGTACGTACGGCGTCTGGTGCGCCGGGACGCGGCTGACATGGGAACCCCCCTGTGGTTCGGCTGTGGTGGCTCGGCGCAGCCTAAAGTCAACGCGCGTAGCGCGACAGGGGGTTCAGGGTTACATCCTGGTTTCCCTTTACCCGTTGCACCGCCGGGCCGGATGCGGACCTCTGCGGCCGGTATGCCGGGACTTCACCCTGGCCGCCCCGTACCCTCGTACGCATGAGCAGCGACGACACCGTACGGGGCTTCCCCGCCCGCTCCATCGAGACCCACTCCGCGCTCACCCCGGACCGGGCCGAGGCCGTGCTGGGCCTGCTCGCCGAGGCCGCCCTGGCCGACGGGCAGCAGCCGGTGTCCGAGCAGGGCCGGCTGCAGCTGCGCGGGGGCAGCCGCGAGGGCGTCTCGCATCTGCTGCTGACCGTCGACGGAGAACTCGTCGGCTACGCCCAGCTGGAGGACACCGACCCGGTGGAGGCGCCGGCCGCCGAACTGGTCGTGCATCCCGGTCACCGCGGGCACGGGCACGGCCGGGCGCTCGGCTCGGCCCTGCTCGCCGCCTCCGGCAAGCGGCTGCGGGTGTGGGCGCACGGCGGGCACCCCGCCGCCCGGCACCTCGCCCAGGTGCTCGGCCTGACCCTGTTCCGCGAACTGCGCCAGATGCGGCGCCCGTTGGCGGGTCTGAAGCAGGCCGAGCCGGTGCTGCCGGAGGGCGTGGGCGTGCGCTCCTTCGTGCCCGGCAAGGACGACACGGCCTGGCTCGCGGTGAACGCCGCCGCCTTCGCCCACCACCCCGAGCAGGGCTCGCTGACCCAGCGGGACCTGGACGACCGCAAGGCCGAGCCGTGGTTCGACCCGGCCGGGTTCTTCCTCGCCGAGCGGCGCGGGGAGCTGATCGGCTTCCACTGGACCAAGGTGCACGCCGCCGAGGGGCTCGGCGAGGTGTACGTCCTCGGGGTGCGGCCCGGTGAGCAGGGCAGCGGGCTCGGCAAGGCGCTCACCACCATCGGGCTGCGCCATCTGGCCGCCCAGCAGCTGCCGACCGCGATGCTCTACGTCGACGCCGACAACAAGGCCGCGGTGTCGGTGTACGAGCGGCTGGGCTTCACGGTCCACGAGACGGACCTGATGTACCGCACCGAAACCTGACATCTGCACACGTGAGGGGCGGCCGGCTTGACGGCCGCCCCTCTCTTGCACCACCCTTTCACTACTCAATTAGTGAAAGGGTGGTTGTTGCGATGGTCGAGTACCGCATCGACCGGCACAGCGGCGTGGCCACCTATGTACAGATCGTCCAGCAGACCAAACAGGCCCTGCGGATGGGCCTGTTGGAGCCGGGGGACCGGCTGCCCACGGCACGCGAGGTGGTGGAGGCCACCGCCATCAACCCGAACACGGTCCTGAAGGCGTACCGCGAGCTGGAACGCGAGGGCCTGGTGGAGGCGCGGCGCGGGCTGGGCACCTTCGTCCGGCAGTCCTTGAGCACCGCCTCCGCCGACTCCCCGCTGCGCACGGAGCTGGAGGAGTGGGCGCAGCGCGCCCGCACCGCCGGTCTCCAGCGCGACGACGTGGCCGCACTCTTCACTGCCGTACTCGACCAGCACTTCCAGGGAGACCCGTCATGAGCAGCGACACGGCGTTGAGGGCCGACGCTCTGGGGAAACGGTTCGGCCGCCGACGGGGGGCGGGCTGGGCCCTGCGGGACTGCTCGTTCCGGCTGCCCGCCGGGCGCGTGTGCGCGGTCGTCGGCCCCAACGGCGCCGGCAAGTCCACCCTGCTGGCCCTGGCCGCCGGGCTCACGGCCCCCACCGAGGGCAGCATGACCGTCCTCGGCACCACCCCGGCCGAGGCCCGCCCGCACGTCGGCTTCGTCGCCCAGGACAAGCCGCTGTACCCGCAGCTCACCATCGCCGACACGCTCCGCATGGGAGCCGACCTCAACCCCGGGCGCTGGGAACCGGCCGTCGCCGAGCAGGTCGTCGCGGGCGGTGACCTCGACCCGAAGGCCCGTGTCCGCTCCCTCTCCGGCGGCCAGCGCACCCGGGTCGCGCTCGCCCTCGCCCTCGGCAAGCGGCCCGAACTGCTGCTCCTGGACGAGCCGATGGCCGACCTCGACCCACTGGCCCGGCACGAGCTGATGGGCACGCTGATGGTCCAGGCCGCCCGGTACGGCACCACCATCGTGATGTCCTCGCACGTCGTCGCCGAGCTGGAGGACTCCTGCGACCACCTGCTGCTGGTCGGCGGCGGCCGGATCCGGCTGGCCGGGGAGATCGACGAGCTGCGCGCCGCCCATCTGCGGGTGACCACCGCCGCCGGCGCCGGCCTCGGCACGCACACGGTGGTGGAGTCCCGGGTCACCGGCCGCCAGGTCACCGCACTGATCCGCCCGGCCGCGCCGGTCCCGGCGGACTGGCGCACCTCCGTGCCCTCACTGGAGGAACTGGTCCTCGCCCACCTGCGCAACCCGGGCGCGCCGAGCCTGCCCGAGGAGAGCGCCGCGTGACCGCCACCCCGACCACCCCGACCACCCCGGCCGCCGGGACCGCCCCGGCCGCCGGCCGGCCCCGCACGGTCCGCTGGCTGCTGCGCGTGCACCGCCCCGCGCTGTACGGCTGGGCCGGCCTCGTCGTCGCCCTGGCCGCCACGCTGCTGTGGCTGCGCGGCCCGCTCACCGACGCCGCCGCCGCGGCCTGGCAGCAGTACGACGCGACCTGCGCACAGGGCGACCCGTGCCGGTACGACCAGGACGCGATCCTGCGCTACAAGGACGTCTACCAGTACACGACCCTCGCCGTCGTGGCGGTGCCGTTCCTGGCCGCCGGCTGGGCAGCGGCCGCCCTGACCGGCCGGGAGCTGGAGACCCGCACGGCATGGCTCGCCTGGTCCCAGGGGGTCTCGCCGCTGCGCCGGCTGGCCGCCCAGCTCACCGTGCCGGCCACCCTGATCGGCGCCGGTACGGGCCTGCTGGTGCTGCTGCACCGTCTGGCATGGTCGGCGGGCGACGGCCGCATCGACACCGCCAAGGACTGGTACGACCCCGCCACCTTCTACACCAACGGCCCGCTGCCCGTCGGTCTGGCGCTGGCCGGTCTCGCCCTCGGCGCCCTCATCGGGCTGCTCCTGGGCCGCTCGCTGCTCGCGCTGTGCACCGCCGTGGTCGCCGAGGCCGTGCTGTGGATCGCCGTCCACATGGCCCTGCCGCACCTGTGGCCGGTCGCCACCAGCGTCACCGGCCGCGAAGGCTTCCCGCACTACACCGGCATCAAGGTCGAGGAGGGCATCGTCACCTCCTACGGCGCCCACCTGCCCACCACGACATGCCTGAGCGACACCGGCGATCTCTGCCTGGCCCTCAACGACAGACGCGGCGCCGTGGGCTTCTACATCGACCACCACCCCCTCTCCCACTACTGGCCGCTCCAGCTGACCGCGACCGGCCTGCTCCTCGCCCTCGCCGCCCTGCTGTCCGCGTCGGCCTTCTGGCTGCTGCGGCACCGGACCACCACCGGGGCCCGTGTCCGCCCCAGGACCGCCGGCTCCCCGCCGGCCACGGCCCGCACCGGAGCCGCCGTATGACCGCCCTCGCCCCCGTCCGCCCGGCCACCCGCCGCACCCTGCTGCGGCTGCACCGCCCGGCCCTGCTCGTCTGGACCGCGTTCGTGCTCCTCGCCGTCGGCGAGCTGCTCTGGGTCCACTACTCCGGCGCACCCCGGGACCGGGCCTGCCTGCGGCCCGGCGGCTGGTGCACCTACACCGCGTTCACCGACACCAACAACGTCATGAACGCCCTCGGCGAGGCCCTCACCTACGCACCCGCCGCGGTGGCCGCCTGGGCCGGGGCCGCGCTGACCGGGCGCGAGCTGGAGTCCGGCACTGCCCGGCTGGCCTGGACCCAGGCCGTCAGCCCGGTCCGCTGGCTGACCGCGAAGCTGACCACGGCCGCGCTGCCACTGCTCACCGGCGGTGCGCTGCTCGCCCTCGTCCACGGCTGGGTCTGGTCCGCCGACCGGGACGTCCTGGTCACCCACTGGACCTGGGACCGCGTCTTCGTCCCGCGCGGCCCGCTGCTGCCCGCGCTCATGCTGTTCGCGCTGGTCACGGGCGCCCTCGCCGGCCTGGCCCTGCGCCGGGCGCTGCCCGCGCTCGCCGTCGCCTGCGCAGTAGCCCTGGCCGTGCGGCTGTGGCTGCGCGAGCTGTGGAAGCCGCTGCGCGGCCCGCTGACCGGCTTCTGGCCGCTGCACCTGGCCGCCACCGGCATGGTCCTCGCCCTGACCGCCCTCTGCGCGGTCGCCGCCTACGCGGTGCTGCGCCGCCGGGCCGCCTGAGGCCCGGACCCCGCCGGCCTGGTTCGTCCCTCCACGGGGGGAGGGACGAACCAGGCCGGCGTTCCCGCTTCCGGAAACCCCCTTCGGGCCGCTCCCCGCTATCCCATACGTCATGTCGCCGTAACCATTGATTCAGCCGGACTTGCGACGCTCACCCAATGAAGCCCGCCGTGCCAGAGCCTTCGCCGCCCCCCGAGGGGCCCGCGGGGAACGGGGCAGTGAAGCTCCCGCCCGCACGTTCCGACGCGCCTGTGTCGCCCGTGGCGCGGAAGAATGGGTTTATGAGTCAGCAAGACACCCAGGCCGAGGTTCAGCACCCCCAGCCCTCCGTGGGCTCCATAGCCGCGCACCGCACGCACACCGTGGCCGCCGCCGTCTCCGATCTCGAACCCGACCTCGACGCGGATCTCGACGCGTACGAGGAGTCCCGGGTCGACGGCATCCCGCTGCCCCAGGGCCGTTTCCTCGACCGGGAGCGCAGCTGGCTCGCCTTCAACGAGCGCGTCCTGGAGCTGGCCGAGGACCCCGACACGCCCCTCCTGGAGCGCGCCAACTTCCTGGCGATCTTCGCCAGCAACCTGGACGAGTTCTTCATGGTCCGGGTGGCCGGCCTGAAGCGCCGGATCGCCACCGGCGTGGCCACCCGCTCCGCCTCCGGCCTGCAGCCGCGCGAGGTCCTGGAGATGATCTGGGCCCGCTCCCGCGAGCTGATGGCCCGGCACGCCGCCTGCTACCACGAGGACGTCGCCCCCGCACTCGCGGAGGAGGGCATCCATCTGGTCCGCTGGAACGAGCTGGCCGAGAAGGAGCAGGCACGGCTCTTCACGCTCTTCCGGCACCAGATCTTCCCGGTCCTCACCCCGCTGGCCGTCGACCCCGCGCACCCCTTCCCGTACATCTCCGGCCTGTCCCTGAACCTGGCCGTCGTCGTACGCAACCCGGTCAGCGGTCACAAGCACTTCGCGCGCGTGAAGGTGCCGCCGCTGCTGTCCCGCTTCCTGGAGAGCAGCCCCGGCCGGTACGTCCCCGTCGAGGACGTCATCGCCGCGCACCTGGAAGAGCTGTTCCCGGGCATGGAGGTGCTCGAGCACCACGCCTTCCGGCTCACCCGCAACGAGGACCTGGAGGTCGAGGAGGACGACGCCGAGAACCTCCTGCAGGCCCTGGAGAAGGAACTCATGCGGCGCCGCTTCGGCCCGCCGGTGCGCCTGGAGGTCGAGGAGTCCATCGACCGCGAGGTGCTGGACCTGCTGGTCCGCGAGCTGAAGATCTCCGAGGCCGAGGTGTACCCGCTGCCGGGCCCGCTCGACCTCACCGGTCTCTTCCGCATCCACAGCCTCGACCGGCAGGAGCTGAAGTACCCGAAGTTCATCGCCGGCACCCACCGTGACCTCGCCGAGGTCGAGTCGGCGTCCGCCCCCGACATCTTCGCGGCCCTGCGCGCCCGGGACGTGCTGCTGCACCACCCGTACGACAGCTTCTCCACCTCCGTGCAGGCCTTCCTGGAGCAGGCGGCGGCCGACCCGGACGTCCTCGCGATCAAGCAGACCCTGTACCGCACCTCCGGCGACTCCCCCATAGTCGACGCGCTCATCGACGCCGCCGAGTCCGGCAAGCAGGTCCTCGTCCTGGTCGAGATCAAGGCCCGCTTCGACGAGCACGCCAACATCAAGTGGGCGCGCAAGCTGGAGGAGGCCGGCTGCCACGTCGTCTACGGCCTGGTCGGCCTGAAGACACACTGCAAGCTGTCCCTGGTGGTCCGCCAGGAGGGCGAGACCCTCCGCCGTTACAGCCACGTCGGCACCGGCAACTACCACCCGAAGACGGCCCGCCTGTACGAGGACCTCGGCCTGCTCACCGCCGACCCCCAGGTCGGCGCGGACCTCTCCGACCTGTTCAACCGCCTGTCCGGCTACTCGCGCCGCGAGACGTACCGCCGGCTGCTCGTCGCCCCCAAGTCCCTGCGGGACGGCCTGGTCGCGCGGATCAACAAGGAGGCCCAGCACCACCGTGCGGGCCGCCCGGCGTTCGTCCGCATCAAGGTCAACTCCATGGTGGACGAGGCGGTCATCGACGCGCTCTACCGGGCCTCCCAGGCCGGCGTGCCGGTCGACATCTGGGTGCGCGGCATCTGCGCCGTCCGCCCGGGGGTCGCGGGCCTGTCGGAGAACATCCGGGTCCGCTCCATCCTCGGCCGCTTCCTCGAGCACTCCCGGGTGTTCGCCTTCGGCAACGGCGGCGAGCCCGAGGTGTGGATCGGCAGTGCCGACATGATGCACCGCAACCTCGACCGACGGATAGAAGCCCTGGTCCGGGTCGTCGACCCAGGCCACCGCGCAGCCCTCAACCGGCTGCTGGACACCGGTATGTCCGACACCACCTCCTCCTGGCACCTCGGCCCCGACGGCGAGTGGACCCGGCACGCGACCGACACCGACGGACAGCCCCTGCGGAACGTCCAGGAGATGCTCATAGACGCCCGGAGGCGCCGGCGTGGCACAGCAACACCTTGACCCGACGGACCCGACGGCCCAGGAGGTGACCGGGGACGCTCTCGCGCGCTACCTGCGCACCCAGGCGACGGAGTTCCTGCGCGCCCTGCGCCTGCACCGGGAGACCGGCGGCAACGGCGGGGGCGCCGCCGCGCGCGGCTACGCGGGCGGCGCGGGGGACAACGGCGTGGAGGAGTCCCTCGACGCGGCCCGTGCCCTGCGCCGCTCGGCCCGCCGCATCAGCGGCAGCCTGCACACGTTCCGCCCCCTCCTCGACTCCGACTGGTCCGAGGAGATGCGCCCCGAACTGGCCTGGCTCTCCGGCACGCTGGGCCTGGAGCACGCGTACGAGGGGCGCCTGGAACGACTGCTGCTGGCGCTGTACCGGCTGTCCGGGGCCGCGGTGCTCCCGGCCCAGACGGTCGGTGCCGTGGCCGCGGGCAGCCGGGCCGGCGCAGCGGCGGCCGTCCCGGTGAAAGCGGCACCCGGGAACTCCGGTGGCCCGTCCCGCGCCGCGGCGACACCGGAACGCGGCAACCTCACCGTGGGCGCGGCCAAGGCAGGCGCCCTGCTCGAACGCCAGTTGACGCTGGCCCGGACCCGCGCCCACTCCACGGCGCTGCAGGCCCTCGGCTCCTCCCGCTTCCACGCCGTGGCCGACAAGGTCGCCGTACTCGCCAGCGAGGTGCCGCTCACCGCCGCCGCCTCCACGACCGCCCTCCGCCCGCTCGCCGGCGCGGCCGAGGAGCGCCTCACGGACGCCGTCGCCGCGCTGCCCCTGGTCGTCGCCGGCAGCCCCTACAACGCGGAGGCCCTGGTCCACGGCCTGTCCCCGGACCCGTCCCCGCACCCCCAGGACGGTCCCTGGCACCAGGTCCGCCTGCTGCTGCGCCTGCACCGGTACGCCCGGGAGGTGCTGCACGGTGAAACACCCGTGGACGCACGGCTGCTGACGGCGGGCCAGGCGCTGAACCGGCACCGGGACGCCTCCGAGGCGGCAGCGGCCGCGGCACAGGCGGCACGCACCCCCCGGATCGCCCCGGCGACGGCGTACGCGCTCGGCGTGCTCCACGCCGACCAGCGGCACGAGGTGGAGGCGGCCAGGTTCGCGTTCCAGCAGGCCTGGCAGAAGCAGACCGTCAACGCGCCCTGAACCCACGAGGAGGCCATGTGAACGACACCGTGGTCCAGGCGGCCGGCTGCGTGCTGTGGCGCCGCTCGCCGGTCGCCGGTGCCCTGGAGATCTGCCTGGTCCACCGGCCGAAGTACGACGACTGGTCCCACCCCAAGGGCAAGCTCAAGCGGGGTGAGGACGCGCTCGCCGGTGCGCTGCGCGAGGTCGCCGAGGAGACCGGCTACACGGCCGAGCCCGGCGGCGAGCTGCCGACGGTGCGCTATTCGGCCAATGGCCGCCCGAAGCAGGTGCGTTACTGGGCGGCACGGGCGGTTTCCGGCCACTTCACGCCGAACGCCGAGGTGGACCGCATCCTGTGGCTCTCCCCCGGAGCGGCCCGTGCCCGTCTCACCCAGCTCCGCGACCGGGAGCTGGTGGACGCCCTGGGCCGGCCGGCCGACCGCATGGAGCGGCAGGGCTGACCGGCGGGGCCGAGCCCCTCAGGGGGCCGCCCTGTGTCCTTCCGCGTCCGTGCGGGCCTGACTGCGGGCCCGCCGTGCGGGCCCGCGCCAGCCGCAGCTGCAGCGGGCCACACAGAAGCGGCCCTGCTCATCGGTCGTCGTGAGATGTTCCTGTCCGGCCCTGTCGGCTTCCCGCCCGGCTCTGTCGTGATGCTGCCCGGCCGTTCCGTGATGCTGCCCGGCCCTGCCAGGCTCCGGCCCGTCCTGCTCCGCCGCGGTGACTGCCACGCGACAACGTTACCCAGCCCCCCGCCGAAGCGTTTCGCCGGCTCCCGCCCGCTCCAGCGGCGCGTGACGGCACCTCCTACCCGTCGTTAACCGGACGACGGGGGCCCGTGACGGACACACCGGCTGGGGGTAGGCAGGCGATGGAGCGGTGGCAGCACAGGCGCGCGGGCGGAACGATCGTCGCGATGGGCATCCTGCTCGGCCTCGGGACGGGCGCCACGGGCTGTTCCGGCGGTGGCGCCGCCGCCGAGGACGTCAAGGGCGGGGGTGACCCCGTCGCCGCCCTGCACCGGGCCGCCGACACGCTGCGCGGCGCGGGCACCTCCAAGGCAGGCACGTCGATGGAGATGGCCACCGGCGGCACCCGGGTCACCATCCGCGGCAGGGGCGTCTACGACTACCGGCGCCGTCTCGGCCGGCTCACCGTGATGCTGCCCGAGGACCCGACCGGCACCTCCGAGCACCGGCCCATCACCGAACTCCTCGCCCCCGGCGCCCTGTACATGAAGAACCGCGGCGCGGGCGTGCCCGCCGACAAATGGGTGCGGGTGGACACCGCCACGCTGTCCGACGGCAATCTGGTCACGGGCGGCGCGACCGACCCGTACGCGGCGGCCGAGGTGCTGCGCGGGACACGGGAGGCGACCTTCGTCGGCCGCACCGAGGTCGCCGGGACGCCCGTCCGGCACTACCGGGGCACGGCCGACCTGACCCGTGCGGCCCGGTACGCCTCGGCCGGCGACAAGGAGTCCCTGGCCGCGGCGGCGAAAGGGTTCGCCACGGCCGAGGTGCCGTTCGACGCCTACCTGGACGACCAGGGCCGCATCCGCAAGCTCCGGCAGCGCTTCAGCTTCGTCAACGGCCGCCAGAAAGCCACCGTGGCCGTCGCCTCGACCATGCTGCTGTACGACTTCGGCATCCCCGCCGACGTGCGGCTGCCGGCTCCCGCGGACATCTACGCGGGCCGGATCGCCGGGGACGACACCGCCGACGACACCGGAAACCGGCCAGAGCACTAGTCCGGGACGCCACCCCGTAAGTAGCCCGTCCGTGCCATGCGCGGCGTGTAGACCGCTCCCTACTCTAGGGAGTGGGTGACGGCAGAGAAGAGGTGAGGCGGGTGGCTCCGGTCGGCGGTACGGCGGTGCAGGACCACGTGGCCCTCGCCGAGATCGAGCTGTGCGGAGAGCTGATCATCGCGGCCTCCGCCGCCGAGGACCGGCTCAGCCTGGAGAGCATCGACGAGGTTCTGCGGGTGGCGAAGGAACGCGATCCGGCCTGACCCCGGCCGGGCCCGTCACCGGAAGCCGCAGGGCCCGGGTACGACTCGGTACCGGACAGACCGGGCACCGCTCGATACCGGACATGCCGGGTACGGCTCGGCGCCTGACAGCTCGGGTCCGGCTCAGGTGCGGAGCAGGCGGCCGATCGCCTTCGTCGCCTCGTCCACCTTCGCATCGATCTCGTCGCCGCCCTTGAGGGCCGCGTCCGCGACGCAGTGCCGCAGATGCTCCTCCAGCAGCTGCAGCGCGAACGACTGCAGGGCCTTGGTGGAGGCGGAGACCTGCGTGAGTATGTCGATGCAGTAGGTGTCTTCCTCGACCATCCGCTGCAGCCCGCGGATCTGCCCCTCGATCCGGCGCAGTCGCTTGAGGTGCTCGTCCTTCTGCTTGTGGTAGCCGTGCGTGGCGCCGGCCTCGGTCGTCGTCATCGCGGGCCTCCGTCGTGGGACGAGCTGTGGACACAATCCGGGATACATACCCCTGGTGGGTATATGGTAACCAACTTCGCGGGGTAAGGAGCCCTTGGTACGCCCCCGTGCTGATCACTCTGCACGATGGGCGACACTGGGATGCGGCCCGATAGCCGTGGCCGGATGATGCGCCTAGCATCAGCCTGACCGAAACCGAAGCACCCCGAGGACCCCACGTGCGCTTTCGTCTGACCCCCAGGGAGACGAGCTTCTACGACATGTTCGCCGCATCCGCGGACAACATCGTCACCGGCTCGAAACTCCTGATGGAACTGCTCGGGGCGGACGCGTCTGCCCGGGCCGAGATCGCAGAGCGTATGCGGGCCGCGGAACACGCAGGTGACGACGCCACGCACGCGATCTTCCACCAGCTGAACTCCTCGTTCATCACGCCGTTCGACCGCGAGGACATCTACTCCCTCGCCAGTTCCCTCGACGACATCATGGACTTCATGGAAGAGGCCGTCGACCTGGTCGTCCTCTACAACGTCGAGGAACTGCCGAAGGGCGTCGAGCAGCAGATCGAGGTGCTGGCGAGGGCGGCCGAGCTGACCGCGGAGGCCATGCCGCACCTGCGCACCCTGGACAACCTCACCGAGTACTGGATCGAGGTCAACCGGCTGGAGAACCAGGCGGACCAGATCCACCGCAAGCTGCTGGCCCACCTCTTCAACGGCAAGTACGACGCGATCGAGGTGCTCAAGCTCAAGCAGATCGTGGACGTCCTCGAAGAGGCGGCGGACGCGTTCGAACACGTGGCGAACACGGTGGAGACCATCGCCGTCAAGGAGTCCTGAGGCGTCGATGGACACCTTCGCCCTGGTCGTGACCATCGCGGTCGCGCTCTTCTTCACGTACACGAACGGTTTCCACGACTCGGCGAACGCCATCGCGACGTCGGTGTCGACACGGGCGCTGACCCCGCGGGCGGCCCTCGCCATGGCCGCGGTGATGAACCTGGCCGGTGCCTTCCTGGGCTCCGGGGTCGCCAAGACGGTCAGCGAGGGTCTGATCGAGACGCCCAAGGGCTCCGCGGGCATGGGCATCCTGTTCGCGGCGCTGGTCGGCGCGATCGTCTGGAACCTGGTCACCTGGTACTTCGGCCTGCCGTCCTCCTCCTCCCACGCCCTGTTCGGCGGCTTGGTGGGCGCGGCGATGGCGGGCGGCACGAACGTGCTCTGGCACGGGGTCATCGAGAAGGTCATCATCCCGATGTTCGTGTCCCCGGTCGTGGGCCTGATCGTCGGCTACCTCGTCATGACGGCGATCATGTGGCTGTTCCGCCGGTCCAACCCGCACAAGGCCAAGCGCGGCTTCCGCATCGCCCAGACCGTCTCGGCCGCCGGCATGGCGCTGGGCCACGGTCTCCAGGACGCCCAGAAGACGATGGGTGTCGTGGTCCTGGCCCTGGTCATCTCCGGCCATGAGACCTTCGGCGACCCGATCCCGGTCTGGGTCAAGATCGTCTGCGCGGTGATGCTGTCCCTGGGCACGTACGCCGGTGGCTGGCGGATCATGCGCACCCTGGGCCGCAAGATCATCGAGCTTGACCCGCCGCAGGGGTTCGCGGCGGAGGCGACCGGCGCGTCGATCATGTTCACGACCGCGTTCATCTTCAAGGCGCCGATCTCCACGACCCACGTCATCACCTCGGCGATCATGGGCGTGGGCGCCACCAAGCGGGTCAACGCCGTCCGCTGGGGCGTCGCCAAGAACATCGTCCTCGGCTGGTTCATCACGATGCCGGCCGCAGCACTGGTGGCGGCGGCAGCCTTCGGCGTGGTCCACCTCGTGGCTCTCTAGACACCCCGCCGCCCCCTCACGCCCACCCTCTCCGCCGGCCACAGAGCCGACAGGGGGTGGGCGTACGTGCAGCCGGACGTCACCGCACCCCGCTTCCCCGCCGCAACGGGCGCTCGGCCGCCGCGACGGCGTACGGCGGCACCGGAGCAACCGCACCTCCCCCGCACCCCCGCCGGCACCTCCCCCGCACCGCCACCCCCGCCGGCACCTCACCCGGACCTCGCCTCCCGGCGGACCGGGCCGTGGGGTGCACGGGGCCTTCCTGCCGGCCGGCCGAGCCGGGTGGACGGGCGGGCGGGTGGGCGGCACGACCGCCGAAGCAGAACGCAGTGGGCCCGCCCCCGGGAGCCAGGGGCGGGCCCTCTTGCATCCTCGCGGTGGCACCGCCATGCAGCACCGCGAGGGGTCCTATGAGACCGGCGTCGGCTCAGCCGAAGCGGCCGGAGATGTAGTCCTCCGTGGCCTGGACGGACGGGTTGGAGAAGATCCGCTCGGTGTCGTCGATCTCGATCAGCCGGCCCGGCTGGCCGACGGCGGCCAGGTTGAAGAAGGCCGTACGGTCCGAGACACGCGCCGCCTGCTGCATGTTGTGCGTCACGATGACGATCGTGAAGCGCTCCTTCAGCTCACCGATCAGGTCCTCGATGGCGAGGGTGGAGATCGGGTCCAGGGCGGAGCAGGGCTCGTCCATGAGGAGCACCTTGGGCTCGACCGCGATCGCCCGGGCGATGCACAGACGCTGCTGCTGACCGCCCGAGAGGCCGGATCCCGGCTTGTTGAGGCGGTCCTTGACCTCGTTCCAGAGGTTCGCGCCCTTGAGCGACTTCTCGACGATGTCGTTCAGCTCGCCCTTGCGGTAGTTGCCGTTCAGGCGCAGGCCCGCCGCCACGTTGTCGAAGATCGACATCGTGGGGAACGGGTTCGGGCGCTGGAAGACCATGCCGACCTCGCGGCGGACGGACACCGGGTCGACCCCGGCCCCGTACAGGTCCTCGTCGTCCAGGAGCACCTTGCCCTCGACGCGGCCACCGGGGGTGACCTCGTGCATGCGGTTCAGCGTGCGCAGGAACGTCGACTTGCCGCAGCCGGACGGGCCGATGAACGCCGTCACCGAGCGCGGCTCGACGGTCATCGAGATGTCCTCGATCGCCTTGTGGGAGCCGTAGTAGGCGGTCAGACCGCTTACGTCGATTCGCTTGGCCATGTCTACTTCACTTCCAGAAATTCAAGCTCGGTCGCTATGGGGGCCGCCACGCGGCGGTAGCCGCTAATCAATGCTCTAGCGACCGGTCTTCGGGGCCTTCCAGCGGGCGATGCCGCGGGCCACGAGGTTGAGGATCATCACGAAGGCGATCAGCGTGAGGGACGCCGCCCATGCGCGGTCGTACGCCGCACCGGAGCCCGCACTGTTGGCGAACTGCTGGTAGATGTACAGCGGCAGCGAGGCCTGCGCGCCCTCGAACGGGTTGTTGTTGATGAACGGGTTGCCGAACACCAGCAGCAGCACCGGCGCTGTCTCACCGGCGATACGCGCGACCGCCAGCATGATGCCCGTGGTGATACCGCCGATGGAGGTCGGCAGGACCACCTTCAGGATGGTCCGCCACTTCGGCACACCGAGCGCCAGGGACGCCTCGCGCAGCTCGTTCGGGACGAGCTTGAGCATCTCCTCGGTGGAGCGGACGACGACCGGCATCATCAGGATGGCCAGGGCCAGCGACCCGGCGAAGCCGAACGGCTGCATCTCGAAGATGAGCATCAGGCTGAGGATGAACAGACCCGCGACGATCGACGGGATGCCCGTCATCACGTCGACGAAGAACGTGACGGCCTTGGCGAGCCGGCCGCGGCCGTACTCGACCAGGTAGATCGCGGTGAGCACACCGATCGGGGCGCCGATGAGGGTGGCGAGGCCGACCTGCTCCAGGCTGCCGATGATGGCGTGGTAGATGCCACCGCCGGCTTCGGTGTCCGCGACGACGCCCATCGAGTGGGTCAGGAAGTAGATGTCGAGGACCTTCACGCCGCGCGCGATGGTCACCCAGATCAGCGAGACCAGCGGGATCACGGCGACCAGGAAGGCGACCCAGACGAGGCTGGTCGCGACGCGGTCCTTGGCCTGACGGCGGCCCTCGACGCGGGCGGCGATGCCGTATGTGCCGAGGACGAACAGGACCGCGGCGATCAGACCCCACTGGATCTTGCTGCCCAGGCCGGCGGCGGCACTGATGCCGATGCCGAGGGCGAGGGAGCCGGCGGCGATCGCCCACGGCGTCCACTTGGGCAGGCTGGCCGCGCGCAGGGTGCTGGGGCGCTTGTCGGTGACGGCTGCGGTGCTCATGCGTTGGCCCCCGAGTACTCCGCGCGACGGGCGATGATCAGCCGGGCCGCGCCGTTGACCACCAGGGTGATGACGAACAGGACCAGACCGGAGGCGATCAGCGCGTCACGGCCGAACTCGTTCGCCTCGCTGAACTTGCTGGCGATGTTCTGGGCGAAGGTGCCGCCGCCCGGGTTGAGCAGGCTCGCCTGGACGTCGAAGGAGGGGGAGAGGACGGTGGCCACGGCCATCGTCTCGCCGAGCGCACGGCCGAGGCCGAGCATGGAGGCGGAGATCACGCCGGAGCGGCCGAAGGGCAGCACCGACATGCGGATGACCTCCCAGCGCGTGGCGCCGAGGGCCAGGGCGGCCTCCTCGTGCATCTGCGGGACCTGGCGGAAGACCTCGCGGCTCACGTTGGTGATGATCGGCAGGATCATGATCGCGAGCAGGATTCCGACGGTCAGCATCGAGCGCGGCGCGCCCTCGTCCCAGGAGAAGAGCCCGGTCCAGCCGAAGAAGTCGTTGAGCCAGCCGAACAGGCCGTTCATGTGCGGTACGAGAACGAGCGCGCCCCACAGGCCGTACACGATGGACGGCACGGCGGCGAGCAGGTCGACCACGTAGGCGACCGGGCCGGACATCCGGCGCGGCGCGTAGTGCGTGATGAACAGCGCGATCGCGACCGCGACCGGGACCGCGATGACCATGGCGATGACCGAGGAGACGATCGTGCCGAAGGCCAGCACCGCGATGCCGAAGGTCGGCGGCAGGATGTTGGTGTTCCACTCGAAGGTGGTGAGGAAGTTGCCGTGGTCCTTGCTGATGGCAAGGGTGGCACGGTAGGTGAGGAAGGCCGCGATCGCGGCCATGACCACCAGCAGCAGGATGCCGGAACCGCGGGTCAGGCCCAGGAAGATGCGGTCACCGGGGCGGGTCGCACCGCGGGCGTTGCGCTTCCGCTGGGCGACCGTGGGCCGTGGTGTGGGGGGAGGAACGTCTGTCGTCGTCGATATGTCCATCGGGATCTCCGGTCTGCGGAGCCGTGGCCCCCGAAGGGGCCGGGCTCGTGGCGGCGGTGCACCGGACGGTGCGGCCCGGTGCCGTGGAGATACCGGGCCGCACTTACGGATCAGGTCAGCTCAGGCCGTCGATGGTCGTGCGAACCTTGGCGATGATCTCGGCGGGCACGGGCGCGTAGCCGATGCCCGGGAGGACCTTCTGGCCGTCCTCGCTGGCGATGTAGCGCAGGAAGGCCTTGGTGGCGGGCAGGGTGTCCGCCTTGTTGCCCTTGTCACACACGATCTCGTAGGTGACCAGGGTGATCGGGTAGGCGCCCTCGGCCTTGGTCTTGTAGTCCAGCTTCAGGGTCAGGTCCTTGCCGGTGCCGACGACCTGCGCGGCGGCGATGTCGGCGGTGGCGCTCTCGGAGCTGGGGGCGACCGGCTTGCTGGCACCGGTGTCGATGGACACGGCCTTGATGCCGTCCTTGACGTAGGACAGCTCGAAGTAGCCGATGGCACCGGAGGTCTGCTTGACCTGCTGGGCCACACCGGCGGACTGCGGAGCGGACTGGCCGCCCTTGGCCTGCCAGGCCTTGCCGCCCTCGTACTTCCAGTTGTCCGGGGTGGTGGCGATCAGGTACTTGGTGAAGTTGTCCGTGGTGCCGGACTCGTCCGAGCGGTGGAACGCCTGGATCTTGAGGTCGGGCAGCTTGACGCCCTTGTTCAGCTTGGCGATCGCCGGGTCGTTCCACTTGGTGATCTTGCTGTCGAAGATCTTCGCAAGGGTCGGGGCGTCCAGGACCAGGTTGTCGACACCCGGGACGTTGTAACCGAGGGCGATCGGGCCGCCGACCATCGGGAGGTCGATGCCCTGGCCGCCGTTGCAGACCTTCTTGGAGGCGGTGACCTCTTCCGGCTTCAGCGCGGAGTCGGAACCGGCGAACGCGACCTGGCCCTGCGTGAACGCCGTCACACCGGCGCCGGAGCCGCCACCCTTGTAGTTGATCTGCACACCACAGGCCTTGGAGAACTCCTTGACCCAGGCGTCGATCGCGTTCTTCTGCGCGGAGGAGCCGTCGGCGAGCAGCTGGCCCTTGGCGTCGTCGCACTTGATCGAGCCCGCGCTCGCACCGTTCGACGGCTTGCCCGTGGCGTTGCTGTCGCCGTTGTCGTCCGAGCCGCACGCCGTCAGGGCCAGGGCGCCGGAGACGGCGACAGCACCGAGAGAGAGGGCGCGCAGCCGGTTCTTGCGCTGAAGCTTCACTTTCGGAAGTTCCTTCCAGGAGCCGCCGCTGTCGGCGGCGTGCGAGGTAAGTGGCGGCGCGAGCGCATCCATGACCGCACTCCGCACCGGGTACGGCCGAAATTAGGCAGAACAGGTGAAGCCACCGATGGTCGGAAGTGAACGAGGGGTGAACCCCTGCCGTCAGCCCGGTGAGGTCACGGAATGCTTACGGGGAGAACACATGGAGGTTCCGACAAGCGGTTCACAGAAGCGTGTGTTCGATGTTTGTCACCCGAACGGGGGAACCCCCGGATGCGGGCCGTCGTCTCGTTCCACGAGAGCCGAGGAAAGGCGACGGACATGGAACGGCGTACGTTCATCTCGGGCGGCGCGGCCGCTCTGGCGACGACCGCATTGACCGCGTGCGGTGCGGGCGGAGGTTCGTCCGCCCCTGCTGCGGCGCACAGCGGTACGCCGTCGGGCTCATCCTCCCTTACGTCCCTGAAGACCACCAGCGCGGGCGCCGCCGCGAACTGGGCGGCCCTCGACCGTGATCTCGACGGCACCCTGCTGCGGCCCGGTGACGCCTCCTGGAAGACCGCCCACCAGCTGTACAACACGCGCTTCGACGGCCTGAAGCCCGCCGCGGTGGCCTACGTCGCGCACGCCGCCGACATCCGTACGACCCTGGCGTACGCCCGCGCCCACCACGTCAAGGTGTCCATACGCAACGGCGGCCACTCCTACGCCGGCTACTCCTCGGGCGACAACCGCCTGATCATCGACGTGTCGAAGCTGAACCGGGTCCGGGTGAGCGGCGGGCAGGCGGTGGTCGGCGCCGGCTCCAAGCTGATCGACGTCTACCGCGCGCTGGCCGCGAAGGGCGTGACCATCCCCGCCGGCTCCTGCCCCACCGTCGGCGTCTCCGGCCTGGTCCTCGGCGGCGGCCACGGCGTCGCCTCCCGCGCCTACGGCCTGACCTGCGACAGCCTCACCCAGGCCACCCTGATCACGGCGGACGGCACCCAGGTCACCGCCGACGCGAGCCACCACTCCGACCTCTTCTGGGCGCTGCGCGGCGCCGGCAACGGCAACTTCGGTGTCGTCACCGAACTGCACTTCAAGACCCATGCCGCCCCGCAGGCCGTCACCGCCTACCTGACCTGGCCGTGGGCCAAGGCGGCCAAGGTGCTCAAGGCCTGGCAGGAGTGGGGCCCGAGCCAGCCCGACGAGATCTGGTCCTCACTGCACCTGGCCTGCTCCCCGGGCCGCACCCCGACCGTCTCCGTGGCCTGCTTCTCCCTCGGCACCTACGGCGAACTGCAGAACGCCGTGGACCGCCTGGCCCACCTGGCCGGCGCGAACGCCTCCTCGGTCACCCTGCGCCGCCGCGGCTACGAGGAGGCCATGGAGATCTACGCCGGCTGCTCCTCCTTCTCCACCGACGCCCAGTGCCATCTGCCCGGCTCCACCCCGGGCCGCTCCCCGCAGGGCAAGCTCGGCCGCGAGACGTACGCGGCCCGCTCCGACTTCTTCGACCGCTCGCTGTCCGCGGCCGGCATCCAGACCGTGCTCAAGCAGATCGCCTCGGTGCGCGGCGGCGGGGGCAGCATCGCGTTCACCGCGCTCGGCGGCGCGGTCAACCGGGTCTCGCCGACCGCGACGGCCTTCGTCCACCGCCGCTCGCGCATGCTGGCCCAGTACATCGCCTCCTGGGGCGCCGGGTCCTCCGGCAGCACCGCGCAGTCCTGGCTGACCTCGGCGCACAACGCGATGAAGCCGTACGCCTCCGGTGCCGCCTACCAGAACTACACGGACCCGACGCTGAAGGACTGGAAGAAGGCGTACTACGGGGACGCGGTGACCCGGCTGGCCAAGGTGAAGAAGAGTTACGACCCGCAGCGCTTCTTCTCCTACGCGCAGGGCCTGTAGCCGTCAGCAGTGGCGGAGCACGTCGTCCACGACGGTGTCCGGGCCGGGGTGCTCCGACTGCTCACCGGCCCGCTCCCGTAGCCGTCGGCGCCGGCATGTCGTACGGCACCATGGCCACGGCTGTCGCACCCGGCGGGCCGGCTGGGCGGCAGGCCCGCCGTGGCGGAGAGCCTGGTCATGCGCGGCAGCGTGGGCTATGCCGCCAGGTCGCGCTCCTCGGTTTCCAGGGACGTGCGGGCACCGGGCGGCAGGACGTCCCGGCCGCTGTCCGCCGACGGCCGGCGCCGGACGATCCGGCCCGCCCGGGGCGAGCGCTCCACGGCCCGCACCAGCGGGGTGAGCAGCGCCATGGCCATCGGGGACAGCAGCAGCACGACCGCCGTACCGAGGGCGAAGCCGCCGACCACGTCCGTCGGGTAGTGCACGCCCATGTAGACCCGGCAGAAGCCCTCCAGCAGGGCCAGGCCGATGCCGGCGAGGCCGAACCTCCGGTTGGCGACGAAGAGGCCGGCACCGAGGGCCATGGTGATCGTCGCGTGGTCGCTGACGAAGGAGAAGTCGGTCTTTCCGGAGACGAGGACGTCCAGGCCCTGGTGATCCACGAAGGGGCGGGGGCGCTGAACGAAGCCGCGGATCGGAACGTTCACCAGCACCGCGAGGCCGGCCGCGAGCGGGGCCCACACCAGCGCGGCCACCGAGGGCGCCGCGTCCTCGCCGCCCCGGCGGCGCACGGACCACCAGCACCACAGGACCAGCAGCACCATGGCGACCAGCAGGCCGTACTCACCGACGAACTCCATGACCCGGTCGAACCAGCCGGGGGCGTCCTTGGCCAGGCCGTTGATGTCGTAGAGCAGGTCGACGTCGGGGTTCGATCCGGATTCGGCGAGTACAGCCATGGTGCTGCGGCCCCTTCGTCGTTGGTCCGGACGCACCGGGTGTGCGTCGCTCCTGCCCCCCGTGGTTCGTAGATCCGCTTCCGCTGCACTGCCGCACTGACGTCCGCTCGGCTACGTCAACAGGAACGCACAGCCACCTTCAATACGTTCCACTCTCCACTGAATGATCACGCAGACGTTATCGAAGAGAGACTCATCGCTGCAGCTCAGGGGCCGGGTTCACGCATGGTTCACACCGTGGTGGGGAGCGCTTTTGCGCCATCTTCCGTTACCCGGGTCGCGCCGAAGTAGTCCGGGGTGTCGACGGGGTCGAACCGGATCACGGCCCCGCTCCGCGGCGCGTCGATCATGTACCCGCCGCCGACGTAGATGCCGACGTGCCGGATGGCCCGCGAGTCGGTGAGGTCGTCCGAGAAGAACACCAGGTCACCGGGGAGCAGCTGGTCCCGCGAGGGGTGCGGGCCGGCGTTGTACTGATCGTTGGCCACGCGCGGCAGGCTGATCCCGACCTTCTCGTACGCGGCCTTGGTCAGGCCCGAGCAGTCGAAGCGTCCGCCCTGGCCGGCGGTGCCGTCGCCGCCCCACAGGTAGGGGGTGCCGAGCTTGCTCTGCGCGAAGGCGATGGCGCCGGCGGCCTGCCGGGTGGGGTCCAGCCGGGAGACCGGAGCGGCGAAGCTCTTCTCCAGGCTGCGGATGCGCTGGACGTAGTTCTGCGTCTCGCTGATGGCCGGCACGCCACCCGACCGGATGACGCGGTAGGCACCCGCGTTGTAGGCGGCGAGCATGTTGTCGGAGACGTCACCGGGAACGTCCTTGACGTACTTGGCGAGTTCACAGTCGTACGAAGCGGCCGACGGAATCGCGTCCTTCGGATCCCAGATGTCCCGCTTCCCGTCCCCGTTCCCGTCGATGCCGTGGGTCGCCCAGGTGCTCGGGATGAACTGCGCGATCCCTCGGGCGTCGGCCGGGCTGACGACGGTCGGGTTCCAGCCGCTCTCCTGGTACAGCTGAGCGGCGAGCAACGCGGGGCTGAGCGCGGGACACAGATTGCCCCACTGCTGCACGAGGCCCTTGTAGGCGGCCGGCACGGCACCCTTGGCGAGCCCCCGGCTGCCCGAGGTCACCCCGTTGACCAGGTTCCCGGCCACGATGTACACCCCCACGACGAGCAGCATGACGAACCCCATGCCGAGCCCGACGGCCGCCCCACCGATCACCCATACCTTCCGCACGGTTCAACTTTCCCCCATGCCGAAGCGGTTCAAGGCGCCTTTTGCGTGATGTGGCGTCATTTCACAGTGAAACCGGAGCACATGATGCTGCGGTAGTCACCGGGCGTGCGGATGTGGTGCCACTCCACGGTCCAGTCCCCTGGATCGTTCGTGATCGGGATGGCGGGGTGGGCCTTGCCCCTCACCCACTGCCGGAAGTCGTCCGGGTAGGTGACGTCCCTCCAGTCACCCTGGTCGGCGCCGCCGTAGAGATCGATGGGTCTGCTGGTGTAGCCGGACGTCGCGTTGGTCACCAGGAGTCCGTCCACGGGCTTGCCGGTGTCGGGATCGATGTCGTGCGGCGGTTTGACGCTCACCGTCACGTAGTACGGCTCCTTCTTGCCGAAGGCGTACTTGTCGCGGAACCCGATCTCCACCCTGTGGCCGGGCCTGAGGACCCGCTCGTGTTCACCCGGCTCGTCCGGGTCGGTGAGCGACATCATCAAGCCGTCGGACCCACGCTCCTCCACGGGCAGTTGACACCCACCGGTGGCCGAGTCGAACTGTGCGCGGTCCAGCTTCATCTCGGCGTAGGCCGGGGCGCCCTTGCCGCCCGCCGCGCGAGAAGCCGCTCCCTTCGGTCCCGACGACACCTCGTTCTGCGTCCCGCGGGCCGGGGTGTCCCTGCCGCCGCCCTGCTGGGTGAGCACCACCGCGACGGCCGCCGAGACGCCCACCACGAGCCCCGCCGCCACGGCCGCCAACCACTTCCTGCCCGGGCGCCGGCCCGGCCGGGCGAGCTGGGTGGGCGTGTAACCGGATGGGCTGTACGGTGCCGGCCCCACCGTCGGCAGGTCATGCGGCCCCACCGGCGGCAGGTCATGCGGCTCCACCGGCGGCAGGTCATGCGGCTCCACCGGCGGCACCGTCGCCGGCCGTACCGGAATCGGCGGCGCCGTGGCCTCTCCCGATGCGGTGAAGCCGGCGTAGACCGGGTCCTCCACGAGCGCGGTGCGCACCCCGCAGCGCGCGATCACCTCGGCGAGCCCCGGCCGGGCCGCGGCGTCCTTGGACACACACGCCTCGATCAGGGAAGCCAGCTCCGGTGCCACGCCGGCCAGGCCGATCGGCTCGTGGACGGCTCTGTAGCTGACCCCGTTCGGGTCACCGCTGCCGAACGGGGCCCGGCCGGTCGCCGCGTACGCGAGGGTGGCGCCCAGGGCGAACACGTCGGCCGACGGTCCCACCTCGTTGCGCAGCAGCACCTCGGGTGCGGTGTAACCGGGCGTGCCCGGCGCGAACCCGGCCTCGGTGAGTGCCGCGTGTCCCGCCTGGCGGGCGATGCCGAAGTCGATGAGCTGTGGGCCCTGCGCAGCGAGAATGACGTTCTGCGGCTTGAGGTCCCGGTGGGTGACGCCGTGTGCGTGCACGGCGGCGAGCCCTTCGGCGAGCGCGGCGAACAGCCCGCGACAGGTCGCGGCGGGCAGCGGTCCGTGTTCCGTGACGGCACGGGCGAGGGTGGGCCCGGCGACGTACTCGGTGGCCAGCCAGTAGGGCGCGGTGTCCAGCGAGGCATCGATCAGGTTGGCGGTGTACGCGCTCCGTACCGCGCGGGCCGTCTCCACTTCGCGCCGGAAGCGGGCCAGCGCCTCGGGATGGTCGGTGATCTCGTCCCGGATCACCTTGATGGCGACGAGCCGCCCACCCGGCGAACGGCCTAGGTAGACCTGCCCCATCCCGCCCGCTCCGAGCCGGGCGAGCAGCGTGTGGGTGCCTATGTGCGTGGGGTCCTGAGCCCTGAGTGCGTCCACGGGCACAGACCCTGCCACAAAGATCACTCGATCGTCACAGGCGCCGATGACCCGTCAGGCCCCTTGCGCAGCCCGCTCGTACAGCTCCGCCGCCCCGTCGCCCAGCACCACGCTGTAGGAGACGTCGGCCGTCGTACCGCCCTGCTCGTACCCGCCGAGGACGCCGACGACCTGGCCGTCGCCGTCGACCCAGGGGCTGCCGCTGGTGCCACCGGTGAAGCCGGGGCAGTCGATGCGCTGTTGCGTGCGGCTGTGCAGGGCCGGCCTGTTGGTGCAGCTGATGGGCACCTCGCCGGAGTCGGGATAGCCGGTGACGGTGACCGCCGTGGCGCCGGTGGCCACCCCGGTCGCGAACCGGTTGGCCCCGACGACGTCCTCCAGCCGATCGCCGTCCCGTGCGGCGACGGCGGCGAAGGCGAGGTCGCTGTCCTCGTCCTGCACCCCGGTCCACCCCGCGGGCAGGAACCGCCGCGTCACCTTCCACACCCCGTAGGGCGCCCGTCCGTCCCGGTAGCCCGGCACGAACACCAGGTCGTCGTCGGCACCGCCCACGCAGTGCGCGGCGGTCACGACGAGATCGCCCTGTGGACTGTGCACCACGGAGGCGGTACAGAAGTGCCCGCCGCCCGGCCGGGCCGCCTGGTCCGCACCGAACAGAGCACCCACCCGCGCGCTCTGCCGGCTCGCGACGGCATCCGCGGTGACCCCGAGGAGCCCCGGCCCGTCGTCGGCGGCAGCCACGGAGGCCGAGGTCAGCGCGAGCAGCACCGCAGCGCCGAGCACCGCGGGCCGCGAGGGAACCGAGATGCGTGAGTTGCGCTTCATCAGGCCTCACTCTGCGCCAGGAAGGCGGCAAACCCGCTCCGACTCCACCCGGATTCCCCGAGAAACCTCCAGAAATCCGGTGCGCCCACGCTACTGGCCACCCTCCCTTCCCGCCTCCGCACGGCCGGCCACCGACTCCGTCGAGGACGACCACGTCTTCAGGATCGTGCACCCCGGATCGGTGTACGGCGTCTCCGAGGGCGATCCGAAGGCGGGCTGCCCGCGAGCCCCAAGGGCACGGGCCTCGGCACCCGGTACTGACCGAGCGCGGCCGTTCCGGTTACCGCACCGCCGCCGGGAGCGGCCACTGCACGCCCGTCAGCTCCTCCGACAGCGTCCACAGCTTCCGGGCCGCCTCCGGGTCGCTCGCCGCCGCGCTGCGGCCGACCAGGGTCGGGGTGCCGCGCATCTCGGCCGGGCCGTCGGGGCCGACGTAGGCCGCGCCGGGGAGGTCCTGGGTCGCCGCGTACAGGGTGGGCAGGGCGCCGGCCTTGTCGTCCTGGGCGAGGAACCTGTTGCCGACCTGCATGAACACCCGGGCCAGCGGGCTGGCGGCGTGGCTCTGCAGGTTGGTCGCGGACCAGCCGGGATGGGCGGCCAGTGCGCGCACGGGCGAACCGGCCTCGGCCAGGCGGCGCTGGAGTTCCAGGGTGAACAGCAGGTTGGCCAGCTTGGACTGGGCGTAGGCGCGGGTGGGGCTGTAGGTGCCGCGCAGGTTCACGTCGTCGAAGTGGATCACCGCGCCGCCCCAGCGGTGCGCTCCCGACGACACGGTCACCACCCGGCCGGTCACGTGCGGCAGCAGCAGGTTGGTCAGCGCGAAGTGGCCGAGGTGGTTCGTGCCGAACTGCATCTCGAAGCCCTGCTTCGTCCGCTGCTCCGGCAGCATCATCACGCCCGCGTTGTTGATCAGCAGATCCAGCGGGCGGTCCCAGCCGGCGGCGAACTCGCGCACCGAGTCCAGGTCCGCCAGATCCAGCCGGCGCACCTCGGTGCTGCCGCCCGCCTTCGCCGCGGCGGCCCCGCCCCGTGCCAGGTCCCGTACGGCGAACACCACATGCGCCCCCGCCCGGACCAGTGCCTGGGCGGCGGCGAAGCCGATTCCGCTGTTCGCGCCGGTGACCACGGCGGTTCGGCCGTTCAGGTCAGGAAGGTGGGTTGCATTCCACTTGTTGCGCGCACCGCGCGCTTCGCTCTTCTCAGCCATGCCTCGAATGTAGGCATCGCCAACAATGCTGTCAATGACAACAATGCTGGCGTCGCCAACATGCCGATACGATGGTCCGCATGCCGCGCCCGTCCCCGTCCCCGTCGTCGCCGTCCCCGTCGTCGCCCCCGCCCTCGCCGAACCGCCGCTACCACCACGGTGACCTGCGCGCCGCCCTCCTGGAGAGCGCCGAGCGCACCCTGCGCGAGAGGGGCGTCGGCGCGCTCTCGCTGCGCGAACTGGCCCGGGACATCGGCGTGAGCCACGCCGCCCCCGGCCGGCACTTCAAGGACAAACAAGCCCTGCTCGACGCACTGGCACTGGACGGGTACGAGCGGCTGAACCAAGCCCTGACCGCCGCCACCGCCAGTCCGGCCCAGACCTTCGAGGAGCGGATGACAGCCCTCGCGCGTGCCTACCTCGGCTTCGCCGTCGAGAATCCCGAGCTCCTGGAGCTGATGTTCGCGCGCAAGCACGACCCCGGCAATTCCGCCCAGCTCGCCGCCGCCGTCGAACGCTCCCTCGGCTCCTTCACCGGCATGATCGCGCAGGCTCAGGAGCGGGGCGAGATCGTCCAGGGCGATCCCGAGCGCATCACCACCGTCGCCGCGGCGAGCCTGCACGGCCTGGCCGCCCTCATCGCCGGCTGCACACTCGACGCGGAGGAGACCCTGGCCGGCCTGGACGAACACGTCCACCTGCTGCTGCACGGCCTGCGCCCACGCTGACCCGCACGCCGACCCGCCGCCGCACGGCCCGCATCCCCCGCCGACCCGCACGCCCGCCGACCCGCACACCCACGGGACGCCGCACGTCAACTCCCCCGCCCCGCACACGGCCTGGACGGCGGGGGACTTTGTCCACTTCCCGACCCCGCACATGAGAACATCGACGCGACGCCTCACCCGACCGGCCGTCAGACACCCGCGCCCGGCCGTGAAGAGGCACAACGACAGAACCACACGCCAGGTTCCGGTCGGACCTCGTTGCCCGGCGTGACCTGCCGTGATACACAGAGTGACCGTACGAGCTATTCGTACGAAACCCGCCAGTCAATGACGTCAAGTCGACATACGTTGGCGACGTTGTCGGCGACAATGAGGCCTGACCTCTGCGCACCGCAGAGGCGCTCGCGGAACTACCCACCAGGGGCGGTGACTTACATGCTCTTTGCGGCCGACAAGGGAGACATCAACACCATCATCGGCGGGATCGCTCCGGACTGGGGCCCCTTCGGCAGCCTGGGCAACGAGGCCAAGGTGATGATCGAGGTGGTCATGGCCGTGGCCATCCTCCTCTGCCTCGGCATCGCCGTCTGGGGCGCTGCCAAGCAGCGCATCGGCGCCACGGCCCTGCGGGACACCTTCAGCGCGGAACAGGGCAAGGGCCTGATCATCGCCGGCCTCACGGGAGTCTTCATCATCGGCTCCCTCGGCACCCTGTTCACCATCGTCTACGGCATGGCGGTGTAGCCACCTCCTCCCGGGCACGCCCGGCTGCGGCTGTCCCCTCCACCCCACCCACCCGTCGTGCCCACCGGCTGAGGTTGCGTTTCCCTGATGTCGAGTCACCACACCGCGCCCGCGCGGGAACCAGCACGGCTACCGTCGTATGTCTACGAGGTGGAGGGGGCGTACGCGGCATGAGTCCCGGAGACGAGCAGGGCTACGACGACTATGGCGACACGGGGCACACCCGGACCCGCCTACCGGACACGGACCCCTACGGCGGCGCCCCCCGCCGCCCCCACCGCTCCTCCTCCAGAAGCCTGGTCACGGTGGTGGGCGTGGTGGTCCTCCTGATCGCCGCGATCGCCTTCGCCAACCGGGGAGACGATTCGTCTGCCGACGGCTCGCCGAAGAAGGACGACCAGCCGAAGTCCGCGTCGACCGCCGCAAGCGGCACCAAGCCGGTGCAGACGAAAACCGGCGGTATCCCTTCCGGGTTCCCCCGCACAGAACAGGGGGCGCAGAGCGCGGCCGCGAACTATGCCGATGCCCTGGGCTCTGATGGCATGTTCAATACCGCCCGACGGCACGAAATCGTGCAGAGGATCGCCGATCCCAGCACAATGACCAACCTCCAGGCAGGATTCGACGCCGATTATTCGCCCTCCTTCTTGAAGAAGGTCGGCCTGAACATCGACGGCAGCGCGCCCAAGGGCAGCACGTTCGTGAACCGCACGGTGCCCGTCGGCACCAAGGTCACGTCATTCAGCGAGGACACGGCCACTATCGAGGTCTGGTGCAATGGTCTCTTCGGCCTGGCCAGCGACAGTTCGACCAATCCGGTAACCAGCAGTTGGTTCACCGTGACCATGAAATTGAGCTGGAACAGCGACGACTGGAAGGTCCTGGAATCCAGCCAGAAGACCGGTCCCACTCCCGTGACTGGTGACAACCCTGTGTCCGGTGCCGATGAGATCAGCAAGGCGGTCCAGGAGTTCGGAGGCTTCACCTATGCCCGGTAGCCAGCACCGCACTCTGAAGCTCGCCGGCCTGGTGGCCGCTGCCCAGACAGCTGTCGTACTCCTGTCCGCGCAAGCTGTCGCAGCTCCCACGCCAACCCCCTCCAAGAGCGACGATCCCTGTTCACTGATCGCCGGCCCCGCCAAGAAGTACTGCGAGAACGGCAGCAACGGATCCGGCGGCTCCTCCGGCGTAAGCCCCAGCAACCCCCTCGCCGACACCCTCGACCCCCTTTCCTCCCTCGCCAAGGGCTGTGCCGACGCCGCCTCCTGGACCATCGGGAAGCTCAGTGACGCCGTGAAGGAGACCGCCAGTGTCGACTTCACCAATCAGGCGTTTCTCAAGCAGTACGCCATCGTCTTCGCCGCCTCCACGATCCTCACCCTCCTGCTGTGGCTCCTGGCCGTGGCCAAGCGGGCCGTGCGCGGTGTCCCCCTCACCACCGCCATCTCGGAAGCCGTCGGCTTCCTCTGGCTCACCGTGCTGGCCTCCGCCTTCACCCCGCTGATCCTGTACACGGTCGTGTCGGCGACGGACGGCGTCACGGACGTCCTCGCCAAGGCCACCGGCGACCAGGCCGACACCTTCTTCGGCACCTTCTCCGGCGCCCTGAAGAAGGGCAACGACATCGGCGGCGGCCCCATCATGCTGATCGTCGTCTCCCTGGTCAGCATCCTCGCCGCCGGCATCCTCTGGCTGGAACTGGTCATCCGCGCCGCCCTGCTCTACGTCGGCGCCCTCCTCGGCACCGTCGTCTACGCGGGCCTGGTCGACAAGAACCTGTGGGGGCACGTACGGCGCTGGGCGGGGATCATGATCGCCGTCATCCTCGTCAAGCCCGTCATCGTCATCGTCCTCGGGCTCGCCGGAGCCCTGTCCGGCGACAACGGCCCCGACGCCTTCTCCGCCGTCGTCTCCGGCCTCGCCATCATCCTGCTCGCCATCTTCGCCAGCGCGATGATCTACCGCTTCGTCCCCGGCTTCGGCGACGAGATCGCCGGCTCCCGCAACAACCGCATCATGCAGGGCGCCGAGAGCAAGGCCGCCGCCGTCATCAGCTCCCCCGCCTCCCTCGTCGCCCAGGGCATCAAGACCCACAGCACCCGCGCCGACAGCGCAGGAGCGGGCGGACAGACCAGCAGCACCCCGCGCCCGGCCAACCCCGCCACCGGCGGTGTCGCCGCCCACAGCAGCCGTACCCCCACCGGGGGCACCGGCGGAGCCGTCCCCTCCGCCACGCCCGCGCCCCGCGCGCCCAGCCCGGTCAACACCCCGCACGCCAGCAACACCCGTAACCATCGCCCGGGAGGTGAAGGGCGTTGACGACCGAGTCCCACCTGTCCCATCCGGTCACGCCCCGCCGTACGTATCTCATCGGCCGCGCCCGGCCGAACGCGATCGTCGGCCGGAACCGCGAGTCCGGCGAGATCGCGCTGATCGTCGCCGGCGCGTTCCTCGGCATGATGTGCGGCCTCCTCGTCCCGGTCCTGTCCCTGCGGATCGTGCTGCTCACCGGCTTCCCGCTGCTCGCGCTGGCCGCGGTCTACGTGCCGTACAAACGCCGCACCTTCTACAAGTGGTTCGAGATCAACCGGTCGTACAAGCGCACCCTCAAGCGCGGGGCCGCATACCGCTCCGGTGCCATGGAGGCCGGTACCCGCCTCGACGGACGCGAGGTCGAGATCGGGCCGCCGCCCGGGATCGGACGCATCACCTGGCTCGCCGCACCCTTCGGGCCCGACGAGATCGCCGTACTGCTGCACGCCGACCGGAAGACGGTCACCGCCGCCATCGAGATCGAAGGCCCCGGCGTCGGCCTGCGCGACTCCGAGGACCAGGAGGCCCTGGTCGACCGCTTCGGCACGCTGCTCAAGCACGTCGCCAACGGCGACGGCTTCGTGACGCGGCTGCAGATGCTCGCCCGTACCCTCCCCGCCGACCCGGACGCCCACGCCAAGGACGTCACGCTGCGCGGCGACGAGCGGTCCCCGGACTGGCTCCAGCAGTCGTACGACCAGCTGCAGTCCATGGTGTCCACCAGCAGCGAGCAGCACCGCGCCTACCTCGTCGCCTGCATGCACTACACCCGCGAACTGGCCGCCGAGGCACACGCCATGGCCCGGGCCGTCCGCGCCCGCGGCAGCAAGGTCGACCGGGACGCGGGCCTCGCCGTCGTCATGGCCCGCGAGCTGACCGACATCTGCTCGCGGCTGCAGGAGGCCGACATCCGTGTACGGCAGCCGCTGGGGCAAGGACGGCTGGCGTCCCTCATCCACTCCATGTACGACCCCGACCACCCCATCGACCACATCCAGGCGATGAGCAGGCGCAACGCCTGGCCGGCCGAGCTGGACGCCATGGAGCCCACCTACCTCCAGGCCAAGACCCGCGAGTCCGGCACCCGGGCCCCCTGGTGCCATGCGACGGCATGGGTGAAGGAGTGGCCCATGACCCCGGTGGGCGTGAACTTCCTGGCACCCCTCCTCGTCCACACCCCGGACGTCATCCGAACGGTCGCCGTGACGATGGATCTCGAACCCACCGAGGTAGCCATCGAACGCATGCTGACCGAGAAGACCAACGACGAGGCCGAGGCCTCCCGCGCCGCCAAGATGAACCGGACCGTCGACCCCCGGGACATCGCCGCCCACAACCGCCTCGACCAGCGGGGCGAAGACCTCGCCAGCGGCGCGGCCGGCGTCAACCTCGTCGGCTACATCACCGTCTCCTCGCGTTCCCCCGAGTCCCTCGCCCGCGACAAGCGCACGATAAGAGCCTCCGCCGGCAAGTCGTACCTCAAGCTGGAGTGGTGCGACCGAGAGCACCACCGCGCCTTCGTGAACACACTTCCCTTCGCCACCGGCATCCGAAGGTAGGGGCTGATTCACCGATGCGGGATCCGCTGTCCGTCCTGACCGACGCCTTCACCTCCTTCCTCTTCGGGAAGGTCGAGACGACCCGGCTGCCGGTACGCACCTCCACGGGCCAGGCCCAGGCCGTCTACCTGCCCACGGCCGCGCCCGGCCTCGGCGACTCCGGCGTCATCATCGGCCGCGAGGTGTACTCGGGAAAGGGCTACATCTACGACCCGTTCCAGCTGTACGGCCAGCAACTCCCAGCACCCCACTGGCTGGTCCTCGGCGAGTCCGGCAACGGGAAGTCTGCGCTGGAGAAGACGTACGTCCTGCGCCAGCTGCGCTTCAAGGACCGCCAGGTCGTCGTCCTGGACGCGCAGGGCGAGGACGGGGTCGGCGAGTGGAACCTCATCGCGCAGGAGCTGGGGATAACTCCCATCCGGCTGGACCCGACGGCCGCCCTGAACCACGGGATCCGGCTCAACCCCCTGGACCCGGCGATCACGACCACCGGCCAGCTCGCGCTGCTGCGGACCATCATCGAGGTCGCGATGGGGCACGGCCTGGACGAACGCTCCGGCTTCGCCCTGAAGGTCGCGCACTCGTACGTCAACGAGACCATCGTCGACCGCCAACCGGTCCTGTCCGACATCGTCGAGCAGCTACGGCACCCCGAGCCGGAGTCGGCGGAGGCGATGAACGTCGCCATAGACGACGTACGCGCCTGGGGCCTGGACGTCGCCCTGGTGCTGGACCGGCTGGTCGACGGTGACCTGCGCGGCATGTTCGACGGCCCGACGACGGTCGGCATCGACCTCGACGCGCCCCTCATCGTCTTCGACCTGTCCCACATCGACCGCAACTCCATCGCCATGCCCATCCTCATGGCGATCGTCGGCGTATGGCTGGAGCACACCTGGATCCGCCCCGACCGGAAGAAGCGCATCTTCCTGGTCGAGGAGGCCTGGCACATCATCAACAGCCCCTTCGTGGCCCAGCTGTTCCAGCGCCTGCTGAAGTTCGGCCGGCGGCTCGGCCTGTCCTTCGTGGCCGTCGTCCACCATCTGTCCGACGTGGTCGACGGAGCCGCGGCGAAGGAGGCGGCGGCCATCCTGAAGATGGCGTCGACCAGGACCATCTACGCCCAGAAGGCCGACGAGGCACGGGCGACCGGACGGGTGCTGGGTCTGCCGAGGTGGGCGGTGGAGATCATCCCCACGCTGACGCCCGGTATCGCGGTCTGGGATGTCAACGGCAACGTCCAGGTGGTCAAACACCTGGTCACGGAGACGGAACGGCCGCTGGTCTTCACCGACCGCGCGATGACCGAGTCCTCCAGCGACCTGGCGGCCGAGGACGCCCTGCACGCGGCCGAGCTGGAGGCGGAGCAGCGGGCGGCGGCCTTCGTGGAGCAGCACCTGGGCGACTCCGAGTCGACGGTGGCGTAAGGGGAGGAACGGGTGAGACCGGACGCACGTGATCACCGTGAGGCCGGCCGTGGCAGCCAGGCCGGCATCCCCGACGGGCTGCTGATCGGCATACTCGCCTTCCTCCTCGGCATGACCGTGCTGGTCTGGACGGCCACGGGTCTGGCGGGCCTCTTCGCCGAGGGCGCCTGGCCCGAGGGCGTCACCTTCACCCGCACCCCCCTGGCCATGCGCCACCTCATCGGCAAGCCGCACGACGTCACCGGCGCCTGGCCCGACACCCCACCCGCCCAGCTGTCCGGCTGGGGCCTGTTCTGGGGTCTGTTCATCGGCCAGCTGATGATCATGATCGTGCTCGCCTTGTTCGTGCTGGGGGTCGTCGCGCGGTGGCGGGCGGGCAAGGCACGGCTGAGAGCGGACCGGGCCGCCGGGAAGGCGGTACCGGGCTCCGCCCCGCAGGCGGCCAGTCCCCAGCCCGTGCACGAGGTGCCGGCGCCGCGCAGCGAACAGCATCCGCAGCCGGCGGAACACTTCCAGGCAGCGGTACAGGTCCCCGCGAGCACCCTCCCGGCCGACGGCGAACGGGCGGGCGGCAGCACACGGGAACCACGGCCGACGGAGCACTTCCAGGACGCGGCGGTCCAGAGCCCCGGGGGCACCCTCCCGCCCGACGGGCAACGGCCGGGCGGACAGGAGAGAGTCTTCGTCGCCCCCAGGGAGAGCCGTCAAGCGGCCGCAACCCGGGCCGTACGCGACGCGGAAGGCGCCATCCTCCTCGTCACCTCGAACCCCGCCCTCTGGGCGGAGACCAAGGACACCCGGGCCAAACTGGGCCCCGCTCTCCTCTACGACCCCAGCCACCTGTGCGACACCCCGGCCCGCCTCCACTGGTCCCCCACCAGCGGCTGCGAGGACAAGCAGACGGCACTGCACCGGGCGACGGCCCTCCTCGCCCCCGTACAGCCCACCGCCAAGATCGACCAGGCGGTGGCCGACACGGCGACCACCCTGCTGCGCAGCTATCTGCACGCCGCCGCCCTGGAGAACCGCACCATCCGTCATGTCCACCGCTGGGCCCAGGGCACCCAGGTCCAGGACGCCGTACGCACCCTGCGTACCCACCCCAAGGCCGCGCCCGGCGCCGCCGGCGAACTCGAGGCGGCGCTCACCGCGCACCCCGAACGCCGGGACATCGCGCAGGAGCTGACGAGCAGGGCACTCTCCGCCCTGTTCACCGTCAACATCCGCGAAGCCTGCACTCCCAACCGAACAGATGCGCTGGCCTTGGATTCCTTCGTCCACGAAGGGGGCACGCTTTATGTGGTCGGTGAATCCATCGAGGATCCGAGGAGCAACCCGGGCGCGATGCCGCTCCTGACGGCCCTCGTCTCCAGCGTGGTCGAGCGCGGCCGGCGCATGGCCGAACGGTCATCCTCCGGTCGGCTCGACCCACCACTCACCCTGGTCCTGGACGACATCGCGGCCGTCGCCCCGTTCCCCGGGCTGCCGTCACTGCTGGCCACCGGAGCGGACCAGGGCCTGCCGGCATTCGCCCTGCTCCGCTCCCGGGAACAGGCCCGCTCCCGCTGGCCACACCAGGAACTGCCGGTCTGACGGCCCGCCCTCACCGCTCCAGGACGAACTCCATCTCCTTCTCCGCGGCGTCCTTGGAGAACGACACGACGACCCCGCTGGGCACGAACCCCGCCTTCCGGTAGGCGCCCTGCGCCCGCGTGTTGTCCTCGTGCACGACCAGCCGCACGCGCTCGGCCCCCTGCCGCCAGGCCCATTCGACCCCGGCGTCGAACAGCGCCTCGATGAGCCCGTTCCCGCGGTGCTCCGGCCGGACGAACACCCCGACGACATGTCCCTGCCGCCGCTCGACCGGAAAGCCGGCCCAGTCCTGCGTCCCGGCCTCCTCCATCAGCACGGTGATGCTGCCGGCCCACGTGCCGTCCGGCGCCTCGGCGATGAACTGGCGGCTGGTCCGCGATTCCGCGCCGGACGTCGTGGCCCGGTCCTGCCAGAAGGAGTCGGGTCTGGCCGCGGCCTCCTCGTAGGTCTCCAGGAAGGCGAGGTCGGCGACGGGATCCCGCAGCGCGTCGAGCCTCAGCTCCTTCACGGCGGCCCACTCGTCGGGACGTATGGCGCGGACGAGGTAGTCGTCGCTGGTCAGGCTGGTCATATGGCCACCGTAGACCACCCGTTGTCGGTGCCACCGGCTAATTTCGCAGCCATGACGACACTGCCCGACCGCCCGAACACAGCACTGATCATCATCGACGTCCAGAACGGCGTCATGGCCGCGGCCCACCACCGCGACGGCGTCATCGCCAACATCAACACCCTGCTCGGCGCCGCCCGCGCGGCCGGCGCCCCCGTGATCTGGGAACGGAGGACCTGAGCGCGTACGGCGCGCCCGCCCCGGAGCAGGTGATCGCCTACGACACCCTGTGCATATCAGCGGCGTGCCCGTAAGAGTCCGGTCGGTGCCGGCGCCGTGAACGCGAAAAAGCCCCAACTCTCGGGTACCTACCCGGAGTTGGAGCTCTTTCTCAAAATTTGTTCGGCGGCGTCCTACTCTCCCACAGGGTCCCCCCTGCAGTACCATCGGCGCTGTGAGGCTTAGCTTCCGGGTTCGGAATG
>NZ_JBVHSK010000005.1:396109-499383 GCF_055566415.1 Streptomyces sp. NPDC027663 | reverse complement strand
TAATCGGGATGAACACCACGAGAGCGGTGCGAGAGGAGGAATAGTCCTCTCGCACACAGCGTCCTCGCTGTGTTTTTCAAAGGAACCTCGTCCCGGTCGTGATGACCGGAGACGGGGTATCAACATATCTGGCGTTGATTTTTGGCACGCTGTTGAGTTCTCAAGGAACGGTCGCTTCCTTTGTACTCACCCTCTCGGGCTTTCCTCCGGGCGCTTCCCTTCGTGTTTCCCAGTCTATCAGATCTTTTCTCGATCCGATTTCCTCGGTGCTTTCCAGGTTCCCGCTCTCGCGTTTCCCTTTCCGGCGGTTCAAACTCTATCAAGCTTTTTCCGTCTCCCTGACCACCGTTCCGCAGGCATGCAGAAGGCGATCCCGGATAGGATTTGATGAGTTTGGGTTCTGCCGAGCGGTCGCGCTTTCACGCCCTTCCGCCCCGCGGCAGGAGTACGACTGTACACGGGGGCTCGGAGGGCGTGCAAATCGACGGGGTTGGTGGTCTAGACCACTAGCTGGTAGCTTCCATACGGAACGACCGCTTCATCTGACATACGCTGCTGCTCAGTGCGCCGTCCGGGACAGCCAATGACGGTCCGTATGCAGCACCACTCCTTGGGAGGCTTCCCATGACCACCGTGACGTCCCCTCTTGCTGGACGGGCCATCGGACTGGCCGCAGTGCCGGATCCGGTCTTCTCCGGGGCCATGGTCGGCCCGGGCACCGCGATCGACCCGGTACGCGAGCCCTCCGAGGCGGTTGCGCCCGTGGACGGCGTCATCGTTTCCCTGCACCCGCACGCGTACGTCGTCGTGGACGAGAGCGGGCACGGCGTCCTCACGCATCTCGGCATCGACACCGTCCAGCTGAACGGCGAGGGCTTCCAGGTTCTCGTCAACAAGGGCGACACGGTCACGCGCGGCCAGAGCATCGTGCGCTGGGACCCCGCCGCCGTCGAGGCCGCGGGCAAGTCCCCGGTATGCCCGGTCGTCGCGCTCGAAGCCACGGCCGAGTCCCTCTCCGAGCTCCGCGACAGCGGGGACGTGAAGGCCGGCGACAGCCTCTTCTCCTGGAACTGAATCAGTGCCGTCTCAGGACGGTGAGCAGGACGACCACCGCGGCGGCGGGACCCGCCGCACTATCGGAGACGGGTGAGATGGACACAACGCTGCGAGGCGTCGGCGTGAGCCATGGCGTGGCGATCGGCGAGGTTCGGCACATGGGTACGGCGGTGCTGGAGCCGCCGGCCAAGCAGATCCCCACCGAGGAGGCGGAGCGGGAGCAGGGGCGCGCCCGCCAGGCCGTGGACGCGGTGGCCGCCGACCTGATGGCGCGCGGCAACCTGGCCGGGGGCGAGGCCCAGGCCGTGCTCGAGGCGCAGGCCATGATGGCGCAGGACCCCGAGCTGATGTCGGACGTGGACCGGCGGATCGCCGTCGGCAGTACCGCCGAGCGGGCCGTGTACGACGCCTTCGCGGCGTACCGGGAGCTGCTGGCCGGTGCGGGTGAGTATCTCGCCGGGCGCGTGGCCGACCTCGACGACGTGCGGAATCGTATCGTCGCCCGCCTGCTGGGCGTCCCGATGCCGGGTGTCCCGGACAGTGACCAGCCGTACGTGCTCGTGGCCAGGGACCTGGCTCCTGCCGACACCGCGCTGCTGGATCCGTCTCTGGTCCTCGGTTTCGTGACCGAGGAGGGCGGTCCCACCAGTCACAGCGCCATCCTGGCGCGGGCGCTGGGAGTGCCGGCCGTCGTGGCTCTGCCGGGCGCCGGTGAGCTGGCCGAGGGCACGGTGATCGCGGTGGACGGCAGCACCGGCGATGTCTTCGTGAACCCGAGCCAGGAGAAGAAGGCCGAGCTGGAGGCCTCGGCCGCCGAGCGCAAGGCCGCGCTGGCGGCTTCGACGGGTCCCGGTGCGACGGCGGACGGGCACAAGGTGCCGCTGCTGGCCAACGTGGGCGGGCCGGCGGACGTTCCGGCGGCCGTGGAGGCCGGCGCCGAGGGCGTGGGTCTGTTCCGTACCGAGTTCCTGTTCCTGGACGACAGCAAGAACGCTCCTTCCGAGGAGAAGCAGGTGGAGGCCTACCGGCAGGTGCTGGAGGCGTTCCCCGAGGGCCGTGTGGTCGTGCGTGTGCTGGACGCGGGTGCGGACAAGCCGCTGGAGTTCCTGACGCCGGCGGACGAGCCGAACCCCGCGCTCGGCGTGCGGGGGCTGCGGACGCTGCTCGACCACCCCGAGGTGCTGCGCACCCAATTGACCGCGCTGGCGAAGGCGGCCGAGGGGCTGCCCGTGTACCTCGAGGTCATGGCGCCCATGGTGGCGGACCGCAGCGATGCGAGGGCGTTCGCGGACGCCTGCCGTGAGGCGGGGTTGCGGGTCAAGTTCGGCGCGATGGTGGAGATCCCGTCGGCCGCGCTGCGGGCGCGTTCGATCCTGCAGGAGGTCGAGTTCCTGTCGCTGGGAACCAACGATCTCGCGCAGTACACGTTCGCGGCGGACCGGCAGGTGGGCGCGGTGTCGCGGCTCCAGGACCCCTGGCAGCCCGCGCTGCTCGACCTGGTCGCGCTGTCGGCCGAGGCGGCCAAGGCCGAGGGCAAGAGCTGTGGGGTGTGCGGCGAGGCCGCGTCCGACCCGCTGCTGGCCTGTGTGCTGACCGGTCTGGGTGTCACCTCCCTTTCCATGGGTGCGGCGTCGATTCCGTACGTCCGGGCCACGCTGGCGAAGTTCACGCTGGCGCAGTGCGAGCGGGCCGCCGCGGCGGCGCGAGCGGCGGACAGCGCCGAGGAGGCGCGCAGCGCGGCTCAGGCGGTGCTGTCCGGCGAGTGAGCCGTGCCGGCTCCTTCGGATTGATCGGTACAGGGGCGTCCTGCCTTCGGGCGGGGCGCCCCTGCCGCGTCCCGGTCTCGCGTCGGGTGTTCAGTGGCGGTGGCCCGGCGTCCGTGTCTCCTCTCCGAGGTCGGGTGGTTGGCGGTAGTCGACGCCGGGCTCCGGGGAGATGAGGTCGCCGGTCTCGACGTCGGTGCAGTAGGCGTCGAAAACCTCCGATGCCGTCAGTGGTTCCAGGGCGCCGCCGCGCAGCCGCCAGCCGTAGACCCGGTCGGCCGTGCCGGTGGCGCTGGTGCGGATGACGAGGCCGCCGGGGCTGCGGGTCGCAAGGCCGAGCGCGAGGACGCTGGTGAATTCGAGGGCCTCCGCCTCGTCCAGGCGGGTTGCCCCGTGGGGGTCTTGGTCGCCGTGGAGTACGCAGACGAGGGTGTCCGGTGGTCCGGAGACGGTGCAGACGAGGTGCCGGTCGCCGGGCGGTGCGGTGTCGAGGATGCGGACCAGGAGGTCGGCGGCGCGGGTGAAGGCGGCCCGGCCGATGTCCTCGCCGCAGGTGGGGCAGGGGCCCAGGCGGGTCAGGAGGGTGGTGGCGTACTCCCAGGTGGCCTGGCGTACGGCCTCGTCGACGAGGACGGGCAGGAGGACGGCGAGCGGGCGGCCGTCGTAGGGGATGGTGGGGCCGGTGGACGCGAGTTCCGCGGTGAACCGGCTGCGGCTGGCTGCGGCTTCCGGGTCCAGACCGGTCCCCGTGCAGTAGGCGGCGTAGTCCTCGGGGTCGAACAGGGCGAGTGTGGTGTGTGTGCCCTGGGCGGCGCGGCTCTTGAGGACGGCCTCCAACTGGTGGAGGTAGGTTCCGTGGTCGTCGAAGGTGAAGCTGCGGTACCTCCGCATGGCGCGGAAGTCGTGTTCGTCGGTGAGGACGGCGATGGTGCCGGCGATCTCGCGGCGCAGGACGCGTCGCATGGTCTGGTGGTCGGTGTGCGCCATGATTCCCCCAATGCGCAGTCGATCAATGCTCACTCACCGTAACCGGCGGCACTGACAATGGGGGGTCTGCGGGAGGGCTGGACCGGGTGGCGTGGGCGTTTGTGCGGGTCACAGCCCTGGCAGCGGCGAGGTAGCGGCCGGCCCCGGACGGCGGTGAGGGGGCCGGCGGGTCCGGGGCCGGATGCGGAGGGTGATGCTCCGGTGGATCAGGTGCGCTTGCGGGCGAGTTCCTGGTAGAAGCCGAGCAGGGCGAGGTCGTCGATGGAGCCGGGGTTGACCGCCTTCTCGATGGGGGTGCCCTGCAGCAGGCGCTTGACCGGGACTTCGATGCGCTTGCCGGTGAGGGTGTGGGGGATGCCGGGTACTTCGATGATCTCGTCGGGCACGTGGCGCGGCGAGAGCTGTTCGCGGATGGCCCGCTTGATCCGGTCGAGGAGTGTCTCGTCGAGTGCGACGCCGGAAGCGAGGTGCACGAACAGCGGCATCCAGTAGCCGCCGTCGGGCTGCTCGATGCCGATGACGAGGGATTCCTTGATCTCAGGCAGGCGCTCGACGACCTCGTAGATGTCGGCGGATCCCATCCGGACGCCCTGGCGGTTGAGGGTGGAGTCGGAGCGGCCGTGGATGATCACGGTTCCGCGCGAGGTGACCGTGATCCAGTCGCCGTGCCGCCAGACGCCGGGGTAGGTGTCGAAGTAGCTGTCGTGGTACCGGCTGCCGTCGGGGTCGTTCCAGAAGTGGATCGGCATGGACGGCATGGGGTTGGTGACGACCAGTTCGCCCACCTCGTCGACGAGTGGCTTGCCGCTCGGGTCCCAGGACTGCAGGTCGGTGCCGAGGCCGGGCGCCTGGAGTTCGCCGGTGTACACGGGGAGGGTGGGTACGGCGCCGGCGAAGCAGGAGCAGACGTCGGTGCCGCCGCTGACGGAGGCGATCCACAGGTCGTCCCTGACCTCGTCGTGCAGCCAGCGGAAGCCGTCGGGCGGCAGGGGCGAGCCGGTGGTGGCGACGCACTGCACCTTGCTGAGGTCGTGGTCGCGGCCCGGATGGACGCCGGCCTTCCGGCAGGCCATGACGTAGGCGGCGGAGGAGCCGTAGAGGGTGGCTCCGGTGCGTTCGGCGACCCGCCACTGGGCTCCCGTGTCGGGGTAGCCGGGGCTGCCGTCGTACAGGACGATCGTGGTGCCCGTGAGGAGGCCGGAGACGAGGAAGTTCCACATCATCCAGCCGGTCGAGGTGTACCAGAAGAAACGGTCCTCGGGGCCGAGGTCGCAGTGCAGGCCGAGTTGCTTGAGGTGTTCGACGAGGATGCCGCCCTGGGACTGGACGATGGCCTTGGGCAGACCGGTCGTACCCGAGGAGTACAGCACCCAGAGCGGGTGATCGAACGAGACCTGTTCGAAGACCGGTTCCGCGTCCCCGGAGGTCAGGGCCGACCACTCCAGCGCGTCGTCGGGCGCCTCGGTGCCCAGGAGCGGGATGTGGACGACGGCCCGCAGGGTGGGCAGCTCGCGGCGCAGTTCGGCGACGATCTCGCGGCGGTCGTGCTCCTTGCCGCCGTACCGGTAGCCGTCGACGGTGAACAGGACGACGGGTTCGACCTGCTGGAAGCGGTCGAGGACGCTGCGGGCGCCGAAGTCGGGGGCGCAGGAGGTCCATACGGCGCCGACGGCGGCGGTGGCGAGGAGGGCGACGACGGCCTGCGGGATGTTGGGGAGGTAACCGCTGATGCGGTCGCCGGGGCGCACGCCGAGGGCGCGGAGTTCGGCGGCCAGGGAGCCGACCTGACGGCGGAGCTCGGACCAGGTCACGGGGCGTGGGTCGTGGGTCTCGTCCACGTACAGGAGGGCGGGTTCGCCGGCGCGGTCGGCTGCGGCGCGCAGGGCGTGCTGGGCGTAGTTGAGGGTTGCCCCGGGGAACCACTGGGCGCCGGGCATGCTGCGGTCGCCGAGCACGCGCGCGTAGGGCGTCGAGAACCGTACGTCGAACCATTCGGTGACGGCTTCCCAGAAGGTGTCCAGCCGGTCGACGGACCACCGGTGCAGGGCCGGGTAGCCGCCCTCGGCCGGTGCGCCGTGGTGCTCGGCGGCCCATGCCTGGAACTGGGTGATGCGGGCCTTGGCGATCCGCTGGGGATCGGGTTGCCAGAGCGGCTGGGGGTTCGCGGTCGACATTGAAGCGGCTCCCGGACTGTGCGCGTCGTGTGCGTCGGTCCGCGCACGGGCTGGGGTGTGCGCGTGACGCGGCTGACAGGGACGATGCCATGTGATCGACTTCTGCACCAGGGTGCGCTCCACATAGTCCATGTCATGAAGATGTGGTCTCGACACGGGTGAACGGCAGTTGAACGACACGCGTGTGTGGGGCGCTCAGTGGCAGGGTGAGCAGCATGGACGGTCGTGACCTGGTGCGTTCGGTGAGTGTGGTCGGTTCGGGGAGGGCGGCTCGGGGGTTGCGTACCGTACGGGCCGCATGGCGCAGGAGGCGCATCGACGCCACTGACCTGCCGCAGCGGGGGCCGGAGCGGGCCCGGGTGCCGGGGCAGGTGGAGGGCGTGGAGCCCGGTCCCGGGGGCGGTCTGATCCGGTTCAGCCGTTCCGAGCTGCGGATCGTCGTGGCGGTGAACGGAGCGGTCTTCTGGGGCTGGGACGGGGCTGGTCCGCAGCCGTCGTACGCGCTCGCCGGGAGCGGCCCGGAACCGGATCCGCGGGCGGTGCTGGAGCCGGACAAGGACGGCGGCTGGCGGGTGGTGGCCGAGCGGGTGACGGTCGTCGTGTCGCGGCACGGCGCGGTCCAGGTGTGCACGCCCGGCGGGGTGACCCTGCGGCGGGATCTGCCGCCGCGCTGGTGGGAGCCGGTCGGCGGGGGTGTGGCCCGGTGGATGCAGCGGTCGGAGGTGGCGGCGGACGCCCGGTTCTTCGGCCTGGGCGGGCGGGCGTCCGGGCCTCGGTTGCGGGACGGCGCGTACCGGCTGTGGAACACCGATCCCGGCCGTGTGTTCGGTCCCGGTGAAGATCCGCTGTATCTGACGATGCCGGTGCAGTTCGTGGTGGCGGACGCCGGCACGCATCTGGTGTTCCACGACACCACCTGGGACGGGACCGTGGTGCTGCGCGAGGGCGAGGAGGGCGCCGGGTCGGGGCACGACCGGGCGGGGCGCTGCGAGATGCGGATGGACGGTGGTCCGCTGCGCTGCTGGGTGATGGTGGGGACTCCCGCGCGCGTGCTGAACGCGTGGGCCTCGCTGACCGGTGCGCCGGCGCTGCCGCCTGCCTGGGCGCTGGGCCACCATCACGCGCGCTGGGGTTTCGGCAGCGAGCAGGAGCTGCGCCGGATCGTCGCGGGCTACCAGGATCACGGGCTGCCGCTGGACGCCCTGCACCTGGACATCGATCATCACGACGGCCATCAGGTGTTCACCGTCGACCAGGAGCGTTTCCCGAAGCTGCCGGTACTGGCGCGCGAGCTGCGCCGGAGCGGGATCCGGCTGGTGTCGATCGTCGATGCGGCGGTGAAGGCGGACCGGGGCAACGCCGTGTACGACAGCGGGTCGGCAGTGGATGCGTTCGTTAGGGACGCGCAGGGCCGCACGGTGCGGGGTGTGGTGTGGGCGGGCGAGTCGGTCTTCCCGGATTTCACGCACGCGCGCGTGCGCAAGTGGTGGGGAGGGCTGTACGAGGAGCGGCTGGAACAGGGCTTCACCGGGTTCTGGCACGACATGAACGAGCCGACGTCGTTCAACGCCTTCGGTGAGTCGACGTTGCCGCGTTCGGCCCGGCACGCCCTGGAGGGCCGTGGGGGCGATCATCGGGAGGCGCACAACGTGTACGCGCTCTGCATGGCCCAGGCCGGCTACGAGGGCCTGCGGGAGCTGGCGCCGCAGGAGCGGCCTTTCCTGTTCTCGCGTTCCGGCTGGGCGGGGATGCAGCGGTACGGGGGCACCTGGTCGGGGGATGTGGCGACGGGCTGGCCGGGGTTGCGGGTCTCGCTGTCGCTGGTGCTCGGGCTCGGACTGTGCGGGGTGCCGTACTCGGGACCGGACGTGGGCGGTTTCGACGGCAGTCCGTCGCCTGAGCTGTATCTGCGGTGGTTCCAGCTCGGCGCGTATCTGCCCCTGTTCCGCACCCACGCCGATCTGCGGGCGGGGCGCCGGGAACCCTGGGAGTTCGGGGACGAGGTGCTGGAGCACGCGCGCGTGGCGCTGCTCGAACGCCGGCGGCTGCTGCCGTACTTCCTGACGCTTGCGCATCTCGCCCGCCGGACCGGTGCGCCGTACGTGCGGCCGCTGTGGTGGGGCGCGCCGGAGGACCGGGCGCTGCGCGACTGTGAGGACACGTTTCTGCTCGGCGACAGCCTGCTCGTGGCCCCGGTCCTGGAACCCGGGGCGGACCGGCGTGCGGTGCAACTGCCGCGGGGCCGCTGGTACGACACGGCGACGGAGGAGGCCTACGAGGGGCCGGCCCAGGTTTTCGTGGACGCGCCGCTGTCACGGATACCGGTCTTCGCGCGCGCGGGAGCGGTGATGCCGGTGCGAGGCGCCGACGGCGGGCTGGAGCTGGAGGTGTGGGCGCCCGCGCGCGGGCGCACGGGGGGCGGCCTGGTCGTGCCGGACGCGGGCGACGGGTGGGACGAACCGGATGCCGAGCGCTACGTGGCCCGTCGGCAGGGCGGCCGGGTGGTGGTCACCCGGGAGCGGGAGGACGGCGTGGGTGAGCCGCCCTACCCGGTGCGCGTACGGGGGCTCGGCTGAACCGGCCGGCTCACACGTAGCGGCCCTCGAACCATGCCTTGACGGCCACCGTGTGCAGCGGGAAGGCGAGTTCCTCCGGCCTGCGCAGCAGCTGCCAGCCCGTTGTCTCGTCCGTCGGGCCGGAGGCCGGCAGTCCGTCGGCCGGGCGTTCCGGCAGCAGTCCGAACAGCAGCAGATGCCCGTCGGGTGAGCTCATGGCGTCCGCGAGCCGCACGTCCCGGGCGGCTGCGTCGATGCCGGTCTCTTCCTTGAGCTCGCGTACGACGGCCCGCTTCCAGTCCTCCCGGTCGTCGATGTAGCCGCCGGGCAGGGCCGTGCCTCCGCGCGCGGGGCCGATGGTCCGGGTGATGACGACCAGGGCCGTGCCCTTGGTGTCGTAGACGGGCTGGAGTGCGATCGCGACCGGCAGCGGGTTGCGGTAGGCGACGGTTCCGCAGGACGGGCAGGTGCGGGGCCAGCCTGAGACGCCCGCTCCATAGGACGTGCCGCAGCTCGAACAGTGAGAGCCCGGCGCGGAGTTGAAAGCTGGGTGCTGAATTTCGGACACGCGCGGACTGTATCCGATCAGCGGAAGGACGTCTTTCGGCCGTAACCCGGCAAAGAACGCGCGGGCCCAGGAAGGGGCGGCCGGAATCACCCCCGTCGGTCCCGGCCGCCCCTCCTGTACCACGACGCCCTGCGGGGCCGTTCGGTTCACGGTGACGGACTGCCCATTTCCGCTGACCCGTGGCAGACTCCTGACGCTCCGTCAGATGCGTACCGGGGAGGACTCTTGCCGCACACCCGCACACCCGCGATCGCCGGCTGGTTCACCGGCGAGGGTGACGACTTCCGGCTGCTGGGCACCCGCTGCACGGCCTGCACCTCGGTCTTCTTCCCGCGTGAGGACGTCCACTGCCGCAACCCGCACTGTGCGGGCGGCCCCCTGGAAGTCATCCCGCTGTCACGAAACGGGCGAATCTGGTCGTACACCGACAGTCGCTACCGCCCGCCGTCACCCTATGTGAGCAACCGGGAACTCTCGTGGGAGCCGTACACGTTGATCGCGGTGGAGCTGGAGGCCGAGCGGATCGTCGTGCTGGGGCAGGCGGCTCCCGGGGTCACCGTCGCCGATCTGACGGTGGGCATGGAGGTGGAGGCCGTCCCCGGAGTGCTTCACGAGGACGCGGAGACGACCTGGACCATCTGGCACTGGCGGCCGGCGGGGGTGGCGGCATGACAAGGGACGTGGCGGTGCTCGGCGCGGGCATGCATCCGTGGGGCAAGTGGGGCCGCGGATTCGTGGAGTACGGGACTGCGGCGGCCCGGGCGGCGATCGCGGACGCCGGTCTCGACTGGCGGGACATCGGCTCCGTCGTGGGCGCGGACACGGTGCGCGGCGGCTATCCCGGCCATGTGGCGGGAGCGACCTTCGCCAAGGCCCTCGGCTGGCAGGGCGCCAGGGTGGCCAGCGTGTACGCGGCGTGCGCGTCAGGGGCCCAGGCGATCGCCACGGCCCGGGCACAGATCCTCGCCGGTCTCGCGGACGTCGTCCTCGTGGTGGGCGCGGACGCCGCACCCAAGGGCTTCTTCCGGCCCGCGGGCGGGGATCGTCCCGACGACCCGGACTGGCTGCGCTTCCGCCTGCTGGGCGCGACGAACCCGGCGTACTTCGGGCTCTACGCGCGGCGGCGGATGGCGGTGCACGGGGACACCCCGGAGGACTTCGCGCTGGTCAAGGTGAAGAACGCCGCGTTCGGGGCGCTGAACCCGTATGCGCGCTACCGCAAGCGGGTCACCGCCGAGGAGGTGGCCGCCTCCGCGGTGGTCGCCGATCCGCTGCGGCTGCTGGACATCTGCGCCACCTCGGACGGCGGGGCCGCCCTGGTGCTCTCCAGCGTGCGGTTCGCGCATCGCCACGGGGTGGCCCGGCCGGTGCGGATCCGGGCGGTGTCGACGGTGACCCCCCGTTTTCCGAACACGGTGCTGGACCTGCCGGACATCGCGACGGATTCCGCGGTCGCGGTGACGCCCGCGGAGGAGACCTTCCGGGCGTCCATCGCGCGGGCCGCCTACGAGGAGGCGGGCATCGGCCCCGAGGATCTGTCCCTGGCCGAGGTGTACGACCTGTCCACCGCACTGGAGTTGCAGTGGTACGAGGACCTGGGCCTGTGCGGCGCGGGCGAGGGCGCCAAGCTCCTGCGGGAGGGCGTCACCGCTCCGGGCGGCCGGACCCCCGTGAACACCAGCGGCGGGCTGGCATCCTTCGGTGAGGCGGTGCCGGCCCAGGCCATCGCCCAGGTCTGCGAGCTGACCTGGCAGCTGAGGGGCACGGCCGGCGACCGTCAGGTCACCGGGGTGCGCGTGGGCGTCACCGCCAACCAGGGGCTGTTCGGGCACGGGTCCTCGGTGGTCGCAGTGCGCTGAGCGCAGCTCCGGGAGGCCGTCATGCGCCGAAGGGGACCCAGGAGAAATCACTGTGCGTGATCAGCTCGGAATCCTGCGTGAACGTCTCATGAACTGCGCCTGGGCGTGCTCGGGCAGCGCCATCATGCTCCCGTGTACTCCTGGTCGGATACTCTCCGCTTCGCCTTCCAGCCGGTGGTCAACCTGAGGACGGGCGCGGTCGCCGCACTGGAGACACTTGCCCGCCCGGAGACCGGCGACATCCTGGCCGAGGCCCGTCGCGATCCGGAACTGGACGGCAGGCTCGCCGTGCTGGCACTCCGTGCGGCGACCCGCCGGGAGACGCTGCTGCCGCTGCACCTGAACGTGTTCGCGGCCACGCTGGCCGACCTCGGCGGTCTCACCCCGCTGCACGACGCCGTGCGCGCGGCGGGCCGTATGCCCTGGGAGGTGACGATCGACATCGTCCCGCCCTGTACGCACGTGCCGCAGCAGGCGCTGCTGGAGGCGGTGGCCTCGCTGCGGGAGCAAGGGTTCCGGATCAGCGCGGACGGCATCGGTGACGGTGACGTACCCCTGAGGCTGCTCGCCGACCTCTCCCCCGACCTGGTCAAACTCGATGCGTCGCTGTTGGCGCGGCCCGGTGCGGTGCGGGCCATGCGGACGCTGTGCGAGGAACTGGGCGCCCTGGTGGCGGTGGAGGGCGTGGAGACCGAGCTCCAGTGCACCACGGCGCTGTCGGCCGGTGCCCAGCTGGCCCAGGGGCAGCTGTTCGCGCCGCCGGCCCGGATTCCCGCAGCGGACGTATACGTTCCGCCGCGGACTCCGGGTGTCGAGGCAGTGCCCCGACCCGGTCCGTCGGTGCGGGAGTTCGTGCGCCCTGCGGCCGTGCTGCCAGTGACCGCTTCGGCAGGGCAGGTGCGGTCACTGCTCACCGGGTCTCCGGAGGTCTCCGGTGTGCTGCTGGTGGACCAGGCGGGCCGGCCCGTCCGGTCGGTGCACCGCTCGCGCTTCCTGCTCTCGATGTCCGGCCGCTACGGGCACGCCCTGTACGCCGATCGTCCGGCCTTCAAGCTGGGTGACGCGCCCCGCGCGGTCGGCGTCGACGCGACGGCCTGGGAGGTGCTGGACGTGGTGGCGGTCGGCGGCCGGGACCGGACCTCCGACGACGTGGCCGTGGTCGACGCACGAGGCCGGTGCGTGGGGGTCGTACGGCTGGCGGACCTCGTGCGGGCGCTGGCCGAGAGCCGGGTCGAGGAGGCGGCCGGGCTCAACCCGCTGACACGGCTGCCCGGTTCGGACGCCATCGTGAGCGAGGTGGACCGGCGTATCCGCGACGGGCGGGCGTTCGCGCTCAGTTGGCTGGACATCGATCACTTCAAGCAGGTGAACGACAGTGCCGGGTTCGCCGCGGGCGACGAGCTGATCCGCGCGGTGGGCCGTGCGCTCCAGGCGGCGGCGCTCGCGGGACACGCGCGCGTGGGGCACATCGGCGGGGACGACTTCCTGGTGCTGGCCGACGCGGAAGCCCTCGATCCGCTGGTCACCGCCGTGCTCGACGCGCCCTGGTCGGCGGCGGGCCGGCCGGTCACGCTGTCGCTCGCGACCGTCGTGTGCGGTCCCGGCAGCGTGAGCGACCATCACCAGGCCGCAGCCCAGCTCGCCCCGCTGAAGAAGGCGGCCAAGGCGCTGCACGCCGCGAGCTGGGTGCTCGGGCACGCCGGGTTCCCCGGACACGAGATCCGGCGCGGCAGCCCGGGAACGGCCCCGGCACAGGCCGGGTACGCAGCTGCCGAGCCAGGATGGTGAACTGTCTTCTCGTCCATGTCCGTCACGGCGCACATCGGCCCGCCGGCGCCGGCGGGTGAGCCGGTGTCACCGTCGCCGTCGGCAACCTTGACGCCCCCCGGACGCCGGTGAACACTTCCCGGTGTCAGCCGACATCGCCATACATTCTCGGTGTTATCAGGCACTGCGGTACGGGTCTGTCCTGTTCACGGCCCGTCCGTTCAAGGCGATCCGGCTGCGACGGCACGCTCGTCACGGACGCCGGGCGGGGCGCGGGTCCCTCCCTGCTTTCGGCTGAAGTCGCCAAGGGAACCGTCCCGCACGACAGAGCCGGGGCCGAGCGCCCCCGATCGGCGCCAAGGGAGCCGCCATGAGCAACGGAGACATATTCGTCGGCGAAGTCATCGGGACCGCGATCCTGATCCTGTTCGGAGCCGGAGTCTGCGCCGCAGTCACCCTCAGACACTCCAAGGCGCGCGCTTCGGGGTGGGTCGTGATCGCGTTCGGCTGGGGCTTCGGCGTGCTCGCGGGTGCGTACACCGCCGCTCCCCTCTCCGGCGGTCAGCTCAATCCCGCGGTCACCGTCGGCATCGCCGTGGAGACCGGCAAGTGGGGCAAGGTCTGGGTGTATCTCCTGGGCCAGATCGTCGGCGCGATGCTCGGCGCCGTGCTGGCCTACCTGGTCTATCTCGCCCAGTTCCAGGCCAACGTCCGCACCGAAGACGCCACCGACGGCTCCGCCGGCGAACCGGTCCCGACCCTCGGCATCTTCTCGACCATCCCCGAGATACGGAACCCGGTCGCCAACCTCGTCACGGAGATCATCGCGACCGTGGCGCTCGTACTGCCGGTCCTCGCCTTCGGGCTGACGAAGGGGCTGGGCGAGTCCGGCACCACCGTACTGATCGTCTCCCTGCTCGTCGTGGGCATCGGACTCTCTCTCGGCGGACCCACCGGCTATGCCATCAACCCGGCCCGCGACCTCGGCCCGCGCATCGTGCACACCTTCCTGCCGATCCCTCACAAGGGAACCTCCGACTGGGGATATGCCTGGATCCCCGTCGTCGGCCCGCTGACCGGCGGACTGCTCGCCGGTCTCGTCTACAACGTGGCCTTCTGATCCCGCCGTTCCCGACTGCCCGGCTTCCGCTCCTCACGCGGCCTTCCGACCAGCGATCCGACCCAGCGACCCAGGGACAGCCATGACGGACACCGCCGACACGTACGTCGCCGCCATCGACCAGGGCACCACGTCCAGCCGCTGCATCGTCTTCGACCACAGCGGCGCGATCGTCGCCGTCGACCAGCGCGAGCACCGCCAGATCTTCCCCAAGCCCGGCTGGGTGGAGCACGACGCCACCGAGATCTGGTCCAAGGTGCAGGCCGTGGTGGCCGGAGCACTCGCCAAGGCCGGGCTGCGCGCCGACCAGCTGAGCGCCCTCGGTATCACCAACCAACGCGAGACCACGGTCCTGTGGGACCGCTCCACGGGCAAGCCCGTGCACAACGCGATCGTCTGGCAGGACACCCGTACCGCGGCCCTGTGCGGCGAACTGGGCGGCACGGACGGTCAGGACCGCTTCCGTGAGCAGACCGGCCTGCCGCTGGCCAGCTACTTCTCCGGCCCCAAGGCGGCATGGCTGCTGGACCATGTGCCCGGCCTGCGGGAGCGGGCCGAGCGCGGCGAGATCGCCTTCGGGACCATCGACTCCTGGCTGATCTGGAACCTCACGGGCGGCACCGAGGGCGGCCGGCACGTCACCGACGTCACCAACGCCGGCCGCACCATGCTGATGAACCTGGAGACCCTCCAGTGGGATCCCTCCATCCTGTCCGCGATGAACGTGCCCGAGGCCGTACTGCCCGAGATCCGGTCCTCCGCCGAGGTGTACGGCACCGCGGTCGGGCAGCTCGCCGGGGTACCCGTGGCCTCCGCACTCGGAGACCAGCAGGCCGCCGTGTTCGGGCAGGCCTGCTACGACGTCGGGACCGCGAAGAACACCTATGGCACCGGCAGTTTCCTGCTGCTGAACACCGGAAACCGGCCGGTGGCGTCCAAGAGCGGACTCCTGACGACGATGGGTTACAAGATCGGCGGGGAGGCGCCGGTGTACTGCCTGGAGGGATCCATAGCGATAACGGGCGCGCTGGTCCAGTGGTTCCGCGACCAGCTCGGGATCATCCGCACCGCCGACGAGATCGAGACACTCGCGTCGAGCGTCGACGACAACGGCGGCGCCTATGTCGTGCCCGCGTTCTCCGGCCTGTTCGCACCCTACTGGCGCTCCGACGCGCGGGGGGTCGTCACGGGCCTCACCCGGTACGTCACGAAGGCGCACCTCGCGCGCGCGGTGCTGGAGGCGACGAGCTGGCAGACCCGTGAGGTCGTGGACGCCATGTACCAGGACTCAGGAGTGCGGATCACCACCCTGAAGGTCGACGGCGGCATGACGAAGAACAACCTGCTGATGCAGCACCAGGCGGACGTCCTCGGCGTGCCGGTGATCCGGCCCCGCGTGTCGGAGACGACCTGCCTGGGCGCCGCCTACGCGGCCGGTCTTGCCACGGGCGTGTGGAACGACCTGGACGAACTGAAGTCGCACTGGCAGAAGGACGCGGAGTGGACACCGGCGATGGACGCCTCGGTGCGCGACCGCGAGTACCGCAACTGGCGCAGGGCCGTGGAGAAGAGCTTCGGCTGGCTGGAGGAGGGCGAGGCGTAGAAAGCGCGGCACGCGCGCGTGTGGGCGCTCCGCACAGGACCACGGCCCGTACCCCGGTCGGCGGGGGTACGGGCCGTGCCTGCCGGTCAGCCGATGACGGCTTGGCGGCGGTCGGCCGCGTACTGCATCGCGTGCTGGACGACGCCGATGAGTACTTCCTTGACCGACGCCCGGTCACGGGCGTCGCACAGCAGGACGGGCACGTCCGCGTCCAGGTCGAGGGCGCCGCGAACGGCCTCGACCGGATAACGGGCAGCTCCCTCGAAGCAGTTGACACCGACCAGGAAGGGTATGGAGCGCCGCTCGAAGTAGTCGACCGCGGCGAAGCAGTCCTCCAGGCGCCGGGTGTCGGCGAGGACGACGGCGCCGAGCGCGCCCTCGGACAGCTCGTCCCACATGAACCAGAATCGTTCCTGCCCGGGCGTGCCGAACAGGTACAGCACCAGGTCCTCGCGCAGGGTGATGCGGCCGAAGTCCATGGCCACCGTGGTGGTGTGCTTGCCCTCCACACCGCTGGTGTCGTCGACCGGCCGCCCGGCCTCGGTGAGCACTTCCTCGGTGCGCAGCGGCCTGATCTCGCTGACCGCGCCGACGAGGGTGGTCTTGCCCACGCCGAAGCCGCCGGCCACCAGGATCTTGAGCGTGACGGGCTCGACCGGGGACTTGCCGCGCTCAGAACGCCCGAAGATCATCGATCTTTTCTCCTGCTTGATGGGGGTCGGGTGACGGTCGGCCGTAGCCTCCGCCACCAGGGGTTTCGATGACGAGTACGTCGCCGGGACCGACGTCCGCCGAGCCGCTTCCGCCGAGGTCGGTGACCGTCCCGTCGGCGCGCTCCACACGGTTGGCGCCGAGGGCTCCCGGGGTGCCGCCGGCCATGCCGTAGGCGGGCACGCGCCGGTGCTGGGAGAGCGTGGAGACGGTCATCGGTTCGAGGAAGCGGATACGGCGCACGGCGCCGTCACCGCCGCGCCACCGTCCGGTGCCGCCGCTTCCCTTCCGGACGGCGAACTCCTCCAGCCTGACCGGCAGCCGCCACTCCAGGACTTCCGGGTCGGTGAGCCGGGAGTTGGTCATATGGGTCTGCACGACGTCGGCGCCGGGGAAGCCGTCGCCCGCTCCGGATCCTGAGGCCACGGTTTCGTAGTACTGGTGCCGTTCGTTGCCGAAGGTGACGTTGTTCATGGTGCCGGAGCCCTCGGCCTGGACGCCCAGGGCTGCGTAGAGGGCGCCGGTGAGGGCCTGAGAGGTCTCGACGTTGCCCGCGACGACGGCGGCGGGCGGCTCGGGCGCGAGCATCGAGCCGGGCGGCACGACGATGTCCAGGGGGCGCAGGCAGCCGTCGTTGAGCGGAATGTCGTCCGCGACCAGGGTACGGAAGACGTACAGGACGGCCGCGTCGACGACGGCCAAGGGGGCGTTGAAGTTGGTGGCGAGCTGCGCGGAGGTGCCGGTGAAGTCGATGGTGGCACGCCGTTGCCTGCGGTCGACGCGGACGCGGACCCGGATGACGGCGCCGGAGTCGGTCTCGTAGGCGTACTCGCCGTCGTCCAGGGCGTCGATGACGCGGCGGACGGCCTGCTCGGCGTTGTCCTGAACGTGCCGCATGTATGCCTGGACGACGTCGAGACCGAACTCCTCGATCATGCGGCGGACTTCCTCGACACCCTTCTGGTTGGCGGCGATCTGGGCGCGCAGGTCGGCGAGGTTCGTGCCGGGATTGCGAGACGGGTACGGCGCCTCGGTGAGCAGGCGGCGGGTCTCGTCCTCGCGGAAGCGGCCGTTCTCGGCGAGGAGCCAGTTGTCGAAGAGGACGCCCTCCTCCTCGATGGTGCCGCTGTGGGCGGGCATGGAGCCGGGCTGGATGCCGCCGATCTCCGCGTGGTGGCCGCGCGAGGCCACGTAGAACAGGATCCGCGGCTCACTCTGCGTGTCCGTCGCCGAGTCGGTGTCGAAGACGGGGGTGATCACGGTGATGTCCGGCAGGTGTGTGCCGCCGTGGTACGGATCGTTCACGGCGTAGGTGTCGCCGGGGCGCATCGCGGTAGCGCGGCGGCGGATGACCTCCTTGACGCTGGTGCCCATGGAGCCCAGGTGGACGGGGATGTGAGGGGCGTTGGCCACCAGATTTCCGTCCGGGTCGAACAGGGCGCAGGAGAAGTCCAGCCGTTCCTTGATGTTGACGGACTGGGCCGTGGACTCCAGCCGGGCGCCCATCTGTTCGGCGATCGACATGAAGAGGTTGTTGAAGACCTCGAGGAGAACCGGATCCGCTTCTGTGTCGAGATCGGAACTCTGTGTGATCGCCGTGCGTTCCATGACCAGATGCCCGTCATCGGTCGCGGCAGCCCGCCAGCCGTCGTCGACGACGGTCGTCGCGCCGGCCTCGGTGATGATCGCGGGTCCGGTGACGGTCTCGCCGGGAGGGAGGGCCTCCCGGCGATGCAGGGGTACGTCGCGCCAGGCGCCACCGGTGTGGAGACGGACGGTGCAGGGCGCGCAGGAGCGGCCCTCGTACGGGGCGAGGGCGGACAGATCGGGGGGTGCGGTGATGCCGGTGGCTTCGACGGAGAGTGCTTCGACGACGACCGGACGGTCCAGGGTGAAGGAGTACGTGGCGCGATGACGTTCTTCGAAGGCCTGCCGCATGGTGTCGGGCACCGTCAGTTCGACGGTGAGGGTGGTGTCGGTGCCGTCGTAGCGGAGCTGGGCGCGGCGGGTGACCCGGACTCGGTCCTCCGGGACGTCCTCGGCAAGCAGTTCGGCACGGGCGGCGGCTTCCAGGTCGTCGGCCGTCTTCCGGATGCCGGGCATGGCGGCGGCCTCCAGGGGTGCCTCCACGGACTGCTCGCGCATGGCGGTCGTGTCGGCGAGGCCGATGCCGAGCGCGGAGAGGACGCCGGCCATGGGGGGTACGAGGACGGTGCGGATCCCGAGCGACTCGGCGACCTGGCACGCGTGCTGGCCGCCCGCCCCGCCGAAGGTGGTCAGGGCGTAGCGGGTGACGTCGTGGCCCTTCTGGACGGAGATCCGCTTCACGGCGTTGGCGATGTTGGCGACGGCGATCTGCAGGTAGCCCTCGGCCACCTGTTCCGGGGTGCGGTCGTCGCCGGTGCGTTCGTGGATCTCACGCGCGAGGGCGGTGAACTGCTCACGGACGAGGGAGGCATCCAGGGGCTGGTCGCCGCAGGGGCCGAACACGGCGGGAAAGTGGGCGGGCTGGATGCGGCCGAGCATCACGTTGGCGTCGGTGACGGTGAGCGGGCCGCCGGCGCGGTAACAGGCGGGGCCGGGCGCCGCGCCCGCCGAGTCGGGGCCGACCCGGTAGCGGGAGCCGTCGAAGTGCAGGACGGAACCGCCGCCGGCGGCAACGGTGTGGATGTCCAGCATGGGGGCGCGCAGCCGGACGCCGGCGAGCTGTGTGGTGAAGACGCGCTCGTACGCGCCCGCGAAGTGCGAGACGTCGGTGGAGGTGCCGCCCATGTCGAATCCGATGACGCGGTCGAAGCCGGCGCGCTGCGACATGCGGGCCATGCCGACGATGCCGCCGGCCGGTCCGGAGAGGACGGCGTCCTTGCCGCGGAACTGTCCGGCCTCGGTCAGCCCGCCGTTGGACTGCATGAACATCAGCCGGACGCCCTGCAGTTCGTCCGCGACGTGGCGCACGTAGCGGCGCAGCACGGGCGAGAGGTAGGCGTCCACCACGGCGGTGTCCCCGCGCGGGACGAGCTTCATCAGTGGGCTGACCTCGCTGGACAGCGAGATCTGCGGGAAGCCGATGCGGGCGGCGAGTTCCCCGACCGCGCGTTCGTGGGCGGGGTGGAGATGGCTGTGCAGGCAGACGACGGCGACGGCGCGGATCCCGTCCCGGTACGCCTCCCGGAGCGGCCCCTCCAGGGCGTCGAGGTCGGGGGCGCGCAGCACGGTGCCGTCCGCGGCGACGCGCTCGTCCACCTCCACGACCCGTTCGTGGAGCAGTTCGGGCAGCTCGATGCGGCGGGCGAAGATGCGGGGGCGGTTCTGGTAGGCGATGCGCAGGGCGTCGCGAAAGCCGCGGGTGACCACCAGGAGCGTGCGCTCGCCCTTGCGTTCCAGCAGGGCGTTGGTGGCGACCGTGGTGCCCATGCGGACGGCCTCGACGGGCTCCTGGGAGCCCCCGAGGAGTTCGCGCACGCCCGCGACGGCCGCGTCGGCGTACCGGGCCGGGTTGTCGGACAGCAGCTTGTGCGTGAGCAGCCGGCCGTCCGGGCGACGCGCGACGATGTCGGTGAAGGTGCCGCCTCGGTCGACCCAGAACTGCCAGCCAGTCACGTCACTACCCCGCTTCCGCGCCGGTCACAGCGCCCGGAGGCCGTTGATCACGTCGCGCAGAATACTCTCGTCCGGCAGCTCGGCCGGGGGCACCGGGCGCGTCACATGGACGAGTTCCGCGTGCACGAGATCGCCGATGAGGACGCGGACCACACCGGTCGGAAGGTCGAGTTCCGCTGCGAGTTCGGCGACCGACTGCGGTGTGTCCCGGCAGAGCCCGACGATCTCCACGTGCTCGGGGGACAGCGTCGGGTCCGCCTCGGGATCACCGGCGTCGGGCTCCGTGACGACCACCGCGATCAGATCCAGGCGGTGCTGGGCCACACTCGTGGTGCGACCACGCGTCATCGCGTACGGGCGGACGACCGGTCCGGCTTCGTCGTCGAACCAGTGGTTTCTTCCCTGACCGTCTCCGCTCATGTCATCCCACTACCCGCCTGCGGGCAGATCGGTGCGCGGAGCGGTGCCCAGATGCACACCGACCCGCTTGACCAGGAGTGTCATCTCGTAGGCGACCTGTCCGACGTCGGAGTCGGCGTCCGAGAGGACGGCGAGGCAGCTGCCGTCGCCGGCGGCGGTGACGAAGAGGAAGGCGTCGTCCAGCTCGACCACCGTCTGCCGGACGCTTCCCGCCTCGAAGTGGCGGCCCACGCCCTTGGCGAGGCTGTGGAAGCCGGACGCCACGGCGGCCAGATGCTCGCTGTCCTCCCTGGTCAGGTCCTTGGACACACCCGTGGGCAGTCCATCGCCGGACAGCACGACGGCCTTGCGGATGCTGGCGACCCGGTCGACGAGCTCGTCGAGGAGCCAGTTCAGCTCCCCCTTGTTCGTCGCCGTGTGGCCGGTGGCCTTCGGTGCGGTCATCGACCGTCCCCCTTAGTCGTTCCTGGTGCTGTGCCGTTCCGGGCCCCGTCGCCCGCGGCGTTCTCCTCCCGGCCACGCTGCCAGCCGCGCTGGAGCGAGGCCATTCGGCTGCGGACCTCGTCGGCATCGCGGTCGGCGGGCTGTGCCGCAGGTTCGGCGCGCCGTTCGGAGTCCTGCTTGAGCTGGTGGGCCAGGCTGGCCTGGCGTACGCGCCGGGGCAGCGGCCCGGCGCCGGGTTCGGCGGCCGTGTCGGCCGTGTCGGCCGAGGGTGCGGCCGTGCTGCCGAGAGGCGGTGCCGGGTCCGCGGGTCCGCCGGTGCCGGACGCGCTGGGCCGGGTCCGCCTGGGCAGGGCGGGTTCCCCGGGCGTCTCGTCGGCGCCGCCGGCCGGGGCCGACGTGCGGTTCTCGCCGGGGTCGCCGAGGCCGGCGGGGCGCTGGGAGGCTGCGGTGCCGCGGCGCCGGGCAGGCAGCGGGGCCAGTCCGCCCGTGTCGGAGCGGGGCGCTGCGGCGGAGGGCTGCTGGTCCGGTCGGCGGGGACGCCGGCCGGTGACAGGCTTGCCGTGCGAGCTGACCAGCTTGGGCGTCTGCCGCCGTGGCAGTGGTATCGGTCCGCGGTCGCCGGCCTCGTCAGGCGCGACACGGTCGTCGGGCGCAGCGGCTGCCTGGTCCTCGGCACCTGGGCGTACGGGCCGGGAGCGGAACAGACCGCCGCGTTCGCTGTCCTCGTCCGTCAGGGCACCGGGGAAGTCGCCGAGGGCGTCGAGATCGACGGGGGCCTCCAGCTCGACCGGGCCGTCCAGCAGGGAGGTGGGCATGCCGGGCAGCTGCAGCGGGCCGTGGGACCGTCCGGCGGCACGGCCCACCGCCTGCTCGGAGCCCTTCGCGGAGCGGTCCCGGTCCAGCCGGAATCCGATGCCGTTGGTGTCCGGGACGTCGTCGGTGAGCAGGGCGTCCGGCATGAAGACGACGGCGGTGGTGCCTCCGTACGGCGACGGCTGGAGGGAGACCCGGACGTTCTGGCGCTGGGCGAGACGGCTGACCACGAACAGGCCGAGCCGGTCCGTGTCGGAGAGTTCGAACTCGGGGGTCTCGGCGAGGCGCAGATTGGCGTCCAGGAGTGCCTCGGCCGTCATTCCGAGACCCCGGTCGTGGATCTCCAGGGTGAATCCGTTGGCGACCCGCTCGCCGAGGACCTGGACGGCGGTGTGCGGGGGCGAGAACACCGTGGCGTTCTCGAGGAGTTCGGCGACGAGGTGGGTGAGGTCGGCGACGGCGGGACCGGTGACGGCGACCCGCGGCAGCCGCCGGACCTCGATGCGCTCGTAGTCCTCGACCTCGGCGACGGCGGCGCGGACGACGTCCATCAGCTGCACGGGCCGGCGCCACTGCCGGGACGGTGCGGCGCCGGAGAGGATCACCAGGCCCTCGGCGTGCCGGCGCATTCGGGTCGTGAGGTGGTCCAGGCGGAACAGGTCGGCGAGTTCGTCGGTGTCCTCGGTCCTGCGCTCCATGCTGTCGAGCAGCGTGAGCTGCTTGTGCAGCAGTACTTGGCTGCGGCGGGCGAGATTGACGAAGACCTCGGAGACGCCCGCCCGCAGCTCGGCCTGCTTGACGGCGGCCTCGACGGCTGCGCGCTGCAGGGTGTTGAGGGCCTGCCCGACCTCGCCCATCTCGTTCTTGTCGTACTCCAGGCGCGGCACCTCGGTCTCGACGTCGACCTGTTCCCCTGCGGACAGTCGGCGCATCACGCTGGGCAGCCGGACGCCGGACGCCTCGTGGGCCTCCAGGCGCAGTTGGCGCAGGTCGCGGATGAGGCCGCGGCCGATCCGTACCGACAGGACGACGGAGAGCAGGAGGGCGATCAGTCCGAGGAGGCCGGCGACGGCTGCCTGGACGATGACTCCCACGGCCACCGGGCGGACCCGGTCCTGGAAGCGGTCGCCCACCTGGTCGTCCAGGGTGCCGAGTTCGCCCAGGACGGTGGCCGCGGCGGTGTCCCAGTCCTTCGCGGTGACATTGCGCGGTGTGCCGGAGCCGGCGCCGATGACGGTCTGTTCGGCCACGCGCAGCGGAGCGGTGGTGGCGTTGTTCCAGAACCGTTCGTAGCGTTCGCGCTCCGCGGCGGGCAGCAGCGGCCGGCTGATGTCGTACAGGAGGGTGCGCTGGGCGACGAGGTCGGAGATGTCGCGGGTCTCCTCGCGGGTGAGCCGGCCGACCACGAGGGAGGAGCCGAGCAAGGCGTCCTCGCGGGAGAGCAGCTCCCGGGCGCGGGTGATGTTGACCAGGGCGCGGGCCTGCTTGTCGACCTCGACGTCGTCGATGCCGTCCAGGGACCCCAGCAGCGCGAAGCAGGGGTCGACAAGCCGGTTGTAGAGCTCGAGGGCCTGGGCCCGGGTGACGGTGCCCTGCTCGACGCTGCGGCGCAGGGGCTCGAGGCCGCCGAAGGCATCCAGGACGGCGGTCAGATGCTCGCTGTCGTCCGCGTCCATGCCGGCACGGAGGTCATGGTCCTTGGCGTTCTTGCGGATCGCGGCGATCGCCCGGTCCGTGGCGGTGCGCGTGCGGTGCAGCGCCGAGAGGGCCTGGGAGGCTCTTGGGTCGGCGAGATAGACGAGGGTCTGGCGTCGCTCCTGCTGCAGGACACGGACGGTGTCCTCCGCCGGGTAGCCGATGTCCTCCACGACGGCGGACACGCGGAACAGCTGGGCCACTTCGCGCCCCGTGAGTACCGTGGTGAAGCCCCAGACGGCGGTCAGGGCCACCAGCGGCACGAGAAGCAGCGCCACGATCTTCCGGCGGATCGACTTCCCGCGAAAGCGCATGGCCTCCCCCAGCTCGACCCCCGCCGGCCGGGGGTGCACATGTCCGTCAACAAACGGCGCGAGCCTACTACCGCCCCGCGGCTAACTCGAAGGCATGTCCGGAGGACGAACTTCCGCACCAGCGGCGAGACATGGCGAGTTGTCCGGTCATTGCAGGAGATTGTCACCACGATCCGGGCACTGTCGCCCGTCCGTCCGCAGCCACATGCAGTGGCGGTTGGCTGGATTTTTTCGCCTGTCGGGAATCATCGGGCCGTCTCGTTCGTCCTTCTCTACGGGAAATGGGGGGCGGAATGGGCCACAGGAGCCGCATCCCGCACTCGGGCGGCGTAAAACAGCGCAAGCCGGGCAGCCACTGGGGAGTCGGAGTCTTCGGACGCCGGGGGCGAGCGGTCTGCCGGCGGTGGGGAGTGACGCGGTGATGGGGACGGCGGAGCGGCGCGAAGCGTCCGGTGAGAGCGTGGCGGTGCGTTCGCAGGCGCGGCGGGTCCGGGAGGCGCCGGATCGCGACATTCCGGGGCGTGAGCGCACCGTTGACGCCGTCTGGGACGAACAGCAGTCGGACTACCGGCCCTTGTGGGTGGAAGAGCCCGCGCGCAGGCACCCGATGCCCGACCCGGTGCGCAGAGCGGCGGTGCGGGCGTTGATCGTCATCGCCGTCACGCTGATAGAGGCGATGGTGGCGTTCCTGTGCACGCTGGCGGGGTCCTGGCTGGCGTTCCCCATGGTGATCAGCGGTGTGGCGAGCACTGTGGTGGCCACCTGGGCCGTGGTCGACGTGTGGGTGACCCGTCAGGTGTGGAGCCAGCGGTACGGCGTGGTCTCCGAGCCGAGCAGCACGGCCCGGGCGCTCCGGCGCGAACGACGCGCCCGGCGGCGCCAGGAGCGGGCGGTCCTGCGGGAACAGGAGCGGATACGGCGTCGGGGCGGCGCCGGGCAGTTGTCGCACTCCTGACCCGCTCGGCCGCGGTGATCACGCCACGGGCACACCCGGCCCGTCCGTCGGCACCCGCCCGTCCGTCGGCACCCGGCTCGTCGGTCGGCACCCGGCCGTCCGTCAGAGCGCGGCCGGCTCCACCCCTTGCCGCTCAGCCCGTTGGAGCTCACGGCGGGCTCGCATGAAGGCGCGGGGCCGGTCCACTGAGAGTACGGCGACCGTGCGGCCGTCCCGTGTGCAGCGGGCGAGGAGGCCGGCCTCTCCGGGGCCGCCGTCGTCGGTGATGTCGCCCTCGGAGAGGTGGACGGTGTCGCCCTCGCGGTAGCGGCCGGCGAACTGGATCCGGGAGCCGTACTGGTCGGACCAGAAGTACGGGACCGTGCGGACGGTCGCGAGGGTGCGGCCGGCGAGCAGGTTGGTCACGGCGACGCGGGGCTGCTCGGTGGCGGAGGTCCAGTGCTCGGCGCGCGTGCCGCCGACACGGGCGACGTCGCCGACCGCAACCACCTGAGGCAGGGAGGTCACGCAGCCGTCGTCGCAGAGCACACCGTCGCGCAGGGCGAGCGTCGAGCCCGTCAGCCAGGCCGTGTCAGGGAGGGCGCCGATGCCGACGATCACGAGGTCGGCGGGCAGGCTGCGGCCGTCGTTGAGATCGACCCCGGTGACCGTGGCGGTGCCGCGGAGTCCTGCCACACCGGTCCCGGCGACCAGCTCCACGCCGCCGCGACGGTGCAGGGCGGCGCACACGGTGGCCATCTGCGGCCCGAGCTGGGGGGCCAGCGGCAGCGGTGCGGCCTCGACCACGGTGACGGTGTGGCCGAGCCGGGCGCACGAGGAGGCGGTCTCGGCGCCGATGAAGCCGCCGCCGATGACGACGATCCGGCGGGGCCCCCGGGCGAGGGCCGCGCGCAGGGCACGGGCGTCGTCCAGGGTGCGCAGGGTGTGTACGCCGGCGGGACTGACGCCGGGCAGCCGGCGGGCGGTGGCGCCGGTCGCGATGACCACACCGTCGGTGGAGACCGTGCGGCCGTCGCCGAGGAGGACGGTGCGGCCGCGGGGGTCGAGCCCGCGGGCGCGGACGCCGAGCAGCCACTCGGCACTCAGTTCGGCGATCTCGTCGGCGTCGGCGAGAGCGAGCCGGTTCTCGTCGGTGCGCCCGGTGAGGAAGTCCTTGGAGAGAGGAGGGCGGTCGTAGGGCCGGTGGGGTTCTTCGCCGACGATCACCAGTCGGCCGTCGAAGCCCTGGGCGCGCAGTTCGCGGGCGGCGTAGAGCCCGGCGAGGGAGGCGCCGACGATGGTCACGGTCCTCATGCGGCACGGCTCCTGGTGTCGGGGGCGGGGCGGTCGGGGCGAGCCGGTGCCGCACCGGGCGGACGGCCGAGGGGGGCGGAGGCGGGCTGCCGTTGCCCGGCGGTGCTCATGCGGCCGTGCCCTCCTCCGCGGTCAGGTGGACGTGGACCACGCCGTCCTCGACGGTGACGCGGTGCGTGCGGACGGGGCGCCGGGCCGGCAGGCAGGTGGGCTCGCCGGTGCGCAGGTCGAAGGAGGCGGCGTGCAGCGGGCACTCGACCAGGCAGCCCTCCAGCCAGCCCTCGGAGAGGGATGCGTCCTGATGGGTGCAGGTGTCGTCGATGGCGTACAACTCCCCGTCCTCGGTGCGGAAGACGGCGACCGGCGGTGCCGTATCGACGCGGACGGACTCGCCCTCGGGGAGGTCTTCGAGGCGGCAGACGGGAATCACGGGCCCCCCTCTCGGTCCGGGACATACGGTCCGGACCTGCTCGGTGCAGGCGTCAGGGATGCTGCCGGGAGCCCCGGCCCTCGTGGGCCCGGCCCGGTGCAGCGGTAAGGGAGTGACGGACCGTCGTCGGTCCGGGTGGTCCGGCGCCCTTCCGGGATCCGGACGGTTCGGTAACATGATGTTTCGTATAGCGCACAAGTAAGCGCCATGCGCAACAGAATCTGGGCGGGACGACCGTCGCGTCAAGGGCTTCCCGCAGATGCGGCCCGAACCGGGCCCACGAGGGGTGAGAGTTGAGCCATGACCCGCACGCAGAAGCAGCCTGACCGCAGCGAGGAGACCACACGGAACCCAGGGGCCGGCGGCAGGCAGAACGGCCGCGGAGCGGCAAGCGCGGTGCAGTCGGTGGACCGTGCCGTCAGTGTGCTGGAGATCCTCGCCCGCCACGGCGAGGCCGGCGTCACCGAGATCGCCGAGGAGCTGGACGTGCACAAGTCCACGGCGTTCCGGCTGCTCGGCGTCCTGGAGAACCGCGGCCTGGTGGCCCAGGCCAAGGACCGCGGCAAGTACTACCTGGGGGCCGGCGTACTGCGCCTCGCGGGGGCGGCGGCAGTGCGTCTGGACATCTCGCAGGAGGGCGTCCCGGTCTGCCGGGAGGTCGCGGACGAACTGGGCGAGACCGTCAACATCGCCGTGCTGGACGACGACGCGGCGGTCAACATCATGCAGGCCCGCGGCACCGCGTCCGTGACCGCGCAGAACTGGCTGGGCAGACGCACCCCGCTGCACGCCACGTCCAGCGGCAAGGTGCTGCTCGCGCACATGTCGCCGACTCTGCGCGAGGGCCTGCTGGCGCGGGCACTGCCGCGGTTCACGGACCGTACGATCACCGGTGCGGCGATGCTGCGCGCCGAGTTGCAGGCCGTGGTCGAGCAGGGGTACGGCGTCACGGTCGAGGAGCTGGAGCTGGGCCTCGCGGCGGTCGCGGCGCCGGTGCGGGCGCACGACGGCAAGGTGATCGCGGCGATCAGCGTCTCGGGGCCGGTGTACCGGCTCAATGCCGACCGGCTGCCGGAGGTGGCCAAGCGGACGGTGGCAGCGGGCGCCGAGTTGTCCCGGCGCATGGGCTACGGCTTCTGAGCGAGGGCCGCGCAGGTCCGGGCCACAGCCCTCCCCCGCAGGCCCGGGCCACAGCCCTCCCCCGCAGGCCCGGGCCACAGCCCTCCCCCGCAGGCCCGGGCCACAGCCCTCCCCCGCAGGCCCGGGCCAGGCCTTCCCCGCGGATCCGGGCCACAGTCCTGCCCGGTGGGGCAGGTCCTGGCCACAGTCCCCCCGGCAGATCTGGGCCAAAGCCCACTCCCCGCGGCCCCTGACACCTGCCGGAGTTCCGAGCGGCACCGCGCGAACGGCGGCGCGGTACCGGGGCGTTCCCGGTACCGCGCCGCAGTGTGTCCCGGAGGTTTCGCCCCGCAGGTTCCCTTTGCCAAGGGTTAACGCGCACCTCTTGACGGCCCCATGACGCCGTTCTCAGTATGTTCCCCATCGCGCAACCCATCGTGCAATGCGCAACAGCAGAGGAGCTTGTCGTGCCACACGAGGTCCGTGCCGTAGTCACTGTGAAGAAGGGCGCACCCGTGGAGGTGCGGACGATCGTCGTCCCCGATCCGGGCCCGGGTGAGGTCCTCGTGGATGTGCAGGCCTGCGGGGTGTGCCACACGGATCTCCACTACCGGGAGGGCGCGATCACCGACGACTTCCCGTTCCTGCTGGGCCACGAGGCGGCCGGCACGATCGCGGCGGTCGGTCCGGGCGTCACGGAGCTGCGGCCCGGCGACTATGTGGTGCTGGCCTGGCGGGCGCCGTGCGGCAGCTGCCGCTCCTGTCGCCGCGGCCGGCCCTGGTACTGCTTCGACTCCCGCAACGCCGCCCAGCCGATGACCCTGCCGGACGGCACCCCGCTCGCCAACGCCCTGGGCATCGGCGCGTTCGCCGAGAAGACGCTGGTCGCGGTGGGGCAGGCGGTGAAGATCGATCCGGCCGCGCGCCCCGAAGCGGCCGGCCTCATCGGCTGCGGGGTGATGGCCGGTTACGGCGCAGCCGTCAACACCGGCAACGTCGGCCGCGGAGACTCGGTCGCCGTCATCGGCTGCGGCGGTGTGGGCAACGCCGCCATCGCGGGCGCCTGTCTGAACGGCGCCATGAAGGTGATCGCCGTGGACATCGACGACAAGAAGCTGGACCAGGCCGAGAAGTTCGGCGCCACGCACACCGTCAACTCCCGCGGCGCGGACCCGGTCGAGGCCGTACGCGAGCTCACCGACGGCTTCGGCGTGGACATCGCGATCGACGCCGTGGGCCGGCCCGAGACCTTCCGGCAGGCCTTCTACATGCGCGACCATGCCGGCCTGCTGGTCCAGGTCGGCGTCCCCACCCCCGAGATGAAGGTCGAACTCCCACTGATCGACGTCTTCTCGCGCGGCGGCGCCATCAAGTCCTCCTGGTACGGCGACTGCCTGCCGAGCCGGGACTTCCCGTTCCTCATCGACCAGTACCTGTACGGCCTGCTGGACCTCAACGCGTTCGTGTCCGAGACGATCGCCCTCGACCAGGTGGAGGAGGCGTTCGGCAAGATGCACCGCGGTGAGGTGCTGCGCTCGGTGGTGGTCCTGTGAGCGTCCGCGGGACGGTACGCGTCGAGCGGCTCGTCACCTCGGGCACGTTCAGCCTGGACGGCCAGACGTTCGACGTCGACAACAACGTCTGGCTGATCGGTGACGACGAGGAGGTGCTGGTCGTGGACGCGGCGCACGACGCCGGGGCGATCCACCGCGCCACCGCCGGCCGCCGGGTCACCGCCATCGTCTGCACCCACGCCCACGACGACCACATCGACGCGGCGCCCACGCTCTCCCGCCTCACCGGCGCCCCCGTCCTGCTCCACCCCGCCGACCACGAACTGTGGTCCCGCACGCATCCGGACCGCAAGCCGGACGGCGAACTGTCCGACGGCCGCGTTCTCCCGGTCGCCGGCATCGAGGTGCAGGTCGTCCACACCCCCGGCCACACCTGGGGCAGCTGCTGCCTGTACGCCCCCTTCCTCGACACGGTCTTCACCGGGGACACCCTGTTCCACGGCGGTCCGGGTGCCACCGGCCGCTCGTACTCCGACCGCCCGGCCATCGAGGAGTCCGTCCGCGCGCGGCTGCTCACCCTGCCGGGCGCCACCGTCGTCCACACCGGTCACGGCCAGGACACGACGATCGCCGCCGAGCGGCCGAACGTCCCTGCCGTCTGAAGCGACCTCCCGCCCTCTGACTGAAGCGACCTCCCGCCCTCTGCCGTCCCCGCCACCACAAGGAGGGGCATGTCCAGCACACCCGGAGACCAGCCCGGCACGGCCGACCGCCGGCTCCACACCACCGGAACCCGTCCCCACGGCCCCCGCGTCGTCGTCATCGGCGCCGGCATCGTGGGCTGTTCCCTCGCCGACGAGCTGACCGCCCGCGGCTGGACGGACGTCACCGTCCTCGAGCAGGGCCCGCTGCCCGCCCCGGGCGGCTCCACCTCGCACGCGCCCGGGCTCGTCTTCCAGACCAGCCCGTCGAGGACCCTCGCGGCGTTCGCCAAGTACACCGTGGAGAAGTTCTGCTCCCTGGAAGCGGACGGAGTCTCCTGCTTCAGCCAGGTCGGCGGACTGGAACTCGCGACCACGCCCGAGCGCCTGGCCGACCTGCACCGCCGGGCCGGCTACGCCGCCTCCTGGGGTATTCGCGGCGAGGTCGTGAGCACGGCCCGCTGCAAGGAACTCTGGCCCCTGCTGGACGAGTCGGTCGTCCTCGGCGGCTTCCACACCCCCGACGACGGCCTGGCCCGGGCCCTGCTCGCGGCCCGCGCCCAGACGGACCGCGCCACCGCTCGCGGCGCTCGCTTCCTGGACCGGCACACGGTCACCGGCATCGAGCAGCAGAACGGCCGGGTCACCGCGGTGGTCACCGACCGGGGCACCTTTCCGGCCGACCACGTCGTGTCCGCGGCCGGTTTCTGGGGGCCGGTCATCGGCCGCATGGCCGGTGTCGAGGTACCGCTGCAACCCCTTGCGCACCAGTACGCGATGACGGGGCCGCTGCCCGAGCTGAGCGGCGCCACGGCCGAGGCCACACGGCCCATCCTGCGCTTCCAGGACCGCGACCTGTACTTCCGCGAGCACGCCGACCGCATCGGGATCGGCTCGTACGCGCACCGGCCGATGCCGGTGGACCCGTTCGCGGTCCCGGCGTACGACGAGGCGCGCGCCCAGGACATGGAGATGCCGTCGTCGTACCCGTTCACCGCGCAGGACTGGGCGCCCAGCTGGGAGGACTGCCGCCGGCTGCTGCCCGCGCTGCGCGAGAGCGGCATCGAGGCCGGGTTCAACGGGGTCTTCTCGTTCACGCCGGACGGCATGCCGGTGCTCGGCGAGGCGCGGCGGCTTCGGGGCTTCTGGCTGGCCGAGGCGGTCTGGGTGACGCACTCCGCCGGGGTGGCGAAGGCGGTCGCCGAGTGGATGGTCGACGGGCGGCCGTCGATCGACCTGCACGAGTGCGACCTCACGCGATTCGAGGAAGCGCAGCGTTCACCGTCGTATGTCCGTGAACGCGGTTCACAGCAGTTCGCCGAGGTGTACGACGTCCTGCACCCGCTGCAGCCGATGGAGCAGCCCCGTCCGCTGCGGGTCAGCCCCTTCCACGCCCGTCAGGAGCAGCTCGGCGCGTTCTTCCTGGAGGGCACCGGCTGGGAGCGTCCGCACTGGTACGCAGCGAACGCCCCGCTCGTGCACGCCCTCGGCGATCTGCCCGAGCGCGACGCCTGGTCGGCCCGCTACTGGTCCCCCGTCGCCGCCGCCGAAGCGATGGCCACCCGCGAGAGGGTCGCCCTGTACGACATGACCCCGCTGCGCCGCCTGGAGGTCACCGGTCCCGGCGCCCTTGCCTTCCTCGACCGCATGACCAGCAACAACCTCCGCAAGAAGCCCGGCGCGGTCACCTACACCCTGCTCCTGGACGAGACCGGAGGCATCCGCTCCGACCTGACCGTCGCCCGCCTCGACCCCGACCGTTTCCAGGTGGGCGCCAACTCCCCCGCCGACCTGGACCGGCTGCTCCGCCACGCCCCCGCCGACGTGCAGGTACGGGACATCACTTCCGGCACCTGCTGCATCGGCGTCTGGGGCCCGCTCGCCCGTGAGCTGGTCCAGCCGCTCACGAGGGACGACTTCTCCCACGAGGGATTCGGCTACTTCCGGGCGAAGCAGACGTACCTCGGACACGTGCCGGTCACGGCGATGCGGCTGAGCTACGTCGGTGAGCTGGGCTGGGAGCTGTACACCACCGCCGACCTGGGCCTCAGGCTCTGGGACACGCTGTGGGAGGCCGGGCAGGACCTGGGAGTGATCGCCGCCGGCCGCTCCGCGTTCAACTCCCTCCGCCTGGAGAAGGGCTACCGGGCCTGGGGCACCGACATGACCGGTGAACACACCCCGTACGAGGCGGGCCTCGGTTTCGCCGTCCGCATGGACAAGGAGGACTTCGTCGGCAAGACCGCACTCCAGCGTGCCGGTGAGCCCACCCGCCGTCTCACCCCGCTGCTGCTCGACGACCCGGCCGCCGTGGTCCTCGGCAAGGAGCCGGTGTATGCCGACGGTGCCTGTGCCGGCTACGTGACCAGCGCCTCGTACGGCTACACCCTCGGCCGTTGCGTCGCGTACGCCTGGCTCCCGGCACATCTGACCACCGGAACCGGCGTTCACATCGAGTACTTCGGCGAGAAGGTGCCGGCCACGGTCGCCGAGGAGCCGCTGTTCGACCCGAAGATGACCCGTATCCGTCGCTAGGAGGCGCCCGTGTCACCGTCTTACGACGTCATCGTCATCGGTCTCGGCGGCATGGGCAGCGCCGCCGCCCACCACCTGTCCGCGCGCGGCGCCCGCGTCCTCGGCCTGGAGAAGTTCGGCCCGGTCCACAACCGCGGCTCCAGCCACGGCGGTTCGCGGGTCACCCGGCAGTCGTACTTCGAGGACCCGGCCTACGTACCACTGCTGCTGCGCGCCTACGAGCTGTACGAGGACCTGGAGCGGGCCACCGGCCGGGAGATCGCCGTGCTCAGCGGCGGTGTGATGGTCGGGCGCCCGCAGTCCCGGACCGTCTCCGGCTCGCTGCGCTCGGCGCTGCGGTGGGGCCTGCCGCACGAGATGCTCGACGCCAAGGAGATCCGCCGGCGTTTCCCGACGCTGAACCCGGACGACGACGAGGTGGCGCTGTACGAGAAGAGGGCCGGCCTGCTCCGGCCCGAGAACACCGTGGCAGCGCACCTCCAGCTGGCCACCCGGCAGGGCGCCGAGCTGCACTTCGAGGAACCGATGCTGCGCTGGGAGCCGTACCGGGACGGGGTGCGCGTGCACACCGCCGAGAACACGTACACAGCAGGCAGGCTGGTGATCTGTCCTGGCGCGTGGGCGCCGCAGCTGCTCACCGATGTCGGTGTGCCGTTCACCGTCGAGCGGCAGATCATGTACTGGTTCCAGCCCAAGGGCGGTACCGCACGGTTCGTCCCCGAGCACCATCCGATCTACGTCTGGGAGGACGCGGCCGGCGTCCAGGTGTACGGCTTCCCGGCCATCGACGGTCCCGCACTGGGCGCCAAGGTCGCCTTCTTCAGGAAGGGCCGGGTCACGACCCCCGAGACCATCGACCGGACCGTGCACGAGCACGAGGTGCGGGCCATGGCGGACCACATGTCCCGCTGCATCCCGGACCTGCCCGGCACCTTCCTCAAGGCCGCGACCTGCATGTACACCAACACCCCGGACGAGCACTTCGTGATCGCCGGGCACCCCGCGCACCCGGAGTCGGTGACGGTGGCCTGCGGCTTCTCCGGGCACGGCTTCAAGTTCGTGCCGGTGGTCGGCGAGATCCTGGCCGACCTGGCGCTCACCGGTTCCACCCCGCACCCGATCGGCCTGTTCGACCCCGCCCGCCTCCGCTCCCGACCTCGCCCGAGCGGGGGGACCTCCACCGCCGCCGCGTCCGCCCGAGGAGTCCGCCCGTGACGACGACCCCGATCTCCCCGAGCCTCATCGCGACGCTTCCGGGCCACTACTACACCGACCCGGAGATCTTCCGGCTGGAGCAGGAGAAGCTGTTCGAGTCGATGTGGTTGTGCGCTGTCCGCAGCGCCGACCTGGACCGGCCGGGCGCGTTCCGCACGGTCCAGGTGGGCCGTGAGAGCGTCGTCATCACCCGCACCCGCACCGGTGAGCTGCGTGCCTTCCTCAATGTGTGCCGGCACCGCGGGGCGCGGCTGTGCACCGAGGAGTCCGGCGAGGTGCGGCGCACGTTGCAGTGTCCGTATCACGCATGGACGTACGACCTTGACGGCAAGTTGATCGCGGCACCCAACTTGATCAACATGCCGGACGTCGACCGGGTCGCGTACGGGTTGATCAATGTGGCCCTGCGGGAGTGGCTGGGCTACGCCTGGGTGTGCCTGGCCGACGAACCGCCCTCCTTCGAGGACACGGTGATGTCAGCGGCGGTGGAACGGCTCGGCGACGCCGCCGCCGTCGAGCACTACGGCGCCGAGCGGCTGGCCCTCGGCAAGCGCATCACCTACGACGTGCGGGCCAACTGGAAGCTGATCGTCGAGAACTTCATGGAGTGCTACCACTGCGCAACCATCCACCCCGAACTCACCGAGGTGCTCCCGGAGTTCGCGGACGGTTACGCGGCCCAGTACTACGTCGGCCACGGCGCGGAGTTCGGCGAGGAGATCAAGGGCTTCACGGTGGACGGCAGCGAGGGCTTCGCCCGGCTCCCCGAGGTCACCACCGACCAGGACCGCCGCTACTACGCGATCACGATCAAGCCGACCGTGTTCGTCAACCTGGTCCCCGACCACGTCATCCTGCACCGCATGTTCCCGCTGGCCGAGAACCGCACCGTGGTGGAGTGCGACTGGCTGTACGCGCCCGAGGTGGTCGCGTCGGGCGCGGACGTGTCGAAGTCCGTGGAGCTGTTCCACCGCGTCAACGCCCAGGACTTCGAGGCGTGCGAGCGCACCCAGCCGGCGATGGCCTCGCGCGCGTACCGCAAGGGGGGCGTGCTGGTGCCCAGCGAGCACCACATCGGCCTCTTCCACGACTGGCTGCTGACCCGGTTGGGAGACGCCCGTGCCTGATCTCCACATCGACGGCGCGTGGCGCAGCGCCCTGGACGAGCGCACCCGGGAGATCCGCTGTCCGGCCGACGGCTCGCTGGTCGGAGTCGTGGACGAGGCCGGCGGCAAGGACACGGTGGAGGCCATCGGGGCGGCCCGGCGGGCCTTCGACTCCGGACCGTGGCCGCGTACACCGGCCGCCGGGCGTGGTGACCTGCTCCAGCGGGTCGCGGACCTCCTCGTGCGCGACAAGGCCGAGCTGGCCCGGGCCGAGTCCCTGGACACGGGCAAGCGGCTGGTGGAGAGCGCGTACGACATCGACGACGTCGTCGACTGCTTCCGCTACTTCGGGCGGCTCGTCGCCGGTGAGAGCGGGCGGGCGATCGACACGGGGCGGGAGGACGTCGACAGCCGGGTGGTGTACGAGCCGGTCGGCGTCTGCGCGCTGATCACGCCCTGGAACTACCCGCTGCTGCAGACCGCGTGGAAGGTCGCCCCGGCGCTGGCGGCCGGCAACACCTTCGTGCTCAAGCCCAGCGAGCTGACCCCGCACACCGCGATCCACCTGGTACGACTGCTCACCGAGGCGGGACTGCCGCCGGGTGTGGCCAATCTGGTGCTCGGCGCCGGCCCGGAGGCGGGCGCCCCGCTCGGCGACCATCCGGACGTCGACCTGCTCTCCTTCACCGGCGGCCTGCAGACCGGCCGGCGGCTGATGGCGGCGGCGGCCGGCACGGTGAAGAAGGTGGCGCTGGAACTCGGCGGGAAGAACCCCAACATCGTCTTCGCGGACAGCGACTTCGAGGCCGCCGTCGACATGGCGCTGACGGCGGTGTTCCTGCACTCCGGGCAGGTCTGCTCGGCCGGCGCCCGGCTGCTGGTCGAGGACTCGCTGCACGACCGGTTCGTCGACGAGGTCGTACGGCGGGCGCGGCTGGTCCGGCTGGGCGGGCCGTTCGACGAGCAGGCGCAGACCGGGCCGCTGATCTCGGCGGCGCACCGGGCGAAGGTCGAGGCCTACGTCGCGCAGGGGCTCGCGGAGGGCGCGGTACTGCGCTGCGGCGGCGCCCGGCCCGCCGGGCCCGGCTACGACGCCGGCTTCTACTACCTGCCGACCGTGCTGGACGCCTGCACGAGCGAGATGTCGGTGGTCCGGGAGGAGTCGTTCGGTCCGGTGCTGACCGTGGAGCGGTTCACCGGTGAGGAGGAGGCCGTCCGGCTCGCCAACGACACGGTCTACGGCCTCGCGGGCGCCGTGTGGACCGGGGACGGGGCCAGGGCCGCCCGGGTCGCGGCAGGCCTGCGGCTCGGCACGGTCTGGATCAACGACTACCACCCGTACGTGCCGCAGGCCGAATGGGGTGGTTACAAGCAGTCCGGGTTCGGCCGCGAACTCGGACCGGCGGGACTCGCCGAGTACCGCGAGACGAAACACATCTGGCGCAACACCGCGCCGGCACCGCAGGGCTGGTTCGGCTGACCGGACCGGCCCCCTCCCGACCCCGGCACCCGCACGGGCCGCCGCCGCCCGTCCCTCAGGCCCACGAGGAGTCCCCTCATGACGACCACCGAGCAATCGCCAGGCCCACACCACCACGACGACACCGAACTCGCCGAGTTCGGCTACCGGCCCGAACTCAAGCGCACCCTGGGCAACTTCCACACCTTCGCCGCCGGGATCAGCTACATCTCGATCCTGACGGGCACCTTCCAGCTGTTCTACTTCGGCTACGGCAGTGGCGGCCCCGCGTACTGGTGGTCGTGGCCGATGGTCTTCGCCGGCCAGTTCATGGTGGCCCTGTGCTTCGCCGAACTGGCCGCCCGCTACCCGGTCGCGGGCTCGGTCTACAACTGGTCGAAGAAGGTCGGCAACCCGCATCTCGGCTGGCTCGCCGGGTGGATGATGCTGATCGCGTCCATCGTGTCCATCTCCGCCGTCGCGCTCGCCTACCAGTTGACGCTGCCGCAGATCTCGTCCTTCTTCCAGTTCGTGGGGGACGGCACCGGCACTTACGACGTGGCGACCAACGCGGTCGTCCTGGCGGCCGTGTTGATCCTGTTCACCACGCTGGTCAATGCGTTCGGCGTCAAGCTGATGGCCACGATCAACACGGCGGGCGTGTTCATCGAGTTGATCGCCACCGTTGTATTGATCATCCTCTTCGCCGTCCACATCACCCGTGGTCCTCAGGTCGTCATGCAGACGAACCACACGGGGTCCGGCTACTCGACGGGTTACCTGGGCGCATTCCTGGTGGCCTCGCTGGCGTCCGCGTACGTCATGTACGGCTTCGACACCGCCGCCTCGCTCGGCGAGGAGTCCCTGGACCCGTCCCGCAACGCCCCGCGCGCGATCATCCGGGCGATCGTCGCCTCCTTCGTCCTGGGCGGACTCGTCCTCCTGCTCGCCCTGATGAGCGTCTCCAGCCTCAAGGGCGACAAACTGTCCACGGACGGCCTCCAGTACGTCGTACTCGACGTCCTCGGCCCGACGGCGGGCAAGGCGATGCTGTGGTGCGTGCTGATCGCGGTCACGGTGTGCGCGCTGGCCGTGCACACGGCGGCGATCCGGCTGGCGTTCGCGATGGCCCGGGACAACAACCTGCCCGCGTCCTCGCTGATGGCCCGGGTCAGCCCCCGGTTCCAGACCCCGGTGCTGCCGGCCGTGATCATCGGCGTGCTGGCGCTGGCGATCCTCGTGGTCAACATCCGCCAGCCGCAGATCTTCACGGTCGTCACCAGCATCGGCATCATCATGATCTACCTCGCCTATCTGGGTGTCACCGTGCCGATGCTGGTGGCCCGGCTGCGCGGCAGGTGGCAGCCGGCCGGCGAGGGCAGGTTCTCGCTGGGCCGCTGGGGGCTGCTCGTCAACATCGTCGCGGTGGTGTGGGGCGCCGTCATGACGGTCAACCTGATCTGGCCGCGTGCGTCGGTCTACAACGCGGCCGCGCCGTACCACTGGTACCTGCGCTGGGGCGCGGTCCTGTTCGTCGCCGTCATCGCGGGCGGCGGCTTCGCCTACTACTGGTTCGTCCAGCGGCACCGCACCGGTGTGCTCGCCGAGCACCGCCTGGACGACGCGTCCGCCGCCCCGGCCGCTCCCCTCGCCGCCCCGGCGGCCGAGTGATTCCGGCTGTTCCCGCCGGCAAGGAGGTCACATGAGCATCGATGAGTTCGACTACGTCGTGGTCGGCGGCGGTACCGCGGGCAACGTCGTGGCCGCCCGGCTCTCCGAGGATCCCTCGGTGACGGTCTGCGTCCTGGAGGCGGGCCCCAGCGACGTCGGCGACGACGACGTCCTCAGGCTGGAGCGCTGGATGGGCCTGCTGGAGTCCGGCTACGACTGGGACTACCCGGTCGAACCACAGGCCAGCGGCAACAGTTTCATGCGGCACGCGCGCGCGAGGGTGCTGGGCGGATGTTCGTCGCACAACTCCTGCATCGCCTTCTGGGCGCCCGCGGAGGACCTGGACGACTGGGCGGCCCAGGGCTGTACGGGCTGGAGCGCTGCCGACGTGTTCCCGCTGTACCGGCGGCTGGAGAACAACGACGCGCCCGGCGAGCACCACGGCCGCACCGGCCCGGTGAAGCTGCGCACGCTGAAGGGCGGGGACCCGTGCGGTGCGGCCCTGCTGGAGGCGTGTGCGCAGGCCGGCATACCCACGGTCCCGTTCAACACCGGGAGGACGGTGGTGCGCGGGGCCAACTGGTTCCAGATCAACTCCGACGAGAACAACGTCCGCCAGTCCTCGTCCGTGGCCTATCTGCATCCGGTGCTGGGCAAGCGTCCGAACCTGGACGTGCGAACGGGCGTGCGGGCCAAGAAGCTGGTGCTGGAGGGGCGGCGGTGTGTGGGTGCCGCGTACCTCGATCCCGACCTGGTGCACACGCGCACGGTACGGGCCCGGCGCGAGGTGATCGTCTCGTGCGGCTCGATCGACTCCCCGAAGCTGCTGATGCTGTCCGGCATCGGGCCGGCCGGGCATCTGCGCGAGGTGGGCGTGGACGTCGTCGTGGACGCGCCCGGCGTCGGTGAGAACCTCCAGGACCACCCCGAGGGGGTGATCATGTGGGAGGCCAGGCAGCCCATGACCACCGTGTCCAGCCAGTGGTGGGAGGCGGGCATCTTCTACGACACCGAGCCGGGCCTGGACCGGCCGGATCTCATGTTCCACTACGGGTCCGTGCCGTTCGACATGAACACCGCGCGCTGGGGCTACCCGACCTCCGAGAACGCCTTCTGCCTGACGCCCAACGTGACGAAGGCGAGGTCGCGCGGCACGGTACGGCTGCGCACGCGGGACTACCGGGACAAGCCCAAGGTGGACCCCCGGTACTTCACGCACGAGCACGACGTGCGCGTGATGACGTACGGGCTGAAGCTGGCCCGTCGCATCGCCGCGCAGCCGGCGCTGAGCGGCTGGGCGGGAGCGGAGTTGGCTCCCGGCCCGGACGTGCGGACGGACGACGAACTCCTCGACTACGTCCACAAGACGCACAACACCGTCTACCACCCGTCCTGCACGGTGAAGATGGGCGCCGACAGCGACCCCTCGGCCCCGCTCGACGCCCGATTGCGGGTCAAGGGGGTCGAGGGGCTGCGGGTCGCCGACGGATCGGTGATGCCGGACCTGATCACCGTCAACCCGTGCATCACGACGATGATGATCGGCGAGAAGTGCGCGGATCTCCTGAAGGCCGACGTCCGCTGACTCGGCGCCCGAGGTCGCGGGGCGACTGCGGGCCGGCTGTGGCCGGCCGCGCAGCTCCCCGCGCCCCCTAGGGTGTGCTGTGCGCCGGCTTCTTGAACATCCGCGTGGCAGTGATCTCGCTGTGCACCGCCTCGCCCGCCCGGGGCTGCTGAGGCAGGCCGGGCCGCAGGTGTTCCTCCACGCTGATGTACTTCAGGCCGGCCCGGAGGTCGGCGTCGTTGCGCAGCCGGATGACCAGCGGGAACTCGGCGAGGGCGGTGGTGTCGAACAGTCCGGTGGTGTACAGCAGCTGGACACCCAGCGCGTCGGACACGGCTCGCTGCAGCTCCAGCAGGTACGTCGCGTTGGCGCGGCCGATCGGGTTGTCCAGGAAGAGCGTGCCGGCGTGCCGGTGCTTGTCCCGGCCCCGGTCGTTCGAGCGGAGCGCGGCCATCGTGCAGTACAGGGCGATGGCCGCGGTGAGCAGCTGGCCACCCGAGAACACGTCGCCCATCTGGCCGACGGGGACACGTTCGGCGCGCAGGACCGCGTCCGGCTTGAGGATCTCGACGGCCACGCCCTTCGGCCGGAGAGCCGCCGCGACGCCGCGCAGCAGCAGGGACATGCCGTCGCGCCGCAGGTCGGAGTTCTTTCTGACGGCCGCGCGCGTGGCCTCGTCGATGACCTCGCCGAGCCGTTCGGTGAGCGTCGCCTGGTCGGGCTCCTCGAAGCGGATGCGCAGGAACTCCTGGCCGGACCACTCGCCGAGCCCCTCGGGCAGCCGGGACAGCCGCTGGGCGGACCGCAGCGTCGCGAGCGCCGACTCCACGAGGCCGCGCAGCCGGTCAACGATCGAGTCCCGGTTGCGTTCCAGCTGGGCCAGTTCGTCGGTGAGGACCCGCAGCCGGGGTGCGAACGCGTCCGCCCACTTCTGGGCGTGCTCGGGCAGCGCGGAGGCGGGCAGCTCGCGGATCTGCTGCCGGGCGGGCGTGCGGACCTGCTCGTAGCGCGTGGAGTTGGCGTGCCGGACGAGGACGTCGCTCGCCTCGCGCACGGCGCTCTCGGCGGCCGACAGGTCGGCGGCGCAGCCGCGCAGCGAACGGCGGGCCTCGGCGGCGGAGTGCCGGGCCTCCTCCATGCCGCCGGGGTACGGCTCCGGCTCCTCCTGGTCCTCGTCGGGAGTGTGCTCCCGCAGCAGGTCGCGGAGCATCGCGGCGATCTCGTCGAACCCGCCGGCCGCGTCCTCGGCGGCGCGGTGGGCGTCCAGCAGCTCCGCGTGCACCTCACGGGCCTCCGCCAGGGCCTCGGTGCGGGTGGCGAGTTCGGCGGTGGCGGTGCGCAGCAGCGCCTGGGCGTGCTCGGCGTCGCGCGGGAGGAGTTCTTCCGGCAGCTCGGTGTGCGCCTCACCGTCCTCGGGGGCATGCCGCTCGGCCTCGCCGCGCAGCCGGCCGAGCTGCTCGCTCGCGGTCGACATACGGGTCTCCAGCAGCTGCACCAGCTCCTCCGCGCGTGCGGCGGCGGCCTGCCGGGAGGGCCCGTCGGAACCGTCGGGCGACTGCAGCAGCTGCTCGGCGCGGGTGCGGACCTTGTTGCTGAGCCGGTCGAGCTCGGCGCGGGCGGCGCTCTCGTCGCTCTCCGCGCGGGCCTGTTCGGCGCGCAGGTCGGCGCCGACGCCGACCTTCTCGTACACCTGGGAGGCGGCCCGGTAGGCCTCGCGGAGGGCGGGCAGGGCGGCCTTGGGTGCGTTCGCGTCCTCCGCCGGTACGTCGTCGGGGGCGCCGGCGATCTCGGACCGCTCGGCGCGCAGGGCACGCGCGGTGCGGCGGGCGTCGTCGGCGGCGCGCTGGGCTGCGCGGCGGTCCTCGTCGGCGGCGCGGGCGCGGTCCAGGCAGGTCTGGGCGCGGGCCTCGGACTCGGCGGCCTCGTCGGCGAGTTCGCGCAGCTTCACCTGCCAGCCGGCGCGCTCGCGCAGCCGGTAGGCGAGCCCGGCGAGGGCGTCGGCGGCACGGCGGGCCTTCTGCGCGGTCTCCTGTCGCTCGTCACGGACCTGGACGGCTTCGGCGGCGGCCTCGTCGGCCTCCGCTCGTACGGTCCGTGCCTCGGCGAGTTCGGCCTCGGACTCCTCGGCGAACGCGCGGGCCTCCTGTGCGGCCTCGGTCAGCTCGGTGAGGCGCCCCGCGGGACAGCCGGTGCGCCAGGAGGCGAGCCGGGCGGCCAGTTCGCGGTCCTTGCCGAGCCGGGCGGCCAGGGTGCGGATCTCCTCGTCGCGGTCGGTGGCCCGCGCGCGCAGGGCCTGCCGCTCCTCGTCGGCGGCGTGCTCGTCGTGCATGGCCGGGTTCGGCGGCACGAGGAACACGTCGTCCGGCGTGGCGCCGGCGGCGGGGGTCGGGGCGAGCAGGGCGGCGGCGGTGCCGACCGCGACGGCGGAGCGCGGCAGCAGGGCGGCGTCGCCGAGCGCCTGGCGGGCACGCGCGTGCGTGTCGGGATCGGTGATGATCACACCGTCGACGAGTTCCGGGCGGGCGGCGAGCACGCGCGCGTGGTCGGCGGGGTCGACGGCCTGCGCGAGGTAGCGCCAGCCGGGCAGGGCCGGGATGCCGTGCTCGCCGAGGAACTCGACGGTGGCGAGCACGTCGGGGCCGGGCGGCAGCAGTCCGCCGTCACCGAGGGCGCCGAGGATGCGGGCGTCGTCGGCGGCGGCCGTGCGCAGGTCGAACAGGTGCCGTTCGGCGGCCGACACGGCGTCGTCGAGGAGGGCGCGCAACTCGTCCGCGAAGCGGTCGAGTTCCTCCGCGGTCAGCGGGCCCGCCGCGGCGACCGCGGCGTCCGTTCTGGATGCCCCGTGCGTGTCGCCGTCCGCGTCCGGCCTCGGGGCGGGCACCCGCGCCCGGACCGGTGTACCCGGCAGGCTCAGCAGCTGCGCGAGCCGCTCCTCGGCGGCCAGCGCCTCGGCCAGCCGCCGCTCGGCCTCGCAGGCCCGCTCGGCCGCGGTGGCCGCGTCGGCCGCGCGGGCCGCGGTCAACTCCGCGCGGGCTTCGGCGGCGGCCGTCTCGCGCGCCTGTTCGGTGGCTTTGCGGGCGGCGTCGCGGGCCGCGTCCCAGGCGGCCACCGCGGTCTTCTCGGCGTCGCTGGCGGCGAGCGCGGCCCGGGCGGGGTCGGCGTCCGGGGCGCTGTCGTCCAGCCAGCCCGCGCGGACCGCCTCCGCGGTCTCCTGCTCGACCTCGGTGAGCCGCTGGCGCAGGTGACCGGCCTCACTGCGGGCGCGCTGCGCCTCGGTGGCGGCGGCGGTGGAGTCCCGGTAGGCGCAGTCGCTGACCTCCTGCAGGGCCGCGGAACGCTCCTCCTCCTCGTTGGCGAGGGCCTCGGCGCCCTCGGCGGCCGCGTGCAGGGCCCGTACGAGATCCACGGCGGCCTTGGCGCGGGCGGCGAGCGCGGGGGCCGCGTCCCGTTCGGCCTCCTGGATGGCGGCGGACACGCGCGCGACCCGGTCGGCGGCGGCGCGGTGCCGCAGCACTGCCTCGGCGGCCTGCCAGGCGGCGTGCAGGGTGCGGGCGTCGGCCAGTTCGCGCTTCTGCGCGGCGGCGGACTTCTCGGCGGCGGCGAGGGCCAGGGAGGCGTGCCGGTAGGCGAGTTCGGCGGCGATCAGGGCGCTGCGCTCGCGGGCGCCCTCGGAGTGCGTGACGGCGTATGCGGCGGCCGTGACGCGCTGGGCGAGGTCGGCGGCACGGACCCGCTCCTGCACGGCCCGCGCGGACAGCCGCCGGGCCAGCGTGCGGGTACGGCGCTCGGCACCGGCGTGGATGTCACGCGTGCGTGAGCGGGCCTCGGCGGCCTCCACGATCCGGCCCAGCAGGTCGACCGAGCCGGCGGTGAAGTCCCGTTCGGCGATCAGCTCGGCGCGCCGGCCGAGCTTGTTGCCGAAGCCGCTGACGAGATCGGCGAGGCCGTCGGTGTCGCGCGTGTCGGTGACGGCGCGCAGCAGCAGGTCGGTGAAGTCCGAGTCCTTCTTCACCGCGAAGAGACCGGCCGCCTCGCCCTCGTCGGCGTTCATCTCGCGCTGGTAGCGGAAGAGTTCGGGATCCAGGCCGAGGTCGCCGAGGTGTTCGGTCCAGCGCTCGTGGATCTCCTCCCAGTGCACCTCCAGGTGCGGGTAGGCCTTGCCGGCCTCCGTCAGGGCGTCACGGAAGCCCTTCATGGTGCGGCGGCGGCCGTGCGCGCCGGAGGTGCCCTCGGCGGCGGGCCGGACGGCGGTGGACTCGGCGACGGGGAGGTTGTCCAGGCTGAGGCCGGGGCCGGGCCGGAAGGAGTACCAGGCCTCGGCGAACTTGCGCGGGTCGTTGGACACCTGGCGTCCGCGCCACTCGCTGACCTTGCCGACGACGACGCACTCGCCGGTCAGCACGTGCTGCCACTCCAGCGCCACGTGGCCGCAGTCGTCGGCGAGCAGGAACTTGCGCAGCACGCCGGAGCTTGCGCCGCCGAGGGTGTTGCGGTGGCCCGGCAGCATCACCGAGAAGATCAGCTTGAGCAGCACGGACTTGCCGCCGCCGTTCTCCAGGAACAGCACGCCCGCGGGCGCGGGCCGGCGCGGCGGCCCGGACGGCTCCTCCTCGAAGAACTCCGCCTGCGTGGGCGCCGGGTCGGGCACGGGGACGCCGACACCCCGCAGGTCAAGCACGGTGTCGGCGTAGCGCGCACCGGCGGGACCGATGGAGTAGAGGCGGACCCGGGACAGCTCGTACATGGCGGACTCTCGTCAGTCTTCTTGCAGGTGGGGGGAGTTCAGGAGTGGAACGGCAGTCCGGCGTCGGCCACCAGGTCCAGGTCGTCGGTGTCCTCGGCGGGCATCAGGGTGGCCGTGCCGTCGGTCACCGGGACGACGCCCAGCTCCAGCAGTTCGGTCAGGGCGGCGCTGCCCGCCAGGTCGCGGACCTGGAGCTGGTATCGGGCCGTGGTGCGGTACGTGCCGCCGTTGTCGTCGCCGGTGCGCTGCAGGAAGCCCGAGTCGGTGAGGAAGGCGAGAGCCTTCGCCACGATGCCGGTGGTGGAGGCGGCCGGCCGGCGGGCGTCCTTGGTGGCGCCGGTTGCGCTGCGCCTGGCCCAGATGCGCCAGGCGGCCTCGAGGCCGGGCGCGTCGGTGGCCGGGTCGGTGTTCTCGCCCTGCTCCTCGGCGCGTTCCTCCAGCCGTCGGCAGGCCTGCCGGACGAAGGCGTCGACGCCGTTGACGGTGACCCGGCCGATGTAGGTGTCGTCGGCCAGGTCCTCCGGCCGCGGGAAGGCCAGCGCGGCGGCGGCGAGATGGGCGAGGCCGTGCAGGAAGCGGTCGCCGGAGTCGGCGGCGGTGCGACGCGCGTAGTCGCCCATGCGGACGGCGAAGACCGAGTCCTCGCCGGCCGTCACGGCCATCCCCGCGCGCGGGGACACCTCCAGCACGACGAGCCCGAGTCCGGCGGCGACGGCGTCCGCGAGCCGGGCGAACGCCGGGTCGTCGCGGTAGCGGCGCAGCAGTTCGGTGTACTCCTGGTCGCGGGCGGGCTGGAGCCTGGGCTGCAGCCCGAACGCGACGAGCCGCGCCGCGTCGGCGGCGTCGGCGGGGGTGACGGCGGCGGACGCCGACGGGGCGGACAGCTCCGTCTCACTCCACTCGACGGGCTCGCTCACGACTGCAACTCCTTGTTGTTGGAACGAGGGGGTCGGGCAACTCCCTCAGGGGCACGGGGAACCGCGCGACCAGCCACAGCGGACCCGCGTCCGCCCACCGGCGCAACCATCACGCGGCCTCCGTCCTGTCGGCCGCCATCCCCGCCGCGTCCAGCAGCGCGGTCCCCACGATCAGATCGGCTCCGCCGAACTCGGGATCGTCCAGCTCGGTACCGTCGTCCACGGCGAACAGGAGCTTCTCCTCGCCCTGCCGGTAGGCCGTGCCGACGGCGGGGCTCGCCGCGTGCACCGCCAGCAGCGCGACCAGGTACGCCAGGTCGGGGTCGCCGGTGCGGCGGGCCTCCGCCAGCAGTCCCGACAGCCTCCGCGGGGCGTCGGCGGGCAGGTCCAGCAGTTCCGTGGCGGCGGCCAGCTGTTCCTCGCTGAACCGGCTGTCGTCCGGCGTCGCGATCAGGTCGGGCTCGGGCATCTCGGCGCCCAGGTGTTCCCGCTCCACCGGCGGCGTCAGCAGTATGTCGACGAGGTCCGCGACCCGGACGGACACCGGCGTGCGCAGTCCCGTGCCCCGTGCGAAGAACGCGTCCGTGACCCGGATCGCCTGCTCCAGGGGCAGCGGCAGGACGGGGGCGACGAGATGGCCGTAGAGATCCATGCCGGAGGTCGTGGCCGGCGTGGCGAAGGCCTGACGGTCCTGTTCGGCCCGGAACAGCGGGCCCGCCTCCAGCAGACGCGACTGGAGCTGGGTGTGGCGCCGGATGCAGTCCTTGACGATGTCGACGAGTTCGGCGGCGCGGCGCTTGTGCTCCGGGTCCTCGGTCTCGTCGCGGGCCTTGCGGATGTTGGTGAGGATCGCGTTCTCGTGGCGGTAGCGCTCGGCCACGTGGTCCAGGGCTTCGGCGATCATGTCGGGGACGGCGCTGAGCCAGTCGACCGCGCGGACGTTGCGCCGGGTGGCGTCCAGGGCGCGGCGGAGCGTCTCGGAGTACTGCACGGTGCGGTAGCGCGCCTGCTCGGCGGCGAGCTGGGCGTCGGCGAGCCGGCCGCGGTTGATCAGCACCTCCAGCTTGACCTCTGCGGCGATCTGGGCGCTGGTCACGTCGGTGTCGAGGGCTCCGACCAGGACGTTGACCGCCTCGTCCGTCGTCCGCAGGTAGACCGTGCCGCCGGGGCCGGGGACCTCCTCGATCAGCTTGAAGTCGTAGTCGCGGCGGACGTACGTGCCGTCCGGCGCGAAGGTGCCGTACACCGCGCGGAAGCCGCGGTCCACGCTGCCGACGTTGATCAGGTTCTCCAGGACCCAGCGGGCCACGCGCTCGTGCTCGGCGGTGGACCGGTGCGGGGCCTGGGCGGCGATGCGCGGGATCAGCCGGGCGACGATCTGCTCGTGGTCGGCGCCCGTGTCGAAGTCCATGTTCAGCGTGACCAGATCGATGGCGGCCAGGGCGACCTCGGCCATGCCGTACACCGAGTACTCGCCGGCCAGGTTGGCCTTGCGCGCGTCCAGGTCGTGCAGCGGCGCGGTGCAGGCGAGCGCGCGCAGCCGACGCGCCAGCCCCTCGTCGGCGGCCGGGCCCGGAGCCGGGCGCGGCCCCGCGCTGAGCTGGGGCGGAACGCTGTCCGTCGATGCAGGCGAAGTCACGGTGCACAGACTAGGTCCTCGGTCTGACATCGACCCAAACGAGAGGCTCCGCCGGTTTCGCGGACAGAACCGGCGGTCGTCGTTCCGGTGCGCGCCGTCCGTGGCCGGTTCGTGGATCCCGTGCGCGCCGTCCGTGGCCGGTCGTCGTTCCGGTGCGCGCCGTCCGTGGCCGGTTCGTGGATCCCGTGCGCGCCGTCCGTGGCCGGTCGTCGTTCCGGTGCGCACCCTCCGTGGCCGGTTCGTGTATCCGGTACGCGCCGTCCCGGGCCGGTCTCGCCCCGCGCCGGAGCCGTGAGCGAAGGGCCCCGTGCTCCTACGGGGCGCTTTCCTCGCCCACCCGGCGCCGGTACACCTCGACCACCCGCTCCAGGGAGTCCGTGAGATAGGTCGCCAGCAGTTCCTCGGCGGCGCGACGGTCGCCGGACTCCAGCGTCCGCAGGATCTGCCGGTTGCGGGCGAGGTACGGCTCGTGCAGGCGGCGCGGGTCGTCCACGACGTGGAAGGCGAGCCGAAGCTCGGCGAAGACGCTGCGCATCAGCTCGTCGGTGCGTTCGCTGCCGGCCAGGGCGACCAGTTCCCGGTGGAAGTGGATGTTGGCCGTGCCCAGCGCTTTCCAGTCATTGTCGACGGTCGCCCGCTCCCCCTCGGCGACCGCCGCGGCCAGTCCCTGGAGCGGGTACGGCGGCTCGCCCAGGCCGCGCACGACGGCGCACTCGACGAGGGAGCGCGTGCGGTAGATGTCCTCCACGTCCTCGACGGTCAGGACCCGGACGAACACGCCCCGGTTCAGCTCGTGGACCAGCAGGCGCTCGTGCGTGAGCAGCCGGAACGCCTCGCGCAGGGTGTTGCGGGAGACGCCGAGCGCCCCGCCGATGCTGTCCTCGGACAGCCGGGTGCCGGGCGGGAAGTAGCCGTCGGCGATGCGGCTCCTGAGGATGTCCGAGACCCGCTCCGCCGTGCTCGTCCGCCCGAGGAGGGCACGGTCGTCGGCCAGTCCCGCCAGCTGCTCTGCCATGCCCGGAATTCAATCGCAGACACGGGGACGAAACAACGTAGGTATTGAAGGATCGTTGAACGATCCTCTACGGTGCTCCGCACAGCTCACTTCCCAGCACCCTCCGTCCCCCTCTGCGAGGTGCCCATGAGCACAACCCCTCCGCCCCGAGCCCTCGACCCCGACTCCCTTCCTGGGCAGGGTGAACGCGCCGCCGAGGACGGCGCGTTCGGCTGGCTGCGCGCCCTCGGCCCGCGCGGCCGCCGGGCCTTCGCCGGCGCTTTCGGTGGATATGCCCTGGATTCATACGACTACTTCACCCTGCCGCTGAGCATGGTGGCGCTCTCGGCGTACTTCGGGCTGAGCAGCGGCCAGACCGGCCTGTTCACCACCGTCACGCTGGTGGTCTCGGCGGTCGGCGGCGCCGCAGCGGGCGTCATCGCGGACCGCGTGGGCCGGGTCCGGGCCCTGATGATCACCGTGCTGACGTACGCGGTCTTCACCGTCGCCTGCGGCTTCGCGCCCACCTACGAGACGCTGCTGGTCTTCCGCGCCCTCCAGGGCCTCGGTTTCGGCGGCGAGTGGGCGGTCGGGGCGATCCTGGTCGCCGAGTACGCGAGCGCGCGCCACCGGGGCCGTACGCTCGGCGCGATCCAGAGTTCGTGGGCGGTCGGCTGGGCGCTGGCGGCCGTCGTCTACACGCTGGTCTTCTCCTTCGCCGGCGACGACCTGGCCTGGCGGGTGATGTTCTGGACCGGCGCGCTGCCCGCGCTGCTGGTGGTGTGGCTGCGCCGCCGGGTGCACGACGCCCCCAGGGCGACGGCGGCGCGCGAACAGGACCCGGGCCGGGGCTCGTTCGCGGCGATCTTCCGGCCGGGCCGGGAGGGCCGGCCGGGCCTGCTGCGCACCACGCTCTTCGCGAGCCTGCTGTCGACCGGTGTGCAGGGCGGCTACTACACCCTGGCGACCTGGGTACCGACGTATCTGAAGGCCGAGCGCGGCCTGTCGGTGGTCGGCACCGGCGGCTATCTGACCTTCCTCATCTCCGGCGCGTTCCTCGGCTACCTGACCGGCGGCCACCTGACCGACCGCATCGGCCGGCGGAACAACATCTGGCTGTTCGCGCTGCTGTCGGCGCTGTGCATCGTGGCGTACGCGAACATCCCGCACGGCGCCGACACCCTGTTGCTGGTGCTCGGTTTCCCGCTCGGCTTCTGCATGTCGGCCATCTTCAGCGGCTTCGGCTCCTATCTGAGCGAGCTGTACCCGACGGCGGTCCGCGGCACCGGGCAGGGCTTCACGTACAACACGGGCCGCGCGGTGGGCGCGGTGTTCCCGACCCTGGTGGGCTTCCTCGCCGACAGCTGGGGCGTGGGCGGCGCGCTCGTCTTCGGCGCGATCGGCTACGGCCTCGCGGCGCTGGCCCTGCTCGGGCTGCCGGAGACGCGCGGGAAGGAGCTGGCGTGACGCAGGTGAACCGTACCGAGGACCGTCCCGTCACCACCGTCGACGAGCACGCGCCCGCCTGGAGCCCGCACACCGCGAGGACCCGCTTCCGCGCGGGCCTGGCCGGTCCCACGGCGGGGGTCGCTGCGGGCCACACGCAGGCCAATCTGATCGCGGTCCCCGCCGACTGGGCCTACGACATGCTCCTGTTCTGCCAGCGCAATCCCAAGCCGTGTCCCGTACTCGACGTCACGGACGCCGGCTCCCCGGCGACGGTCCTCGCCGAAGGCGCCGATCTGCGTACCGACCTGCCGCGCTACCGCGTGTGGCAGGACGGCGAGCTGGTGGACGAACCCACGGACGTGCGCGCGTACTGGCGGGACGACCTGGTGTCGTTCCTGCTCGGCTGCAGCTTCACCTTCGAGTGGGCGCTGGCACGCGCGGGCGTGCCCATCCGCCACGTCGAGCAGGGCCGCAACGTGCCGATGTACGTGACCGGCCGGGAGTGCCGTGCGGCGGGCCGGCTGCGCGGGCCGATGGTGGTGTCCATGCGGCCGGTGCCGCCCGAGCGCCTGGGAGCCGCGATCCGGGAGAGCAGCCTGCTGCCGGCCGTGCACGGCGGCCCGGTGCACTGCGGGGACCCCGCGGCCCTCGGCATCGAGGACCTCGGCAGGCCGGACTTCGGCGACCCGGTGACCGCGGAAGACGGGGACATCCCCGTGTTCTGGGCCTGCGGGGTGACGCCGCAGGCGGCCGTGATGGCCTCCCGGCCGCCGTTCGCGATCACCCACGCCCCGGGCCAGATGTTCCTGACCGACGCCCGCGACGAGCAGTACCGGCTGGTCGGCATCGACTGAGACCGTCGGCCGACGGCCCCCACGAGAACCGGAGACACGAGAGCACCATGACCGCGATCGATCTGAACGCCGACCTCGGCGAGGGCTTCGGCCGCTGGCGGCTGACCGACGACGAACAACTGCTGTCCGTCGTCACCAGCGCCAATGTGGCCTGCGGCTTCCACGCCGGGGACGCGGCGACCATGCGCCGGGTGTGCGATCTGGCGGCCGCGCGCGGGGTGACGATCGGCGCGCAGGTCTCCTACCGGGACCTCGCCGGGTTCGGGCGGCGCGCGATGGACGTCCCGCCCGCCGAACTGGCGGCCGAAGTCGCCTACCAGATCGGCGCCCTGGAGGTGTTCGCGCGGGCGGCGGGCGCGCGCGTGGCGTACGTCAAGCCGCACGGCGCGCTCTACAACCGGGTCGTGCACGACGAGGAACAGGCGCGTGCGGTGATCGAGGGCGTGCGCCTGGCCGACTCCTCGCTGCCGGTGCTGGGCCTGCCCGGCTCGCGGTTGCTGGAGCTGGCCGCGGAGACGGGGCTGCCGGCCGTCACGGAGGCCTTCGCGGACCGCGCGTACACCGACGAGGGCACGCTGGTGCCACGTGGCCGGGAAGGTGCCGTGGTGACGGACCCGGACACCGTCGTGGAGCGTTCGGTGAGCCTCGCCCGCTCCGGCGCGGTCGCCGCGCTGTCCGGCGCGCGCATCCTGGTGCGCGCGCGGTCGCTGTGCCTGCACGGCGACACTCCCGGCGCGGTGGACCTGGCCCGCCGGGTGCGCGAGCGGCTGCTGGCGGCAGGCGTACGGGTGGAGGCCTTCGCGTGAGGGCGCTTCCCGTCGGCGACGACGCACTGCTGGTCGAGGTGGCCTCCGGGGAGGAGGCGCAGGCCCTGCACGCGGAACTGCTGCGGCGCCGCTCGGACGGCACGCTCCTCGTCCGCGAGATCGTCCCGGCAGCCCGTACGGTCCTGCTCGACGGGCTCGACGACCGGGCCCGCTGGGTGGCCGAACTGGCGTCCTGCGGCGTACCGGCGGCGCCGCCACGCGCGCGTGAGCTGATCGAACTGCCCGTGCGCTACGACGGCCCCGACCTCGCGCAGGTCGCCGCGCACTGGCAGGTGCCCGAGCGGGAGGTGGCCCGCATCCACGCGGACACCGAGTTCACGGTGGCCTTCTGCGGCTTCGCCCCCGGCTTCGGCTACCTCACCGGCCTCCCCGCCCGCCACCACGTCCCGCGCCGCGCCACCCCCCGCACGGCGGTCCCGGCCGGCGCGGTCGCGCTGGCCGGACCGTACACGGGCGTGTACCCGCGCTCCTCACCGGGCGGCTGGCAGCTGATCGGCACGACGGACGCGGTCCTGTGGGACCACGCGCGCGTACCCGCCGCACTCCTGGTACCGGGCACGCGCGTGCGGTTCGTACCGGCGGAGGGCGCATGACCGACCGTGCGCTCGTCGTGGTGCGCGCCGGCGCGTTGACGACCGTGCAGGACCGCGGGCGGCCGGGACACGCGCATCTCGGTGTGCCCCGTTCCGGGGTGCTCGACCCTCCCGCGGCGGCGCTGGTGAACCGGCTCGTCGGCAATCCGCCGGACGCCGCCGTCCTGGAGACCACTCTCAACGGCTGTGCGCTCCGCCCCCGTTCGGCGGTGACCGTCGCGGTCGGCGGTGCGCACGGCCCGGTGTGGGTGGGCGGCCGCCCGGCCGCCTGGGGCGCCCCGGTCCTGGTCCACGCCGGTGAACTGCTGGAAGTGGGCGCGGCCACGGCCGGCGTGCGCAGCTACGTGGCCGTCTCCGGCGGCATCGCCGTGGAACCGGTCCTCGGCAGCCGCGCCACCGACCTGCTGTCCGGTCTGGGCCCGGCTCCGCTCGCGGACGGCACGGTGCTACCGCTGGGCAGCCCGGCCGGCCCTCCCGCGCGCGTGGACGGCACACCGCAGCCGCGTCCGCCGGCCGAACTCGTGCTCCGCGTGACACCGGGTCCCCGCGACGACTGGTTCACGGCGCAGGCGCTCCGGGACTTCACCACGCGCGCGTACCGGGTCTCCGCGGCGAGCAACCGCATCGGTCTGCGCACCGAGGGGCCCGCGCTGGAGCGGGCCCGGGCCGGTGAACTCCCCAGCGAGGGCATGGTCCTCGGCGCGGTGCAGGTCCCGCCGGACGGGCGGCCGGTGGTCTTCCTCGCGGACCATCCGACCACCGGGGGCTACCCGGTGATCGCGGTGGTCCGCTCCGCCGACCTGCCGGCCGCCGCGCAGGCACTGCCGGGTACCCCGCTCCGCTTCGTGCCGGTGCGGCACCGCTGAACCCCGACGACACCGCACCGGCCGGCCCGCCGGTACGGCCCACGGGGGGGTCGGTACCGCCCACGGAGGGATCCGTTCACGCCCAGCGAACCCGGCACCGTACGGCCCCGAGAAGCGGGCGCCGTACGGCTCTACGGCGCCGGCACCGCCTCCACGGCGCTCTCCGGTACGGCCGCGCTCTCGCCGGTCCGGCAGCGCTGCACCGGAACCGCCGCGGCACCTTCCGGCACAGCCGCGTCCTCCCCGGCGCGGTGCCGCCGTGCCCCGGCACCGACGGGGTCCGGGAGGGCCGCGAGGGCCGCGGAGACCGCTGTCGACGCGCGCAGGTCCAGACGGTCGCTGGTGCCCCGGGCGCGGTGGTGGAGTTCGTCGGCGGCGAGGCGCAGCAACTGCGGCAGCAGGTCGTTGCACCGCCGGATCACCCAGCCGGTCCCGGCCGTGGCCAGCCACCACAGGCTCGCCGTCCGGGTCGGCACGGGGAACTCCGGCTCGGGGGAGGGCGGTTCCCCGGTCGCGCGGCCGGCCCCGGCGAGCAGCGCATGGCAGCGGACGGCGAACTGCCGGTGGCCGCGCTCGCCCGGGTGCAGCCGGTCCGCGCTCCACAGGCTCCGGTCCGTGACCCAGATTCCGTCCGCCGCGTGCAGGTGGACGGCGCCGTACCGGTCCGACAGTGCGTGGACGACCGTGTTGACCGCGCGCTGCCGGCGGGCCAGCGGGCGGGCCAGGGCGTCCGGGAGCCGGAGCATCGCGCCTGGGTCGGGCAGGCAGGCGGTGAGCACAGTGGCGCCCTGTCGGGCGAAGGCCGCGTACACCTGGTCGAGATGGGCGGCCACGGCGTTGACGTCGAAGGTCCGGCGCAGCGTGTCGTTGACGCCGATGACCACGGACACCAGGTCGGGGCGCAGCTCCAGGGCGGCCGGAGTCTGCCGTTCCAGCACGTCCCGGGTCTGTGCCCCGCTGACCGCGAGGTTGGTGAACCGCACGCGGTCGCTGTTCTCGGCGAGCGAGGGGGCCAGCAGCGCGGCCCAACCCCGCCACCCGGTGCCGGCCGGGTCGCCCACGCCCTCGGTCAGCGAGTCCCCGAGGGCGACGAAGCGGAGGGGTCTCATGCCACGCCCTCCGGCACGGTGGGACGGGAGCCCGCGGGGCGCACGACCTCCGCGTCGTGGGCCGCGAGGAAGGCCTCCACGGCCGCTCCCCACCCGAAGCACTCCGCACGCGCGCGTGCCGCCTCCCGCCGCTCGGGCTCGCCGCGCTCCAGGAGCCGTTCCACGGCGTCCGCGAACGCCTCTCCGGTGCCGGCCGCGGTGGCCCCGGCGGACCCGATGACCTCGGGCAGCGCCGAGGACGCGCTGGCCACGACGGGCGTGCCGCACGCCATGGCCTCCAGCGCGGCCAGGCCGAAGGTCTCGGCGGGCCCGGGCGCGAGGCAGACGTCGGCGGACGCCTGGAGCGCACCGAGGGCGGCCCGGTCGCAGACGTGCCCCAGGAAGGCCGCCGGGAGCCCGCGGTCCCGCGCGCGCTGCTCCAGCCGGGCCCGCAGCGGCCCGTCCCCGGCCACCACGAGCACCGCCCGCCGCCCGCGCCGCAGCAGCGCCTCCAGGGCGTCCAGAGCCGTGCCGGGGCGCTTCTCCACGGACAGCCGGGAGGCCATCACGAGCAGTGCCTCGTCCTCGCGCGCGTGCAGCGTGCGCAGCCCGGCGTCGCGCAGACTGGGGTGGCGTTCCGTCAGGTCGACGCCGAGGGGGGCGCGTACGACGTTGCGGGCGCCGATGCGGACGAACTCGCGCTCGGCGAACTCGGTGGTGCACACCACCCGCGAGTAGACGTGCGCGGTGCGGGTGTTGAGGCTGTCGGCGGCGCGCCGTGCGAGGTGCTCGGGCAGGCCCCAGGTGCGCAGGACGCCGTCGGCGGTCTCGTGGGAGACCATGACGGCGGGCACGCGCGCGCGGCGGGCCCAGCGGCCGGTCCAGCGCAGGGTGGTCCGGTCGGAGACCTCCAGGCGGTCCGGGGCCAGTTGTTCCAGGAGGGCGGCCACGCGCCGCTTGTCGGTGAGGACGCGGTAGCCGCCGGTGCCGGGCAGCAGCGGGCCGGGCAGGGTGATGACCCGGCCCTGCTCGGTGTCACGGTCGGTGTGCCGCTCGCCGGGGATGATCAGGACCGGCTCGTGGCCGGCCGCGCGGAAGCCCTTGCCGAGTTCGCGCAGGGCGGTGCGCAGGCCGCCGGAGGCCGGGGCGACGAAGTTGGCGAGGCGGACTATGCGCAGGGACGGTCCGCTCATGCCGCCACCGCCGTCCGGCGGGCCGCGAGGACCTCGTCGTAGTGGCCGATGAGCTGGTCGCCGACGGCGGCCCAGGTGCGGCTCTCGACCATCGCGCGGGCGGCCGAGCCGTACGCGGCGCGCTGTGCGGGGTCGGCGGCCAGGGCGCGGACGGCCTCCTGTACGGCGTCGGAGTCGCGCGGCGGGACGAGCAGGCCGGTGCGGCCGTGGGCGACCAGGTCGAGCGGGCCGCCGGCGGCGGGCGCGACGACCGGGACGCCGCTGGCCATGGCCTCCTGGACGGTCTGGCAGAACGTCTCGAAGGGGCCGGTGTGCACGAACAGGTCCAGCGAGGCGAAGATGCGGGCCAGGTCGGGTCCGGTGCGGCGGCCCAGGAAGACGGCGCCGGGCAGGGCCTCGGTCAGCTGGGGCCGGCTGGGTCCGTCGCCGACGACCACGACCCGTACGCCGGCGAGCCCGCAGACCCCGGCGAGCAGTTCGACGTGCTTCTCGGGGGCGAGCCGGCCGACGTATCCGACGATCAGCTCACCGTTCGGGGCGAGTTCGCGACGCAGCGCCTCGTCCCGGTGCTGTGGCCGAAAACGTACGGTGTCCACGCCGCGCGGCCACAGCCGTACCCGCGGTACGGCGTGCGCCTCCAGGTCGGACTGCGCGGCGCTGGAGGGGGCCAGGGTCCGGTCGGCGGCGGCGTGCACGGAGCGGATCCGGCGCCAGGCGGCGGCCTCCCCGGCTCCCATGTAGGTGCGGGCGTAGCCGGCCAGGTCGGTCTGGTAGACGGCGACGGCGGGAATGCCGAGCCGGGCGGCGGCGGCCATGCCGCGGACGCCGAGGACGAAGGGACTGGCCAGGTGGACCACGTCGGGGCGGTGCGAGACGAGGGCCGCGGCGAGCCGCCGGCTGGGCAGGGCGACCCGGACCTGGGGGTAGCCGGGGAGCGGGAGGGAGGGGATCCGGAGTACCGGGCACGGGGCGTCCGTGTCCGGGCCGGTGCCCGGGGCAGGGGCGGGGGCGACGACGAGCGGATGGTGACCGCGATCTACGAGGTGCCGGGCGGTCTGAAGCGCGCAGTGGGCCACGCCGTTCACATCGGGGGGAAAGGATTCGGTCACGATGACGACACGCATACGGGTGTTGTCGCCGCGCCGGAAGTGCCCGCGTCGACTTCGATCTTTCCGCCCGGGGAACGTCCCATGAGCGTTGGGCTGCACACCCGAGCAGGTCAGACGGCCGTCATGGCCGCCTGACCTGCGGGCCACCCGGTGTTCACCCGGCGGGCGGTGGTCCGCCCGGGCGGGAGGTGCGGGTGAGGACCGGCCTGTGCGGGGCTCAGTCGAGGGCCGCGTCGGGTCCGATACGGCTGCGCACCGCCGTCTGTACCTCGGCCTCCTCGGCCGGATCCGCGGCCAGGCGGCGCAGTCGCTCCACGACCCGGGCGTCACCGGTCTCGGCGTGCCGGGCGGCGAGTTCTCGGGTGGTCTCCTCGCAGTCCCACAGGCATTCGACGGCGAATCCGGTGGCGAAGGAGGGATCGGTGGCGGTCAGGGCGCGGGCGGCGCGACCGCGGAGGTGGGAGGAGGCCGTCTCGCGGTAGATGTGGCGCAGGACGGGCGCGGCGCAGGCGATGCCGAGGCGTCCGGCGCCGTCTACGAGGGTCCACAGGGTGGGTGCGTCGGGGCCTTCGCCGCGCACGGCCTCACGGAGGGCGCCGAGGACCAGGTCGCGGTCCTGTGCGCCGCCGCGGCAGGCGAGCATGCGGCCGGCGGCGGCGCCGAGCGCGTCGGGGCGCTGGGCCCAGCCGCGCGCGCGGTCGACGGCGGCGACGCTGCGCATCCGTTCGAAGGCGTCGACGGCGGCCTCCACGACGACGGCCGTACCGTCGACGACCGCGGTCTCGATCAGGCCGAGGGCGTCGGGGTCGTTGCCGTCGGCGAGGTAGCGCAGCGCGGTGCAGCGGGCTCCGTCGCCGCCGTGCCTGGCGGCCTGCAGGATCTCGGGCCGGTCCTCGGGGCCGGCCACGGCGACCAGGCAGCGGGCGGCGGGCACATGGAGGGCGGCGCCGCGCTCCAGGCCCTGCTGGGCCCACTCGAAGACGGCGCGCACGCTCCAGCCGGGCCGCGGCCCGGTGGGCCGCATCTGCCGCTGCCACCGGTCGAAGCAGCCGGTCTCCTGGGCGGCACGCACGCGCGTGGCGATCGATTCCCGCGGATCGTCGGCCCACAGCCGCCAGGGCCGCGGCTCGAAGGCGTCGCGCACGGCGGCGGCCAGCTCGGCCTCGCCCTCGGGATCGGTGGCGAAGCGGGCCAGGACGGGGGCGGCGAGGGCGCGCAGGCCCGCGTCGTCGTCCCGCAGGGCCAGCTCGTCCAGGGCCCACGCCCAGCTGGAGCCGTGAGCGGCGTACCTGCGCAGCAGTTCGAGGGCGTCCCGCCTGCCGTACGAGGCGAGATGCCCGAGCACCGCCAGGGCGAGCCCGGTGCGGGACTCGTCGGTGTCGAGGACGTCCTCGGGACCGAACAAGTGCGCTTCCACGGCGTCCAGCTCGCCGTTCAGATCGAGGTAGAGGCGGGCGTAGTACAGGGAGCGGTTCTCCACCTGCCAGTCGTGGCGGGGGTCGCGCAGCACACAGTGGTTCAGGGCCGCGAGCGCTTCGGCGCGCGGGGCCGTGAGCGCGTGCAGCGTGCCGTCGCCACGGCCGCGCTGGAGCAGCCCGAGCAGCGTACCGCTGGGCGCTATGACCGGATCGAACATGGGAAACAGCCTCACATCAAGCGTCGACGCAACCGGGGAACACGCACTACCTGGCCGCGTGACACAACGTCGGAGCGCCCGCCGTCTCTTGCTTGCTGTAGACCATCTCTCTCTGCCTCTCGTCGGTGGCCCATGCGGACCGCATCACGGTCCGCGCGGTGCGGCATCACCTGCCCAGCCATCGCGTCCGTGAATCACGTCGTCATGATGACCCGCGGTGTGTGCTGCCGCGACCGTATTTCCGGCGGCCTCTTACCGCCTCCCCCGTTTTCCGTGTCGTACCTGGTCAGGACGCTCGGCTCAGTGTGCGCCGAACAGTTCCAGGAGTTCCGCCTTGCCGAACATCCGGGCCGTGTCGACGGCCGACGGCGTGCCCGCGGAAGGATCGGCTCCGCCCTCCAGGAGGGCCTTGATCACGTCCGTCTCGCCCTTGAAGACGGCACCCGCGAGCGGGGTCTGACCCCGGTCGTTGATCTGGTCCGCCGCCGCGCCGCGGGCGAGCAGCGCGCGCACCGCGTCGGCATGGCCGTGGTAGGCGGCGAGCATGACCAGGGAATCGCCGCGGTCGTTGGTGAGGTTGGCCGGAACACCGGCGTCGACATACGCCACGAGCGCCTCGGTCTGCCCCTGCCGGGCCAGATCGAAGATCTTGGTCGCCAGCTCCACGACCTCGGGGTCGGGGGCTTCACTCATCGGCCGGACCGCCTCTCCTTGCGCGTTCGGGGACTGCTTCGGGGACTGAGCGAGCGTACGGCAGCGCGCGGAACGCGGCCGTACGAGTGAATCGTCAGCGTACTGGCTCCCGCGGCACATGACCCGATGTGCCCGAGGTAAAGATCACCGACGGCCCACTTCTGCGGCAATTGACCTGGTCAGCAGGGCCAGGACGAACTCCGCCGAGTGGGGGATATCTACCCCTTTTCACCCAGTTGCACCTTTAATCGTATGGATACATCCTGTGATCCTGGAAGAACTCATGGTGACTGTCCCCCACCTTCGACACCAGGAGGCCCGAAATGATCCTCTCCCTGTCAGGCGTGTTCCTGCTCGGCATCGTCGTCTTTCTCTTCTTCCGCAAGGACGGGCTGAAGGGCTCGCACGCCACGGTCTCGGCCCTGTTCGGCTTCTACCTGTCGAGCACGGCCATCGCTCCGAGCATCAAAGCCGGCGGCGAGAGCCTGGCCAGCCTCCTCGGCGGCCTCAAGTTCTGATCCCGCCAGCCCACCCGCACGCACGATCAGGAGACAGCAGTGGCCCGGCGCCCTCTCCCCCGCATCCTGAGCAAGGACAGCGCCCAGATCGCCCGGACGCAGATCGCCCGGAGCCGGGAGCTGGCCCGGACGGCGGCCGACAGCGCCACCGACGTCCTCCACCCGCTGATCACCGTCACGCGCGGGCTGCGCCGGCTGGCCTCGGCCGGGCGGCGCAAGTGGGCGGACACGCCCAAGGACAGACGGGGGCCACTGCTGTTCCTGGTGGCCTCCCTGTTCCTGGTCGTGGCCCTGGTGCCGTACGGACCGCTGCTCGCCGTCATCACCGTGATGGCGGCCGCGGCCTGGCAGGGCCGCGACCGCACCGCGTCGGAGCCCGAAGGGCCCGACGAGTCCCAGACCGAACGGCTGCAGTCGCTGTACGAGGCCCTGGTTCCGCACTTCTGCGGCCCCGATGACCCGGCGCCGCTGTACACGCACGGCGGGGACTGGGAGAAGGTCTTCTCGGCTCCCGAGTTCGACGACGCCGGGCGCGTCGGCCACCTCGTGATCCGCTACCCCGCCTACTTCCCGGACGGCGAGTCCCCGGCCCGCGCGCGGATCGAGCTGCTGCTCACCACGAAGGCCGGGCGCGGCCGCGAGTACCACTTCGCGTGGGACGAAGCGGGCAACCAGCTCACCGTCACCGCCCTCGCCCCGCTGCCCGCCGACATCCCGGCCCAGCACTTCGTCACCGCGCCCGGCGAGACCGTCCTCGGCTTCACCGACCCGAGCGAGGTCCAGCGCACGCTCCCCCTCTCCTACGGGGAGGAACAGATCGACGTTCCGCCGGTCGTCTGGCGCACCGGCATCCGCTCCACCGAGCCGCACCTGCTGGCCATGGGCCAGCCCGGCAGCGGCACATCCAGCCTGATGCGCTCCATCGCCCTGCAGGCCCTGCAGTACGGCGATGTGCTGATCGTCGACGGCGGCGGCACCGGCGAGTACTCCTGCCTGACCGGCCGAAGCGGCGTCCTGGCCGTGGAATGCGCCCTCGCCGGGGTTCTGGCCAGCCTGGAGTGGGCGGCGCAGGAGACCGAGCGCCGGCTCATCGCGATCAACCTGGCCCGGCAGGCGGGCGACCCGCCCCCCGAGGACACCCGGCGCCCGCTGTGGCTCCTGCTGGACCGCTCGAGCGTCTTCACCCACCTCGCCGCGAGGGAAGGCCGCAAGGACCCGCAGACCCTGCTGCAGGTGCCGCTGCGGCACGGCCGCGCGGCGAACGTGACCGTGGTCGTGGCCGAGCAGTTCGACAGCATGGACACGCTGAGCGACGGGGTACGACAGCACACGCGCGCGCGTGTCGTGCTCGGGGCCGTGGCCCCGCAGCAGGTGGAGGCGGTGCTGGGAGTGCCGCCGCACACGACCACGCCGGCGCACGTGCCGCCCGGCCGGGGGTACGCCCGGCTGGGGTCCGGTCCGGTGCACCGGCTTCAGGTGCCGCGTACGCCGGATCCCTACGACGACGCCACGAGTGACGCCGACCGGCAGGCGGTGCTGGAGTTGCTTCCCGCGCGAGCCACCGCCGTGGAGGCCGAGCCGACGGATCCTTCGAAGGCGGCGCTGCGGAAGACACCGGCGACCGCAGAGCCCGTGGCGGCCGAGTCGTCCTAGACGCGCCCCCGGTCCTCACGCCCCTACACCCCTCCGGCCCCTAAGGCCCCTAGGGGCCTTAGGCCACGAACGTCCGCGGCGCCTCCGTCGTCCCCGTCGCCCCCGACTCCACCAGCCGGGCCGTGGCAGCAAGCCGCGCGGCCGCCTCCTCCGCCACCGCTCCCCCGACGGTGAACGGAAGGCGGACATAGCCCTCGAACGCGCCGTCGACACCGAAGCGGGGGCCCGACGGGACGCGGACGCCGGCACGTTCGCCCGCTTCGGCGAGGCGGGAGCCGGAGAGGCCGCCGGCACGGACCCAGAGGGTCAGGCCACCCCGCGGCACCTCGAACTCCCAGTCGGGCAGCTCCCGGCGGATCGCGGCCACCAGAGCGTCCCGGTTCTCCCGCGCCTGCACACGCCGCAGCTCGACCGCCTGCTCCCACCCTCCGGTGCTGAAGAGCCAGTTCACGGCGAGCTGTTCCAGCACCGGCGTCCCCAGGTCGGCGTACGCCCGCGCGGCGACCAGGCTGCGGATGACGTCCGGCGCCGCCCGCACCCAGCCGATGCGCATGCCCGCCCAGAACGCCTTGCTGGCCGAGCCGACCGTGATGACCGTGGAGCCGGCGGGGTCGAATCCGCACACCGGCCGGGGCATCCCGCCGTCCCGGAACTCCTCGTCGAGCCACAGCTCGCTCATCGTCTCGTCGGCGACGAGGACGGTGCCCGCCGAGCGGGCCGCGTCCACCAGCCGGCGCCGCTGGTCATCGTCGGCGAGCGCCCCGGTGGGGTTGTGAAAGTCGGCGACCACGTAGGCGATGCGCGGCGCGGCCTCGCGCAGGACCTGCCGCCAGCGGTCCATGTCCCACCCGGACAGGCCCTCGGCCATGGCGACCGGAACGAGGCGGGCGCCCGCCTCCCGCATCAGCTGGAGGATGTTGGCGTAGGACGGGGACTCCACGGCGATGCGTTCGCCACGGCCCGCGAAGAGGTGGCAGATGGCGTCGATGGCCCCCATCGCGCCGGTCGTGACCATGATCTGCTCCGGCATGGTGGGGATCCCGCGCGCGGTGTAGCGTTCGGCGATCATCGAGCGCAGGGCGGGCAGTCCGGCCGGGTAGTCGCCGTGCGTGTGGGCGTACGGCGGCAGTTCCTCCAGGGCGCCCTGTACGGCCCGGGTGAGCCACGGCTCGGGGGCCGGGAGCGAGGCACAGCCCAGGTCGATGACCGAGCCGAGGGCCTCCGGGGGCAGGGGTTCGAGGCCGCGGGCGGGGATCGGGTTGCCGGCCGGTACGGCGGTCCAGCTGCCGGCTCCGCGCCGGGACTCCAGGAAGCCCTCGCTGCGCAGCGCCTCGTAGGCCGCCGCGACGGTGGTGCGGCTCACGGAGAGCGCCATGGCCAGTTCGCGTTCGGCGGGGAGGCGGGCGGCGACCGGGACACGGCCTTCGAGGACCAGCAGCCGGACGCCGTCGGCGAGGGCGCGATACGCGGGGGGACGGCGGGTGCCGGGGCCGGCCGGGCGGTCCTGCTGGGAGTTGAGGAGCCGGGCGAGCTGCGCGGCCCCCACCGCCGAGGTCCAATGCGCCATGACGATCAGTCCACCTTCCCCGAATTGGCCATGGATGGGGTTCCACCCCAAGCCACAGAGTGTCATGAGCCAGGCCACTGCCACCACCCAGGGGGGTTATCCCGTGTCCACTCCCAGCGACCCCGCTCCCAGCGAGTCCGCTACCGCCGACTCCGGCCCCGGCGGTTGCGACCCCGACGGTTCCGGGTCCGGCGCGTCCGTTCCCGGCGGGCCGGAGCCCAGCCGTCGTGTCGGACGCCGGCTGGTCCAGCTCTACGCCGGCCTGGCCCTCTACGGCGCGAGTTCCGCGCTGCTCGTGGTGGCCGGGCTGGGGCTGGAGCCCTGGAGCGTGCTGCACCAGGGGCTCGCCGAGCTGGCCGGGCTGAGCATCGGAGTCGTGTCGATCGTCGTGGGTGCCGCGGTGCTGCTCCTGTGGATCCCGCTGCGCCAGCGCCCCGGGCTCGGCACGGTCTCCAACGTGTTCGTGGTCGGCCTCGCCATGGACGGCGCGCTGGCGCTCCTCCCGGACGCGCATTCCCTCGCCGTACGCGTCCCGCTGCTGCTCGCGGGGATCGTGCTGAACGGCGTGGCGACCGGTCTGTACATCGCCGCGCGCTTCGGGCCGGGGCCGCGCGACGGACTGATGACGGGGCTGCACCGGCGCACCGGCCGTTCGATCCGGCTGATGCGGGCGGCGGTCGAGGTGGCGGTGGTGGTCACCGGGTTCGTCCTGGGCGGCACCGTCGGGGTGGGCACCGTGCTGTACGCGGTGTCCATCGGCCCGCTTGCCCAGGCGTTCCTGCGGGTGTTCGCCGTCCCGCCGGCATCGGCAGGCAGCACGGTCGTTGCCACCTCGACACCCGCGCGAGCCATACTGCCGGGGTGACCCTCACGACACCGCCCACGCGCCACCCGTACCTGGACCATCCCGGACCGATCGCCTTCGCCCACCGGGGCGGGGCGGCCGACGGCCTGGAGAACACCGTGGCGCAGTTCCGGCGCGCGGTGGAGCTGGGCTACCGGTACATCGAGACCGACGTGCACGCCACGGCGGACGGCCTGCTGGTCGCCTTCCACGACGCCACTCTGGACCGGGTCACCGACGGGGCGGGCCGGATCGCCGACCTGCCGTGGGCCGAGGTGCAGCGCGCGCGCGTGGGCGGCCGCGAACCGGTGCCGCTGTTCGAGGAGCTGCTGGACACCTTCCCCGAGGTGCGCTGGAACGTCGACGTCAAGGCGGAGCCCGCGCTGCGGCCCCTGCTGGAGCTGATCGAGCGCAGGGACGCCTGGGACCGGGTCTGCGTGGGCTCCTTCTCCGAGGCGCGCGTGCTGCGGGCCCAGCGGCTGGCCGGGCCGCGGCTGGCCACCTCGTTCGGCACCCGCGGAGTGCTGAGCCTGCGGCTGCGCTCCTGGGGGCTGCCGGCCGCGGTGCGCCGGTCGGCCGTGGCCGCGCAGGTACCCGAGGCCCAGTCGGGCGTGCCCGTGGTCGACCACCGCTTCGTACGGGCCGCTCACGCGCGCGGGCTGCAGGTGCACGTGTGGACGATCAACGAACCGAAGCGGATGCACCGGCTCCTGGATCTCGGGGTTGATGGCATCATGACCGATCACATCGACACGTTGCGCAAGGTCATGGAGGACCGCGGCGTCTGGGTCTGACCGCCCCGCCGCCCGACCCGAACCTTCGCATTCAGCGGGGAAGCGAGGGCACGGGTGGGTACGGACACCGTGCAGACACGGGCGGCGGACGACGCCGGTCTCAGGAGCGAGCAACGCGGCTGGTACTTCTACGACTGGGCGTGCTCGGTCTATTCGACCAGCGTCCTGACCGTGTTCCTCGGCCCGTACCTCACCGCGGTCGCCGAGCGGGCGGCGGACGCCGACGGCTATGTGCACCCGCTCGGCATCCCGGTCCGCGCGGGCTCCTTCTTCGCCTACTCGGTCTCCCTGTCGGTGATCGTGGCGGTCGTCGTGATGCCGCTCGTGGGCAGCGCGGCCGACCGCACGGGCCGCAAGAAGCCGCTGCTCGCCGCGGCGGCGTACACCGGCGCGGCGGCGACCACCGGAATGTTCTTCCTGGACGGCGACCGCTATCTGCTCGGCGGGACGCTGCTGGTCGTGGCCAACGCGGCGCAGTCCGTCGGGATGATGCTCTACAACTCCTACCTGCCGCAGATCGCCCCGCCGGAACAGCGCGACGCCGTCTCCTCCCGTGGCTGGGCCTTCGGCTACGCGGCCGGCTCCCTGGTTCTCGTCGCCAACCTGGTGCTGTACTCGGCGCACGACTCCTTCGGCCTGTCCGAGACCGCCGCGGTCCGCATCTGCCTGGCCTCGGCCGGCCTGTGGTGGGGCGCCTTCACGCTCGTCCCGCTGCGCAGGCTGCGCGACCGCCGCGCGCGCGTGGAGGGCGCGACGGCGCCCGGGCTGCGGCAGCTCGCGGCGACGGTACGGGACATGCGCCGGTACCCGCTGACCCTGGCGTTCCTGCTGGCGTACCTGATCTACAACGACGGCATCCAGACCGTCATCTCCCAGGCGTCGGTGTACGGCTCCGAGGAACTGGGGCTCGGGCAGTCGACGCTCATCGTGGCCGTGCTGCTGGTGCAGGTGCTGGCGGTGGCGGGGGCGCTGGCGATGGGGCGGCTGGCGCGGACGTACGGCGCGCAGCGGACGATCCTCGGCTCGCTGGTGGCGTGGACGGTCACGCTGGCCGCGGGCTACTTCCTGCCCGTGCGGGCGCCGGTGTGGTTCTTCGTGCTGGCCGCGGGGATCGGCCTGGTCCTCGGCGGCAGCCAGGCGCTGTCCCGGTCGCTGTTCTCCCATCTGGTGCCGCCGGGCAAGGAGGCCGAGTACTTCTCCGCGTACGAGATGAGCGACCGCGGGATGAGCTGGCTCGGGCCGCTGCTGTTCGGCGTGACCTACCAGCTGACCGGAAGCTACCGCTCCGCGATCATCTCGCTGGTGGCCTTCTTCGTCCTCGGTTTCGTCCTGCTCGCACGGGTCCCGGTACGGCGGGCGATCGGCGAAGCGGGCAACGTGATTCCGGAAAAGATCTAGCGCCGATTTAGCACTCGGCGTGAAAGGGCGGTAGTGTACGCGTTTGGCCTGCCAGGCGTACCGTTACTGCGCGTCAAAGATGCCGAAACGCTGGGTGACATCTGCTAGCAGATGTGACAAACCGGGCGCCTGTGGGTAGAACAAGGGGCGGCTACGACGGCGACGCATGACCCGGAACGGGACTCGGAACGGGAATCTTTACCGCCGACCGGACGTTGACCGGATGACGACGACAGCGACACCTGTCCTGTGGGCGACAAGCCCGGGAGGCACGATTCATGAGTGAGCGAGCTCTTCGCGGTACGCGCCTCGTGGTGACCAGCTACGAGACGGACCGCGGTATCGACCTGGCCCCGCGCCAGGCCGTGGAGTACGCATGTGAGAAGGGGCACCGCTTCGAGATGCCCTTCTCGGTCGAGGCGGAGATCCCGCCGGAGTGGGAGTGCAAGGTCTGCGGGGCCCAGGCTCTCCTCGTTGACGGCGACGGCCCTGAGGAGAAGAAGGCCAAGCCCGCGCGTACCCACTGGGACATGCTGATGGAGCGGCGCACCCGTGAGGAACTCGAAGAGGTCCTCGAGGAGCGTCTGGCGGTTCTGCGCTCGGGGGCGATGAACATCGCGGTTCACCCCAGGGACAGCCGCAAGAGCGCGTAACGCGCGCGACAACAGCACCGACGATCGCGGGCGCCGTACGTGAAGACGTACGGCGCCCGCGGTTTTTCATGCCGCCGTCCGCAGGCCTGCCCGGCCCCGGCGGCTCAGCCCGCCGTTGACGGCTCAGCCCGTCGGTGACGGCTCAGCCGCGCCGGCGGCGGCTCAGCCGCGCCGGCGGCGGCTCAGCGCGTCAGCGGTGGCCACTGCTCCCCCGGCCCGGGGCGGTCCTCCCTGATCACCTCGCCCTGCACCACCTTGCCGTCGGGCCGGTGCATCCGGGCCTGCTGGAAGGCGTCGCCCAGGCTGCCCGGGGCCGCCTTGCGCAGTCTCTTCTCCAGGGCGCTCTCGGCGAAGCGGCTCACCGCCTTCTGGACCGGCGGGAGCAGCAGGAGCAGGCCCGCCACGTCGGAGACCAGGCCGGGGATCATCAGCAGGAGGCCGCCGAGCATCATCAGGCCGTTGCCACCGCCGCGGGCCGGTGAACCGCCCTGCTGCAATGCTTCGTTGAGGCTCTGGAAGGCGCGGCGGCCCGCCCGCTTGATGACCACGGAGCCGGCCACGACGCCCGAGACGAGCAGCAGGAACACCGCGAGGCCGCCCGCCGCGCCCGCCACCAGGGTCAGCAGCCAGATCTCCAGCACCAGCCATCCGGCGAGGCCGAGCGGCAGGTACCTGCGCAGCCGGGAGCGACGGGGCCGGGTGGTGTACGGGGTGGTGGGAGCGCCAGTCGTCATGCCCCCAGTGTGCCTGGACGCATCTCAGCACGGGATAAGCGCGTGATCAGCCGGAAGCCGTGAGCCGGGCTTCCCGGCCGGTCCCCCGGCCCTTCCGGCCCGCCCGCGCGGGCCCTTCCGTCCGGTCTGCCCGGCCCCTCAGCCCTGCTTGCCCTTGCCGGTGAGCTTGCCGAAGCGGTCGCCGACGCCCCAGGCGGTGACCCGCCACAGGGCCTCGACCACGATGTCGCGGCTCATCTTGGAGTCGCCCAGTTCACGCTCGACGAAGGTGATGGGGACCTCGACGACGTGGTAGCCGGCCTTCACCGCGCGACGGGCCAGGTCGACCTGGAAGCAGTAGCCCTGCGAGGCGACCTCGGCGAGGCCGAGGCCCGCCAGGGTCTCGCGGCGGAACGCCCGGAAGCCGCCGGTCACGTCCCGGATCGGCACATCGAGCATGAGCCGCGAGTAGGTGGAGCCGCCGCGCGAGAGGAACTCCCGGGACTTCGGCCAGTTCACCACCCGGCCGCCGGGCACCCAGCGGGAGCCGAGGACCAGGTCGGCGCCCTTGAGGGCGGTGAGCAGCCGGGGCAGTTCCTCGGGCTGGTGGGAGCCGTCGGCGTCCATCTCGACCAGCACGCCGTAGTCCCGCTCCAGGCCCCAGCGGAAACCCGCGAGGTAGGCGGCGCCGAGGCCTTCCTTGCCCTTGCGGTGCAGCACGTGGACCTGGTCGTCCTCGGCGGCCAGCTCGTCGGCGAGCTTCCCGGTGCCGTCGGGGCTGTTGTCGTCCGCGATGAGCACGTGCGCCTCGGGGACGGACCTGCGCACCCGGCCGACGATGGTCTTGATGTTCTCCGCCTCGTTGTAGGTCGGGATGATCACCAAGGCCGTGCCGAGCGGACCGAACTGCCTCCCCTGGGCCGTGGCCGCGAGGGTCCCGTCGCCGTCGTTCACTGCTGCCCCTTCATGTCGTACGCAGAGGTCCACCATAGTGGCCGCGGCCTGGGAAGACGTGACGGCTCATGCGCATGGTGGTGTCAATTCCTCAAGAACGGGGTAAGAGCCTGCTTTTTGGCGCCGTCCCCATCATGCCCCGGCACCGCCCGGCGCGGCGGATGGGGGCCCGGCGCCCTTCGGGCCGACCTGGGACCCGCTGGCTGCGGGTCGACCGAAGCCGTTGTCTACTGAGCACGCGGGCCCCACCCGGGTCACACCTGGCCGGCCATCTGGAACGTTCCCTCGTCGGCGCGGGCGCTGAGCCTGGCTCCCAGTGACGGTGCCCCGGTGCGGCACACCGTCCCTGACCCAGCGGCGCTGCGACGAGCCGTCTGAACGCTCCCCGGTCGGGCGTCCGGTGGTGGACTCGGACGAACCTACCGGCCCCCGGGCGCCGACTGTCAACAGCCGTCTGACCAGGGCAGACACCGGGGACACGGCGGCCCTTGCAGAGGATGCGCAGGTAGGGCGGCGGGGCCGCGGCGCTGGGCGCCCGCCGCGCCACCCCAGGAGATCACTCGCCCGGCCGTACGAACACCGTCCGTCCGCCCACCACTGTCCGCAGGCAGACCGGCAGGTCACGGCCCGGAGTCAGGTCGGGCAGGCCGGGGGTGCCGGAGCGCGGGTCGGTGGACCAGCGGGCGACCCGGTCGTCGGGGGCCTGGACGATCAGCTCGTCGGTGCGCCAGACCGCGTAGTCCGCGGGCGCGCCGGGGACCAGGATCCCGGCATCGTCCCGGCCGACGGCCCGCCAGCCGCCGCGCGTGTGCGCGGTGAACGCGGCGCGGACGGAGATCCGGTGCTCGGGCGTGTGGTGGAAGGCGGCGGCGCGGACCGTGCCCCACGGGTCGAGCGGGGTGACCGGGCTGTCGGAGCCGAACGCGAGGGGTACGCCGGCGCGCAGCAGCGCGGCGTACGGGTTGAGGGTGCGGGCCCGCTCGGCGCCCAGGCGCTGGGCGTACATGCCGTCCGCACCGCCCCACAGTGCGTCGAAGGCGGGCTGGACGGACGCGATCAGGCCCAGCTCGGCGAAGCCGGCGACGGTCTCGGGGGTGAGCATCTCGGCGTGCTCGACGCGGTGCCGGGCGGCGCGGATCCGGGCGAGGCCCACCTTCTCGGCGGCGGCGCGCACACCCTCGACCACGGCGGACACGGCGGCGTCGCCGATGGCGTGGAAGCCCGCCTGCAGACCCGCCTCGGTGCAGGCGACGACGTGGGCGGCGACGGCGTCGGCGTCCAGGTAGGCGGTGCCGGTGTGGCCGGCGTCGGCGTAGGGGTCGTGCAGGCAGGCGGTGTGCGAGCCGAGGGCGCCGTCGGCGAAGAGGTCACCCGCGGCACCCGCCGCGCCCAGCTCGCGGGCCTTCGCCACCCCGTGCTCGGCCCGCTCGGCCCAGTAGCCGACCACGCGGGGACCCGGTGTCTCGGCGGCGAGCCGCAGCAGGGCGGTGAAGTCGTCCTCGGAGGAGATCTGCGGGCCGCCGCACTCGTGCACGGTGCCGATGCCGAGGGAGGCGGCGCGGTCCAGGGCGGTGCGCTGGGCCTCGGCGCGCTGGGCCGGGGTGACGGCGGCGAGGGCGGCCTCGCGGACGACGTGGTGGGCGTCCCGGGTGAGCGGGGCGTCCGTGCGGGGGACGTCGGCGGGGATCAGGTCCAGCAGTGCCGTGGTGACGACGGCCGAGTGGACGTCGATGCGGGACAGGTAGAGCGGGCGTCCACCGGTGGCTTCGTCCAGTTCCGCGCGGGTCGGCGGGCGGCCGCCGGGCCAGCGGGCCGCGTCCCAGCCGTGGCCCAGCAGGACCCGGTCGCCGGGGCGGGCGGCGGCGAACGCGCGGATCCGCGCGAGGGCCGCCTCCAGCGAGGGAGTGCCGGACAGGTCCAGGCCGGTCAGGGCGAGGCCGGTGGCGGTGGTGTGCACATGGGCGTCGGTGAAGGCCGGGGTGACCAGGGCGCCGCCGAGATCGACCACCTCGTCCACGCCGTCGGCGAAGGCGTCGGCGGCGCCCTCCGAGCCGACCCAGGCGACCTGGCCGCGCTCCACCACCATGGCGGTGGCGAAGGGGTCGGCGGGGCTGTGCACCTCACCGCGGCGCAGGAGGACGGTCTGGGGCTCGGCGGACTGCTCACTCATGGGGCACAGTCTCTCGCGTGCACGGGGTACGCCGGGCACCGGGGCGGCCGGTTCAGATCTTCGGGGGCCGTGCCTCGTAGGGGGTCGACAGGACCACGGTGGTGCGGGTGGAGACGCCGGCCAGCGAGCGCAGCCGGGCCAGCAGTTCCTCCAGCTCGTGCGGGGTGGACACGCGGACCTTGAGGATGTAGTTCTCGTCGCCGGCCACGCTGTGGCAGGCCTCGATCTCGGGGACGCCGGCGAGGCGGTCGGCGATGTCGTCGGGGGCGCTGGGGTCGAACGGCTTCACCGAGATGAACGCGGTCATCGGCAGCCCGATGGCCTCGGGGTCGACCACCGCGGCATAGCCGCGGATGACGCCACGCTGTTCCAGCCGGCGCACCCGCTGGTGCACGGCCGACGTGGACAGGCCCGTGGCCTTGCCCAGGTCTGTGTAGCTCATCCGCCCGTCCTTGACGAGCAGCTGCACGATCTGACGGTCCAGCTCCTCCATGCCGCCACAACCTACAGTGCGCTTGATCTCCGCGGATACTCGGAGGTGCAGGTCATTCCCGGTTCGGCAGAAAAAGCACCGGGACGGGCACCCACTCGCGGCATGTGATGAACGCCACACGCCTCGAACGGGCTCCGTGATGTTCTCGTGATTACCGCCGAGACCGGACGGGAAGTGCTTGCTGTGGTCGAGGCCGCAGCGCCTTCACGGCCCAGCCTTAGGGGGAGAATCCCATGCAGAGTGTCAATCGCCCTGGCCGATCCGCGTCCAAGCGGCAGCAGCCGGTCGTCGAGCCCCAGCCGGAGGGCGTCGAACCCGACGCCTTCGACGAGGAACTGGACGCTTACGACACGTTCGAGATGTACCGGGTGATCTGCCCGGACTGCGCGCAACCGATCGCGCTGCTCGCGGACGAGGAGGTTCTGCCGGAGCACGCGCTGTGCGCCTCGCCGTGGAACCCGTTCGGGCTCACGGTGTGTGCGGGCACGGGCCGTGCGGCGGCCGGGGCCCGCCCCGCGGACGAGTCCTTCGAGCCGCAGGAGCAGGACACGGCGCTGCTGCTGACGCTCCCCCAGGGTCTGGACTGGCGGACGCAGCCCTTCTCGCACGTCGGCGGCCCGGGCTCGCGCCCGATGCGCATGCCGGCGATGCGCCGCCAGGCCGCCTGAGCCGCCTCACTCCACCCAGTAGGTGCCCTGCACCATGGCGCGCAGGCTGTCGTGGTGCAGGATCAGCGTGTCCGGGTCCGCCGGGACGGCGACCTCCCCGAAGTACGCCTGCCGGTAGGCGATGCGCAGCATGACGATCGCGTGCCGCAGGGCGGCGTACAGGGTGTAGAAGTCCATGTCCCGCGGGGTGTGGCCGGTCAGCCGGGCATAGCGGGCCTCGACGCGGTCGCGGCGCAGGAGGCCGGGCAGTCCGCGCTGTCCGGAGCCGACGGTGAGGTCGTGGAAGAAGCGGTGCAGATAGACCGTCCAGCCGAGGTCCACCTCGCGCGGGGCGAGCGCCGCCATCTCCCAGTCCAGCACGGCGGCGGGCTCGAAGCCGTCGTAGACGACGTTGCCGATGCGCGCGTCGCCCCAGGTGAGGACTGCTTCGCCCGGCTCGCGCGGCCACAGCTGCGCCAGCCGGTCGAACGCGGCCTCGATGAGGGGCGACCGGGCGAGACCGTCGATCACCCAGGCGTAGTAGGCGCGTTGGGCCGCCACATGGCGGCGCAGCGCGTCGCCCTGCCCCGGCAGGACGAGGAACGCGGCCTGGGACAGCGGTACTTGGTCGTGCAGCCGGGCCAGCAGCCCGATGGTGGCTGCTTCCAGGTGTTCGCGCTCGGCGTCGCTCGCCGCGTGCAGCCAGCTGCCTTCGTAGGTGTAGGGCATCACGTCCGGGGGCACGCGCCCCGCCGCCCGTTCCATGACGAAGAACGGCGCGCCGAGCGGGCCCGGATCCTCCTCCAGCCAGAGCACCCGGGGCACGGGCACGTCCGTGTGCGCGGCCACCAGTTGCAGGGTGCGGTACTGGCGGGTCATGTCGTACTCGGGGAAGACCGTGTACGCCGCCGGGTCGGCCGCCAGCCGCAGCGCGCACGAGCGGACCGGCGGCCGGGGGTGGTCGATGTCGAACAGCAGGGTCTCACTGGACATGCCGTTCGAGGCCGGGACGGTGACCCCGGTCGCCCTGGCGCCGGCCAGCCGGGTACCGAGCCAGGCCGTCAGGCGCCGGGTCAGTTCCCCGGGGTCGCGGGTGGTGGTGCGGGGACGCGGTGCCGTGGCCATCTCGTCCTCCTTCAGGGCGCGACCGAGTCGAAACCGGTGAAGCCGCTCGGGTCGTGCCGGCCGAACGTGCCGTGTTCGAAGATCCCGTGGCCGGTGCGCCCGTCGAGCCGGAAGCGGGCGGAGTGGTCGGTGACGCCGTACGCCGCCAGGGGATGCGGCGCGGACAGGTCGTAGGTACGGCGGTCCACCCAGCCCCTGCCCTGCCAGGTCCCGTGCTGCCAGTCGTCGGCCGGCGGATAGCCCGCGCCGACGGCGAGCGGTGAGGAGGCGAGGATCTCCACCTCCAGCTCCTGCGGCTTGCGGGGATCACCGAGATGGATGACGGCTCGCTCGGGGTGCCGGGTGCCGGAGCGGTAGCCGATCTCGGTGTGCGGCCAGCCCAGTTGGCGGTCGCGGTGGCCTGGGCGGACCAGGGTGGCGTCGTTCAGGGACCGGTGGCCGTCGGCGTCCTCCTGCGTGATGACCATCAGGAAGCGGTCCTCGAAGGCGACCGGGCACCAGATCCAGTGGAAGCCCTCGGTGGGATGGTCGGCGGCGAGCCGCCCGCCGTCCTCGCCGGGCACCGGGCGCACGCCCCAGCTGCGGTCCCGGGTGCCGGTCCAGCCCTCGGCGCAGACGCGGAACTCGGTGCCGGCCGCCCGGATCACGCCCTCGGCCTGCCCGGCCTGGACGAAACGGCGGCCCTCCAGAGTGAGCCGGTCGCCCCGGCGCTGGAGGTGGTGCGGCTCCCACAGGGCCGGGAAGGCCGCGGTCCAGGTGAGGTCGTACGACAGCTCCTCGTCCGTGCCGACCAGGCGCAACTGCTGCAGCGGCCGTACCACCTCGATGCGCAGCGGGCCGACGGCGAGCCGCATCCGGTCCTCGCCGAGGGCGTCGGAGGCACGCACGGCGTGCAGGGTGTTCCCGGTGCGGAGGGTGGCGTAGGCGTCGATCACACCCAGGTTGGGGTAGACGCCGAGGCCGAGGATGAGCAGGGCGTGGCCCGCGTGGTCGAAGACGTGGAAGATGCAGCGGTCGTAGGCGTTGCGGTCACCGGTCGCCACGTGCTTCATGGAGAGCGGCACCTGGTGCACCGGGTACTCGTCGAGCGGTACGGGTCGGTCGTCGGCCACGGACACCCCCTGAACGATGGTCAGCTGACGGTACGTCAGCTGACCGGAGGTGGCCAGAGGGGGAACCGGACGGGCATGGACTGACGCTCGATTCCGCCGGGCGGTGACCTGTCCGGCCACCGCCGCGTTGCCCAGGCATGACCCCCATGTACTCGGCCACCGGGCGTCAGCGCCGCATCTTCGTTCCCCGGCCTGCAGAATCGCTTCCGCCGCCCACGCCGCAGGATCCGCCCATCTATCGCGACCTCATGCGCACCTGGGCCGACCGGGGCCGCACCCTCCCGGGACGTGACGACCCGGAGTGGGCCAGGCTGGCGGCCCCGACGGTCCTGAGGGGTCAGTTCAGCGACCCTCGGGTCCCGCCACGTGACGGGCGATGACCATCCGCTGGATCTGGTTCGTGCCCTCGACGATCTGCAGGACCTTGGCCTCGCGCATGTAGCGCTCGGCCGGGAAGTCGGCGGTGTAGCCGTACCCGCCCAGTATCTGCACGGCGTCCGTGGTCACCTTCATGGCCGTGTCGGTGCAGTGCAGCTTGGCCATGGCGGCCTGCTTGGCGAACGGCCGGCCCGCGTCGCGCAGCCGGGCCGCCGCGAGGTACAGCGCGCGGCCGGCCTCGATCTGGGTGGCCATGTCGGCGAGCATGAAGCGCAGGCCCTGGAAGTCGGCGATCGGACGGCCGAACTGGCGGCGCTGGCCGGCGTAGCCGACCGCCTCGTCCAGTGCTGCCTGGGCGAGGCCGATCGCGCAGGCCGCGATGCCGAGCCGGCCGGAGTCGAGGGCGGACAGGGCGATGGAGAAGCCCTGGCCCTCCTCGCCGATGCGCCGCTCGTCGGGGACCCGGACGCCGTCGAAGTGGACCTGCGCGGTGGGCGAGCCCTTCATGCCCATCTTCTTCTCCGGCGCCGCACCGCTCACGCCGGGCGCGTCACCGGGCACGAGGAAGGCGGTGATCCCGCGCGGGCCGTCCTCGCCGGTGCGGGCCATCACGGTGTAGAAGTCGGCGATGCCGCCGTGCGTGATCCAGGCCTTGGTGCCGTCGATCACCCAGTCGGCACCGTCCCGGACGGCCTTCGTACGCAGCGAGGCGGCGTCCGAACCGGAGGACGGCTCGGAGAGGCAGTACGCGCCGAGCAGACCGCCGCCCAGCATCGCGGGCAGGTGCTCGACCTGCTGCTGCTTGGTGCCGTAGGCGGCGAGCGCGTAGGACGAGAGCGTGTGGACGCTGACGCCGAGGCCGACGGTGAGCCGGGCCGCGGCCAGCTCCTCCAGGACCTGGAGGTAGACCTCGTAGGGCTGGTCGCCGCCGCCGTACTCCGCGGCGTACGGCAGGCCCAGCAGGCCGGACTCGGAGAGCAGGGTGAAGGTCTCGCGGGGGAAGCGTCCCGCGTCCTCCTCCTCCGCGGTCTTCGGCGCGATCTCGCGCCGGGCGATGTCCCGGACGAGGTCGAGCAGATCCCTCGCCTCTTCCGTGGGCAGTTGACGCTCCACCGGCTGCGGGTCGCGGTCGGACATGGCGTCGGGCTCCTCCCTGTTCGGGCACCGGCGGTCCGGCCCGTGGGTGGGGGCGGCTCCGCCTGATCGTGGTGCTTGGCCGAAGGCGCCCTCTTCCGGGTCTCGGAAGCTGCTGACCAGCGGCATGCGCTGTGAGTATGCCCGATCGGCGACCTCCCGTCACCAGTTAACGACCGCTTACTTGCATAGTCCAGTCACAACTTCGCCGCGGCCCGAAATTGGTCCGAACCATTGACCTAATGGTCTAGTCCTCCTACTGTGCATGACCAACGCTTTACCGCGTTCATGCCAATCGGCGCGCGTTCCCCTCTCCCCCACGAGGAGCCACCCGATGCACATTCCCCACCGTTCGCTCCTGAGGACAATCGTCTCGGCCGCGTGTACCGCCGCCCTCGGGGCGGGCCTGCTGGCGGGCACCGGCACGGCGACCGCGGCGGCGCCGAGCGCCCCGCAGCTCAAGGCCGGGTCCAAGGTCGTCGGCTACTTCACCGAATGGGGCACCTACGACCGCAAGTACTACGTCAAGAACGTCGAGACCTCGGGCTCCGCGGCCAGGCTGACCCACATCAACTACGCCTTCGGCAACGTCAGCGGCGGCAAGTGCGCCATGGGCGACTCCTACGCGGCCACCGACCGCGCCTACACCGCCGCCGAGTCCGTCGACGGCGTCGCCGACACCTGGGACCAGCCGCTGCGCGGCAATTTCAACCAGCTGCTGAAGCTGAAGAAGAAGCACCCCGGCCTGAAGATCCTGTGGTCCTTCGGCGGCTGGACCTGGTCCGGCGGCTTCGGCGAGGCCGGCAAGAACCCGGCCGCCTTCGCCCAGTCCTGCTACGACCTGGTGAAGAACTCCAAGTGGGCAGGTGTCTTCGACGGCATCGACATCGACTGGGAGTACCCCAACGCCTGCGGCAACACCTGCGACACCAGCGGCCGCGAAGCCTTCAAGAACCTGATGGCAGCCCTGCGGTCGAAGTTCGGCTCCGGCAGCCTGGTCACCGCGGCGATCACGGCCGACGCCACCAGCGGCGGCAAGATCGACGCGGCGAACTACGCGGGCGCGGCCCAGTACGTCGACTGGTACAACCCGATGACGTACGACTACTTCGGCGCCTGGGACGCGACCGGCCCGACCGCCCCGCACTCCGCGCTGAACTCCTACTCGGGCATCCCCAAGGCGAACTTCCACACCTCGGCGACCATCGCCAAGCTCAAGGGCCTCGGCATCCCGGCGTCCAAGCTGCTGCTCGGCATCGGCTTCTACGGGCGCGGCTGGACCGGCGTCACCCAGGCGACGCCCGGCGGCACCGCGACGGGCCCCGCGGCGGGCACGTACGAGCAGGGCATCGACGACTACAAGGTGCTCAAGACCAAGTGCCCGGTGACCGGCACGGTGGGCGGCACCGCGTACGCCAAGTGCGGGAACAACTGGTGGAGCTACGACACCCCCGCGACCATCGGCACGAAGATGACGTACAAGAACCAGCAGGGACTCGGCGGCACCTTCTTCTGGGAGCTGAGCGGCGACACCCCGGGCGGTGAGCTGATCAAGGCGATCAACTAGACCTCACCCGAGGGAGACCGGGAGCGGAGGACCACGAGCCTCCGCTCCCTCGCGTTCAGACGTGCCGGCGGGCGGGCGGCGGCGCCGGATGGGCGGGGTCCAGCTCCTCGATGGCGCGCAGGGCCCCGCCGAGCGTCTTCACCAGCAGCTCGCGCATGGTGTCGCGGGACAGCTCGGGGCGGTCGATCCAGTCCAGGGTGGCGCCCTCCACGCTGCACACCCAGGCGAGCAGGCCCATCCGGGCCAGCGGGGTGATGTCGCTGCGGCCGTAGGCCCCTTCGGCGATGGTGGCGATGATCGCCTCCCGTACGCCGTCCCGGATCGCGTGCACCTCGCTGTCGAAACCGACGCCGCCGCTGACGATGGTGCGGTAGGCCGCCTGGTGGTGTTCGGCGTAGCGCAGATAACCGTCGATGGTGCGGTGCACGCGGTCGACGGCGGGCAGCTGGAGGTTCCCGGCGGCGGAGTCGACCAGTTCGGCGACGGAGTCCTGGACGATCGCCAGGTAGTAGCCGCGCTTGGACCGGAAGTAGTAGTAGATCAGCCCCTTGGCGACCCCCGCCTGGCGGGCGATGTCGTCCATGGACAGCGCGTCGTAGGACGTGTCCGCGAACAACGTGCGCCCGATGGCGATGAGTTCGGCGCGGCGCGCGACGGAACGCTCGGTGCCGCGCACCTGGGTGGCGGCACGCTGCTGCGGCATGTTCAAGGTCGACCCTGGTCTAGGCGCGGCGGGACATCCGCAGTATGTCAGAACAAGCCGCACATGTGAGCGATCGCTTCGGACGTGTGTGCGCGGTCCGTTCAGAGCAGGCCGAGCTGGGTCACGAGCATCGCGAACACCGCGACGAGGACCCAGCCCATGACGTGCTCGACGATCTTCGGGCCGTCTTCCTGGGGGCCGCCGGTGACGGCGCGGGTGGCGGTGGCCGGATGTGCGGTCATGATGTTACTCGCAGAGGTCGGACGTATACGGCGGAATCCCCCCATCCATCCGTCCACCATGCCACCCGCGCCGGCGTTTGCGGCGATGAGCTTGGTCACAGGCCTCAGTGCACGCCCACCGCGGCGAGCGCCTTGCGCTGGCGCGGGGTCGGGTGGGCGGGGAAGTAGAGGTAGCAGACCCCTCCCGTGCCGGAGACGACCTTGCCGGAGGCGTTGTACCGCTTGGTCCTCAGCCAGATGTTCTCGAACTCCCGGCGAAGGTAGACCCGCCGCACCGCCGCGTCGTCGGCCGACGCCGGGTCGTTCGCGATCACGTCACCGTCCGCGGTGAACCCGATCACGGTCATCAGATGCCCGGAAGTGCCGTACCCGGCGCCGGTCAGCTCGGTCTTCAGGAAGGACTGGGACGTTATGGCCGGGATGCCGGCCGCGATCAGCGTCTCCAGATCGGTGAGCGAGGCGAGCCGGGTGACCACGCCCTGCAGCCCCTCGAAGGTGGCCGCGTAGGCGGCGTTGAAGGGCCAGTTGCCGCAGCCCTGGTACTGGTGGTCGTAGGTGAAGCGGGCCGCGTGGTCGACCTGCGGATCGGCGTAGGACGGGTCGACCCAGGACAGCTGCTCGGCGGTGAGCCGGCCGCCCCAGTACTCGACGATCATCTGCGAGGAGGTGGGACTGCACCAGGCCTCACCGCCGTTGTCGTACTCGGGGTACTGGCCCTTGTGGATCTCCTGCGAGTAGCGCGGGACGGCCAGTTCCTGGGCGAGGCCGGGGGTGGAGGCCGGGACGGTGAAGCGGTCGGGGATGTCGGAGCCCATCGCGCCGAGCCGCCACACGGTCGGGGTGAGACGGGTGCCGGGCCGGCGGTGGAGGGTGAGGCGCAGCCGGTACGCCGTCAGGCGCAGGCCGGTGCTCGCGTCGTCGATGGCGAACGTGTCCGTCCAGATGGTGCTCTTGCCGTCGCTCTGGTCGTCCACCGAGGTCCGCTTGATGTCCTGGTCGCCGGCCGCCCAGCGGCCCATCACGTACCAGGGTGTGCCGGTGCCGTCGGAGTACGTGCCCTCCAGCTCGACCTGGATCCAGGTGCCGTCGGGGGTGTGCGCGTTCCAGGAGGCGACGACCTCGGTCGCGGGCACGGTGAGCCGGTGGACCGGGGAGGTCCAGGTGGCGTACTCCCAGGTGGCGGTGGTGCCGGTGTGCGGGTCGGTGTAGTCGGTACGGCCGGCGGGGGCGCCGATCACGACACCTGGGCGCGGGCCGGAGACGGCCCGGGTGCCCTGCGCGGTCCCGCAGCGCCACTCACGGTACGTGGTCCAGGCGTGGTACTCGATCGGGCGGGCCTGCGCCTGGCCGGGGGCGGTGGTGCCGGCGGTCCCCGGGGCCGCGGTGGCTGCGGGGGCCGCCGCGCCGGTCACCGCGGCGGCGACGGCGACGGCGAGGACGGTTCTGCGGGACGGCTGTTCGGCTCTGCTCATGGGCGCGTTGACCCCCAGGTGTCCGAGTCGGGCTGGTCCGGTGCGCCAACTATGGAGCAGGCCGGACCCCCCTGCCAGCACTTCGACGCATGCCGCGGAACGAATATTGGTCTGGTCCTGTGGAGGGTCCGGCAAGCTGTGCGTGGGCAGCGTCTGCCGGGGGCGCCGGGCACTGCGCGAGCAGCCCCCCGCCCCGGGTGCGACGCGCAACCGCCCGGGCCGGACCCCGCCCGGTCAGACCAGATCCATCGCGGCGACCTCGTCCGGGCGGCCGTAGCTGACCGGGCCCTGGAACCGGCGGCGCGCCGTGGCGAACCACCACACCGTGGCGATCAGCAGCACGACGGCGAGCGCGATCGGTGCGTAGTTGAACGAGTCCACGGTGATCGGCGAAGCCTGCGGCAGCATGAACAGGAGGCTGCTCAGCAGGATCCACACCACCGCGAGCCACCCGATCGGCCTGCCCCAGCGGCCCAGGTGCCAGGGGCCGGGCTGGAACTCGTCGCCGAGCCGCAGCCGCAGGAAGATCGGCACGGCGTAGGCGAGGAACAGCCCGACCACATTGACGCTGACGATGGCGGTGAACGCCGTGTGCGACCACCAGCCCGGCACCACCAGGGCCAGCGAGCAGGCGACCGCGAGCCACACCGCCTTCACCGGCGTGCGGGTGCGCAGGGAGACCGAGTGCCACCAGCGGGATCCGGGCATGGCCCCGTCCCGCGAGAAGGCGAAGATCTGCCGGGTGTTGCTGGTGAGGTTGGCGAGACCGCAGAAGAGCATCGCGCCGATGACGATGAGCAGCATGACCTTGGCGGTGCGCAGACCGAGTCCGTCGATCAGGATCTGGACGGGCGGGGCGGCTGCACCGGCCACCTTCCCGTAGTCACCAATGCTGTAGACCAATGCAAGCATCAGGATCAGACCGGTGATCGCCGAATAGCCGATGGCCCGGGTGATCCCCTTGGGCGCGCTGACCGTCGCACGGACCGTTTCCTCGGACATGTGGAAGCTGCCGTCGAAGCCGGTGAAGGTCCAGCTGGTGACCAGCAGGCCGAGCAGGCCGCCGTAAAGTCCGCTCGTGAAGCCGGTGTTGTTCTCGAAATGCGTGACGAAGGACGCCGACTGATGATGGTCGGGCATCACTATGAGTGCGCCCACGATCACGACGAGTCCGATCAGCAGCCACCACACGGAAATACGGTTCAGTACGGCGACGAGCTGGACGGTGTAGGTGTTGGCGAGCCCCTGCAGCACGATGACGAGCGCCGTGATCAGCACGGTCTGGTGCGCGGTCGGCTGGTAGGAGGGCCACTGCAGCTGCACGAAGACCTGGATGAAGGTGGCGGCCGCGTAGCCGGTGGCGGCCGTGCCGCCGATCTGTCCCACGAAGTTCAGCCAGCCCGTGAACCACGACCAGGCGCCTTTGTGCCGCTTGGCGAGTTTACCGGCGGAGAAATAGAGGGCGCCGCTCGTCGGATAGGCGGAGGCGACTTCCGCCATGGCCGCGCCGATGAGCAGCACCATGACGGAGACACCGATCCAGCCGAACACGAGAATGCGCGGGCCGCCCGCACTCATGCCGAAACCGAAGGACGAGAAAATACCCGAAAGGATATTGATGATGGTGAAGGAGATCGCGAAATTGTCGAACGCCTGGAAGCGCCGGGTGAGTTTCCGCGGATAACCCATCGCGTGCAGGGTGGCGTCGTCGTCGAGCACGACGGAGTCCGCCGCGCGCGCTCGCGCCCGGGGAGTCGACATCCGTTCCGACACAGATCGGCCTTTCTCTCGATGGGAAAAGGGGGACGAGCGGGTCAGGCGGGCGCCGGGACGGGCAGGCCGCACGCACGCCGGGCCCGGGAGAGCTGCTCGGCGGGATCCCCGAAGGCGCTCCAGGGCATGCGCGAGGCGTACGGGCCCATCGCCGTGAACACCGCCCGGGCCTCGAACTCGCGCTGGGCCATGACCAGCGCATGCGCGAGGTAGGCCAGGTCGAGCACCGGGGTGAAGCGATAACCGGCCACCGCGGGCAGCCAGTTCTGGTAGATCGCGAGTGCGGTCGAACGCCACTGGGGCTGCTCCCACACCTGTTCGGCGAGGAGCTGGGTCGGGTTGTAGCTCTCCACCAGGGCCACGAGGGGCAGCAGCCGGAGGGCGGAGTCGGCGGGCGCCCGCTGGCTGAGGAAGGCGGCCACGTCCCAGGCCGCGTTGACCGAGCCGCCGTACCGCGTGAAGAAGAAGGACAGGAAGCGGTGGTGGGCCTCGCGGTGCCAGGGGTCGAGGGACAGGATGTGCGCGAACAGCCGCCAGGGGCCCGGCGGCGCGGTGAGCAGACCGTGGGGTGCCGGGTCACGCAGCCGGTGCAGCCGGGCCATGGCGAGCCTGGCGACCCAGGGGGTGGGGTCGGCGGGAGCGGACTCGGCGGCCCGGTCGCAGGCGGTCAGCGCGATCCGCTCCAGCGCCTCGGCACGGTCGTCGCGCGCGTCGGCGGCCCGCAGCGCGCGCTGCACCGCGACCCGCGCCCACATCAGCTCCGCCTCCGGCGTCGGCTCCTCGTCCAGCCAGCGTTCGACCAGATCGGTGCCGGCCGCCTCGGAGGCGAGGACCAGTGAGCGGTGGGCACGCAGGGCGAAGTCGGAACGGGTCTCGGCGAGCGCCTCGCAGGCATACCGATAACGCCCGGCGCGCACATCGACGCATACGCTCGCCAGGACGCGGTCGTCGGCCGCCGGATGCCATACATAGTGCCCTTCGAATAACTCCGCGACCATGTCCCCCTGCCGTCCCCGTTCGACGCATCACGTTGCGCAAGAGGCACCTTACTCAGCGTCGGCCACACCCGGAACGCCGAATTCGACATATCGGTCAGGGAATTCGGAGCGTTTATGCGGGTCATTGACTGGCTGCCAGCCGATGGTTCAATGTGCGACGTTTTTCCGCCCGCAGGCTCCTGCCGGTCCGGTCACCAGGGGCCGCTACTAGACTGTTCCGCGGAAATCAGCCCACATCGCATCACACCTCGGGAATCGCCATTCACGACCTAGCCGCCCGGCTGCGCGGGCTCTCCCCCTCCCTGGGACCGGTCCGGCTGATCGGTGTCGACGGACATGCCGGCTCCGGCAAGTCCACCTTCGCCGGGCGGCTGGCCCAGGCGCTCGGCGGCGCGCCGGTGCTCCATCTCGACGACATCGCCAGTCACGAGCAGCTCTTCGCCTGGACCGGGCGGCTCGTGGCACAGGTGATCGAACCCCTCGCCCGGGGGGAGAGCGCGCATTACACCCCCTACGACTGGCAGGCCCGCACCTTCGGCCCCCCACGCCCGCTGCCGCCCGCGCCCGTGGTCGTGATCGAGGGCGTCGGCGCCGGCCGCCGGGCCCTGCGACCGCATCTCGCCCGGCTGCTGTGGATGGAGCTGCCCGCGCAGGAGTCGTGGGCGCGCGGCCGGATGCGCGACGGGACGGCACAACGGGAGTTCTGGGACGGCTGGATCGCGGCGGAGCGCGCGCACTTCGCCGCGGACGCCTCGCGCCCCCATGCCGATCTGCTGGTGCTCCAGCGACCGGAGGGGTACGAGGTGCTGCCGGGACCCGGCGCGGCTTCCACGGCGGACCAGAACGTGACCCTGAGTGATGAAAGTTCGGCGAAGTGATGAAGCCGTGAAGAGCCCTGTGAGGCAACTTCTCCGAGTGCCTCAACTCTGCTTGACCCGGGGGCCGTACAGGACTTACGTTCTGAATGTGCGGCTTTCGTAGCCGCCCACCGACGCGAAGCCCCCGGTTGTTCCCCCGTGACCGGGGGCTTCGTCCTGTCCGAAGTCCCTTCCCCGGCCGCCCCGCGCACCGATCCGCTCACCCTCGGTCACGAAGCCGCGTGCGCCCCGTCTGCTCCCACCTCGTCGAACGCCCGGTGCGGCACCCTTCGGCCCGCGGTCGTACCGCAGGTACGATGCCCTCGGTGCGACCTTCGAGCCTGCCTCGCGCACCTGCAACTCCGGTCCGTGGCACAGCTGTTCGGCCGCGGCAGGCCACCGGGCGACTGCCCGGTGGTGAACCACGGGGGCACGGTCTGTGGGGGGACGTGATGGACTTCGGCACGCAGGGCCCCGAGGCCCCGGCCGACCTCGCCTGGCTGCGGGGTGTGGACGCCTACACGATGGGCGCCTATCCGCAGGCCGAGGAGGAGTTCCGGACCGCGGTACGCATGGACCCGGGCATGGCGGACGCCTGGCTCGGGCTGCACGCGCTGCGGGTCGACACGACGACCGCGCTGCTGCGGATGTTCCGGCACCGCGAGCGCTTCGGGGAACAACGCACCCGGCACCGCCGGTCCCTCAACTCCTGGTACTGGCTGGGCTGGTGGGTGCAGCCGGTGCTGGAGAGCCCACGCGATCTGCTGCTGGCACACGCCTCGCACTGGCTGGACGGCCGGCACGTGCCCGAGCTGGACCGCGCCCTCGCGGGACTGCCCCCGGTCGACACCGACGCCCAGGTCCGCTTTCTGCACGCGTGCCGCGCCTACCTCGTCAAGGACTGGGAGCAGCTCGTCAGGCACACCGATCCGCTGCTGGGCGATCCCATGCTCGGCATCGAGGCCGGACTGTTCGGCGGCATGGCCCGGGTGCGGCTGGAGATGTACGGCCAGGCCGAGCCGCTGCTGTCGGCGGCACTGATGCGGTGCCGCAGCGAGCAGCCGCAGCGCAAGGAGCTGCGGTACTGGCTGGCGCGGGCCCACGAGGGCACCGGCCGCAGCGCCGCCGCGCTCCCCTTGTACCGGGCGGTGCACCGGGTCGACCCCGCCTTCATGGACACCTCCGCCCGGCTCGCCGCGATCGCCGAGGGCGACGGGTACGACGATGCGGCCGACCTCGCCGCGATCACACTGTCCGGCGCGGGGCAGGACACGGTGGACGGGCAGGACGCGTTCGATCCGCTGTTCGGCACGGAGGGCCGGGATCTGCGGCTGCCGGAGCCCGATCTGCCGACCGGGCCGCTGCCGTCGGTGACCGACCCCTCGGTACGGACGAAGACCGGGGTGTCCGGGATGCCCGGGGTCTCCGCCTCGCCGGTCCCGACCGGGCCGACCGATCCCGCGTTACTCGAGGAGGCGCTCGCCGAGTTGGAGCGCATGGTGGGACTCGAACCGGTGAAGCGCCAGGTCAAGGCGTTGTCGGCGCAGTTGAACATGGCCCGGCTGCGGGCCGGGCAGGGGCTGCCGGTGCAGCCGCCCAAACGGCACTTCGTCTTCTCCGGGCCGTCCGGGACCGGCAAGACCACGGTCGCCCGCATCCTGGGCCGGGTGTTCTACGCGCTCGGCCTGCTCGGCGGCGACCACCTCGTGGAGGCCCAGCGGGCCGACCTGGTCGGCGAGTACCTCGGGCAGACCGCCGTGAAGGCCAACGAGCTGATCGACTCCGCGATCGGCGGAGTGCTGTTCGTGGACGAGGCGTACTCGCTGTCCAACACCGGGTACGGCAAGGGGGACGCCTACGGCGACGAAGCGCTCCAGGTACTGCTGAAGCGGGCCGAGGACAACCGGGACCACCTCGTGGTGATCCTGGCCGGCTATCCGGAGGGCATGGACCGCCTGCTGGCCGCCAACCCCGGCCTCTCCTCCCGCTTCACGTCCCGCGTGGACTTCCCCTCCTACCGGCCGCCCGAGCTGACCGAGATCGGCAAGGTGCTCGCCGCCGAGAACCGGGATCTGTGGGACGACGAGGCGCTGGAGGAGCTGCGCTCCATCGCCGGGCACGTGGTCGAGCAGGGATGGATCGACGAGCTGGGCAACGGGCGGTTCCTGCGCACGCTGTACGAGAAGAGCTGCGCGTACCGGGACCTGCGGTTGTCGACGTACGCGGGCGCCCTGTCCAGGAACGACCTGGCGACGCTACGGCTGCCGGACCTGATGCAGGCGTACGGAGAGGTGCTGTCAGGGCGAGGACCGCAGGATCCGCCGGCGATGTAGCTGCGGTGGCCTGCCGCCGGTGCCCCCGGCTGAGTGAGCGCCCCGGAGGAGGGCGGGGAACTGCGCGACCGGCCCTCACGGGCCGCGGTCGCGCAGCTACCGCGCTCCTCGAAGACCGGCAGGGCGTTCTCCCAGCCCTCGGGAAGCTCGCCCTTGCTCACGTCACCCGAGCTATGTGGCGAGCACCCCCTCCGGCTCCCCGCTCACCCTCGGTTCCATCAGCTTCACGTCGGGCGTCTCCCGGTGCGCCGGATCCCGTACCTCGCCCACCAGAAGCTCCAGTACGTCCTCCAGGGCGACCAGACCGAGCACCTTGCCGGTGGCGTCGGCCACCTGGGCCAGATGCGTGGCCGCCCGGCGCATCACGGTGAGCGCGTCGTCGAGGGGCAGCTCGGCGCGGAGGGTCGTCATCGGGCGCCAGACGTGCTGGGGCACAGCCCGGTCGGAGTCCTCCAGGTCGAGGACGTCCTTGACATGGACGTACCCCATGAAAGAGCCCTTCTCGGTCGCCGCGACCGGGAAGCGGGAGTACCCGGTGCGGGCCGTGAGCTCGACGATCCGGCCCGGAGTGACCGCCGGGGTCACCGTGACCAGCGACTCCCGGGGCAGCAGGACGTCCGTCACCGGGCGGGAGCCCAGTTCCAGGGCGTCCTCCAGCCGCTCCTGCTCCTCCGGGTCGAGGAGGCCCGCCTGGCCGGAGTCCTCCAGGAGCCGGTTGAGCTGCTCGGTGGTGACGACCGCCTCCACCTCGTCCTTCGGCTCGACCCGGAACAGCCGCAGGATGCCCCGGGCGCAGGCGCCGAGGGCCACCGTGATGGGCTTGCACAGGCGGGCGAAGTACACCAGGCCGGGGCTGAGCCAGAGCGCCGCCTTCTCGGGCGCCGCCATGGCGAGGTTCTTGGGCACCATCTCGCCGATGACCAGGTGGAAGAAGACCACGGCGGCCAGGGCGATGACGTAGCCGAGCGGGTGGATCATGCCGTGCGGCAGGTGGATCCATTCGAACAGCGGCTCCAGCAGGTGCGCCACCGTCGGCTCGGCGACCGCGCCCAGCGTCAGGGAGCAGACGGTGATCCCGAACTGGGCGGCGGCCATCATCTGGGGCAACCGCTCCAGGCCGTACAGCACCTGGCGGGCCCGGGCGGTACCGAGCGGCTCGATCTGGCTGCGGCGCACGGAGACGAGCGCGAACTCGGCGCCGACGAAGAAGCCGTTGGCGAGCACGAGCAGCGCGGCGAAGACGAGTTGGAGGACGCTCATCGGGCGGCCTCCATCACGTTGGCCGCCGGGACCGTCCTGACCAGGCGGACCCGTTCGGCCCGGTAGTGGCCGACCTGGCGGACGGAGAGCCGCCAGCCGGGAAGTTCGGCCTTGTCGCCGGGGGCCGGGATCCGTCCCAGCAGGTCGGCGACCAGGCCGGCGACGGTCTCGTACGGCCCCTCGGGCACGTCGAGGCCTATGCGCAGCAGGATGTCGACGCGGCAGCTGCCTGCCGCGTCCCACGCAGGCCGGCCGTCCTCCGGCGGGGCGGGGGCCAGCTCGGGGACGTCCTTGGCGTCGTGCTCGTCACGGACCTCGCCGACGAGTTCCTCGACGATGTCCTCCAGGGTGACCACGCCGGCCGTGCCGCCGTACTCGTCGACGACGACGGCGATGGGCTGCTCGCTGCGCAGCCGCGCGAGCAGGGGCTGGACCGGCAGCGTCTCGGGGACGAGGAGTGCCTTGCGGGCGATCCGGCTCACCGGGGTGCGCAGCCGGTCGTGCACGGGCACGGCCAGCGCGTCCTTGAGGTGGGCCATGCCGACGATCTCGTCGATCTTCTCCCGGTAGACGGGGAAGCGGGACAGGCCGGTGGCACGGGTGAGGTTGACGACGTCCTCGGCGGTGGCCGAGTCCTGCAGCGCGCTGACCTTCACCCGGGGCGTCATGACGTGCTGCGCGGTCAGCTCGCCCAGGGACAGGGTGCGCACGAACAGGTCGGCCGTGTCCTGCTCCAGGGCGCCGGCCCGGGCGGAGTGGCGAGCCAAGGACACCAGTTCGCCCGGCGTGCGGGCGGAGGCCAGCTCCTCTGCGGGTTCGACGCCCAGGGCGCGCACGAGCCGGTTGGCGACCGTGTTCAGCGCGGAGATCACGGGGCGGAACAGACGGGCGAAGCGGTGCTGCGGGCCGGCGACGAAGCGCGCGACCTGCAGCGGCCGGGACACCGCCCAGTTCTTGGGTACGAGTTCGCCGATCACCATCTGGATCGCGGAGGCCAGCAGCATGCCGACGACCACGGCGACCCCGGAGACGGCGCCCTCGGGAATCCCGAGCGCGGCGAACGGGCCGTGCAGCAGCCCGGCCAGGGCCGGTTCGGCGAGCATGCCGACGACCAGGGAGGTGATGGTGATGCCGAGCTGGGTGCCGGAGAGCTGGAAGGACAGTTCCTTCAGCGACTCGACGACCGTACGGGCACGCTTGTCGCCGTCGGCGGCGGCCTTCTCGGCATCCGGACGTTCGACCGTCACGAGACCGAACTCGGCCGCCACGAAGAAGCCATTGGCGAGAATCAGCAGAAACGCCGCTCCGAGGAGCAGCAGAGGGGTGGTCACGCTGCCACCGCCTTCCCGTTATGTCGGGTCGGGGCGGCGCAGGTACTACAGGACGATCCGTCCATCGCCGGAGGGAGTCACTCCTCGGGTAGCAGGAACCCCTGGGCACCGGGCGGAGCGCAGGGGCGGAGGCACAGGGAGACGGCCTCCGCCCACCAGATTAATCAAGACTGGGGCTCGTGCGGCAGGGCGGAGGAGCCCGAGTGGGCTTCGGCGAGGGCGCGGAGCGCCCCGGCGTCGGCGATGGCGCGCTGCTTGGCGATGCCCGGCTGGATGCCGAGCGCGGGCAGGCTGGTGCCGTCACTGAGGTCGAGGAACACCCACGGGTCACCCGGCCGGAGGTTCACCCGGAGGATCTCCGCCCAGGCCAGGCGCCGTTTGCGGGTGATGTTGACCACGGTGACACCGGACTCGTCGGCGACCACCTTGACCCGGGCCAGCTGGGCCAGGAACCAGAAGCAGAGCGCTCCGGTGAGGACGAAGGTGATCCGGTCCCCCGGACCGAGCTGCTCCAGCAGCATCGCGACACCGGAGATCACCCCGAAGATCACTACACCGGCGGTGAGCAGGATCACCCGGGTGCGGCCCGGCCGGAAGGTGACGGGGAGGCCGGGAAGAGAGGTCGGGTCGGTCATCGGTCGACGCACCCCCTACAGGCGGCAGGCGTGGATGGCCGTGGTCAGGATGGCCCGGGCGCCGATGGCGAACAGGTCGTCCATGATCCGCTGCGCCTCCTTGGCGGGGACCATGGCGCGGACGGCGACCCAGCCCTCGTTGTGCAGCGGGGAGACGGTCGGGGACTCCAGGCCGGGGGTGAGCGCCACGGCCTTCTCCAGCTGCTCGACCCGGCAGTCGTAGTCCATCATCACGTACGTCCGGGCGACGAGGACGCCCTGCAGGCGGCGCAGGAACTGCTGGACCTTGGGGTCCTCGGCGTCGGCGCCGGTGCGGCGGACGACGATCGCCTCGGACTTCATGATCGGCTCGCCGAAGACCTCCAGTCCGGCGTTGCGCAGGCTGGTGCCGGTCTCCACCACGTCGGCGATGACCTCGGCCACACCCAGCTCGATGGCGGTCTCGACCGCGCCGTCCAGGTGGACGACGGAGGCGTCGACGCCGCTGTCGGCCAGGTGCCCCGCGACGATGCCCTCGTAGGAGGTGGCGACCGTGCGGCCCTTGAGGTCCTGGATGCCGTCCGCCGTGCCGGGCTTGGCGGCGAAGCGGAAGGTGGAGCGGGCGAAGCCGAGCGGCAGGATCTCCTCGGCCCCGGCGCCGGAGTCGATCAGCAGGTCACGGCCGGTGATGCCCACGTCGAGGCGGCCGGAGGCGACGTAGATCGCGATGTCGCGGGGGCGGAGGTAGAAGAACTCGACCTCGTTCTCCGGGTCGACGATGCGCAGCTCTTTGGACTCGCGGCGCTGCTGGTAGCCGGCCTCATGCAGCATCTCCGCCGCAGGGCCGGACAGTGAACCCTTGTTGGGGACGGCGATGCGCAGCATGAGGTCGGCTTCCTTTGCGTGAAGGGGTATCTACGGCTTCTTGCAGCGGGCGGTTCACAGGTGGGCGTAGACGTCGTCCAGCGAGATCCCGCGGGCGACCATCATCACCTGGACGTGGTACAGCAGCTGCGAGATCTCCTCGGCGGCCGCCTCCTTGCCCTCGTACTCGGCGGCCATCCAGACCTCGGCGGCCTCCTCGACGACCTTCTTGCCGATGGCATGGACGCCCTTGCCGACCAGCTCAGCGGTGCGGGAAGTGGCGGGATCGCCCTGGGCGGCCTTCTGCTGGAGCTCGGCGAAGAGCTCCTCGAACGTCTTCTTGGACATGGTGCGCCCCACCCTACGCGGTGCGGGCGACTCCCTAGTGCCAGGGTTCAGATACTGAGCGGAGCGTGGCCGCGGTCGCGACCGCGGCGGTCACCGCCTCATGGCCCTTGTCCTCGTTGGAGCCCTCCAGGCCGGCCCGGTCCAGGGCCTGCTCCTCGGTGTCACAGGTGAGCACGCCGAAGCCCACCGGAACGCCGGTCTCGATGGAGACCTGCGTGAGGCCCTGGGTGACGCCTTGGCACACGTAGTCGAAGTGGGGGGTGCCGCCCCGGATGACGACGCCGAGCGCGACGACGGCGTCGTAGCCGCGGCCCGCGAGGACCTTGGCGGCGACCGGCAGCTCGAAGCTGCCGGGGACCCGGATCAGGGTCGGCTCGTCGATGCCCAGGTCGTGCAGGGCGCGCAGGGCGCCGTTCACCAGACCGTCCATCACCTTCTCGTGCCACTGCGCCGCGATGACGGCGACCCGCAGATCGCTCGCGTTGCGTACGGACAGTTCGGGTGCACCCTTGCCGCTCACGTCTCTCCTCAGTGCTTTCTCTTACTGGTTGCCGCAGGTGGCCGCGGACGCGGCCGGGGAGGCCGGCACGGCCGGCGTGTCGAGCCAGGGCAGGTCGTGCCCCATCCGGTCCCGCTTGGTGCGCAGGTAGCGGAGGTTGTGCTCGCCGGCCTGGACGGGCATCGGCTCGCGGCCGGTGACCTTCAGTCCGTGGCGCAGCAGCGCGTCGGTCTTGTCGGGGTTGTTGGTCATCAGCCGGACGCTGCGCACGCCGAGGTCGGCGAGGATCTGCGCGCCGGCGCCGTAGTCGCGGGCGTCGGCGGGCAGGCCCAGTTCGAGGTTGGCGTCCAGGGTGTCGTGGCCCTGCTCCTGCAGTTCGTAGGCGCGCAGCTTGGACAGCAGGCCGATCCCGCGTCCCTCGTGTCCGCGCAGGTAGACGACGACGCCCCGGCCCTCGCTCTGGATGCGCTCCAGGGCGGTGTCGAGCTGGGGACCGCAGTCGCAGCGCAGGGAGCCGAAGACATCGCCGGTGAGGCACTCGGAGTGCACCCGGACCAGGACGTCCTCACCGGTGCCGAGGTCACCGTGGACGAGGGCGACGTGTTCGACGCCGTCGACGGTGGACCGGTAGCCGTACGCCCGGAAGGTGCCGTGCCGGGTGGGCAGACGGGTCTGCGCCTCGCGGCGGACGGTGGGCTCGCTGCTGCGGCGGTAGGCGATCAGGTCCTCGATGGAGATGATCGTCAGGCCGTGCTTGCGGGCGAACGGGATCAGCTCGGGCAGGCGGAGCATGCGGCCGTCCTCGCCGGCGATCTCCACGATGGCGCCGGCCGGGCGCAGGCCCGCGAGTCGGGCGAGGTCGACGGCTGCCTCGGTGTGGCCGTTGCGGACCAGGACGCCGCCGGTCCGGGCGCGCAGCGGGAAGATGTGGCCGGGGCGGACGAGGTCGGTGGGCTCGGCGGTGCCGCTCGCCAGCAGCCGGAGCGTGGCGGAGCGGTCGGCGGCCGAGATGCCGGTGGTCACGCCGTGGGCGGCGGAGGCGTCCACCGAGACCGTGAACGCGGTCTTCATCGACTCGGTGTTGTCCTCGACCATCTGGGGCAGCCGCAGCCGGTCGAGTTCCTCGCCCTCCATGGGGGCGCAGATCAGGCCGCGGCACTCGCTCATCATGAACGCGACGATCTCGGGGGTCGCCTTTTCGGCGGCGATGACGAGGTCGCCCTCGTTCTCCCGGTCCTCGTCGTCGACGACCACGACCGGGCGGCCGGCCGCGATGTCGGCGATGGCCTGCTCGACGGGGTCGAGTCCGAAGTTCTCGATGGTGTCCGTGTCGTACAGGATCGGTGCCGAGGTCATGCCGGCGCTCCTTCCAGGACGGGCTGCGGGCTCCGGCGGGAGCGCAGCCACCAGTCGCGCATGCCCCACAGGACGAGTGCGCCGTAGATGACGTAGACGAAACCGGAGAAGGCGTAGCCGTTGGCGAAGTTGAGGGGTACGCCGACGAGGTCGACGAGCAGCCAGGCGAACCAGAACTCGACCATGCCCTTGGCCTGGGCGTACATGGCGACGATGGTGCCGACGAAGATGTAGGCGTCCGGCCAGGGGTCCCAGGACAGGCTGGGGTAGGCCTTGAAGAGCAGGGCCACCGCGACGGTGCCGGCGGCTGCCGCGCCGAGCATCGCCGCGCGCTCGCGCCAGGTGGCGAACCGGGGGGCGATGTGGCCGTCCTCGGACCCGTCCCTGTTGCGCTGCCACTGCCACCAGCCGTACAGGGCGACGGCCATGACGACGGCCTGCTTTCCGGCGCTGCCGGTCAGGTGACCGTAGAAGGCGGCGAAGAGGACGAGACCGGACAGGAACTGCACGGGCCAGGTCCACAGGGAGCGGCGCCAGCCGAGGGCGAGGGTGATGAGGCCCAGGATGTTGCCGGCCATGTCCGACCAGATGATGTGCTGGCCGAGGAGGGTGAACGCCTCGGAGTTCATCCAGTTCACCGGTCGGCCCCCTGCCCGGCCGCGAGCAGCCGCTCCACGTACTTGGCGATGACGTCCACCTCGAGGTTGACCGGGTCGCCGGGCTGCTTCACGCCGAGCGTGGTCAGGGCGAGGGTGGTCGGGATGAGGCTGACGGTGAAGTAGTCCGGGCCGGCCTCCACGACCGTGAGGCTGATGCCGTCGACGGTGATGGAGCCCTTCTCCACGACGTAGCGCGCGAGATCGGCCGGGAGCGAGATCCTGACGATCTCCCAGTTCTCGGAGGGCGTGCGCGCCAGCACCTCGCCGGTGCCGTCCACGTGCCCCTGCACGATGTGTCCGCCGAGGCGGGCACCGACGGCGGTGGGGCGTTCGAGGTTCACGCGGGAGCCGACGGTGAGCGCGCCCAGGCTGGAGCGCTTCAGGGTCTCTGCCATGACGTCGGCGGTGAACTCGTCACCCTCGTGCTCGACGACGGTGAGACAGACCCCGTTCACGGCGATGGAGTCGCCGTGCTGCGCGCCCTCGGTCACGACGGGGCCGCGGAGCCGGAAGCGGGAGGCGTCGTCGAGGGTCTCGACGGCGGTGACCTCACCAAGCTCTTCGACGATTCCGGTGAACACTTCCCGGGTCCTCCTGCCTCTTCGGGCACGGACTCCGGGGCCTGTCGATGACGACAGAATCTACGGGTGAGCACACACCTGAGGCGTCGCCGGAAAGGGACGCGTCCGCACACGGACGCATCCAGATACGGCGGCGCGCACACGGAAAACGCATGCCCGCCCGCCGCGCACTGCCTCCCATCCGGACTTTAACCGTCGGTCCAGGAATTTCACCTGGTCAACCGGCCGCTGGAAGCGACCGGGTCGCGGACTGTAACCGCCGGTTCGGACTTTCACCGACCCCGGAGTGCGCTGCTTCTGGTACACGGCCAGTGTGCCACGCCCGCTGCTCGTCCATACGGATGAAGGGTGTGGGCTCGCTCACAGTCCGTGTCGTCGGTTTCGCGCCGCGCGGCCGCCCCGGTCAACTCGTCGGCGAGGCATGAGCGTTGGCCTTGGTCCGGACCCATTGACCGTACTGGTCTAGTCCTTTTAGGGTGCGGGCGGGCCCGGTGGCGGTGACGACGGCCCTTGCCCGCCGCCGGGCCGCCAGGGCGCCGGCCGGTGCCCGGCCGCCGCCAGGGCGCCGGCCGGTGCCCGGCGCCCCCGGTGGGGCTCCGGCAGGGCGTCGGCGGGGCTCTGGCAGGGTGACGGCATGACGACTGTCCTGCCCGACGAGGCGTTCGAAGCCCATCGCGCCCGGCTCTTCGGTCTGGCCTACCGGCTGCTCGGCTCCGCCCAGGAGGCGGAGGACGCGGTACAGGACGCGTATCTGCGGTTCGGCGGCGCCGACCGGGCCGCCATCGACCACCCCGGGGCCTGGCTCGCCAAGACCGTCACCAACCTCTGCCTGAACCGGCTGACCTCGGCCCGCGCCCGGCGCGAGCAGTACGTCGGGACCTGGCTGCCGGAGCCGGTGGTCACCTCCGACGGCACGCTCGGCCCCCTGGAGTCGGCCGAGCGCCGGGACCAGGTCTCGCTGGCCCTGCTGGTGCTGCTGGAGCGGCTGACACCGGCCGAACGCGCGGTGTACGTGCTGCGGGAGGCGTTCGGCTACGCGCACCGGGAGATCGCGGACGTCCTGGGGCTGGGCGAGGCCAACTGCCGTCAGCTGTACCGGCGGGCGGCACTGCGGGTGGCCGAGCCGGAGGGCCGGTTCGAAGCGGCTCCCGAGCGCCAGGAGGAACTGGTCACGTCGTTCGTCACGGCCGCCCGCGAGGGTGATCTCGCCGCCCTGGAGCGGCTGCTCGCGGCGGACGTCACCTGGTGGGCCGACGGCGGCGGCAAGGTCACGGCGGCGCTGCGGCCGATCGAGGGCCGGGACAAGGTGGTCCGTTTCCTGGCGGGCATCTCCCGGCGCTTCACGAGCGACATGGAGTTCACGACGGCCGAGGTCAACGGCGGGACCGCGCTCGTCACATGGGCCGGCGACACGCTCGTGGCGATCGCGGTCCCGGAGCTGCGGAACGGGCTGATCACGCAGGTGCGGGCGGTGGTCAACCCGGACAAGCTGGAGTTCGTACGGCAGCAGCTCACCCGCGTCTGAAAAAGTCTGCCCGCGGTTGTCACATTCTCCGGGGCTGTCCGGTCCCAGCTGGTGAAGGGCGCTCCGGCCGGGGTGCCCCGGTGTCCGAAGGGACGGAGAACAGCATGACCACGATCCTGGTGACCGGCGGAACCGGAACGCTGGGCCGGCTCGTCACGGAGCGGCTGCGGGCGGACGGGCACGAGGTCCGGGTGCTCAGCCGGCGCACCCAGCCGTACGCCGTCGACCTGCGCGAGGGCGGCCCAGGGCTGGATGCGGCCCTGGCAGGGGTGGAGACGGTCGTCCACTGCGCGAGCACCCCCCGCGGCGGCGACGAGGACGCCGCCCGGAACCTGATCACGGCGTCCCGGCGGGCCGGGGTCGGCCATCTGGCCTACATCTCCATCGTCGGGGTGGACCGGGTGCCCTTCGGCTACTACCGGAGCAAGCTCGCGGTGGAACGGCAGATCGAGGAGTCGGGGCTCGGCTGGACGGTCCTGCGGGCCACCCAGTTCCACGATCTGCTGGTCACGCTCTTCCAGGGGCTGGCCAAGCCGCCGGTGATGGCGCTCCCGGCCGGCGTGCCCGACCAGCCGGTCGAGGTCGCCGAGGTGGCCGCCCGGCTGGCCGAGCTGGCGACGGCGCCACCGGCCGGCCGGGTGCCGGACCTCGCCGGCCCCGAGGTCCGCACGCTCGAGTCGCTGGCCCGCGCCTATCTGCGGGCGGCCGGGCGGCGCCGCCCGATGGTCCGGGTCCCGCTGTTCGGGAAGACGTACCGCGCCTTCCGCGCGGGCGGCCACACGGCACCGGAAGGAGCACTGGGCAAGGTGACCTTCGAGGAGTACCTGGCACGGCGGTTCGGAGGCCGGGGCGGGCAGGGCTGAGCAGGCGGACTTCAGGACGCCGGTACCGCGAAGACGTCCTCCTGGGCTCGGTCCCGGGCCGTCAGCAGGGCTCCGCGCAGCACCGCGGTGCCGCCGAGGGTGCTTGCGCGTACCTCCGTGGCCAGCGGGGACATGCGGCGCAGCCGGTCCTCCACGAGGCCGGCCAGGATCTCTCCCCCGGCCTGGCCGACCTCGCCGCCGAGCACGACGCGTCCCGGGTCCAGGACGGCGACGACGGAGGCGGCGCCCATGGCGATCCGGTCGGCGAGGATCTCCAGGAAGCGGGCGGTGCCGGTTTCCTCACGAGTGCCGTCCGGGCCCTGCGTCGTCCGCGCCACCGCGTCCCGCACCACCGCCGCGACGCCCGGCCCGTCCGCCGTGTCCGGCGCCGGCAGCCCGCACTCCCGGGCCAGGGCCGCGATCGCGGCCGCGCCCGCCAGCGAGTGGAAGCCGCCCTCGCAGTCCGTCGCCGAGGGGAGCGACGCCGTGCCCGGGACGGGCAGGAAGCCGATCTCGCCGGTGCCGCCCGAGGCACCGCGGCGGAGGGTGCCGTCCAGGACGACCGCGGCGCCGACGCCGTGGCCGAGCCAGAGCAGGACGAAGGTGTCGCGGTCGCGGGCGGCGCCCTCGCGCTGTTCGGCCAGGGCGGCCAGATTGGTCTCGTTCTCCACGGTGACGCGGGCGCCGGGCAGCCGGTCCTGGAGGGCGGCGGCCAGGCTGCGGTGCCAGGCGGGCAGCCCCACGGAGTCGCGGAGGTCACCGGTGGCCGGGTCGATGAGGCCCGGTGCACCGATGCCGACGGTGTGCAGCCGCCCCGTCGTTCGAACGGACTCGCCCGAGTACACCCCCATGGCACCGGCCTGCCCGGCGGTGCGCTCCACCGCGGCCACCGCCTGTTCCACGGCCGGCCCGGTACCGGTATCCCCGCCGATCGGCACGAAGGTCTCGGCGAGCACCCGCCCGACCAGGTCGGAGACGAGGACGTAGACGCCTTCGGCGCGGACGTCGAGGGCGGCCAGGTGCGCGCGGTCGGCGACGATGCCGTACACCCGGGCGTTGGGGCCGCGGCGCTGCTCCCCGGCCTCCCCCACCACGGTGATCAGGCCGGAGACGGTGAGCCGTTCGACGAGGTCCGCGACCGTCGGCCGGGACAGACCGGTCAGCTGCTTCAACTGCCCGGCCGTCAGGGGGCCTTCCTGCTGCAGCAGCCGCAGGGCGAGCCGGTCGTTGATGGCCCGGGCGGTGCTCGGTGATGCGGGCATGACGGGAATCCTTCCAGACGGGGACGGCTTACTGCGCACTATCTATCAGGAAGGGTCCCTGATAGTTTGCGGCGGTGCCGCGAGGGCGCGGTGGGGAACTCCCGGGGAGGGGTTGCAACATGGGTGACGTGGGTTACGCACGGGACGAAGTCAGGCGCGCGCGGTGTGCGGTCGCGGCCGTCTTCGCCGTGCACGGCGCCGTGACCGGCTCCTTCGCCACCCGGGTGCCCTGGATCCAGGACCATGCCTCGCTGAGCGCGGGACAGCTCGGTTTCGCTCTGGCCTTCACGGCGTTCGGCGCCTCGTGCGCGATGCCGCTGGCGGGCCGGATCAGTCACCGCTTCGGCAGCCGTACGGCCCTTCGCGGACTGCTGACCCTGTGGACGCTGTCGCTGGTCCTGCCGTCCCTCTCACCGAACCTGTACACCCTGTGCCTGGCGATGTTCGCCTACGGCGCGACCTCCGGCATGGCCGATGTCGCCATGAACGCGCTGGGGGTCGAGGTCGAGCGGCGGCTCGGGAAGTCGGTCATGTCGGGTCTGCACGGGATGTGGAGCGCGGGCGCGCTCATCGGCTCGGCGGCCGGCACCCTCGCCGCGCACCTCGGCTCGGACGCGCGCCTGCACCACGTGCTCGCCGCGGCCACCCTCACCCTCCTCGGCCTGCTGGCCTGCACCTGGGTGCCGGACGTGCAGCCGGCCGAGGACGAGGAGCCGCCGCCGCGGTTCGCCCTGCCGCCGCGCTCGGCGCTGCTGATCGGCGCGGTCGGCTTCTGCGCGGTGTTCGCCGAGGGCGCGAGCCTGGACTGGTCGGCGGTGTTCCTGCGCGACCGGCTGGACAGCTCGGCCGGTCTGGCCGCGGCGTCGACGACCGGGTTCATGCTGACCATGGCGGTGGCCAGGATCGCCGGGGACGCGGTGGTGAACCGCTTCGGCGCGGTCCGTACCGTCCGGGCCGGCGGTGTCCTGGCCGGTGCGGGCGGGCTGCTGATCGTCCTCGCGGGGCATCCGGCGGTGGCGATGGCCGGGTTCGCGCTGACGGGACTCGGGATCGCCGTGGTCGTCCCGCTGTGCTTCGCGGCGGCCGGGCATGCCGGCCCGAACCCCAGTCAGGCGATAGCGGGCGTGGCGACCGTCACCTACACCTCGGGGCTGATCGCGCCCAGCCTGATCGGCGGGGTGGCCCAGGCCACCAGTCTGACGGTGTCGTTCTGCGTGGTGACCGCGCTGGCGTGCGGACTCGCGGTGTTCGCGGGTGTCCTGCGCACCGCCGGGCGCGGCGCCCGGACCGAGATCAGCCGGCCGGCCGAAGCAGTTCCCGGCCCGCGGCCCTGAAGGCGTCGCTCCAGGGCGCCGGGCGCATGGTCGTGGCGTCCAGCCGGACGAGCACCCGGGTGCCCTCTGCGTAGGTCTCGCTGCCGTCGGCCGAGCAGAACCGGAAGCCGTAGGTGAGGCCGGTGGTGCCGAGCCGCTCCAGCCAGAGGTGGACGGCGTAGACGCCCGGGCGGGTCACCGGTGCCCGATACGTGATCCGCACTTCCTTGACCGCATTGCAGGCGTCGCCGGCCGCCACCCAGTCGCCGTCGAAGCGGACGCCGTGCTCGTTCCACAGCTCCGTCCAGGCCCGCTCGACGAGCAGCGGGTAGCGGGCGTTGTGGAGGAGCCCGAGCGCGTCGAGGTCGTCGAAGTGGACGGTGACGGGGATGAGCCGGCCGTGGGTGACGACGGGGGCGATCGGGGCTTCGGCGGTCACGGGAAAGGCTCCTGAGCAGCGCTGGCGAGGGGTGACACCCCAGTACGCCACCATACTAAGCGACCGCTCAGGAGTCCCGTCCCGAGGATGCCCTGCCCGGCCGGGGGCTCGACCGGTTGTCGAGTCCAGTCGCCCGGCGGCCGGCCGCGACACTCGTCGGGCACTCCGAGCCAGTCGGCTATGTGAACACTGTTCACCAGTAGGACCGCGTGAGCGGAGAGCGGCCAGGTACCCGTGACAATGGTCCGGACCGTCTTCACGTACGTAAGGAAGCGAAACCACCATGGATCTCGGCGTGCGCTGGAAGCTGCACGGTGACGGGCGCACGCCCGCACCCGGAGCGGTGGTACGCCCCGACGAACGGCTCTCCTGGCCGCGTACCGCGGGCCTGGGGGCCCAGCACGTGGTCGCGATGTTCGGAGCGTCCTTCGTCGCCCCGGTACTGATGGGCCTGGACCCCAATCTCGCGATCATGATGTCCGGTGTCGCGACCATGATCTTCCTGCTGGCCACCCGCGGCCGGGTACCGAGCTACCTCGGCTGCTCCCTGTCGTTCGTGGGCGTGGCAGCCGTCATCCGCGCCCAGGGCGGTACCAGCGCCACCGTGACCGGCGCGGTCCTCGTCGTCGGCGTGGTGCTGTTCCTGGTGGGGCTCGCCGTGCAGCGCTTCGGCGCACGCATCATCCATGCCGCCATGCCGCCGATCGTGACCGGCGCGGTCGTCATGCTGATCGGCTTCAATCTCGCCCCCGTGACCGCGTCCACCTACTGGCCGCAGGACCAGTGGACCGCCCTGCTGGTGATGCTGTTCACCGGTCTGGCGGTCGTGTGTCTGCGTGGCTTCTGGTCGCGCATCGCGATCTTCCTGGGCCTCGTCTTCGGCTACGGCATCTCCTGGGCCTTCGACCGGATCTTCGGCAGGATTCACTCCATGAGCCCGGGCGGCAAGGTCACCGACCACTGGCGCCTGGACCTCTCCGGCGTCTCCGAGGCCGACTGGATCGGCCTGCCGCACTTCCACGGGCCGTCCTTCCAGTGGTCGGCGGTCCTGGTCGCGCTGCCGGTCGTCATCGCCCTGGTCGCGGAGAACGCCGGGCACGTCAAGGCGGTCGGCGAGATGACCGGCGACCCGCTGGACGACAAACTCGGTACGGCGATCTCGGCGGACGGCGTCGCCTCCGTACTCTCGACCGCCGTCGGCGGCCCCCCGAACACCACCTACTCGGAGAACATCGGCGTGATGGCCGCGACCCGCGTCTACTCCACCGCCGCCTACTGGGCCGCCGCCGGCTTCGCGCTGCTCTTCGGCGTCTGCCCGAAGTTCGGCGCGGTCGTGGCCGCCATCCCGGGCGGGGTCCTCGGCGGCATCACCGTCATCCTGTACGGCATGATCGGCCTGCTCGGCGCCCAGATCTGGCTCAACGCCAAGGTGGACCTGCGCAACCCGCTGAACCTGGTCCCGGCCGCCGCCGGCATCATCATCGGCGTCGGCAACGTCTCCATGAAGTTCACCGACAACTTCTCGCTCAGCGGCATCGCTCTGGGCACCCTGGTCGTCATCACCGGCTACCACGCCCTGCGCGCCTTCGCCCCTGCCCACCTGAAGACGCAGGCGCCGCTGCTGGACGAGGGCACGTCGTCCTACGACGCGAAGACGGGTACACAGGCGCCGCGCACCGAGTCGTAGCCCGCGGTTCCCCCGTTCCGGCGAAGCACCGGGCCGGTCGGCACGCCGGCCGGCCCCGGACTGGGACCCTTCCCCCATGGCGCAGCCGGCTCACCTCACCACCCCCGTCGACGCCGTCGACGCCGTCGTCGCGCGGATGCGCGCGCTCGATGCGGTCCTGCCCGAACGGGACGGCGTCGCCGTGTTCAACCGCGTCTACCTCGCCGTCACCGAGGAGGTCGGCCGTCGCCTGGACGCCGGGGAGTTCACCGACCCGCACGCGGCGGTGACGCTGGACGCGCGGTTCGCCGAGCGCTATCTCGCGGCGGTCGACGCGGCTGCCGCGGACCGCCGCCCGCCCGCCTGCTGGCGGCCCCTGTTCCAGCTGCGACGCCATCCGGGGGTGCGGCCGCTCCAGTTCGCGCTGAGCGGCATCAACGCGCACATCGGGCACGACCTGGCGCTGGCCGTCGTCGACACCTGCCGTGCGCTCGGCTGCGAACCTGCCGATCTGGAGGACGAGTTCGACCGGGTGGGCGAGCTCCTCGTGGCGCTGGAGGAGCGCATCCGCGAGGACCTCATGCCCGGCCCCGACCTGCTCCAGATCGCCGACCCGCTCACCCATCTGCTGGGCTCCTGGAGCCTGGAACGGGCCCGCGAGGCGACCTGGGCGGCGGCCCGCGCCCTGTGGGCGCTGCGGCACTGCGCCGATGTCGCCGAGGAGTTCACCGAACGGCTGGACGCGGCAGTGGGGTTCGCCGGGCGGATGCTGCTGACACCGCTTGCGGACTGACCGGTCCGGCCAGGAACCCACCCATGACCGCCGTACGTCGGCGGCACCCACTCGAACACGGAGGAGCAGCGCAATGGCGACCCGGCTCGGCCTCGGTCTTCCCCAGATGCGGCAGTACTCGACCGGCACGGACGTGCCCGAAGTGGCCCGCGCGGCCGAACGGATCGGCTACGACAGCCTGTGGGTCTTCGAAAGAGCCCTCTTCCCCGAACCCGCCACGCAAGGGCTGTACGGCATCGAGGGCCTGCCATGGCCCGACGAGTACCGGCACGTGGCCGACCCCCTGATCACCCTCGCCCTGGCCGCGGCGGCCACCGAACGGGCGGAGCTGGGCTCCAGCGTCCTGGTGGCGCCGCTGCACCTGCCGTTCCAGCTGGCCAAGGCGCTGGCCACGCTGGACGCGGCGAGCGGGGGCCGGGTGATCGCGGGCTTCGGCACCGGCTGGTCCCTGGACGAGTACGCGGCCTCGGGCGTCCGTCCGTTCGAGGAGCGCGGTGCGGTCCTGGACGAGGTCATCGAGGTGTGCCGGGCGGTGTGGGGCCCGGATCCGGTCGTCCACGACGGGAAGCTGGCCAGTATCGCCTCCGCCGTGGTCGGTCCCAAGCCGGCCCGGCCGATCCCGGTGCTGCTGGCCGCGAGCAACAGGCGGGCGTTCCGGCGGCTGGTCGACCACGCCGACGGCTGGCTGCCGACGAGCCTGCGCGCCGAACGGCTCGCCGCCCAGTGGCGGGAGCTGCGGGAGCTGGCCGAGGCGCGGGGCCGTACCGAGCCGATCCGGACCGTGCTGCGGGTGAACACCACCCGCGGGACCAAGCCGTACGAGGGCACCGGCCGCAGCCCCTTCCAGGGCAGCGTGGACCAGATCGTGGCCGATCTCGTGGACTACGCCGGGATCGGCCTGGACGAGGTCATCGTCGACCTGCAGAGCACCGCCCGGGACGCGCAGGAACTGGCGGACGTCGCCGCCGAGCTGTTCGAGAAGGCGCGGGCGGCCGGAGTCTGAGGCCGGCCGCCCACGCCTTGGTCCCTGGTTCCCGGTCAGTCCTCGGGAAGCTCCACCGGAGCGATCTCGTCGTAGACGTCACCGGGGCCCGGGTTGGCCGCGTCGGTGGTGCCGCCGAAGTGGTGCATGACGCCCCAGACCGCGTTCAGCGCGGTCTGGATCGCGCCCTCGGCCCAGCCGGCCGTCCACGAGATGTCGTCGCCGGCGAGGAAGATGCCCCGCTTGTCCTCGGGCAGCCGGTCCTGCATGAAGTGCGTGAACAGGCGCCGCTGGTAGCGGTAGTGGCCCGGCAGGTTGGCCTTGAACGCGCCCATGAAGTACGGCTCGTTCTCCCACGACACGGTCACCGGGTTGCCGATGATGTGCTTGCGGATGTCGACCTTGGGATAGATCTCGCCGAGCGACTTCAGCATGACCTCCATCCGCTCGTTCGCGGACAGCGGCAGCCACTTCAGGCTGTCGTCGCACCAGGTGTAGGACAGGCAGATCACGGCCGGCTTGTCCGGGCCGTCGTCCAGCAGGTAGGTGCCGCGGGTCATGCGGTCGGTCAGCGTCATCGACATGACGTCCCGGCCGGTGTCCTCGTCCTTGTCCAGCCAGAACGGCCGGTCGACCGGCACGAAGAGCTTGCTGGACTCCATGTAGTGGGTGCGCTCGATCGCGGTCCAGTGGTCGATCGGGAACAGCGAGTCGTCGCAGGCGATCTTGGACAGCAGCATCCAGGACTGGGCGGTGAAGATCGCCGCCTGGTAGGTGCGGATGTCGCCGTTCGCGTCGGTCACGGTGATCTGGTTGCCCGCGGTGCGGTGCAGCCGGGTCACGGCCGGCCTGGGCTCGCCGTCCACGTGCAGGGACTTCAGCGAGGTGCCGTACGGCCAGTGGACGATCTTCTCCGGCTCGCGCTCCCACAGGCGCAGCGGCAGCTGCTGGGAGCCGCCGACGATGCCGCGGTGGTGGTCGTCGGCCTCGGTGTAGACGACGCGCAGGATCTCCAGGATGGAGTTCGGGAAGTCGGTGTCCCAGCCGCCGGTGCCGAAGCCGACCTGGCCGAAGATCTCGCGGTGCCGGAAGGACTTGAAGGCTTCGGAGTCGCAGAGGAAGCCGTAGAAGGTCTGGTTGTCGAGCTTCTCGACCAGCTTCGCCCAGATCTCCCGGATGCGCGGGACGTCCCGCTCGCGCATCGCACGGTTCATGTCGGAGAAGTCGGCGCCCTCTTCGAGGCACTTGTTCCAGGCGTCGGCGACGTCCCGGTACACCTGGGGCAGGTCGTCGATGGTCTCGGCGTAGTGCGACTCGCCCTTGAGGTCCACGACGGTCGAGGGGGTGGCCTCGGCCAGCGGGTTCGGGAAGGGCGTGGTCTCCAGGCCCACCATGTCGATGTAGTGCTGCAGCGCGGTGGAGGACGGCGGGAAGCGCATGGCGCCCATCTCGGCGGTCAGCGAGTCGTCGCAGCCCTCGAAGCCGACCGTGCGGAGCCGGCCGCCGATCTGGTCGGCCTCGTAGACGACGGGCTTGAGGCCCATCTTCATCAGCTCGTACGCGGCGACGATGCCGGACAGACCGCCGCCGATGACGGCGACCTCGGTGCCGTGCTCGGTCGCGGGTATCTGGCCGAGGCCCGCCGGGTGGGCGAGGAAGGCGTCGTAGGCGTAAGGGAAGTCCGGGCCGAACATGGTGATCGGCGGCTGCTGCTCGTCGGCGTGCTCGACGGCGTTGGGCACCGTGGACGTCATGGGGTACGGACTCCTTGCGCGGGGGTGAGGCAGGGGAGGGCTCGGGTGGCGGTGGTACGGCGGGAGGCTCGGAGGGTTCAGACCAGGGACCCGTACAGGCCGGGGCGGCGGTCCTTCAGGTACGGGTTCGCCTCTCGGGAAGCGGCCAGGAAGGCGGGGTCGACGTCGGCGACCACCAGTTCCTCACCGCGGCCGGCGCGGCTGCGGGCGATGCCGTCGGGACCGGCGAGGGCGGAGAGGCCGAAGAACTCGAACTCGCCCTCGTGGCCGACCCGGTTGACGTACGCGACGTACATCTGGTTCTCCCAGGCACGCACCGGCACCATGGCCTCGGCGACGAACTGGAACGGGTGCATGTTCGCCGTCGGCACGACCAGCAGGTCGGTGCCGGCCAGGGCGTGGGCCCGGGCGTTCTCCGGGAACTCGACGTCGTAGCAGATCATGAGGCCGACGGTCAGGCCGCCCAGCCGGGCCTGGACGAGGGACTGCTCGCCCGGGGTGAAGTGCTCGCGCTCGGCGCAGCCGAAGAGGTGGGTCTTGCGGTAGTTCGCGAGGCGGGTGCCGTCGGCGGAGATCAGCTGGGCGGAGTTGTAGACCGTCTCGCCGACGCGCTCGGGGTAGCCGTAGGCGATCGCCAGGCCGTGCCGGGTGGCCATCTCGGCGATCGCGTCCGCGGAGTCGCCGTCGGCGGCCTCGGCCAGGCGGGCGATGTCGTCGCCGATCGCGTACCCGGTGAGGAACATCTCCGGCGCGGCCAGCAGCCCGGCACCCGCGGCGGCGGCCCGGCCCGCGGCCGCGTCGAGGACCTTGAGGTTCTCGGCGGTCGAGCCGGGGCGGCCGGAGCTCTGGAGCAGGGCGGTGCGCATGCGGGGTCCTCACCGGAAACGGGGGTTTTGGGGCCACGAAAAAGGTACGGTCGGCACGCTCGGCCGGACAAGAAGGAGCCGTTGCGCGCCGGTGCGCGGTTCATTGCGTGCCAGGGGGGTCGGGCGGCGATTCGTTGCGCGCCCCCGGGAGCCGGGCTCCTCCTCCCCGGTGCGCGGCTCACGGGCAGGGTGCCCTGCCGGGCGACGGGGGCGGGCTGCCCTCCGTGGTGCGATGTGCGCACGGCGGCGCGACGGGAGCGGGACGGGCGTTCAGCTCACGCGCTTGACCTGCGGAAAGAACCGCCATGAAGCGCCACACGGAGTTCGCCGCTCAGGTCACCGCTCGGCTGGTCGTCGCGGGGGCGGCCGGCTCGGCGACGGCCTCGGGAGGCGGGGTCACCCGGACTCCTCGCGCCGTCCCCGGCCTGGCGCGCGGCCGGCGCGGCCGGCGCAGCCGGGGGCTGAGCGGCTGGTGCTGCGGCCGGAAAGGTCTGCCGGAAAGCTCGCGGCGTCCGGTGCGGTGCATCGCAAGGCGGAGCACCACCCGCGTACGGGATGTACTCGGGTGGTGCGACAACGCGGCGGTGG
>NZ_JBVHSK010000005.1:0-396010 GCF_055566415.1 Streptomyces sp. NPDC027663 | reverse complement strand
GGGGTCCCTCCCGCGCGAGCGAAGCCGAGCCTGGGGGTCCCTCCCGCGCGAGCGAAGCCGAGCCTGGGGGTCCCTCCCGCGCGAGCGAAGCCGAGCCTGGGGGTCCCTCCCGCGCGAGCGAAGCCGAGCGTGGGGGAGCCGTGCCGGGCGCCGCGAGCCGGTGAACCTTTCCGGTCACAGCACTAGAGGTCCCTCAGCCGCGCCACGATCTCCCTGAGCAGCCCCGGATCGGCCGCCGGGCCGGTGGCCACGATCCGGCGGGGCGGATCGATGCGGATGAGCCGGGCCTCGGCCAGGTCGCCGAGGAGCACGCGGACGACGGTCAGGGGCAGGTCGGCGTCCGCGGCCAGCTCCACGACGGGACGCGGGCCGCGCCGGATCAGTTCGAGCAGGGCGGCACCCGCGTGGTCGACGCCGGCGGCCGGACCGCCGGTGTCCAGCGCGGTGACCCGCGACATCAGGTCGATGGTGTGCCGGCCGTCGGGCCGGGTGCGGCCCCGGGTCACCGTGTACGGGCGCACCATCGCCCCGGTCTCGTCCTCGTACCAGTGCTCGTCGCTCACCACGCGGTCACGGGGCGCTGCGGGCCGCGGCGTCCAGATGGCGGCCGAGGCGGCGGACGAGCAGGGCCATCTCGTGGGCGAGCTGGCCGACGTCGGTGCCGGCCTCGCTGAGCACGGCGAGCCGGCTGCCGTGCCCGGCCGGAGTGATGAAGAGGTAGGCGTCCTCCAGCATCACCATGGTCTGCCGCACCTTCCCCGCACCGAACCGCTCCCCCGCCGAACGGGCAAGGCCGTGGAAGCCGGAGCAGACCGCGGCCAGATGCTCGATGTCCCGCCGGCGCATGCCGTCCGAGCTGCTGAGCGGGAGGCCGTCGGCGGTGAGCAGCACGGCCTGGCGGACGTGCTGCGTACGGGCCACGAGGTCGTCCAGCAGCCAGCCCAGGTCCGTGCCGGGCGCGGCGGGCTGCTCGGGGGTCTGGTCGTCACGGTCGTCACCGTGCATCGTCGGTGTCCGTCCCTTCGTCGGCGGAGCCGGTGGGCGCGTCGGCGCCACCGGGTACGGGCAGGCCCTTGCGGCCACGGTCGAGACCACGCTGGAAGGCACCGAAGATCGCCCGCATCTCCTCGGCGTCCAGCTCCGGCCCGGCAGCGCCGCCCGGTGCCGGGGGCTCGTCCCGCAGCTCCGGCGCGAGGGATGCCTGCCGGACCCGGGTGGGCAGCGCGGGCACGTCCGGGGGGCCGGGTTCGGCGGCCGGCCCCGAGCCGGGTCGCGGCGGGTCCGGCGGCTCGTCCGCAGCCGGGGGCCCTCCGCCACCGGACAGCTCCGGGGCAAGGCGCGGCGGGTCCGGCGGCTCGTCCGCCGCCGCGGGCCCTCCCCCACCGGGCAGCTCCGGGGCAAGGCGCGGCGGGTGTGACGACTGCCCGGCCGACGGCACGTGTCCTGCCACGTCAGCCGGCTCCGCTTCCGGTGCCGTGCCGACCGCGACCGCCGGCTGCCGCCCGGCGGCCCGCTTCCTCGACGGCAGCTCGGCCGCCCCGGCGCTCCCCCGCGTCTGCGGCAGCTCCCGCAAGCCGGCCGGTCGCGGCTCCCCGTCCCCGGCGAGCGGTGCCGTCCGGCCCGCCGCCGGTTCCGGCTCGGCCAGCACCGCCGGAGGCAACCGCACCACCGCGGTCGTCCCCCCGTACGGGGAGTCCCGGAGGGTGACCTCGATGCCGTGGCGGGCGGCGAGGCGGCCGACGACGTAGAGGCCGAGCCGGTCGTGCCGGGTGGGGTCGAAGGCGTCGGGGGCGGTGAGGGTGCGCTGCGCTCCGGCGCGCGCCTCGGCGTCGAGGCCGAGCCCGCGGTCGTCGATCTCCACGACGAACCCGCTGCCGACCCGCCCGGTGCGCAGCGTGACCTGGGTGTGCGGCGGCGAGAACGCGGTGGCGTTCTCCAGGAGTTCGGCGATCAGATGGACGACGTCGGCGACGGCGTCCGCCGCCACGCCCACCTCGGGCATCGGCGGCACGGCCACGCGCGCGTAGTCCTCGATCTCGCCGACGGCCGAGGTGACGACGTCCGCGACCGGTACGGGCCGGCGCCAGCGGCGGCCGGGGACGGCCCCGGAGAGGATGATCAGGCTCTCGGCGTGCCGGCGCATGCGCGTGGTCAGATGGTCGATGCGGAACAGCTCCCGCAGCACGTCCGGGTCGTCGGTGCGCCGCTCCAGCATGTCGACGAGCTTCAGCTGCCGGTGCACCAGCGCCTGGTTGCGGCGCGCGATGGTGAGCAGCACGGCGAACTGTCCCCGGCGCAGGCCGGCCTGCTGCACCGCGGCCTCCACGGCGGCCAGCCGCGCGGTGTTGAAGGACCGGCCGACCTGGCCGATCTCGTCGTCGTGGACCTCGTCGGCGGCGAGCGGCGGCGCCTCGGTCACCGCGTCGACGTCCTCGCCGGCGCTCAGTCTCCGCATGACGTCGGGCAGTTGCCGCTGGGTCAGGACGTCGGCCGCGTCCCGCAGGACCTCCAGGCGCCGGGAGATCCGCCGGGCGCCGCGCACCGCGAACCACAGCGACAGGGCCACGGCGGCCAGTCCGACGGCGCCTACGACGGCGGCCTTGGTCAGCTCGCGGTAGGCGAAGGCCCGCCCACGCGCGGCGGAGTTCTCGGCGGAGCTGGTGCACAGCTCCCGGTAGCGGACGACGGCCCGGTCGATGGTCGACCGCCAGCTGCCGGCCGCGACGGCCTTCCCCGCCCCGCCGGCACCGGCCCGCAGCAGCGCGTCCTCCTCGCGCACCAGCGAGCCGTGCAGTTCGCCGCGCTGGAAGTGCTCGAAGAGGCCGCGCGAGTCGGCGGGCAGGTCGGGCACATAGGTCCGCTCGAAGACGCGCCGGTCCTCGACGGTGGCGGTGAGGGTGTCGTACTGCCGGTCGGTCAGGGCACCGGCCGCCCGCGCCCCGGCGACCAGGGCGTCCTCGCGCGAGACGAACTCCCGTACCCGGACCAGCTCGACGACGACCTGTGCCTCACGGGCGAGCTGCCCGGCCTGCAGGGCCGTGAGCGTGGACTGCACGTCGAACCCGGGTTCCACGAGCGCGCTGTACTCCTCGACGGCCCGGTCCCAGGTGATGCCCCGGGACAGCACGCGCGAGCGCAGCTTCTCCAGCTTGTCCGTCGCTCCGACCATGGTGTCCAGGGCCTGCCGCTGCCGGTGGGTGAGCCGGCCGCGGTCGCCGTCGCGGACCGCCTGCCGCATGGCGTCGACGGCCCGGTCGGTGCGGCGCTGCTGGCCGAGCAGGCCGCCGGCGGCGGCCGGGTCGGGGCGGGCGCCCAGATAGGCGGCGGACATCCGGCGCTCGATCTGGATCTGTCCGATCGCGGTGTCCACGGGGGTGCCGAAGTCCTCGTACACCCCCTGGAGCCGGACGAGCGCGCGGAGTTCGGCGGTGACGGACACCATGGCGAAGCTCCACAGGGTCATCAGGGCGACCGCCGGGGCGAGCGCGAGCGCCACGATCCGCGCACGGACGGTGGTGGGACGGCCGAGGGGCCAGCGCATGAGGTACCTGCCGGTGTTACCAGTCAGTAGAAAGTGCGGGACAACCTACGGGATCGTCGCCCCGCACCGCAATGGTGACCTGGGGTAACCCCGAGTCACCCAGGGGGCAGCGCGAAGGTGGTGAGCACCGCCGCGTGGTCCGACGGCCAGTCGTTGTCCGCCACGTCCGGCCAGGGACGAGGCTCGCCGGTGACGACGGTGCGCGCATCCCGCACGGTCAGGCCGCGGTGCAGCACGTAGTCGATCCGGTCCTGCGGCTCGGGCCGGCCGCTGCCGTCCTCGTGCACGGGGTGGACCGGCGACCAGGTGTGCCCCGGCGCGGCGACCGGGTCGGGGTGGGCTTCCCGGTAGGAGTCGTTCAGGCCCGCCGCCTCGGCGGCCCTGGTCACCGGCCACTCGACGTCCGGCCGGTCCAGGTGCGAGGGACAGTTGAAGTCACCGACCAGGACGACCGGTACACCGTCCCGCGCCGACTGCTCGATCCGTTGCAGCGCGTCCCGCATCTGGGCGAGCCGCACCCCCTCGTGAGCGATCAGCTCGGCCGCCGGCAGCCCGTCGAAGACGGACTCGTACGGCCCGTAGGGCGTGTAGTGCAGATGCACGGTCCATACGTCGACCTCGCGGCCGGGGGCCACCGCGACACGCACGCCCGCGGCGCCGTAGAAACCGACGTCCGGGTCGCCGAACCGGGCGGTGATCGGGTGGCGGCTGAGCACGCCGAGGTTCTCACCGGCCCGGTGGTGGTGCCAGCCGAGCGCCTCGGCCAGCTCCTGGGCCGCGGTGCCGGCGGTCTCCTGGAGTCCGACGACGTCGGCACCGCTCTCCAGGATCACCTTCAGCTGCTTGGCGCGGTGGTCGTCGACCTTGCTGCCGCCGAGCCACAGGTTCCAGCTCATGACCGTCAGTCCGGGCGCGACCATGCGGCCCAGCCCCTCCGGGGTGACTCCGACCAGGCTGTCCCGTACGGTCCGCCCGGGTGCCGCGCCGATCGGCGCGAGGGACGGTACGGCGAGCACGGCGCATCCGGCGGCCTCGGCGGAGGCCACCCCCGTCTCGGTGTCCTCGACGGCCACGCAGGCGGCCGGCTCGACGCCGAGGGCGTGGCAGGCCGCCAGGTAGGGATCGGGGGCGGGCTTGGTGCGGGCGGTGTCGTCGGCCGTCACGGAGGCCGCGAACCGTCCGGCGCCGAGCGCGTCCAGGACGACGTCGGCCACCGCGCGCGGGGACGCGGTCACCAGGGCGGTGGGGATACCGGCGGTGGCCAGGGCGTCCAGCAGGTCCAGGGCGCCGGGGCGCGGCACGATCCCGGTACGGACGCGCTCGGCGAACTCGCGGTGCAGGTCGGCCGCGAGCTGTCCGCCGGGGCGGCCGGTGGCCGCGCCGAGCCAGGCGGCGGTGTGCTCGACGGGGCGGCCGAGCACGTCCGGCTGGTCGGCCTCGGTGAGCGGGCGCCCGGCGACCTGCTCGACGGCCTCCCACCACAGGCGCTCGGTGTCCACGAGCGTGCCGTCCATGTCGAACAGGACCGCCTGCAGCGGGAGGGTGGGGGTGTGGGGGGTCACGTCGGTGTCGTTCCTCACTTCTGGATGCGTTCGGCCACCAGCACGGCACGCTCGGGCAGCGACACGCCGACGGCCGCTCCGGCGCCGAGCCCGGCGGCCTCGTGCGCGGGCAGGTCGGCCTTGGCCTCGGTGCCGTCGGCGAGCCGCATGGTGACCCGGACGACCGCGCCGAGGAAGGCGGTGGCGACCACGCGGGCGCTGCCCTGCTCGTCGGCGTGCACGCGAACGGCCTCGGGCCGCACCAGTACGTCGACGGCGCCGTCCGGCACCTCGCCGTCGGCCGGCAGCCGCTGCCCGAGCACCTCCACCGTGCCGTCCTTCAGCTCGCCCGGGATCCGGCTCATGGTGCCGACGAACTCGGCGACGAAGGCGGTGGCGGGGCGGCCGTACAGCTCTGCGGGTTCGGCGCACTGTTCGAGGCGGCCGGCGCGCATCACGGCGACCCGGTCGGCGACCGACAGTGCCTCTTCCTGATCGTGCGTCACGAACAGGGTGGTGATGCCGAGTTCCTGCTGGAGCCGGCGGATCTCCTCGCGCAGGCTGAGCCGGACCTTGGCGTCCAGCGCGGACAGCGGTTCGTCCAGCAGGAGCACGCGCGGGCGCAGCGCGAGGGCGCGGGCGAGCGCGATGCGCTGCTGCTGGCCGCCGGAGAGCTGGTGCGGGTACCGCTCCCCCTTGTCGCCGAGGCCGACCAGCTCCAGCAGCTCCGCGGCGCGGGTCCGGCGTTCGGCGGTGCGGACCTTGCGCATGCGCAGCCCGAAGGCGACGTTGTCGAGGGCGTTCAGGTGCGGGAAGAGGCTGTACGACTGGAAGACCATCCCGGCGTCCCGGCGGTGGGCCGGGACGTGCGTGACGTCCCCGCCGTCCACCAGTACGGCGCCGGAGTCCGGGTGTTCGAACCCGGCCAGCATGCGCAGCGCGGTGGTCTTGCCGCAGCCCGACGGGCCGAGCAGCGCCAGGAACTCCCCCGGACGGACGGTCAGGTCGAGTCCGTCGAGGGCGACGGTGGAGCCGAACTCGCGGCGCAGTGAGCGGAATTCGACGGTGGCGGCCTTTTCGGCGACGGCCTTCTCGAGCGTGGTGGCGGTCATGGTGTGTGTCATCCCCGGGAAGGAGCGGTTCGGGAGCGTCCGCCGCCGGCACCGGCGAGCGCGAGGAGCAGGGCCCAGGTGACGAGCAGGCTGAGCACGGACACGGCGACGGACATCTGGGCCTGCGAGCCGCCGATGTTGTAGATCCACACGGCGAAGGGCCGAAAGCCCAGCAGCTGGGCGACGGTGAACTCGCCGAGGACCAGGGCCAGCGTGAGGAAGGCCGCGTTCAGCAGGGCGCCGCGCAGGTTCGGCAGCACGGCCCGGACGAGGGCCTGGGGCCAGGAGGCGCCGCAGCTGCGGGCGGCCTCGACGAGGGTGCGCACGTCGACTGCGCGCAGGCCGGCGTCCAGCGCGCGGTAGACGAACGGCAGCGCCATCACGACGTACGCGAGGACGAGGACGACCGGGAAGTTCTCGTCCTGGATCGCCACGAAGGTCTGGAACAGCGGGGTGTGGGAGAGGTGCTCCGGGCCCCACTTCAGCACGGTGACGATCCCGGCGACGAAGGCGATCGGCGGCACCACGAGCGGCAGCGAGCACACCACCTCCACCACCGGCCGCAGCCGGGGCGCGCCGAGCCGGAGCGCGACCACCGCGGGCACCATGAGCAGCAGCACGACCGCGATGGTGGCCACGGCCAGCTCCAGCGAGAGCAGCAGGCTGGAGGCGAAGCCCTCGGTGGAGAGGATCTTGCTGTAGGCATCGAGGGTGATGCCGTGGCCGGGCACGTCGACGGTGAAGATCACGGACGCCGCGAGCGGCACCAGGAAGTACAGGGCGGCGAGACCGAGGACGACCCACCGCCAGAGGGTCAGGCGTCGAGCCATCGGGCACTCCGTCGCTGAAGGGGCAGGTACACGGCCATGACCAGGCCCGCGACCAGGACCATGTCGAGGCTGAGGGCGAGGGCGACGTTCTCCTGGCCGACCAGCACGTTGCCGGAGAGGGCGTCGGCGATCTGCAGTGTGACCAGCGGAACGGCGCTGCCGACCATGGCGGCGGCGGTGGCGTAGGCGGCGAAGGCGCTGCCGAACAGCAGGACCAGACCGCCGAGCAGGGAGGGCGCGAGCACGGGGAGGGCCACGTGCCGCCAGTACTGCACGCCGGTGGCGCCGTTGTTCAGGGCGGCCTCGCGCCACTGGGAGCGCAGTCCGTCCAGGGCCGGGGTGATGGTGAGGACCATGAGGGGGATGAGGAAGTACAGGTAGACGAGGACCAGGCCCCAGAAGCTGTACAGGTCCCAGCCGCTGTCCTTCAGACCGAGGTGCACGGTCAGAACGCCCGCGTTGCCGAGGGTGGCGACGAAGGCGAAGGCCAGCGGGACGCCGCCGAAGTTGGCGAGCACACCGGAGGCGGTGAGCACGGCCTCGCGCAGCGCGCGGGAGCGGGAGCTGACCACGGCCTGCGCGAGCGGCAGCCCGAGCAGGGCGCCGAGCGCGGCGGAGACCGCGGACAGCTTGACGCTGCCGAGCAGCGCGGTGAGGTACGGCCCCTGCAGCGAGGTCGTCAGGTTGGCGCCGGTGTAGGAGGCGGCGCCGCTGGTGGCGTCCTTGACCGTGAAGGCGCCGTCCACGATGGCCACGGCGGGCAGCCCGAAGGCGATCGCCGTGAACACCAGCAGCGGCACCACGGCCAGCCAGCCGGGGGCGCGGCGCCGCCGCTTCGCCGAAGCGGCGGGCGCCACGTCCGCGCGCGTGAGGGCGGCGGTCATCCGGAGACGGCCTTCCCCCAGCCCTGCGCGAGGGCCGTCTTGGCCTTGCTCTGCTGGTCCTCGGTCGGGAAGGTGGGCGTGCCGGTGACCTTGGGCAGCTTGGCGGCGGCCGTCTTGTCGAGGGTGCCGGCCTTGTCCATGGCGGTCATCAGGGCCGGGCGGGCGTATCCCTTGAGCCACAGGTTCTGGCCCTCGGCGCTGTAGAGGTACTCCTGCCACAGGCGGGCGGCCGCCGGGTGCGGGGCGTCCTTGTTGATGGCCTGGGAGTAGTACTGGGCGTACTGGCCGTCGCTGGGGATGGCGACCTTCCAGTCGACGCCCTTGGACTTGAACTCGTCGGCGTAGCCGGCGTTGAGGTAGTCCCAGTCGATCGAGATCGGCGTCTCGCCCTTCTCGACGGTGGCCGGGGTGGACTCGACGGGCGTGTAGTTGCCGTTCTTCTTGAGCTTGGCGAAGAAGTCCAGGCCGGGCTGGATGTCGTCGAAGGAGCCGCCGTTGGCCAGGGCCGCCGCGTACACGCCGCCGAAGGCCGAGCCGGACTTGGTCGGGTTGCCGTTGAGGGCGACCTGGCCCTTGTACCGGGGCTCGAGGAGGTCCTTGAAGGTGGTCGGGCACTCCTTGACGCGTCCCGCGTCGCAGCCGATGGAGATGTAGCCGCCGTAGTCGTTGAACCAGCGGGCCTGCGAGTCCTTCTGGCCTTCGGGGAGGTCGGCGAAGGAGGCCACCTTGTAGGGCGCGAGCAGGCCCTGCTGGGCGGCGCTGAGCGCGAAGGAGCTGCCGAGGTCGAGGACGTCGGGGGCGCGGTCCTGGCCCTTGCGGGAGGTGACGGCGTTGATCTCGTCCTGGCTGGAGCCGTCGGGGCTCTCCACCTCGATCTTGATGCCGTACTTCTTCTGGAAGCCGTCGATGAGGGCGCCGTAGTTGGCCCAGTCGCGCGGGATCGCTATGGCGTGCAGCGTGCCCTCCTTCTTGGCCGCCTTGACCAGGGCGTCCATGCCGCCGAAGTCGGCGGCGGAGGTGGCGGTGGCGGCGCTCTTGCCGTTCTTGGTGGCGGTCGACGCGTTGTCGGGGGCGGCGCCGCAGGCGCTCAGCGCGAGCGCGGCGACGACGGCGAGGGAGCCGCCGAGGACGGCGTTTCTCGGCAGGGACACGGTCACGGTCTCTCCAGGGGACGCACGGGAGTGGAGTAGTGCGGGGAACTTGTCTGAACAAGTTGGCCTCAGTACGCCCGTCGCCGGTGTCGTGTTCGTGAACACTGATCAAACGACAGGCCCCGTTTCCCTGCACACTTCCGGCTGACACGGATCACCGGAGGTGTGGATTAGGCTGGTCACGCTGTGCACAGTGAGCTGAGCAGAGGGGAAGCATGACGGCGCGACACGAGGAGATCGCCGGCGAACTGCGGCGGGCGATCGACCGCGAGGAGTACACGGTCGGCAGCCGGCTGCCCTCGGAGTCGGAACTCGCGGCGCACTACGGCGTCTCACGCGGGACGGTCCGCCAGGCCGTCGCGACCCTGACCGCGGAGGGGCTCATCGGCTCCCGCCAGGGCGCCCGCCGGGTCGTGCTCGCCAGCCGCCGCAGCCAGAGCTTCGCCGAACTGCGCAGCTTCGCCCAGTGGGCCCGGGCGATGGGCCGCGAGGCCACCGGCCAGGTGGTGTCACAGGAGTACCGCCCGGCCACGCAGGAGGATGCCGTACGCCTCCAACTGCCCGTCGGCACCCCCGTGTTGCACGTGGTGCGGGTCCGTGGCCTGGACGGTGAGCCGGTGCTGCTCGAGCGCACGGTGTACGCCGACTGGATCGCCCCGGCGGTGAAGGCCATCGAACCCGACTGCGCATCCGTCACCCAGCGCCTGTACGACGACACGGGTCTGGTCTTCGCCTACGGGGAGCACGTGATCGACGCGGTCGCCTGCGGCGCGCTGGACGCCGAGCTGCTGGGGGTGCGCCGGACGAGCCCGCTGCTGCGGGTGCGGCGGGTGACGACGACGCCCGAGGGCCGCCCGGTGGAGTGGTCCGACGACCGCTACCGCTCGGACGCGGTGAGCTTCAGCGTGCGCAATTCCATAGGAAGCAACGCGCTGGCGCGGAAGACCGCGGAATAGAACCCGGGGCGCCTGGTCGTACGCCGGGTGCGGACCGTCGTGGTTTCTCGCGCAGTTCCCCGCGCCCTTTCAGGGACGCTGCAGCTGAGCGCCCTTCAGGGGCGGGGGGAACTGCGCGACCAGCCGACGACGGCCCGCACCCGGCACACGACCGGACGCCCCGAGCCCGAGTCCCCCTTACCCCGGCGCCCCTGAGGAGAAGCGCCGCAGCAAGGGCGACAGCACCAGAACCGACTTGGTCCGCTCGACGAACGGCTCTCCTGCGATCCGCTCCAGCACCCGCTCGAAGTGACGCATGTCGGAGGCGAAGACCTGGGCGATCGCGTCCGCGTCGCCGGTGACGGTCGACGCGGCCACGACCTCCTGATAGCGCTCCAGACCCCGCTGGATGGTCTCCGGGGACGTGTTGCTCCGGCAGTAGATCTCGATGTACCCCTCGGTCTCCCAGCCGAGCGCTCCCGGGTCCACCCGGACGGTGAATCCGGTGATGGCTCCGGTGGCCCGCAGCCGGTCCACGCGCCGCTTCACCGCGGGCGCGGACAGGCCGACCATCTGCCCGATGTCCGCATAGGAGCGGCGGGCGTCCTCGGCGAGGGCGTGCACGATGCGTTCGTCGAGATCGTTCAGCACAGGGGGTGGTTCACTTCTTCGGTCCGGTCACTTCTCTGCCGTCACCGCGAGGTCCTCACCGGTCGCGAGACGGGAACGGCGATAGCCGTACAGGAAGTAGAACACGAGCCCGACGGCCATCCAGACACCGAACACGATCCAGGTGACGGAGTCGAGGCTGAACATGTTGTACGCGCAGAACCCGAAGCCCAGCACCGGCAGCACCGGCCCGAGCGGCACCTTGAACGTGCGCTCCAGCCCGGGCCGCTTGTAGCGCAGGACGACGACCGCGATGTTGACCAGGGCGAAGGCGAACAGCGTGCCGATGCTGGTGGCGTCGACCAGCTTGCCCAGCGGGATCAGGGCGGCGAGCACACCGCAGAAGAGCGACACGATCACCGTGTTGAGGCGGGGGGCGCCGGTCTTCGGGTGGATCTTGCCGAGCGCCTTCGGCACCAGGCCGTCGCGGGACATCGCGAAGAGGATGCGGGTCTGGCCGTAGAGCACGGTGAGCACCACGCTGGCGATGGAGATGACCGCGCCGAGCGCGAGCATCGTGCCCCAGAAGGTCTGCCCGGTGACGTCGTTCATGATCGCGGCGAGGGTGGCCTCGGAGCCGTCGAACTTCTTCCAGTTCCAGGCGCCCACGGCGACGCCCGCGACGAGCACGTACAGCGCGGTCACGATGATCAGCGAGAGCATGATCGCCCGCGGCAGGTCCCGCTTGGGGTTCTTCGCCTCCTCGCCGGCGGTGGAGGCGGCGTCGAAGCCGATGTACGAGAAGAACAGCGTGGCGCCGGCGGCGCTGACGCCCGACATCCCGAGCGGCATGAAGTCGCGGTAGTTGCCGGACTTGAAGCCCATGAAACCGACCGCACAGAACAGCACGAGCGCGGCGATCTTCACACAGACCATGATCGTGTTCGCGCGGGCGGACTCGCGGGCGCCGCCGAGCAGGAACACCATCGCCAGGAGGACGACGATCAGGGCGGGCAGGTTGACGATGCCGCCCTCGCCGGGCGCCGAGGACAGCGCGGCGGGGATGGTGACGCCGATGGTGCCGTCGAGCAGCTCGTTCAGGTACTCGCCCCAGCCGACGGCGACGGCGGCCACCGACACGCCGTACTCGAGGACGAGGCACCAGCCGCAGACCCAGGCGACCAGCTCACCCAGCGTTGCGTACGCATACGAGTAGGAGGAGCCGGCGACCGGGATGCTGCCCGCCAGCTCGGCGTAGGACAGGGCCGAGAAGAGAGCCGTGAGACCGGCGATCACGAAGGCCAGGGTGACGGCGGGACCGGCCTCGGGAACGGCGTCGCCGAGGACGACGAAGATGCCGGTGCCGAGGGTGGCACCGATGCTGATCATGGTCAGCTGCCACAGCCCGAGGGAACGGCGCAGCTGGCCCCCCTCACCGTGGCCGCCCTCTGCGACCAGGCGTTCCACGGGCTTGCGACGCATGAGGCGCGCGGCGACGCCCGGGGACGCGGGGGCGGCCGGTATCTGGTTCTGCGGGGGTGCGCCATGGTCGAGCACGCGTGGGCTCCTTATCGCTGCCGGTCTTTGCGGGTACGGACCGGCACGACTGCCGGCCCTCGTGGACGGGGACCGGTGGGGCCTGCGAGGGCAGGAACCCACCGAGCGGGGTCCCCGCCACGCCACGTACTAGCGCATGACCCTACGAGGCAGGCCTTCACGGGCGTAATGCAGCAACCTTGCGCATCCCCGCATGATCATTGCGTTCATCCGGCCGGAATGACAAATCGTTGCACGCGGGCTGTCGACCGTTGCACAGACCCTTCACAGGCCCCTTCCCGTGCCCTTCCGCACACCCGGCCGCGGCGCCCTCCGCACACCCGGCCGCGGCGTCCTCCGGGCGCCCGGCCGACCGGCTGTCCCGCGCGGGAACACCGACGGCCCCCGCCGTTCCCGGCAAGGGAACGACGGGGGCCGTGACAACGGGACTTGAGGTCAGCTCCAGCTGGCGTGCAGCGGCTTGCCCTCGGCGTAGCCTGCCGCGCTCTGGATGCCGACGATGGCCTTCTGGGCGAACTCCTCCAGGGAGCCGGCACCGGCGTAGGTGCAGGAGGAGCGGACACCCGCGATGATCGAGTCGATCAGGTCCTCGACGCCCGGGCGGGCCGGGTCGAGGAACATGCGGGAGGTCGAGATGCCCTCCTCGAACAGCGCCTTGCGCGCCCGGTCGTACGCCGACTCCTCCGACGTACGGTTGCGCACGGCACGCGCGGAGGCCATGCCGAACGACTCCTTGTAGGCGCGGCCGCTCGCATCGTGCTGGAGGTCTCCGGGCGACTCGTAGGTGCCGGCGAACCAGGAGCCCACCATCACGTTGGACGCGCCGGCCGCGAGGGCCATGGCGACGTCGCGCGGGTGCCGGACACCGCCGTCGGCCCACACGTGCTTGCCGTACTTCTTCGCCTCGGCGGCGCACTCCAGGACCGCGGAGAACTGCGGCCGGCCGACGCCGGTCATCATGCGGGTGGTGCACATGGCGCCCGGGCCGACACCGACCTTGATGATGTCCGCACCGGCGTCGACGAGGTCCTTGACGCCCTCGGCGGAGACGATGTTGCCCGCGGCGATCGGCACCTGCGGGTCGAGCGCACGCACGACCTTGACCGCGCTGATCATCGACTCCTGGTGGCCGTGCGCGGTGTCGATCACGAGGGTGTCCACACCGGCGTCGAGCAGCTGCTTGGCCTTGCCGGCGACGTCACCGTTGATACCGACGGCGGCGGCGATCCGCAGCCTGCCGTTCGCGTCCACGGCCGGCGTGTACAGCGTGGCCCGCAGGGCGCCCTTGCGGGTGAGGATGCCCGCGAGCCTGCCGTCCTTGTCGACGGCGGGGGCGTAGCGGCGGTTGTGGTGGTCGAGGGTGTTGAAGGCCTCGCGCGGGTCGATGTCGGCGTCCAGCAGGAGCAGGTCCTTGGACATGACAACCTCGAGCTGGGTGAAGCGGTCGACGCCGGACAGGTCGGCGTCGGTGACGACACCGACGGGCCGCTGGTTCTCGTCCACGACGACACCGGCGTTGTGCGCCCGCTTGGGCAGCAGCGCCAGGGCGTCGGCGACGGTCTGGTGCGGGGCCAGCACGATCGGGGTGTCCAGCACCAGGTGGCGGCTCTTCACCCAGGAGACGACGTCGGTGACGACGTCGATCGGGATGTCCTGAGGGATGACCACGAGGCCGCCCCGGCGGGCCACCGTCTCGGCCATGCGGCGGCCGGCGATGGCGGTCATGTTGGCGACGACGAGCGGGATGGTCGTGCCCGTGCCGTCCGGCGAGGCGAGGTCCACGCCCTGACGCGAGCCCACCGCGGAGCGGCTCGGCACCATGAACACGTCGTCGTACGTGAGGTCGTACGCGGGCTGGATGTCATTGAGGAAACGCACGTGCTGCACATCCCAGTCGATCAGAGGTGACCCCCGGACGGGTGCGCCAGGGGGAAAGAGCACGTACTTCATTGTCCCATGACCGCCTGGCCGTCATGGCCTCACAAAACATCCAGGGCGGCCGGAGAGGCGTTAGGAGGATCCTCCAAGGGCGAGGAGGACGGTGAGCGCGGGCGTCCGGTCCACCGCCTCCGCGAAGACCTCTTCGGCGGTCCGCCACTCGTCCGGCACCGCCTCGGCATAGGTGCGCCAGCGCCGTACGACGATGAGCAGCCCCTGCTCCACGGCGCCCTCGGGCCAGACGGTGTGATCGGAGAGGGAGTCGGCCAGCGCGTCCCAGTTCCGGCCGAACCAGTCGGGCAGCGCCAGGGCCCGGGAGATGCGGTCCATCAGGCCCGCTTTGCCCGTGACCCCGTCCAGGTCCAGGGTGACCGTGTACCGGCCGCCCAGGTCTTCCGTCATCTCAGCACCGCCCGGAACGACTCGTAGTGATCATCGGTGGAGTGGGGACCGCCCCGTCGGCAGGACGGCGAGCAGGCCCGCGAACGCGCGGGTGACGAACCGCAGCAGCAGCGCGCCGTTGCTGCCGCGGCCGTCCCGTCACGACGGCGCCGCGACCCGCTGTCCGGTCCCGGGCCGGTGCCCGGCCGGACCGTGCCCGGCCGGTGCCCGTCCGAACCCTGCCCGGCCGGTGCTCGTCCGGACCGTGCTCGTCCGGACCGGTCCCGGGCCGGTGCTCGTCCGGACCGGTCCCGGTCAGTGCCCGTCGGGGTCCGCCCGGCTGAGCGCCGGCTTCGGCGCCGGGCCCGCCGTCATCAGGTAGTCGGCGGCCGAGGTGTCGGTCACCAGGCTGGTGACCAGCCCGGAGCGCAGCACCGCGTCGATGGCCGACGCCTTGCGCTGCCCGCCGGCGATGGCCACGACCTCCGGGATCCGGCGGAGCTGGTCGGCCTTGACCGTGATGCACCGCTCCCCCAGGTCTCGCCCGATCCGGCGGCCCTCGGCGTCGAAGAGGTGCGCGGACATCTCGGCGGCGACACCGAGCGAGGCGTAGTGCGCGCGCTCCTCGTCGCTGAGCATGTCGTGCACGGTCGAGATGCCCGGCTCCCAGGAGCCGATGGAGACGCAGGCGACCGTGACCTTGTCGAAGTACTCGAAGGCCCGGGCGAGCCCGGTCTGGTTGCGCAGCGCCGCCGCGGTCGCCGCGTCCGGCAGCAGCATCGGCGCGTAGATGGGGTGCGCGTCACCGCCCGACACCTGGGCCGCCCGGCGCACGGCCTCCACCGAGCCGCGCTCGGCGGTCCCGGCGTCGTACACGCCCGTCAGCTGCACCACCGTGCAGGGCGGCAGCCGGTCGAGCGCCGCCGCCATGTGGATGGTGGACCGGCCCCAGGCCAGCCCGAGCACGTCCCCCTCGTTGACCAGCTCGCCGAGCAGGTCGGCGGCGACCTCGCCGAGGTTCTCCGGGTCGGGGGTCTCCTCGGCCTCGGCCGGCGACTCGACCACGACGGCGTGCCTCAGGCCGTACCGGGCGCGAAGCGCGTCGGAGCGCTCGGCGTCCAGCTCGGCCGGGACTCGGATCTCGATACGTACGAGATCCCGTTCGAGGGCCGTCTCCAGGACCCGGGCCACCTTGAAGCGGCTGACGCCGAACTCCTCCGCGATCTGGATCTTGGACTTGCCCTCGAGGTAGAAGCGGCGGGCCATGGCCGCCGCCTGCACCAGCTCAGCGGGTCCCATCCGCATGGCTGACCGGCCCGCCGACATACCCGACACGGCGATCTCCTCACTGCTGTTCACACTCTGGATTCGCCGTTCATCCTTGCAGATTCGGCGCGACTGATCCGCCCTGATGGGCGCCGTTCACTTAACCGTTCACTTGACTGTGGCTCAGTGGTCGCATGCCCAGGACGCCTTGGCGGTGGCCGTCTCCGCCTGTGCGCGCAGGGCACGGACCGCCTCCGCCGGGTCGTTCGCCCCGTAGACGGCCGAGCCGGCGACGAACACGTCCGCTCCCGCGTCCGCGCAGCGCTCGATCGTCGAGGCCGAGACACCGCCGTCGACCTGCAGCCACAGCTCCAGACCGTGCTTCTTGATCAGCTCCCGGGTGCGGCGGATCTTCGGCAGCATGATGTCGAGGAAGGCCTGGCCGCCGAAGCCCGGCTCGACCGTCATGATCAGCAGCATGTCGAGTTCCGGCAGCAGGTCCTCGAACGGCTCGATCGGCGTGGCGGGCTTCAGCGCCATGGAGGCACGGGCGCCCTTCGCGCGGATCTCCCGGGCGAGCCGCACCGGGGCGGCGGCGGCCTCCACGTGGAAGGTGACGGACGACGCCCCCGCCTCGACGTACTGAGGCGCCCAGCGGTCGGGGTCCTCGATCATCAGATGGCAGTCCAGCGGGGTGTCCGTCGCACGGGCCAGGGACTCCACGACCGGGACGCCGAGCGTCAGGTTCGGGACGAAGTGGTTGTCCATGACGTCGACGTGAAGCCAGTCGGCGCCTTGGACCGCCTTGGCCTCCTCCGCCAGTCGGGCGAAGTCGGCGGACAGGATGCTGGGGTTGATCTGCACGGCCATGACCCAAGCCTGCCATGCCGCTGCGCTTGGCTGTAGCCGCGGTCCCCCGAGGTCGTGGTTCGACTGCGGGCCGGTGGGTGGCCGGTCGCGCAGTTCCCCGCGCCCCTGGGGAACGACCTGAGCGGCGTCAGGCAGTCCTGCGGATCAGGGCCAGGTACATCGCGTCCGTGCCGTGGAGATGGGGCCACAGCTGTACGTCCGGCCCGTCGCCCAGGTCCGGTACGCCGGGCAGGAGGGGGCGGGCGTCGATCACCTCGGTGTCCGGGCGCTGCTTGAGGACGTCGGCGACGACGGCGCGGGTCTCGGCGAGGTGGGGGGAGCAGGTGGCGTAGCCGACGACTCCGCCCACACGCACCGAGTCGAGGGCGGTGCGCAGCAGGGAGCGCTGCAGCGGCGCGAAGTTGTCGAGGTCCTCGGGGCGGCGGCGCCAGCGGGCCTCGGGGCGGCGGCGGAGCGCGCCGAGGCCGGTGCACGGGACGTCCACCAGCACCCGGTCGAAGGAGCCGAGGCGCCACGGCGGGCGGGTGCCGTCGGCGGCGATGACCTGGTACGGCCCGGGATTGCCGTGCAGCGCCTTCTCGACCAGGCCGGCCCGGTGCGGCTGCTTCTCGGAGGCGAGCAGCACGGCTCCGCGCTCGGCGGCGAGGGCGGCCAACAGCGCGGCTTTGCCGCCCGGCCCGGCGCACCCGTCGAGCCATGTCTCGTCCGGCCCGTCCAGCGGGGCGTTCGCCAGCGCGAGGGCGACCAGCTGGCTGCCCTCGTCCTGCACGCCGGCGCGTCCCTGGTGCACGGCCTCGACCGCGCCCGGTTCGCCGCCCTCGGCGAGCCGCACGGCGTACGGCGACCAGCGCCCGGGTACGGCCGCGTCCTCGCGGAGCAGTTCCTCGGTGGTGGCCCGGCCAGGACGCGCGACGAGCGTGACCTCGGGGCGCTCGTTGTCCGCGGCCAGCAGTTCCTCGATGCCGGCCCGGCCGCCGCCCAGGGAGTCCCACAGCGCGGAGACGACCCAGCGGGGGTGCGAGTGCACGACGGCGAGGTGGTCCTCGGGATCCTCGTCGTAGGGCGGCGCGACCTTCTCGATCCAGCCCTGGAGGTCGTCCTGGGCGATCTTGCGGAGCACGGCGTTGACGAACTTGGCCCGTCCGTCGCCGAGCACCACGCGCGCCAGCTCCACGGAGGCGGAGACCGCGGCGTGCGTCGGGATGCGCGTGCCGAGCAGCTGGTGCGCGCCGAGGCTCAGCACATCGAGCACGGGCGGGTCGACCTCGCGCAGCGGCCGGTCCACGCAGGCGGCGATGACGGCGTCGTACGTGCCCTGCCGGCGCAGCGTGCCGTACACCAGCTCGGTGGCGAGGGCGGCGTCCCGAGCGTCGAAGTCGCCCTTGTCCCGGGCTTTCTTCAGCAGCGGCGGCAGCACGAGGTTGGCGTACGCGTCCCGCTCGTCCACCGCGCGCAGCGCCTCGAAGGCCAGGATGCGGACGGGATCCTTCTGGGGACGGCGGTAGGGCTTGGCGGGCCTGCGCGGCCGCCGGGACTGCTCGCTCACGAAAAAGGTGCTCCGGGTGTGATGAAGAAGGTGCGCCTCCAGCCTACGTCGGCGCACCCTCCTCTCCGCCGTCCGGGGCACCGGCCCGGTGCGAACCGGCCGCCCCGCGGACCAGGCCGCCAGCTGCTCCGCGAACCCGGCCGCCGGCTACTCCGCGCACCGGGCCGCCAGCTGCTCCGCGAACCCGGCCGCCGGCTACTCCGCGCACCGGGCCGCCAGCTGCTCCGCGGACCCGGTCGCCGGCTGCTCCGCGATGGGCCGGGCCGCCGGCTGCTCCGCGATGGGCCGGGCCGCCGGCTGCTCCGCGAACCGGGCCGCCGGCCGCCCCGCGAACCCGGTCGGGGGCGACGGCACGGGCCCCGTCGGCTGCCCCACCGTCCCGGCCGTCAGCCGCCCAGCGTCTCGCCCTCCGCGATGCGCACCCCGCGGGCCCAGTCGGCGGCCCGCATCGGCTTCTTGCCCTGGGCCTGCACCCACAGCAGCTCGACGCCGTAGGAACCGGTGCCCACGTGCACGCTGTTCTTGCCCACCGCGAGCCGGCCCGGCGCGAGGTCCGTCCGCCCGGGCACGGGCGTGACATGGATGAGCTTGAGCCGCTCGCCGCGGAAGGTGGTCCAGGCGCCGGGCGCCGGGGTGCAGCCGCGCACGACCCGGTCGACGCGCAGCGCGGGCGTCGCCCAGTCCACCTGGGCGTCCTCGACGGTGATCTTCGGCGCCACGGTGATGCCCTCGGCCGGCTGCGGTACGGCCTTCAGGGTGCCGTCCGCGATGCCGTCCATGGTCGCGGCGAGCAGCCCGGCACCGGCGAAGGCGAGCCGGGTGAGCAGGTCGCCGCTGGTGTCGGTGGGACGGATCTCCTCCGTCACGGTCCCGTACACGGGCCCGGAGTCGAGCCCTTCCTCGATGAGGAACGTGGAGGCGCCGGTGATCTCGTCGCCCGCCATGATGGAGTGCTGCACGGGCGCGGCACCGCGCCAGGCGGGCAGCAGCGAGAAGTGCAGGTTGACCCAGCCGTGGGCGGGGATGTCCAGGGCCGCCTTCGGCAGCAGGGCGCCGTAGGCGACGACCGGGCAGCAGTCCGGCGCGATCTCCTTCAGCCGCTCCAGGAACTCCGGGTCCCGCGGCTTCAGGGGCTTCAGCACCTCGATCCCGGCCTCCTCCGCGCGCTCGGCCACGGGGGACGCGACCAGCCTGCGCCCGCGCCCGGCCGGCGCGTCGGGCCGGGTGACGACGGCGGCCACCTCGTGCCGCCCGGAGGCGAGCAGGGCGTCCAGAGCGGGAACGGCGACCTCGGGGGTACCGGCGAAGACGAGCTTCATGGGCGGGATCGGGCCTCTCGGGCGGGGGTGAGCGGGCAGCGCACCAGTCTATGACCTTGGACGGCGCACGAGCAGACGGGCGGCGTACGCATATGCCCGTACGCCCCCACCCCGTGACCAGCGGACCGCGAGCGCGTTGGTCAAGAAAGAGTTGACCACATCGGGCCGCTTTGGCGGCCCAATTCCTTTCAACGCCGGTTCGAGAGGCTTGTTCATGGCCGACCACGCAACCCACGACGCCCAGGCCCGGGCCAGCCTGCACTTGCTGGTGCGGGACATCGAGCGGGTCCGCCGGCAGGTGGACGCGCTGCGCACGCTCACCGCCCAGCTGGGCAACGTCTACCGTCCACGCCGCTCCGGCCCGTCCACGGGCTTCGTCGTCTACGGGCGCGCCCCCGCCCCGACGGTCCGCCTCGCCCAGGAACTGCGGGACAGTGTCGAAACCCTGGTCACGGCCGCCGTGGACTTCGACCGCTCGCTCGGCTTCTCGTGGGACGCGGTGGGTTCGGCGCTCGGGGTCACCAAGCAGGCGGTGCACCGCCGCTACGGCGCCCGCCGCGCCGCGGCCCAGACGGCGGCCGACCCGGAGCGGACGCCGGAGCCGTCCGGCACCCGCACGCTCAACGTGAACGCGGCGCTGCCCGCGCTGCCCGCGGTGCCGACGGTCCCCGCGGCCCGTTCCATGCCGACCCAGCCGACCGCGGGCAGCCCGGCCCTGCGCGACGACGTCCGCCCGACGGCCTTCCCCGGCCCCCGCAACGGCTGACGCCACTCACCCGTGCCTTGCCCTCCCGGCGTCTCCGGGAGGGCAGACGTAGGGCATCCCGCATCCACTCCCCCGCGCCTCGTCACCCGATGTCCGGAGGGTCGACCCGCACCCGGACCGGCTCCCCGCTCCCCCGGGCCATCCGTCCGGCCTGCGCGGTCTTGAGCGCAGCGGCGAGCGCGGACCCACTGCCCGGGGGCACGCGGACGAGTGCCCGTTCCCAGTGCTCGCCGGGCGGCGGTGCGCCGGTCCTGCGCGGGCTGCCGGGCATCGTGGGCGCAAGCGGCACCGGACCCAGCAGCTCGGCGTCCGGCGGCAGCTCGACCGTGGTGAGGAACTCGGCGACCGCCGCGGACGGCCCGGACACGGCCGCCATCCGGGAAACCGGCGGGAAGCCCAGCTCGGCCCGCTCGGACAGCTCCCGCACGGCGTGCCCGACGGGATCCCAGCGCACCAGCGCCTGTACCGGCCGCAGCGTCGGCTCGGCCACCACGACCACCGTGCCGCCCTCGGTCTGCGGCCGCACCAGCGCGCCGGCCGCGATCCACCGGCGCAGCGCGTCCTCGCCGGCCCGCAGGTCGGGTCGCACGAGCATGGCCCAGCCGTCCAGCAGCAGGGCCGCGGCATAGCCGCCCTCGGCGACCGGCTCGGCGCCGGGCGTGCTGACGACCAGCGCGGGCGTGCCGGGCACGGTGTCCAGCACATGCTCCCGGCCCGAGGTGCGCACCGGTACCGCGGGAAAGGCCCGCCCCAGCTCTTCGGCGGTCCGCCGTGCTCCCACGACTTGGGCGCGGAGCCGGAAGCCGCCGCACTCCGGACAGTGCCAGGCGCCCTCGTCGCGCCCGCACCAGGCGCACCGCAGCGCCCCCGCGTCCTGCCCCTGGAGCGGCCCGGAGCAGTGCCGGCACCGGGCGGGCGCCCGGCACTGGGCGCAGGCCATGCGCGGCGCGTATCCGCGCCGGGGCACCTGCACCAGCACCGGCCCGTGCCGCAGCCCCTCGCGGGCGGCCTGCCAGGCGAGCGTGGGCAGCCGGGCGGCGCGGGCGGCCTCGTCGCGCGCGAGGTCGTCGTCCCCGACCGTCCGGACGAGGGGTGCGGTGCGGCGCACCTGTTCCCGCCCCGCCACCAGCGGCCGGGCCCAGCCGCTCTCGACGAGCTGGGCCGCTTCCACGGTGCAGCTCCAACTCCCCAGCAGGAAGGCGCACTTGTCCAGCGCGGCCCGCAGCAGCAGCACGTCCCGGGCGTGCGGCTGGGGAGCGTGCTGCTCGCTGTGGCTGTCGTCCCCGTCGTCCCAGATGGCGACGAGCCCCAGGTCCTGCACCGGAGCGAACATCGCCGCCCGCGTCCCCACGACGGCCCGCACGGAACCCCGGCGCACCGCGAGCCACTGCGCATACCGCTTCTCGGGCCCGGCGTCGGCGGTGAGCAGGGCGTGCCGGCCCGCGCCGAGCAGCTCGGTGAGCGCGGCGTCGACCCGTGCGGCGGCCCGGCCGTCCGGTACGACGACGAGGGCGCCGCGTCCCGAGGCGAGCGTGGCGGCGACGGCACGTGCCAGCTCCTCGCTCCACAACGGCCCCGGCAGGGCGTTCCACACGGCCCTGGGCGCCCCGCCGGAGGCCAGTGCGTCGAGGAATGCGCCCCCGTGCTCGTACCGCGTCCAGGGCCCGGCGTCGGGGGTCCGGGGCGGCGGGAGCGGTGTCGGGGACGGCCGCTGCTCGGCGCGGGCGCTGCGCGGCGGCACGGCCAGCTGGAGGACGTCGGCGAGACTTCCCGCGTACCGGTCGGCGACGGCTCGCGCGAGTCCCAGCAGCTCGTCGCTCAGCACCGGCTCCGGCGACACGACCTGGGCGAGCGCGGCCAGTGGTCCGGAGTAGTCGGTCTCGGCCCGCCGCTCGACGAGGAAGCCGTCGATCAGTCCGCCGCCCTCCCGGCGCCCTTCCCGCACCCGGCCGCGCCCGGCCCCGAACCGCACCCGCACCCGCACGCCGGGCTGCGCCTGTGCGTCCAGTTCCTCGGGCACGGCGTAGTCGAAGTACCGGTCGAGGTGCAGCACTCCTTTGTCGACCAGCACCCGGGCGACCGGCAGCTCCTTGGCCAGCGCGGCCCCCCGCCAGGTCCGCGGTTTGGCCCGCGGCTCCTTGGCCTTGCGCACACTCTCCCGGATGAGCGCGAGCTGCTCCGGCGGCGCCCCTTCGGCCCCGCCGTCCCCCTCTGCCGGGGGCACCCCGTTCTCGCTGCTCACGCTTGCATTCTTACCAAACGGCACCGACAAGCCGGGCTCACGGGCATGAGCGGACCGGCGCCCGGCCGCCCGGAACACCTGCGGGGCCGTCCGGCGGCCCCGGTGGACAGGTGGCGTCCGGCGGCGCGACGGGGTTCGACGGGGACGACGACGGACGACGCGGACGTCCGGCAGCCGACCGTCCGGATCGTGGGGTCGACCGCGTCCTGCGCCGGATCCGCCTGGAGGCGGCCTGACGGCCCCGCACACGCTGAGGCCCGGCCCCCCTTTCGGGGGCCGGGCCTCAGCGTTAAGAGTGGGCGGAACTACAGGCCGGCGGCCTGGCGCAGCGCGTCCACGCGGTCCGTGCGCTCCCAGGTGAAGTCGGGCAGCTCGCGGCCGAAGTGGCCGTAGGCCGCCGTCTGGGAGTAGATCGGGCGGAGCAGGTCGAGGTCGCGGATGATCGCGGCCGGGCGGAGGTCGAAGACCTCGTCGATGGCCTTCTCGATCTTCTCGTGGTCGACCTTGGCGGTGCCGAAAGTCTCGACGAAGAGACCGACGGGCTCGGCCTTGCCGATCGCGTAGGCGACCTGGACCTCGCAGCGGGCGGCCAGGCCGGCGGCCACGACGTTCTTGGCGACCCAGCGCATGGCGTAGGCGGCCGAGCGGTCCACCTTGGACGGGTCCTTGCCGGAGAAGGCACCGCCGCCGTGGCGGGCCATGCCGCCGTAGGTGTCGATGATGATCTTGCGGCCGGTCAGGCCGGCGTCGCCCATCGGGCCGCCGATCTCGAAGCGGCCGGTCGGGTTGACCAGCAGGCGGTAGCCCTCGGTGTCCAGCTTGATGCCCTCGTCCAGGAGCGCCTTCAGCTCCGGCTCCACGACGAACTCGCGGATGTCGGGGGCGAGCAGCGACTCCAGGTCGATGTCGGAGGCGTGCTGCGAGGAGACGACCACGGTGTCGAGGCGGACGGCCTTGTCGCCGTCGTACTCGATGGTGACCTGCGTCTTGCCGTCCGGGCGCAGGTAGGGGATGGTGCCGTTCTTGCGGACCTCGGAGAGCCGCTTGGACAGGCGGTGCGCCAGGAAGATCGGCAGCGGCATCAGGGTCGGCGTCTCGTCGGACGCGTAGCCGAACATCAGGCCCTGGTCGCCCGCGCCCTGCCGGTCCAGCTCGTCCTCGTCGCCCTCGACCCGGGACTCGTAGGCGGTGTCGACGCCCTGGGCGATGTCCGGGGACTGCGCGCCGATGGACACCGACACGCCGCAGGAGGCGCCGTCGAAGCCCTTCTTCGAGGAGTCGTAGCCGATCTCGAGGATCTTGTTGCGGACCAGGGTGGCGATGTCCGCGTAGGCCTTGGTCGTGACCTCGCCGGCCACGTGGACGAGGCCGGTGGTGATCAGGGTCTCGACCGCGACACGGGAGGTCGGGTCCTCGCGCAGAAGCGCGTCGAGAATGGTGTCGCTGATCTGGTCAGCGATCTTGTCGGGGTGACCCTCGGTCACGGACTCCGAGGTGAACAGGCGACGGGACACAACGCTCCCTGTGGTTGCAGCGGCTGCTGGCTGATCATTTGCGGACGACGCTGGGCTGCGCCTGGCGTCGTCCGTGAAACAGTTTATCGGTCGCACTCGGCCGACGGGCCACCGTCTCGCCTCTCGGGAGCGCTGTGACCTGCGGCACGGGCATTCTGCACAATGGCGAGCGGCCTTGGCCAGGGCCGCCACGCCCGTTTCGAGCCCGGCGCGAGCGGACGGAGAGTTCGCCCGTTCGCGTGCCGGACGTTAGTCCAGTCGTCCTACGACCAGGTCCCAGACCGTGTCGGCGAGGGCCTCCTTGGGGCCGTGCGGCACCGGGGTCTCGGTGCCGTCCGCGCCCAGTACGACGGCCTCGTTCTCCTCCGCGCCGAAGGTCTTGCGCTCCCCGACCTCGTTGACCACGAGCAGGTCGCAGCCCTTGCGGGCGAGCTTGGTGCGGCCGTTGGCGAGGACGTCGTCGGTCTCGGCGGCGAAGCCGACGATCACCTGTCCGGGGCGCGCACGATCGGCCGAAATCTCCGCAAGAATGTCCGGATTTCGCAGGAGAACGATCGGCTCCGGTTCCTGGCCGTCCTTCTTCTTGATCTTTCCGGCGGCGTAGGCGGCCGGGCGGAAGTCGGCGACGGCGGCGGCCATGACCACGGCGTCGGCGTCCGCCGCGGCTTTGAGGACGGCCTCGCGGAGCTGGACGGCCGTGCCGACCCGGACGACGTCCACGCCCGCCGGGTCGGGCAGGCCGGTGTTGGCCGAGACCAGCGTCACCCGGGCGCCGCGGGCGGCGGCGGTGCGGGCGAGCGCGTAGCCCTGCTTGCCCGAGGAGCGGTTGCCGAGGAAGCGGACCGGGTCCAGGGGTTCACGGGTGCCGCCTGCCGAGACGACGACGTGCCGCCCGGCGAGATCGGGCTCGGTCACGCCCCGGGCCAGCACCCGGCGGCACACCTCGAAGATCTCCGCTGGGTCGGGCAGCCGGCCCTTGCCGGTGTCGACGCCGGTGAGGCGGCCGACGGCGGGCTCGACGACGACGGCGCCGCGTCGGCGCAGCGTGGCCACGTTCTCCTGGGTGGCCGGGTGCTCCCACATCTCGGTGTGCATCGCCGGGGCGAAGACGACCGGACAGCGGGCGGTGAGGAGCGTGTTGGTCAGCAGGTCGTCGGCGAGGCCGTGGGCGGCCTTTGCGAGCATGTCTGCGGTGGCCGGGGCCACGACGACCAGGTCGGCGTGCTGGCCGATGCGGACGTGCGGGACCTGGTGGACCTCGTCCCAGACCTCGGCGGAGACGGGGTTGCCGGACAGGGCCGACCAGGTGGCGGCGCCGACGAAGTGCAGCGCGGAGGCGGTGGGCACCACGCGGACGTCGTGACCCGACTCCGTGAACCTTCTCAGCAGCTCACAGGCCTTGTAGGCGGCGATGCCACCGCTGACCCCCAGCACGACCCTCGGCTTGTCCACCGTGTCTCCCCGGACTCGAAAACGTACGACGGAACCGTACGACTCCATGACACACCACAGGCCCGGCAGGGGCCCCCGGCGTTCGCCGGGGGAATGACTGCCGGGCCTGTTGGATGAGTCAACCGCAATCTGAAAAGTACTACTGAGCCGGGCCTTCGATGGCCTCGGAGGTCAGCAGACCGGCGTTGATCTCACGCAGCGCGATCGAGAGCGGCTTCTCGTGCACGTGGGTGTCGACGAGCGGACCGACGTACTCGAGGAGACCCTCGCCGAGCTGCGAGTAGTACGCGTTGATCTGGCGGGCACGCTTGGCCGCGTAGATCACGAGGCTGTACTTCGAGTCCGTGGCCTCGAGAAGCTCGTCGATCGGCGGGTTGATGATGCCCTCGGGCGCGGTGATGGAAGAGGACACGCTCTACCTTCCGATGGATGGAAAAGAATCAATGATCGTGATCAGAGTCACGATCACACAACGTCCATCAAGGCTAGCAGCTCGCGGGCCACGTCCTCGACGGAGGTGTTGACCAAGGTCTCGTCGAACTCCGGCTCGGCCGCCAGCTCGGTCCTGGCCGCCTCCAGGCGGCGTTCGATGACCTCGGGCGGCTCGGTCCCCCGGCCGGTGAGCCTGCGCACCAGCTCCTCCCAGGAAGGCGGAGCCAGGAACACCAACTGGGCGTCGGACATCGACTCCCGGACCTGGCGAGCGCCCTGGAGGTCGATCTCCAGCAGCACGGGCTCGCCGTTCTCCAGCCGCTCCAGCACGGCCGCGCGGGGCGTTCCGTAGCGGTTGCCGGCGAACTCGGCCCATTCGAGCAGCTCACCGTTGGCGATCAGCTTGTCCATCTCCTCGTCGGTGACGAAGAAGTAGTGGACTCCGTGCTGCTCACCGGGGCGCGGCTTTCGGGTCGTCGCGGACACCGAGAGCCAGACCTCGGGGTGTTCCTTGCGCATATGGGCGACGACCGTGCTCTTGCCGACCCCCGAAGGGCCGGAGAGCACGGTCAGCCGCGGACGTGCGTCCGGGGGCTCGGGGGTCGTCCCCCGGAGTGTTACTGCCATGCAGCGATTATTCCAGCAATCCCGGAGTGCCCGGGACTCCCGGTCCGCCCGGGGGCGGACTCAGGAGCCGGTGCTGCCGAACTCACGCTCCAGGGAGGCGATCTGGTTGGAACCGAGACCGCGCACACGGCGGCTCTCGGAGATGCCCAGACGCTCCATGATCTGCTTGGCGCGGACCTTGCCCACGCCCGGCAGGGACTCCAGCAGCGCAGAGACCTTCATCTTGCCGATGACGTCGTTTTCCTGGCCCTGCTTGATGACCTCGTGCAGGGAGGCGCCGGAGTGCTTGAGTCGATTCTTGACCTCGGCCCGCTCCCGGCGAGCCGCGGCGGCCTTTTCGAGCGCGGCTGCGCGCTGTTCAGGGGTAAGGGGCGGAAGAGCCACGCCTACGTCACCTCGGATGTCGAACTGTCGGATACGGACCGGTGAGGAACCTAGTCGCCCCACACCTGGGGAGCCACGAGCAACACGCTGCCCGCTGTCCCCCACTGCCTGAAGGGCGTGGGAGGCGTCCCCACTGCTCGGAGACTAGCGGGCAAGTCCGCCAGAGTCAGCGAGAACAGCGGAAAAGTCCTGGTCAGCCTCCGTCAGGCCGGACATTTGAGACATAATGCCCTCGATTTGAGGATGTATTCACACTCAAGTCGGCGCGATACCGCTCCACCGAGCCCACCGCCAGGGGTCAGGCGGCACGGACGGCTGCCTGGATCTCCGCCGCGAACCGCCCGGCCGCCTCCCGCAGCGCCGCGACGTCGGGACCGTGACGCAGAACACCCCGGCTGACGTTGGGCACGACGTTGCGGACAGCCGTCCCGAAGACCCCGGGCAGATCGGCCGGGGTCGCCCCCTGGGCCCCGATGCCGGGCGCGAGCAGCGGGCCGTTGATGTCCAGGTCGTACGAGGACAGGTCGCCGAGCGTGGCGCCCACGACCGCGCCGAAGGAGCCCAGCGGCTCCTCCCCCGCGTTCTCGGCCGCCAGGTGGGCCAGCATGGTCGCGCCGATGGTCCTGCCGTCCCCGCGCACGGCGTGCTGCACCTCGCCGCCCTCCGGGTTCGAGGTCAACGCCAGCACGAACAGCCCGGCACCGCTCTCCCGGGCCAGGGCCACGGCCGGGCTGAGCGAGCCGTAGCCGAGGTACGGCGAGACGGTGAGGGCGTCCGAGAACAGCGGGGCGTCCTTGTGCAGGAACGCCTCGGCGTAGGCGGCCATGGTCGAGCCGATGTCGCCGCGCTTGGCGTCCATCACGACCAGGGCACCGGCCGCGCGCGCCTCCTGCACCGACTTCTCGAGGACGGCCAGGCCGCGCGAGCCGAACCGCTCGAAGAAGGCGCTCTGCGGCTTCAGCACGGCCACCCGGTCGGCCATGGCCTCGACGACCGTGCGGCTGAACCGCTCCAGGCCGGCGACGTCGTCGTTCAGGCCCCACTCGGCGAGCAGGGAGGAGTGCGGGTCGATGCCGACGCACAGTGGGCCGCGCTCGTCCATGGCGCGGCGCAGCCGGGCGCCGAAGGGGTCCTGGGGGCTCATGCTGGTCATCGGGGCGTCCTCACGTCGGCGCCGACCGCGTCGGCGAGGGTGGCGTACGGGCTGTTGCGCAGACGGGCGGCGAGACCCTTGTGGATCGCGCGGCACCAGAAGGGGCCCTCGTAGATGAAGGCGCTGTACCCCTGGACCAGCGTGGCGCCGGCCAGGATCCGCTGCCAGGCGTCCTCGGCGGTCTCGATGCCGCCGACGCCCACCAGGGTGATCCGGTCGCCCACGCGCGCGTACAGGCGGCGCAGGACCTCCAGGGAGCGTGCCTTCAGGGGAGCGCCGGACAGGCCGCCGGTCTCCTTCACCAGGGCGGGCGCGGACCGCAGGCCGAGGCCCTCGCGCGCGATGGTGGTGTTGGTGGCGATGATGCCGTCCAGGCCCAGTTCCACGGCGAGGTCGGCTACCGCGTCGATGTCCTCGTCGGCGAGGTCGGGGGCGATCTTCACCAGCAGCGGGACGCGCCGGTTCGCGACCGTGCGGTCGGCGGCCTCGCGCACGGCCGTCAGTAGCGGCCGCAGCGCCTCCGTGGCCTGGAGGTTGCGCAGACCGGGGGTGTTGGGCGAAGAGACGTTGACGACCAGGTAGTCCGCGTACGGCGCGAGGCGCTCGGCGGACTTCACGTAGTCGGCGACGGCCTCCGCCTCCGGGACGACCTTGGTCTTGCCGATGTTGACGCCGACGACGGTCCTGAAGACCGGCTCGCGGGTGGCCAGGCGGGCCGCCACGGCCAGCGAGCCGTCGTTGTTGAAACCCATGCGGTTGATCAGCGCACGGTCCGCGACCAGCCGGAACAGGCGTTTCTTGGGGTTGCCCGGCTGCGGCTCCCCGGTGACCGTGCCGATCTCGACGTGGTCGAAGCCCAGCATCGACATGCCGTCGATGGCGACGGCGTTCTTGTCGAAGCCGGCGGCGAGCCCGAAGGGGCCGTGCATCCGCAGCCCGAAGGCCTCGGTGCGCAGCTCCTTGTACCGGGGGGCGAGCGCGGCGGCGACGAAGGTGCGCAGCACGGGGATCCGGGCGGCGAGGCGGATCCAGCGGAAGGCCAGGTGGTGGGCGGCTTCCGGGTCCATCCGGCGGAAGACCAGGCGGAAGAAGAGGTGATACATCGACTGTCCTCACACGGAGGGGGGACACCGTCTCCGGAGTCCCCCCTCATAGGCGGCTAGGGACCCGCGCCCCGAAGGGGCGCGGGGCGGCTTTGACATACGGCTCCGCCGCGCGGGCGCGACCGGCCACGGCCGGCCCGCAGCGTGGACACGGCCCGCGCGAAGCCCTGGTCGCGGGGCGAAGCCCTAGTCGCGGGCCGCGGTCAGGTGTTCCGCGTGTTCCTGGAGCGAGCGGACGCCCACGTCACCGTGGTTGAGGGCGTCGATGCCCTGGACGGCCGCCGCGAGCGCCTGGACGGTCGTCAGGCACGGCACGGAGCGGGCCACCGCGGCCGTACGGATGTCGTAGCCGTCGAGGCGGCCGCCGGTGCCGTACGGGGTGTTGACGATGAGGTCGACCTCGCCGTCGTGGATGAGCTGGACGATGGTCTTCTCACCGTTGGGGCCGGTGCCCTCGGACTGCTTGCGCACGACGGTGGCGTGGATGCCGTTGCGCTTGAGCACCTCGGCCGTGCCCGAGGTGGCGAGCAGCTCGAAGCCGTGCGCGACCAGCTCACGGGCCGGGAAGATCATCGAGCGCTTGTCGCGGTTGGCGACCGAGATGAACGCGCGGCCCTTGGTGGGCAGCGGGCCGTAGGCGCCCGCCTGCGACTTGGCGTACGCCGTGCCGAAGACGGAGTCGATGCCCATGACCTCGCCGGTGGAGCGCATCTCCGGGCCGAGGACGGTGTCGACGCCGCGGCCGTGGATGTCGCGGAAGCGCGACCACGGCATCACGGCCTCCTTGACGGAGATCGGCGCGTCCAGCGGCAGCTCGCCGCCGTCGCCGTGCTGCGGCAGCAGGCCCTCGGCGCGCAGCTCGGCGATGGTCGCGCCCAGCGAGATGCGGGCGGCGGCCTTCGCGAGCGGCACCGCGGTCGCCTTCGAGGTGAAGGGGACCGTCCGGGAGGCGCGCGGGTTGGCCTCCAGGACGTAGAGGATGTCGCCGGCCATCGCGAACTGGATGTTGATCAGGCCGCGCACGCCGACGCCCTTGGCGATGGCTTCGGTGGAGGCGCGCAGGCGCTTGATGTCGAAGCCGCCGAGGGTGATCGGGGGCAGGGCGCACGCCGAGTCGCCGGAGTGGATGCCGGCCTCCTCGATGTGCTCCATGACGCCGCCGAGGTACAGCTCCTCGCCGTCGTAGAGCGCGTCGACGTCGATCTCGATCGCGTCGTCCAGGAAGCGGTCGACGAGGACCGGCCGGGAGGGGCTGATCTCGGTCGACTCGGCGATGTAGGCGGCGAGGCGGGTCTCGTCGTAGACGATCTCCATGCCGCGTCCGCCGAGGACGTAGGAGGGCCGGACCAGGACCGGGTAGCCGATCTCGTCCGCGATGGCCTTGGCGCCCGCGAAGGTGGTGGCCGTGCCGTGCTTCGGAGCGGGCAGACCCGCCTCCTCGAGGACGCGGCCGAAGGCGCCGCGGTCCTCGGCCGCGTGGATGGCCTCGGGGGACGTGCCGACGATCGGCACGCCGTTGTCCTTCAGGGCCTGCGAGAGACCCAGCGGGGTCTGGCCGCCCAGCTGGACGATCACGCCCGCGATCGGGCCGGCCTGCTGCTCCGCGTGGACGATCTCCAGCACGTCCTCGAGCGTCAGCGGCTCGAAGTACAGGCGGTCGGAGGTGTCGTAGTCCGTGGAGACGGTCTCCGGGTTGCAGTTGACCATCACGGTCTCGTACCCGGCGTCGGACAGCGCGAAGGAGGCGTGGACGCAGGAGTAGTCGAACTCGATGCCCTGGCCGATGCGGTTCGGGCCGGAGCCCAGGATGATGACCGCGGGCTTCTCGCGCCGCGCGACCTCGGTCTCCTCGTCGTAGGAGGAGTAGAAGTACGGCGTCCTGGCGGCGAACTCGGCCGCACAGGTGTCGACCGTCTTGTAGACCGGGCGGATGCCCAGCGCGTGCCGGACCTCGCGGACGACGTCCTCGCGCAGGCCGCGGATCTCGGCGATCTGCTGGTCGGAGAAGCCGTGCCGCTTGGCCTCGGCGAGCAGGTCCGCGGTCAGCTCGGGGGCCTCGGCCAGCTCGTCCGCGATCTCCTTGATCAGGAAGAGCTGGTCCACGAACCACGGGTCGATCTTCGTGTACTCGAAGACCTCCTCGGGCGTGGCACCCGCGCGGATGGCCTGCATGACCGTGTTGATGCGGCCGTCGGTGGGCCGTACGGCCTCGTGCAGCAGGGCGTCCTTGTCGCCGGGCTCGCCGACGAACGTGAACTGGCTGCCCTTCTTCTCCAGGGAGCGCAGCGCCTTCTGGAAGGCCTCGGTGAAGTTGCGGCCGATGGCCATGGCCTCGCCGACCGACTTCATGGTCGTGGTCAGCGTGGAGTCGGCCTGCGGGAACTTCTCGAAGGCGAAGCGCGGGGCCTTCACGACCACGTAGTCGAGCGTCGGCTCGAAGGAGGCCGGGGTCTCCTGCGTGATGTCGTTCGGGATCTCGTCCAGCGTGTAGCCGACGGCCAGCTTGGCGGCGATCTTGGCGATCGGGAAGCCGGTGGCCTTGGAGGCGAGCGCCGAGGAGCGTGAGACGCGCGGGTTCATCTCGATGACGATCACGCGGCCGTCCTCGGGGTTCACCGCGAACTGGATGTTGCAGCCGCCGGTGTCGACGCCGACCTCGCGGATGACGGCGATGCCGATGTCGCGCAGGATCTGGTACTCGCGGTCGGTCAGCGTCATCGCCGGGGCGACGGTGATGGAGTCACCGGTGTGCACGCCCATGGGGTCGAAGTTCTCGATGGAGCAGACGACCACGACGTTGTCGTGCTTGTCGCGCATCAGCTCCAGCTCGTACTCCTTCCAGCCGAGGATGGACTCCTCCAGGAGCACCTCGGTGGTCGGGGACAGTGTGAGGCCCTGGCCGGCGATGCGGCGCAGCTCGTCCTCGTCGTGGGCGAAGCCGGAGCCGGCGCCGCCCATGGTGAAGGACGGGCGGACGACGACCGGGTAGCCGCCGAGGGTCTCGACGCCCTTGAGGACGTCGTCCATGGAGTGGCAGATGACCGAGCGGGCGGACTCGCCGTGCCCGGTCTTGCGGCGGACCTCCTCCACGACGGCCTTGAACAGGTCGCGGTCCTCGCCCTTGTGGATCGCCTCGGGCTTGGCGCCGATCAGCTCGACGCCGTACTTCTCCAGGACACCGTTCTCGTGCAGCGAGATGGCGGTGTTCAGGGCCGTCTGGCCGCCCAGGGTGGGCAGCAGGGCGTCGGGGCGCTCCTTGACGATGATCTTCTCGACGAACTCCGGGGTGATCGGCTCGACGTAGGTGGCGTCGGCGATCTCCGGGTCCGTCATGATCGTCGCCGGGTTGGAGTTGACGAGGACGACGCGCAGGCCCTCGGCCTTGAGCACCCGGCAGGCCTGGGTGCCGGAGTAGTCGAACTCGGCGGCCTGGCCGATGACGATCGGGCCGGAGCCGATGACCAGGACGGACTGGATATCGGTGCGCTTAGGCACGCTGGCCCTCCATCAGGGAAACGAAGCGGTCGAACAGGTAGGCGGCGTCGTGCGGGCCGGCTGCCGCTTCCGGGTGGTACTGGACGGAGAAGGCGGGCTGGTCGAGCAGCTGCAGCCCCTCCACGACGTCGTCGTTCAGGCAGACGTGCGAGACCTCGGCGCGGCCGAACTTCGTCTCGCTGACCTTGTCGAGGGGCGCGTCCACGGCGAAGCCGTGGTTGTGCGCGGTGACCTCGACCTTGCCGGTCGTGCGGTCCTGGACCGGCTGGTTGATGCCGCGGTGGCCGTACTTCAGCTTGTAGGTGCCGAAGCCCAGGGCGCGGCCGAGGATCTGGTTGCCGAAGCAGATGCCGAACAGGGGCGTCCGGCGCTCCAGGACGGCGGTCATCAGCGCGACCGGGCCGTCGGCGGTGGCCGGGTCGCCGGGGCCGTTGGAGAAGAACACGCCGTCCGGGTCGACCGCGTAGATGTCGTCGGCCGTGGCGGTGGCGGGCAGCACGTGCACCTCGATGCCGCGCTCGGCCATGCGGTGCGGGGTCATGCCCTTGATGCCCAGGTCGACGGCGGCGACGGTGAACCGCTTCTCGCCGACCGCCGGGACGACGTACGCCTCCTTGGTCGCGACCTCCTCGTAGAGGCTCGCGCCCTTCATGTGCGGCTGAGCCTGCACGCGCTCCAGCAGCTTCGCCTCGGGGGCGATCGCCTCGCCGGAGAAGACGCCGGCGCGCATCGAGCCGCGCTCGCGCAGGTGGCGGGTGAGGGCGCGGGTGTCGATGCCGGAGATGCCGACCACGCCCTGGCGCTCCAGCTCGTCGTCGAGGGAGCGCTTGGCCCGCCAGTTCGACGGCACGCGCGCGGGGTCGCGCACGACGTAGCCGGAGACCCAGATGCGGCTCGACTCGTCGTCCTCGTCGTTCCAGCCGGTGTTGCCGATCTGCGGGGCGGTCGCGACGACGATCTGGCGGTCGTACGACGGGTCGGTCAGGGTCTCCTGGTAGCCGGTCATGCCGGTGGAGAACACGGCCTCGCCGAAGGTCTCCCCCACGGCCCCGTAGGCGCGGCCGCGGAAGATGCGGCCGTCCTCCAGGACGAGTACGGCGGGAAGCGCCTTGTTCCTCTGAGAGGAGCTTCCCCTGGTGGAGGTCGTCATCGTGCGCCTTCCGTGTTGTCGGTCATCTGGTTCAGGGTGTCGACCCATGCGCTGTGCTCGGCCGAGTGGTCGGAGCGGAAGCCGGAGTCGATCAGTTTGTCGCCGTGTGCCCAGGTCACCACCAGCAAGCCGCCCTCGGTGAGGACCTTGCCGGCGATGCCCTTGTCCAGGCGGGCGCCGCGCAGTGCGGCGGTGGGGACGAAGAAGTCGGTCGCCCCCGGGCGCTCGACCTCCAGACCCTCGTCGGTCAGGGTGAGCTCGGCCCGGCTGCGGGTGCCCAGGCCGTGGGCCACGATGCGGTCCAGCCACTGCCCGGCGGTGGTGGAGCCGTGGTAGCGGCCGCTCATGCTCAGTCTGGCCGGGCCGGTCTCCTCCGGCGCGCTGGGCAGCGCGGGCAGGTCGCCCTGGAGGGTGCCGCGCCACTTCCAGCCCTCGCGCATCAGCCAGTAGACGAGCGCGATGAAGAGGGCGAGTCCGACGAGCCAGCCGATCCGCCCGGGCCAGTTGGTGACCTCGGCGGATTTCTGGGCCTCGGCCAGCAGGATTACAGGTGTCACGTGAGCTTCCCGTCGACGAGCGTGGCCTTGCCCCGCAGCCACGTGTGCGTCACACGGCCCGGCAGCTCACGTCCCTGGTACGGGGTGTTGCGGCTGCGCGAGGCGAAGCCCGCGGGGTCCACCTGGCCACGGTATGCCGTGTCGACGAGGGTGAGGTTGGCGGGCTCACCAGCCGAGACGGGACGGCCGTGCCCGGTGGCCTGTCCGATCTGCGCGGGCTTGACGGACATGCGGTCGGCGACGCCGGCCCAGTCCAGCAGGCCCGTGTCGACCATGGTCTCCTGGACCACCGACAACGCGGTCTCCAGGCCGACCATGCCCATGGCGGCGGCGGCCCACTCGCAGTCCTTGTCCTCGTGCGGGTGCGGGGCGTGGTCGGTGGCGACGATGTCGATCGTGCCGTCGGCGAGCGCCTCGCGCAGGGCGTGCACGTCCCGCTCGGTGCGCAGCGGCGGGTTGACCTTGTAGACGGGGTTGTACGTCCGCACCAGCTCGTCGGTGAGGAGCAGGTGGTGCGGGGTGACCTCGGCGGTGACCCGGATGCCGCGGGACTTGGCCCAGCGGACGATCTCGACGCTGCCGGCGGTCGACAGGTGGCAGATGTGGACGCGGGAGCCGACGTGCTCGGCGAGCAGCACGTCCCGCGCGATGATCGACTCCTCGGCGACGGCCGGCCAGCCGCCCAGGCCCAGCTCGGCGGAGACGACGCCCTCGTTCATCTGGGCGCCCTCGGTGAGCCGCGGCTCCTGCGCGTGCTGGGCGACGACGCCGCCGAAGGCCTTCACGTACTCCAGCGCGCGGCGCATGATCACGGCGTCGTCCACGCACTTGCCGTCGTCGGAGAAGACGGTGACGCCCGCGGCGGACTCGTGCATGGCGCCCAGTTCGGCGAGCTTCTTGCCCTCCAGGCCGACGGTGACGGCGCCGATGGGCTGCACGTCGCAGTAGCCGTGCTCCTTGCCGAGCCGCCAGACCTGCTCCACCACGCCGGCGGTGTCGGCGACCGGGAAGGTGTTGGCCATGGCGAAGACGGCCGTGTAGCCGCCGCTGGCCGCCGCGCGGGTGCCGGTCAGGACGGTCTCGGAGTCCTCGCGGCCCGGCTCGCGCAGATGGGTGTGCAGGTCGACCAGGCCCGGCAGCAGCACCTTGCCGCCGGCCTCGATCACCTCGGCGCCCTCCGTGCTGAGGCCCGTGCCCACGCCGGCGATGGTCTCGCCGTCGATCAGCACGTCCTGCGGCTCACCACCGAGCACCTTCGCACCGCGGATCAGGATCTTGCTCATGGTCTTACTTCTCCTCGGTGGTACGGGCGTGGGTGAGGGCGGGTTCGTTGCCGCCGAGCAGCAGGTACAGGACCGCCATCCGGATGGAGACGCCGTTGGCGACCTGCTCCACGGCGGTGCAGCGGTCGGAGTCGGCGACCTCGGCGGTGATCTCCATGCCCCGGACCATCGGGCCGGGGTGCATCACGATGGCGTGCTCGGGCAGCTTGGCCATGCGGTCGCCGTCGAGGCCGTAGCGCCGCGCGTACTCGCGCTCGGTCGGGAAGAAGGCGGCGTTCATGCGCTCGCGCTGCACGCGGAGCATCATCACGGCGTCGCACTTCGGCAGGGTGCTGTCGAGGTCGTACGAGACCGAGCAGGGCCAGGACTCGATGCCGACCGGCAGCAGGGTGGGCGGGGCGACCAGGGTGACCTCGGCGCCGAGGGTGTGCAGCAGGTCGACGTTGGAGCGGGCGACCCGGCTGTGCAGGACGTCGCCGACGATGGTGATGCGCTTGCCGGACAGGTCCTGGCCGAGACCGGTGTCGCGGCCGATCAGCCGGCGGCGCATGGTGAAGGCGTCCAGCAGGGCCTGGGTGGGGTGCTGGTGGGTGCCGTCGCCGGCGTTGACGACGGCGGCGTCGATCCAGCCGGAGTTGGCCAGGCGGTACGGGGCTCCGGAGGCGCCGTGCCGGATGACCACGGCGTCCACGCCCATGGCCTCCAGGGTCTGCGCCGTGTCCTTCAGGGACTCGCCCTTGGACACCGACGAGCCCTTGGCGGAGAAGTTGATGACGTCCGCGGACAGGCGCTTCTCGGCGGCTTCGAAGGAGATGCGCGTGCGGGTGGAGTCCTCGAAGAAGAGGTTGACGATCGTCCGACCGCGCAGGGTCGGCAGCTTCTTGATCGGCCGGTCGGCGACCCGGGCCATCTCCTCGGCGGTGTCGAGGATCAGGACGGCGTCGTCGCGGGTGAGGTCGGCGGCCGAGATGAGATGACGCTGCATCTGTCAGGCTCCGTAAGGCAGTTCATTCGGGAGGATTCGGGCAAACCAGTGCGCGGGTGGGCACGCCGAGGCGGCCCGGTGCCTGATCTGCTACTGGCCGGCCTTCACACCGAGCAGCACGGTGTCGCGACCGTCCTCCTCGGTGAGCTGGACCTTGACCGTCTCCCGCAGCGACGTGGGGAGGTTCTTGCCGACGTAGTCGGCGCGGATGGGCAGTTCACGGTGGCCGCGGTCGACCAGGACCGCGAGCTGCACCGCGCGCGGGCGCCCGATGTCGTTCAGGGCGTCGAGGGCGGCGCGGATGGTGCGACCGGAGAAGAGCACGTCGTCGACCAGGACGACCAGCTTGCCGTCGATGCCGTCGCCGGGGATCTCGGTGCGGGCCAGCGCACGCGGCGGGTGCAGGCGCAGGTCGTCGCGGTACATGGTGATGTCGAGCGAGCCGACCGGGATCTTGCGGTCGGTGATCTGCTGCAGTTTGACGGCGAGCCGCTGGGCGAGGAAGACGCCCCGGGTCGGAATGCCGAGGAGCACCACGTCGTCGGCGCCCTTGGCGCGCTCGACGATCTCGTGGGCGATGCGGGTCAGCACCCGCGCGATGTCAGGCCCCTCGAGAACGGGCCGGGCATCGGATGCATGCAGGTTTGCGTGCTTGTCCATACGAAACGGACCTCCTTCTCCGCCTCACGGGACGGACCTTAAAGGACGTCGGAATTGCGCCATCCACCGTAGCAGGTCCCCGGACGGCCTCGATCACCCCCTCGGCGTAACCGGCCGCCACTACCACGGAAGAGTCGGTGTGGACCATTCGGCTTGACGCATGAGAGTCACGCTGCGTAACCTCACAGTGAGTTACCAGCCGCGCGGCGGGAAGACAGCCGGCCGCGTCGACACAGTGTCCGGGGAGCTATATGTCCAGCGAATACGCCAAACAGCTCGGGGCCAAGCTCCGGGCCATCCGCACCCAGCAGGGCCTTTCCCTCCACGGTGTCGAGGAGAAGTCCCAGGGTCGCTGGAAGGCCGTGGTGGTCGGTTCGTACGAGCGCGGTGACCGTGCCGTGACCGTGCAGCGCCTTGCCGAGCTGGCCGATTTCTATGGCGTTCCTGTGCAGGAGCTGCTGCCGGGCACCACGCCGGGCGGCGCCGCCGAGCCGCCGCCGAAGCTGGTCCTGGACCTGGAGCGGCTGGCCACGGTACCGGCCGAGAAGGCGGGCCCCCTGCAGCGCTACGCCGCGACGATCCAGTCCCAGCGCGGTGACTACAACGGCAAGGTGCTGTCGATCCGCCAGGACGACCTGCGCACCCTCGCCGTCATCTACGACCAGTCCCCCTCGGTCCTCACCGAACAGCTGATCAGCTGGGGCGTCCTGGACGCGGACGCGCGTCGCGCGGTGGCCACGCACGAAGAGGCGTAGCCGCCTCCGAAAGCTCAGCAGAAACGTGCCGCCGGGGTGTCCGGAACTCTATGGTTCCGGACACCCCGGCGGCTTTCTGAGCGCGTCCCGGGGCGCGGAGGTCCGGATACACGCCGGAGGGCCCGCAGCACGCCTGCTGCGGGCCCTCCGGCGTTTGTCGTACCGGCTCAGGCGTCCCGGCGCAGCGTCGGCTTCAGCTCCTTGAGCCGGCCGAGCAGGCCGTTCACGAACGAGGGCGACTCGTCGGTCGAGAACTCCTTGGCCAGCTGCACCATCTCGTCCAGGACGACGGCGTCCGGGGTCTCGTCGACCCAGATCAGCTCGTACGCCCCCAGCCGCAGGATGTTGCGGTCGACGACCGGCATCCGGTCGAGCGTCCACCCCACCGCGTACTGGGCGATCAGCTCGTCGATGCGCGTCGCGTGCCCCGCGTAGCCCTCGACCAGCTGCATCGTGTACTCGCTGACCGGGGGCTGCCGGGTGTCGGACCGGGAGAGCCGGATCCAGTCGGCGAGGACCGTCAGCACGTCGGCGCCGCGCTGGTCGCCCTCGAAGAGGATCTGGAAGGCGCGCTTGCGGGCCGTGTTGCGGGCAGCCACGGTTAGCTGTTCACCCGGCCGAGGTAGTCGCTGGTGCGGGTGTCGACCTTGATCTTCTCGCCGGTGGTGATGAAGAGCGGGACCTGGATCTGGTGGCCGGTCTCCAGGGTGGCGGGCTTGGTGCCACCGGTGGAGCGGTCACCCTGGACGCCCGGCTCGGTCTCGGCGATGGTCAGCTCGACGGCGGCCGGCAGGTCGACGAAGAGCACCTCGCCCTCGTGCTGCGCGACGGTGGCCGTGAAGCCCTCGATCAGGAAGTTGGCGGCGTCGCCGACGGCCTTGCGGTCGATGTGCAGCTGGTCGTAGGTCTCCATGTCCATGAAGACGAAGTACTCGCCGTCCATGTACGAGAACTGCATGTCGCGCTTGTCGACAGTGGCCGTCTCGACCTTGACGCCGGCGTTGAAGGTCTTGTCGACGACCTTGCCGGAGAGCACGTTCTTGAGCTTGGTGCGCACGAAGGCCGGGCCCTTGCCGGGCTTGACGTGCTGGAACTCGACGACGGACCAGAGCTGGCCGCCTTCGAGCTTGAGCACCATGCCGTTCTTGAGGTCGTTCGTGGAAGCCACGGTTGCGGAATCTCCTGGACTGACGTACGACCCCGGGGTCACGCGCTACAGCGCGAGCAGCTCCTTGGTCGTGATGGTGAGTAGCTCGGGTCCGCCGTCCGCCTCGGGGCGTACGACGAGCGTGTCATCGATCCGGACGCCGCCCCGGCCCGGGAGGTGGACCCCCGGTTCGACGGTGACCGGCACGCAAGCGTCCAGTTTACCCATGGCCGCGGGCGCCAACTGCGGGTCCTCGTCGATTTCGAGTCCGACGCCGTGTCCGGTGAGCGGTGGCAGGGCCTCCGCATAGCCGGCGGCGTCCAGTACCTGGCGTGCCGCGCGGTCCACGTCGCGGTAGGCGGCGCCGGGTGCCAGGGACTCGCGTCCGGCGCGCTGGGCTGCGAAGACCAGGTCGTACAGCTGGATCTGCCAGTCGGCGGGTGAGGTGCCGATGACGAACGTACGGCCGATCTCGCAGCGGTAGCCGCGGTAGGTGGCCCCCAGGCACACGGAGAGGAAGTCCCCCTCCTCCACACGCCGGTCGGTGGGGCGGTGACCGCGCCGGCCGGCGTGCGGGCCGGTGGCCACCGAGGTCGGGAAGGCCGCACCGTCGGCTCCGTGGTCGACCAGTCGCCGTTCCAGCTCCAGCGCCAGGTGCCGTTCGGTGCGGCCGACCAGGATGGACTCCAGCAGCTCGCCGAGGGCCTGGTCGGCGATCTCGGCGCCGATGCGGAGGCAGGAGATCTCCTCCTCGTCCTTGACCACCCGGAGCTGCTCCACGGCGCCACCGAGGTCGGTGAGGCGGAGCCCCGGGACGACCGAGGTCAGCGCCCTGTGGCGGGCCACGGTGAGGTGGTGTTCCTCCACGGCCAGGGAATCGGCGCCCTGGGCCGCGCCCAGGTCGGCCGCGGTGACCGCCGGGTCGCCTCCGGGCGACGGGAGGACGTGCAGGCGCAGGTTCTCGTCCGGCCGGCCCTCGTACGGACGATCCTCGAGCGGGCCGACGCAGACGAGCATGTCTTCGCTCTTGCCGAGGAGCAGGACGGAGCCCCGCGGGGCTGCGGCGGCGAGGTAGCGCACGTTGGCGGGGCGGGTGACGAGCGCTCCCGCGGTGCCGGCCGCGTTGACGTGGTCCCTCAGCCGGGATCGGCGGTTCGCGTACACCTCTGACATGAGATGAGCGTAGGAGTTTTGTGTCGATTGTGCCGATTTGTGGAGGGCCGAGTGGGGCTTGGAGGGGGCGGTGCGGCTGTTTCCAGGGGCCGGTGAAGCGAGGGCTGGGGGCGCGGTCCCCCGCACTCCGCAGGGGCCGCCGGCTCCCGCAGCTACCAGCTCGGGGGGCTCGCGATCGCCCTCGCCAGGACCTCGTCCAGGACGCGGGCCGTGCCCGGGACGTCCAGCTGGGAGTTGTCGATGATCGGCAGGCCCGAGCCGTACCAGCCGGCCATGCGGCCGTGGATGCGGGCCACCTCCTCATCGGTGAGGCGGCGGTTGCCGGAGCGCTCGGCATTGCGCTCCAGGACGATGTCCAGGCCCGGGAGCAGAACGACCGGGAGCAGGCCCGGGCCCACGTGCCGCTTCCAGCCGCCGAGGCCGACGACCGGGCGGTCCGGGAAGACGGCGTCGTCCAGGATGCAGGAGATGCCGTTGGCGAGGAAGTTCCGTGCGGCGAAGCCGCAGGTCCGGCGGGCCAGCCGGTACTGGGCCTCGGAGTTGTCGTTCCAGCCGGACTGCGGGTCGGCGAAGCCCGAGCGGACCCATTCGCGCACGTCGTCCAGGCTGATGTGGGCCGTGGGGACGCGTCGGTGGTCCGCCCAGTACTTGGCGACGCTGGTCTTGCCCGCGCCGGCCGGGCCGATGAGCAGGACCGCGAGGGTGGTGGTCGTCGGGTCCGGGACGGGAGCCGCCGCGGGGGGTGCCGCGGGCACGCCCACCGGTCCGCCGGGTGGCAGCGGCACATGCCCGGTGGTATCAGGGGCGGGCGGGGCGCTGACCGGCGGGGCCGTGGACGGCGGCACCGGGCCGGAGAAGGCAGCGGGCTGCTGCGGGACCGTGGACGGGGGCACCGGCCCGGGCGAGGCCGGGAAACCGGGCGCCGGAACCGGCGGGGGCACGGGGGCCGGCCCCTGTGGGACTCCCGGGGGCGGCCCCGGGTGATGTGCGGCCGACGCCCAGCCGGCGTGCGGCCCCTGCCCCGGCTGGTGGGGCGGCGGCAGCGGAGACCCCACTGCGTGCTGCATCCGTTGCCACTCCGTCTCGTCGTCTCACGGCTCGTTCGCCTCCGGGGCGCCCGCGCCGGTGCCGGCAGCCCGGTCGCGCTCGGCCCTTCGGGCCTTTGCACGGCCGGCCTCTCGACGCCGACGCGCCCCTCCGTCCCACGTGTCGCAGGCGATTGGCGCAGGCAGCAGGGCGCACCCCCGCTGCCCACCGAACGGTACCGTCCCCGGCCGTCGTTTGGTGAAACGGCCGGGGACGGCCGGAAGTGCCCGTTCCGGAAAGGGGATCGGACGCGGCGAGCGGTCCGGTGCCTACTGGCCGACTTCGCCGTAGGCGGCGAGCAGGACGGCAGGGTCGGGGCCTTCGAGCAGGGTCGGCCTGGCCAGACCGTCCAGGACGACGAAGCGCAGCAGGTCTCCGCGGGACTTCTTGTCGACCTTCATCGTCTCCAGCAGCTTGGGCCACTGGTCGTAGCGGTAGTGCAGCGGCAGGCCGACGGATTCGAGGATGGTGCGGTGGCGGTCGGCCGTCCTGTCGTCCAAGCGGCCCGCCAGCCGGCCGAGTTCGGCGGCGAAGTGCATGCCGACGGCGACCGCGGCGCCGTGCCGCCACTTGTAGCGCTCGTTCTTCTCGATGGCGTGGCCGAGGGTGTGGCCGTAGTTGAGGATCTCCCGCAGGCCGGACTCCTTCAGGTCCGAGGAGACGACCTCCGCCTTGACCCGGATCGACCGCTCGATCAGCTCGGCCGTGTGCGGGCCCGCCGGGGTCCGGGCGCCCTCGGGGTCGGCCTCGATCAGGTCCAGGATCACCGGGTCGGCGATGAAGCCGGCCTTGATGACCTCGGCCAGGCCGGAGACGTAGTCGTTGACCGGGAGGGAGTCCAGCGCGGCGAGGTCGCACAGGACGCCGGCCGGCGGGTGGAAGGAGCCGACCAGGTTCTTGCCCTCGGCGGTGTTGATACCGGTCTTGCCGCCGACCGCCGCGTCCACCATGGCCAGCACGGTGGTCGGGATGGCGACCCAGCGCACCCCGCGCAGCCAGGTCGCGGCGACGAAGCCGGCCAGGTCCGTGGTGGAGCCGCCGCCGACGCCGACGATGGCATCGCTGCGGGTGAAGCCGGACTGGCCCAGCGCCTTCCAGCAGTAGGCGGCGACCTCGGCGGTCTTGGCCTCCTCGGCGTTGGGCACCTGGATGGCGACGGCCTCGTAGCCCTGCTCGGCCAGGTCGGCGCGGAGCGCGTCGCCGGTGCCGGCCAGCGCCTCCGGGTGGATCACCGCGACCCGCTTGGCCTGGTCCCCGATCAACCCGGCCAGCTCGCCCAGGAGTTGCCGGCCGACCAGCACCTCGTACGGGTCGGTGCCCGCGGTGCCCGCGACCTGGATCCGGGTGACTGCCTCGCTCATGCTTGCTTCAACTCCAGTGCGTCGAACGCTGCCTGCGTGACCTCTTCGGGGGTACGGCCGTCCGTCGGGACGACGGCGGTGGCGACCTCCTCGTACAGGTGCCGGCGCGCCTCCATCAGTTCGCGCCACTGCTTGCGCGGGTTGACCGCGAGCAGCGGGCGCGCCACGTTGAGGCCGGTCCGCTTGACGGCCTCCTCGACTTCCATCGAGAGGTACACCACCCGGTGCCCGGCGAGCAGCGCACGCGTGTCCGGGTCCAGGACGGCCCCGCCGCCGAGCGCGACGACGCCGTCGTGCTCGGCGAGCGCGACCTGCACGGCCCGCTTCTCGATGGCCCGGAAGGCGGGCTCGCCCTCGTCCACGAAGATCTCGGAGATCGCCCGGCCCTGCTCGGCGACGATGTCGTCGTCGGTGTCCCGGTAGCCGACGCCGAGGCGCTCGGCGAGCAGCCGGCCGACGGTGGACTTGCCGACACCCATCGGGCCGACCAGCACGACCGCTGGCACGACGCTCATCGGATGGCGAGGTTGTCGAGGTAGGACTGCACGTTGCGGCGGGTCTCGGTGACGCTGTCGCCGCCGAACTTCTCCGCCACTGCGTCCGCGAGCACCAGCGCGACCATGGCCTCGGCGACGATGCCGGCCGCCGGCACCGCGGAGACGTCCGAACGCTGGTGGTGGGCCTGGGCCGGCTCGCCGGTGGTGACGTCCACGGTCTGCAGGGCCTTGGGCACGGTGGCGATCGGCTTCATGGCCGCGCGCACCCGCAGCAGCTCACCCGTGCTCAGCCCGCCCTCCGTGCCACCCGCGCGGCCGGAGACACGCCGGATTCCGTCGGGCGTGCTGACGATCTCGTCGTGCGCCTTGGAGCCGGGCACCCGGGCCAGCTCGAAGCCGTCGCCGATCTCCACGCCCTTGATCGCCTGGATGCCCATCAGCGCCGCGGCCAGTCGCGCGTCCAGCTTGCGGTCCCAGTGCACGTGCGAACCCAGGCCGACGGGAACGCCGTAGGCCAGCACCTCGACCACACCGCCCAGCGTGTCGCCGTCCTTGTGGGCCTGGTCGACCTCCGCCACCATCTCCTTCGACGCGTCCGCGTCCAGGCAGCGCAGCGGGTCCGCGTCCAGCTTCTCCACGTCGGCCGGGGTCGGGTACACGCCCTGGGGAGCCTTCACGGAGCACAGCTCCACCACGTGCGAGACGATCTCGATCCCGGCCGTCTCCTTCAGGTACGACCGCGCCACCGCACCGAGGGCCACCCGGGCCGCGGTCTCCCGGGCCGAGGCGCGCTCAAGGATCGGACGGGCCTCGTCGAAACCGTACTTCTGCATGCCGGCCAGGTCGGCGTGACCGGGACGCGGACGCGTCAGCGGCGCATTACGGGCCAGACCCGCCAGCACCTCCGGATCCACCGGATCCGCCGCCATGACCTGCTCCCACTTCGGCCATTCCGTGTTGCCGACCATGATCGCGACGGGGGAACCGAGGGTCAGACCGTGCCGGACACCGCCCAGGAAGGTGACCTCGTCCCGCTCGAACTTCATCCGCGCACCGCGGCCATAGCCGAGCCGCCGCCGCGCCAGGTGATCCGCCACCATCTCCGTGGTGATCGGCACGCCGGCGGGAAGCCCCTCCAGCGTCGCGACAAGTGCGGGTCCGTGGGACTCACCCGCGGTCAGCCAACGCAGCCTGCTCAACGATGCTCCTCAGTGTTCGCGCCCGGTTACTGCCCGTCGTACGCACGTCCGCGCGTACGGCGACGGGGCGGCCGGGTGCGCGACCCCGGTACGCCACCTCTGATCCTCCCACGTCCGGGGTCCGCGATGGCCGCCGGTCCAGCAGACGGACGGAGCCGGGCGGCTGTCAGCGGGCCGCGAGCGCCTTCTCGCCGGCGCGGCGCATGGCCTCCAGCGGGGCCGGGGCATGCCCGGTCATGTGTTCGAACTGGAGTACAGCCTGGTGAACCAGCAGGTCGAGTCCGCTGATCACCGCCCCGCCGAACATGGACCAGCGCGCCGCCAGCTCGGTGGGCCAGGGTTCGTACAGCACGTCGAAGAGGGCGGCGGGACGTTCGGGTACGGCGGCGGCGAGGGCGTCGGTCGTCCCGGCGGGCGTGGTCGCGATCACCAGCGGGGCGCGCAGGGCCTCGGCGGCGTCGGCCCAGTCCGCCGTGCGGACCTCCACGTCGAGCCGTTCGCCCCACTGCCGCATCTCGGCGGCGCGGGCCTCGCTGCGGACGTAGGCGACGACCTCCCCGGTGCAGATCCGGGCCAGTGCGGCGAGCGCGGAGGAAGCCGTGGCGCCGGCGCCGAGGATCGCGGCGGAGTCGACCTGCTCGATGCCGTGCTCGCACAGCGCGGCCACCATGCCCGGGATGTCGGTGTTGTCGCCGAGCCGGCGGCCGTCCTCGGCGAAGACGAGCGTGTTGACCGCGTCGACCGAGGCGGCGGTGTCGCTGACCTCGTCCAGCAGCGGGATGACCGCCCGCTTCAGCGGCATGGTCAGCGACAGCCCCGCCCACTCCGGCCCGAGCGTGTCGAGGAAGCCCGGCAGGGCCGCCTCGTCGACCTCGAAGCTGTCGTACGACCATCCGGTGAGTCCGAGCGCGTCGTACGCCGCCCGGTGCAGCACCGGCGAGAGGGAATGGGCGATCGGCGAACCGAGCACGGCGGCACGGTAACAGTCGGCCCGTTCAACAGACATCGCCCCTCCAGGGAAACCCTCAATGGCCGAAAAGTGAGCCATAGCAAATCTAACAAGTTCGAGCGAAATGGTATCACCAGCCATTCCGACGACTTGACAGGCCAATACCCACAAACAAGATTCGATCTTGTGGTCAACTCCGCGCTAATTGGAAAAATCCAAAGAAACGGAAACCCTAGAGTGAATCGAAGAGTGATTACCGCTTGCGCAGCAGCCGCCGCATCAGTGGCTCTCATGTTCGCTGGCGCCGGATCCTCCTACGCCGGCACGACTGCATACGCCTGTAACGCTATAGCCAGCGGCGCTGGCGCCTGCGACGGAGAGGCCACCTTCGATCCTACTGACTTCGTCTTCAGCGGAGTCGCAGTGGGCGAGCGCGTCGTCGTCAAGGACAACAAGGCAGACGGCCATGGCGTGCAGGTGTACGGTCGTGGGACGGTACCCCCCACCGACACGTATGCAATGAAGGAGCAGGCAACAGCTGCTACTTCTATCACAAGATCCCGGAGGGCAAGTCCGTGTGGATACAGGTTTGCCTGACGGAAAAGAGCGAGGAGATTAACTCCACCTGCGGTAATTTGCGCTACGGCAAGGCGTAGGCCTACCGGCCGGTCAGTTCTTGCTCTAGAGAACTGACCGGCGTACCGCCTCCTCACCGGCAGTGTCGGCCGCTGCCGGGCAAGCAGCCCCGCCCAGCGTCGCCACAAGTGCGGCACCGCGCGACTCGCCCAGCAGGCCCAGACGGCAGTCCCGCCAGGAGAGAGTGAGTACTTCCAGATCTCCAAGCGAGCGGCGCGGCACCGTCAATTCCCTTTCCTTGAGGCATTCCACTCGTCCACCAGTTTCTCATGATCAGCCAGCGTCTTCGTGAACTTGCTCGTCTTGCCGTCCATGGAGATGAAGTAGTACCAGCCGTCCTGGGTCGGGTCGAGCGCGCCCTTGAGTGCCTCTTCTCCCGGGTTATCGATGGGACCCGGCGGCAACCCCTTGGAGAAGTAGGTGTTGTAGGGGTTGTTGTACTTGCGCAGCTCGGTAATGCTCAGATCAAGCTTGCTCTGGTTCTTCACATAGTTGTACGTGGAGTCGAATTCCAGCCGCCCATAGGTCTGGTTGTTATCGAGCTTGAGGCGGTTGTAGACCACCTCCGCCATCTTGCGGAAATCATCGTGACTCGTCCCCTCGGCCTGCACCAGGCTCGCCACGGTAAGGAGCTGCCAGGGGCTTTCGAGGCCGAGCGCCTTGGCTTTGCCTTCCAGACCCAGTTCCTTGTACTCAGCAGTGGCCTGGGACACCATCTTCTTAAGAACGTCCTCGGGCTTCTGCCCCTTGGCGACCGCGTAGCTCGAGGGGTAGAGGAAGCCTTCCAGTGGGTCCTTGAGGCTGGAGTGGTTCATCGCCCAGGCGGGCAGCCCGAGGTGCTTGTACTCCTTCTTCGCGACACGCGCCGTGGTGCCCGCCGCCACTCCGAGGCGCTTGTCGATCAGGGCGTAGACCGCCGTGTTGCGGAGGCCTTCGGCGATGATCAGATTACTCCGGCTCTTCGGACTCAGCATCAGTCCCACCGCGCTCGCGGCGGACATCTCCTTCTCCAGGGTGTACACACCATCCTGGAGCGACTTGCCGTCAGGGTTCGCCTGCAGTGCGGAGACGAACGCAGCCGCGCTCTCAACCACGCCCGCGTCCTTCAGCTTCTGGCCGATCTCCCAGCCCCCCGCGCCCTTGGGGATCTCCACCGTGACCTGCTCGCCGTTTCCGCTGCCCGCATAGTCCGGAGCCGCGCCGAAACGATTTTGGTAGAACTTGTAGCCGAAGTACCCGACTCCGCCGAGGCCGCCGCCCAGCACCAGGACGACCACCATGCAGGCGCAGCCGGTGCGGCCCTTCTTGTTCTTGACGGGCTTCCTGCCCTTGCCGCGCCGCTCGCGCCGGCTCTGGAGCTCGTGCTCCTCGTCGTCGTCCTCGCCGCCGCCTCCGGCGACGAAGGCGGGCTCCTCCTCGTCCGGCGCCCCGGGCTCCGGCTCGGGACGCCGGCGGCTGGGCGGCACCGGCGGCGGGTAGGCCTCGTCCGTGCCGTAGAAGTCGGGCTGTTCCCCGCCGTACGCCGCGGGCTGCTGGCCGTACGGGTCGCCGGGGTCGGGGGCGTAGGGCACATGGCCGTGGGTCCCGGTCGCGTCCCAGGTGCCCTGGTGGAACTGCTGCTGGGCGGTGCCGGCGAACTGCGGGTCGTACGAGGGCCGGCCCTGTGCGTCGTAGTACTGGTGCTGCTGCCCGTCGTAGCCGGGCTGCTGCCGGCTCCAGTCGCCGTGCTGCGGCGCCTGCGGATAGTGCTGTGGCTGACCGCCGTAAGGGGACTGCTGACCCGCGTGGGCCTGCTGTCCTCCCCATCCGCCGTCCCCGTACAACGGGTCCTCCGGATGCCACGGTTCGGAGCCTGGGCCCCGGCCATACTCAGTCATCGATCCCCTAGAGCCGCGAGGCCGACGGCCACGCGGCCGCTGGGCCGGCTGCCGTTCCGCCTCTTGCTGTGCCCCGGCTGTTCGAACACCGGCGCATCGCGCGGAACGTTACCGTATCGCGATCAGATGACCACTTCGACGCCTTCGCCGGGTGCTTTGCCTGACACCCGTTCGGATTCCAGGGCCTGCTGCAAAATGATGACCGCGGCGGCCTGGTCGATGACGGAGCGCCCCTTCTTCGACTTCACGCCCGAGGCACGCAGCCCCTGACTGGCCGTCACGGTCGTCATCCGCTCGTCGACCAGGCGAACCGGCACCGGCTCGATGCCCTTGGCCAGCTCCTGGGCGAAGGCGCGGACCTTGACCGCGGCCGGCCCCTCGCCCCCCTTGAGGGAGCGAGGGAGGCCGACGACGACCTCGATCGGTTCGTACTCCTCCACCAGTTGACGCAACCGGCGGTGGGCGGCGGGGATGTCCCGGCCGGGGACGGTCTCCACCGGGGTGGCGAGGATCCCGTCGGGGTCGCACGAGGCGACCCCGATCCGGGCGTCCCCGACGTCGATCGCGAGCCGACGTCCTCTGCGCATCGCCCCGGCCTACTTCGCCGTCTCGGCGACCAGGCGCTCGACGGCGTCCACGGCCTCGCCGACGGCGGCCGGGTTCTGGCCGCCGCCCTGGGCGACGTCCGGCTTGCCGCCACCGCCGCCGCCGAGGGTCTTGGCCGCGGCGCGGACCAGCTCACCGGCCTTGAGGCCGCGGTCGCGGGCGGCGTCGTTGGTGGCGATGACCGTCAGCGGCTTGCCGTTGTTGACCGTGAAGAGGGCGACCACGGCGGCCCGGCCGCCCTGGATGCGGCCGCGCACGTCGAGCACGAGCTTGCGCAGGTCGTCCGGGGTGGTGCCGTCGGGCACCTGGCCGGTGACCAGGGCGACGCCCTTGACGTCCTTGGCGGACTCGGCGAGACCCGCGGCGGCCTGGAGCACCTTCTCGGCACGGAACCGCTCGATCTCCTTCTCGGCGTCCTTCAGCTTGCCGAGCATGGCGGAGACCTTCTCGGGCAGTTCCTCGGAACGGCCCTTGAGCAGCTCGGTCAGCTGGTTGACGACCGTGTGCTCGCGGGCGAGGAAGTTGTAGGCGTCGACGCCGACGAGGGCCTCGATACGGCGGACACCGGAGCCGATGGACGATTCGCCGAGCAGCTTCACCAGGCCCAGCTGGGCGGTGTTGTGCACGTGCGTGCCGCCGCACAGCTCCTTGGAGAAGTCGCCGATGGTGACCACGCGGACGCGCTCGCCGTACTTCTCGCCGAACTCGGCGATGGCGCCCTGCTTCTTGGCCTCGTCGATGCCCATGACCTCGGCGTGCACGTCGAGGTCGCGGGCGAGCACCTCGTTGATCTTCTGCTCGACGTCGGTCATCACGGCCGTCGGCACGGCGGACGGGGAGCCGAAGTCGAAGCGGAAGCGACCGGGCTGGTTCTCGGAACCGGCCTGCGCGGCCGTCGGGCCGAGGGCGTCGCGCAGCGCCTGGTGGGTCAGGTGGGTGGCCGAGTGGGCGCGGGCGATGGAGTGGCGGCGGCGGGCGTCGATCGAGGCGTGGGCCTTGGCGCCGACGGTCACCTCGCCGACCTGGACGACGCCCTTGTGGACGTAGACGCCCGGGACCGGCTTCTGGCAGTCGCGGATCTCGATGACGGCACCGGAGTCGACCTTGATCCGGCCGGTGTCACCGATCTGGCCGCCGCCCTCGGCGTAGAACGGGGTGCGGTCGAGGACGACCTCGACCTCGTCGCCTTCGGAGGCGGCCGGCGAGGAGACGCCGTCGACGAGGATGCCGACGATCGTGGTCTCGCCCTCGGTGTCGGTGTAGCCGATGAAGTCGGTGGCACCGGCGGAGTCGGCGATCTCGCGGTAGGCGCCCATGTCGGCGTGGCCGGTCTTCTTGGCCTGGGCGTCGGCCTTGGCGCGCTCCCGCTGCTCCTTCATCAGGCGGCGGAAGCCGTCCTCGTCCACGGAGAGGCCCTGCTCGGCGGCCATCTCCAGGGTGAGGTCGATCGGGAAGCCCCAGGTGTCGTGGAGCAGGAAGGCCTTGTCGCCGGAGAGGACCGTGCCGCCGGAGGCCTTGGTCTCGGTGACGGCGGTGTCGAGGATGTTGGTGCCGGCCTTCAGCGTCTTCAGGAAGGCGTTCTCCTCGGCGAGGGCGACCTTCTCGATGCGCTCGCGGTCGGTGAGCAGCTCCGGGTACTGCCGGCCCATCATCCGGATCACGGTGTCGATGAGGTCCTTGACGACCGGACCGGTGGCGCCCAGCAGACGCATGTTGCGGATGGCTCGGCGCATGATGCGGCGCAGCACGTAGCCACGGCCCTCGTTGCCCGGGGTGACGCCGTCGCCGATGAGCATGGTGGCCGTGCGCATGTGGTCGGTCACGACGCGCAGGGAGACGTCCGAGTCGTGGGCGTCGCCGTAGCGGACACCGGTCAGCTCGGTGGCCTTGTCGATCACGGCCATGGAGGTGTCGATCTCGTACATGTTCTGCACGCCCTGCAGAATCATGGCGAGCCGCTCCAGGCCGAGACCCGTGTCGATGTTCTTGCTCGGCAGGTCCCCGAGGATCTCGAAGTTGTCCTTGCCGATGCCCTCGCCACGCTCGAACTGCATGAAGACGAGGTTCCAGATCTCCACGTACCGCTCGTCGTTGACGGCGGGGCCGCCCTCGACGCCGAACTCGGGGCCGCGGTCGTAGTTGATCTCGGAGCAGGGGCCGCAGGGGCCGGGGACGCCCATGGACCAGAAGTTGTCCTTCATTCCCAGGCGCTGGATGCGCTCCTTGGGCACGCCGACGACCTCGTGCCAGATCTGCTCGGCCTCGTCGTCGTCCTGGTAGACGGTGATCCACAGGCGCTCGGGGTCGAGGCCGTAACCGCCCTTGTCCTGGGCGCTGGTGAGCAGCTCCCAGGCGAGCTTGATGGCGCCTTCCTTGAAGTAGTCGCCGAAGGAGAAGTTGCCGCACATCTGGAAGAACGTGCCGTGGCGCGTGGTCTTGCCGACCTCTTCGATGTCGGGCGTGCGCACGCACTTCTGCACACTGGTGGCGCGTGGGAACGGCGGCTTGACCTCACCCAGGAAGTAGGGCTTGAAGGGCACCATGCCGGCGGGGACGAGGAGCAGAGTCGGGTCGTCCGCGATGAGCGACGCCGAAGGGACGACGGTGTGCCCGCGCTCCTCGAAGAAGCTCAGCCAGCGGCGGCGAATCTCGGCCGACTCCATCAGTGGTCCTCATTCCGGTTGTACGAGTGCATCGGGGGTTCGATGTACTTCGGGTTGCTGCGGTCGTTCTCGATGGCGGTGTACCGCCGGGGCGCGGGGAGTTCGGGGTCGTCGTGGATGCCGAGTGCCTCCCCCAGCTCGGCCTCCCGCCGGGCCATGTTGTCGCGGACGTCGAGCGCGAAGCCGACCGCGCGGTCCTTCAGCCGCTGACCGGTCTCCAGGGCCTTGTTCGCCGCGGTCGCGGCCAGGCTCTCCGGAGTCAGCTGCCTGAGCTTGCGGTTGACCTTGGTGGTGGCCCACACACCTGCGGCGACGCCGGTGCTGAACCAGAACGTACGGCGGAACATCGCTCGGTCTCAGTCCTTACTTCCGCTTGCGTCGTGCGGCGGGGACCGTGCGGCCCACGATCACGGTACGCCGGGGCGACTTCGCAGGCACGTCCGCCTCCTTGCGTCCGCCGAGCGCCCGGCGGACGCCGTAGCCGAAGGCCGCGACCTTGACCAGCGGGCCGCCGAAGGTGGAGGCGACGGTCGTCGACAGCGCGGAGGCGTTGGAGGTGACCTCCTGGACGTCGGAGGCGATCGCGTCGACCCGGTCGATCTGGGTCTGCGCGGAGCGCACGGCCGCGGAGGCGTCGGCGAGCAGGGGCACCGCCTGGTCGGTCACGTCCGCGACGAGCTTGGTGGTCGCCTTGAGCGTCTGGGCCAGCCTCGCCAGGGCGACGGCGAGGAAGGAGACCAGAATCGCCCAGAAGACGGCCACCAGGATCCCGGCCACCTCTCCACCGGACACTGTGCGCACCCGCTCCCTGAAACGTGCTCTGAACATCGGAACCATGAAAAAAGCAGTGCCCCGAGCCTATCGCGCCGGGGCGGACGCTCCGTACCGGAATAGGGCGCTGCGCGGGCGGACTTGCGGGAAGCGATTGTACGGAGTGAACACGGGTCAGTACGCTCCGTGTCTCATGCGAGGTCCTCAGAGCCCCGGCCCCTGGGCGGACGGCGAGCCGCCCCTCGAACTCACCGCATTCGTCGGGCGCGCGGCCGAACTGGCCGAGCTGGCGACGGCACTGCGTCAGGCACGGCTGGTGACCGTGACCGGGGTGGGCGGGGTCGGCAAGTCCCGGCTGGCCGTGCGGGTGGCGGCGCGGTGGCCGGCCGGTGGTACCGGGCGGGGCGGTGCCGCGGTGAGCCGGGGGCGGGTGGAGCTGGCGCCCGTGCGCGATCCGCAGTTCGTGGAGTACGCGGTCGTGGAGGCGCTGGGGCTGACCGACCACACCGCCCGCATGCCCCGGGAGACGCTGCTGGAACGCCTGGCCGGCCGGCGGGTGCTGCTGGTGCTGGACGGCTTCGAGCATCTGGTGGAGCCGTGTGCCGGGCTTGTGGCGGAGCTGCTGCGGAAGCTGCCGGACCTGCAGGTGCTGGCCGCGGGCCGGCGTCCGCTGGGCCTGGCGGGCGAGCGGGTGTTCCCGCTGGCGCCGCTCGGCGAGGACGAGGCGGTGGAGCTGTTCACGGACCGGGCCCGGGAGCAGGGGGTGCCGCTGTCGGACGGCGGCGAGGTACGGGAGCTGTGCCGCCGGCTGGAGGGGATCCCGCTGGCGCTGGAGCTGGCGGCGGGCCGGCTGCGGGCGCTGTCCCCGGCGCAGCTGCTGCAGCGGCTCGACGACCGGTTCCGGCTGCTGACCGGCGGCGGCCGGGACGCTCTCCCCGGCTCTCGGCTTCACCCGGTCCCGGGCGGACCCCCGCTCCGGCACCAGACGCTGCGCACGGCGATCGGCTGGAGCCACGAACTGTGCACGCCCGCCGAGCGGCTGCTGTGGGCACGGCTGTCGGTGTTCGCGCAGACCTTCGACCTGGAGGCCGCCGAGTACGTGTGCAGCGGGGACGGCCTGGCCGCGGAGGACGTCCTGGACGTGCTGTCGGAACTGCTCACGCAGTCGGTCATCTCCCGCGAGGAGACCCCGGCGGGTCCCCGCTACCGGATGCTGGACACGGTCCGGGCCTACGGCGTCGAGTGGCTGGCGGCCACGGGGGACGCCGGCCGGCTGCGCCGACGGCACCGCGACTGGTACCTGGGCCTGGCGACCTGGTGCGAGCTGGAGTGGTTCTCGCCGCGGCAGCGGGAGGTGGCCGCGCGCGTCGAGGCCGAGCTGCCCAATCTGCGGGCAGCTCTGGATTTCTCGCTGACCGACCGGGACGAGGCGCATCTCGGCCAGTATCTGGCGGGGTCGCTGTGGTTCTGCTGGGTGGGCTGCGGCCGGCTCGCGGAGGGGCGGCGCTGGCTGGAGCGCAGCGTGGAGCTGGAGTCGGGGTACGAGCAGTCCCGGCTCAAGGCGCTGTGGGTGCTCGGCTATGTGGCAATCCTGCAGGGCGACACCGTGCCCGCGCTGCAGGCCCTGCAGTTGTGCCGGGAGCAGGCGGAACGGGTGGCCGATCCGGCGGCGCTGGCGTACGCGGAGCACCGCGCCGGGTGTCTGGCCCTGGTGACGGACGACACGGCCCGCGCGGAGACCCTGCTGCGGTCGGCTCTGGAGCGCTACCAGCAGATCGGCGAGCTGAACAGCAATGTGCTGATGGGCCAGGTGGAGCTGGCCATGACCCGGGCCTTCCAGGGCGATCTGGCGGACGCCGTGCGGCTGTGCGAGGACGTACGGCAGGTCTGCGAGGACCACGGGGAGCGGTGGGCCCGCTCGTACGCGCTGTATGTGCTGGCGTACGCGGCCTGGCTGAAGGGCGACCCGGCCGGGGCGCGCGAGCTGCTTGCGGAGTGTCTCGGCAACGCGCACGCCTTCCGTGACCTGCTGGGCTCCGTGTTGTCGATCGAGCTGCTGGCGCTGGTGACGGTGACGCAGGGCGATCCGGTGGAGGCGGCGGTGCTCCAGGGCGCCGCCGGGCGGCTGTGGCCCTCGGTCGGGCTGCCGCTGTTCGGTTCGGCGCACTACAACGCCCCGCACGAGCAGTGTGAGGCGGCGGCACGGCGGGCGCTCGGCGACGCCCGGTACGCGGAGTGTGTGCGGGAGGGGGCGCGGCTGGACCGGGAGGCGGCGGTGGCGCGGGCGCTGCGCCACCGGGAGCTGGGGTCGCTGTCCGCTGTGCCGGCGCCGCGCGGGCCGGCCTCCCGGGACGGGGACGCCGGGGAGACGGGCAGACGGGGTGAGAGCGAGCCGGAGAGACGAGGGGACTGCGGGCCTCAGGGCGAGCCGGGCGGACGAGGGGACTGCGGGCCTCGGGGCGAGCCGGGGAATCCGGGTGAGGCCGGGAAACGCGAACCCGCCGCCTCGCCCACCCGGAAGGGCGGGGAGACGGCGGGCTGAGGTGCTGCGCCTGGGCTGGGATCAGCGGGCGTAGTACTCGACGACGAGCTGCTCGTCGCAGATCACCGGGATCTCCTTGCGGTTCGGCTCGCGGTCCAGGCGGAACGCCAGGGCCTTGAGGTTCACCTGCAGGTAGCGCGGGGTCTCACCGTCGGGGGCGAAGCCACCCTCACGGGCGATCGCGAAGAGCGTCTTCTCCTTGGAGCGGTCGCGGACCTGCACGACGTCGTCCGGGCGGACGCGGAAGGACGGCTTGTCGACCTTCTGGCCGTTGACCTGGATGTGGCCGTGGACGACCATCTGGCGGGCCTGGTAGATCGTGCGGGCGATGCCCGAACGCAGGACCAGCGCGTCGAGGCGGCGCTCGAGCTCGATGATCAGGGCCTCACCGGTCTTGCCCTGGACCTTGGAGGCACGCTCGTAGGCGCGGACGAGCTGGCGCTCGGACACGTCGTACTGCGCGCGCAGACGCTGCTTCTCGAGCAGACGGACCTTGTAGTCCGAGTTCTGCTTGCGGCCGCGGCCGTGCTCACCCGGCGGGTAGGGGCGGGCCTCGAAGTACTTGACGGCCTTCGGGGTCAGCGCGATGCCGAGGGCACGCGACTTCTTGACCTTGGGGCGGGACTGGTTCGCCACTGTCTTTCGTCTCTTTCGTAGTGTTCGGCTCGTCAGGGTTAGGGAGGTCGCATCCGCAGCCGGGAAAACCCGCGGGTCCACAGGGGACCTGCCGGGCAGCCGCTTCCCTGGTCTGGGCACATACGTGCAGCACGCGAGTGGCCCACCGACCGCTCCCGTGGGTTCCGGGTGGTGGTGGGCTGCCCGCGACACCGATCGACGGTGCGCGACGCTCCTGGAGCCAGTCCGCCAGGGACTGGTTCTCCGGCTGACGCTCCCGCTCTGACAGCACGGGACTCAGCACTCCGGAGCAGTCTACAGGGTGCTCAGGTCCGCTTGCGACCGAGGTGTGTACGGGTCCACTCGACGGCGTCCGCGTATCTGGCCTCCCCGCCGTGTCTGCTCGGGGCGTAGTACTCGCGGTCCTTGAGGGCGTCCGGGGCGTACTGCTGCCGGGCGATGCCCTCGGGCAGGTCGTGCGGGTACACATAGCCCTGTGCATGGCCGAGCTTGGCGGCGCCCTTGTAGTGCCCGTCGCGCAGGTGCGGCGGGACCGGGCCGGCCAGGCCCTTGCGCACGTCCTCCAGGGCGGCGCCGATCGCGGTGGTCGCGGAGTTCGACTTGGGGGCGAGGGCCAGGGCGATCGTGGCGTGGCTGAGGGTGAGCGCGGCCTCGGGGAAGCCGATCATGGCGACGGCCTGGGCGGCGGCGACCGCGATGGGCAGGGCGTTCGGGTCGGCGAGACCGATGTCCTCGCTGGCGGAGATCATCAGGCGGCGGGCGATGAACCGGGGGTCCTCACCGGCCTCGATCATGCGGGCCAGATAGTGCAGGGCCGCGTCGACGTCGGAGCCGCGGATGGACTTGATCAGGGCGCTGGCCACGTCGTAGTGCTGGTCGCCGTCGCGGTCGTACTTCACCGCCGCCCGGTCGACGGTCTGCTCCAGGGTCTGGAGGCTGATCTCGGTCTCGCCCTGGTCGAGGGTGGCCCCGGCGGCGGCCTCCAGGGCGGTCAGGGCGCGGCGGGCGTCGCCGCCGGCGATCCGCAGGAGGTGGTCCTCGGTGTCCGCGGGAAGGCCGACGGCGTCCTTCAGGCCGCGTTCGTCGCCGAGCGCCCGCCGGAGCAGTCCGCGGATGTCGTCGTCGGTGAGCGGCTCCAGCGTGAGGAGCAGCGAGCGGGAGAGCAGCGGGGAGATCACCGAGAAGTACGGGTTCTCCGTGGTGGCCGCGATGAGGGTCACCCAGCGGTTCTCGACCGCCGGGAGGAGGGAGTCCTGCTGGGCCTTGCTGAAGCGGTGGATCTCGTCCAGGAAGAGGACGGTCTCCTTGCCGAAGCCGCCGGAGGCGCGACGGGCGCCGTCGATGACCGCGCGGACCTCCTTGACGCCCGCGGTGATGGCGGACAGTTCCACGAACCGCTTGTCGGTCGCCTTGGACACGACGTAGGCGAGGGTCGTCTTGCCGGTGCCGGGCGGGCCCCAGAGGATCACCGAGGACGGTCCGGCCGGGCCGCCGTTGCCCTCGCCGACCAGCCTGCGCAGGGGCGAGCCGGGCCCCAGCAGGTGTTGCTGGCCCACGACCTCGTCGAGCGTGCGCGGGCGCATCCGCACCGCCAGGGGACTGGCTGCCGGGTCCTTCTCCTGGCGTTCTTCTGCTGCAGCGGTGAACAGGTCGGGTTCCACGCTGAAACCCTAGAACACCGCACTGACAATCCCCTCGGCAGCGTCAGCTGGTCCAGAAGTCCCACCAGCGGGTCAGGACCAGCATGCCGATGATGCCGACGTGCAGGACCGGCAGTACCCAGGTGAACTCGCCGAAGAACGACTTCAGCCAGCGCGGCGACGGCAGGAAGGCGTTGCGGACGTTGAACGAGGTGACGTACCAGAACATGATGATCGTCGCGACCCATGCCAGCGAGCACCACAGGCACAGCGCGTTGATCCGGTACAGGGACTGGAACTGCAGCCAGGTGCAGAAGGCCACGCCGAACAGCGTGCCGAAGTTGAAGGTCAGCCAGTACCAGCGGGGGAAGCGGGCGCGGGCCAGCAGGCTCATGCCGACGCAGATGACGATGCCGTAGCAGACCAGGCCGAGCATCGGGTTCGGGAAGCCGAACGCGGCGGCCTGCTTGCTCTCCATCACGCTGCCGCAGGAGACGATCGGGTTGAGACTGCACCCCGGGGTGAAGGTCTTCCCCGCGACCTTGGCCTCGAGCAGCTTGAACTTGTCGATCGTGATGACCCAGGCAGCGAGCAGTCCGGCCGCACCGGTGATGATCAGCAGCAGCGCGAAGGCACGGCTGCCGCCCTCCACGCGTGGCACCCCGGCGGCGCTCTCCGGCTCGGGATCCGTGGAGACGTCCTTGACTGTCGTCTTGCTCATCACGCCGATTCCGTCACTCGAGAGTTGGACCATCTTCGGGCAGGGCCATTGTGCCGCACAGGCCTGTGTGTCCACCGTTCGGTGGACACAAGGAGGTACGCACGGTGGTCACGGATCGTTCGGTTCCGGCCGATGCTCGTGGGTCACGACAGCACACGCGAACGAACGCGCGGTGGACGTAGGCGGCTGCGCCGGCAGTACGGGAAAGCGACGCAAGCCGTACAGGGACTGCGCAAGGGTACGGGGGCTGCGCAAGCCGGTACGGGGGCTGCGCAAGGGTACGGGGACGTGAGGCCTCGGTCCTCGGTGCGGCCCGGCTGCGGCCACGCGCGCGTGGCGAGCCCTTGCGGGAATTCCGCCGGCAGGACGAATCGGCGCGCACGGAGTTGACGGTCCGCGAGACGGCGGTCATCGGCCGGCGGCGCGGGTGCGATGCGGGTCGGCCGGGTGGCAGCGGGTGCGGCGCGGGTCGGCCGGGCGGCAGCGGGTGCGGTGCGGGTCGGCCGGGCGGCATGGAGGCCGGTGGGGGTCGGCCGGGCGGTGAGGAGGGCGCCGGGTCCCCCGGCGCCCTCCTCGTGGTTGTGCAATCAGCCGAGCCGCGCCTCGAGTTCCGCCACGATCTCGTTCACGCCGATCGCCGTCTGCTCGCCGGACTCCATGTCCTTGAGCTGGACGACGCCCTCGGCGAGGTCGCGCTCACCGGCGACGACCGTGTAGCGGGCGCCGGAACGGTTGGCGTTCTTCATGGCGCCCTTCAGGCCCTTGGCGCCGTAGGAGAAGTCCGCCGCGATGCCCACCTTGCGCAGCTCGGTGACCTTCGCGAACAGCACGCGCCGGGCCTCCTCGCCGAGGGGGACCGCGAAGACGCTGGTGGACGACGGGATGTCCAGTTCCACGCCCTCCGCCTCCAGCGCGAGGACCGTGCGGTCGACGCCGAGCGCCCAGCCGACGGACGGCAGGGCGGGGCCGCCGATCATCTCGGACAGGCCGTCGTAGCGGCCGCCGCCGCCCACCGCGGACTGCGAGCCCAGGCCGTCGTGCACGAACTCGAAGGTGGTGCGGGTGTAGTAGTCCAGGCCGCGCACCAGCTTCGGGTCGTCCTCGTAGGAGACACCCGCCGCGGTGATCAGTTCGCGCACCTCCTCGTGGTACGCCTTGCAGGCGTCGCACAGGTAGTCACGCAGGAGGGGTACACCGGTGAGCTGCCGCTGCACCGACTCACGCTTGTCGTCGAGGACGCGCAGCGGGTTGATGTCGATGCGCCGGCGGGTGTCCTCGTCCAGGTCCAGGCCGCGCAGGAAGTCCTGCAGCGCGGCCCGGTACACCGGCCGGCACTCCTTGTCGCCCAGGCTGTTCAGCAGGATGCGGAAGTTGCTGAGGCCCAGCGAGCGGTAGGCCTGGTCGGCCAGGATGATCAGCTCGGCGTCCAGCGCCGGGTCCTCCGCGCCGATCGCCTCGGCGCCGACCTGCGAGAAGTGCCGGTAGCGGCCCTTCTGCGGGCGCTCGTAGCGGTACTGCGAGCCCGAGTACCAGACCTTGACCGGCAGGTTGCCCGCCTTGTGCAGGTTCGCCTCCAGGACGGCTCGCAGTACGGGAGCCGTGGTCTCCGGGCGCAGGGCGAGCCTGTCGCCGCCCTTGGTCTCGAAGACGTACATCTCCTTCGTCACGATGTCGGTCGACTCACCGACACCGCGCGCGAAGAGCTCCACGTTCTCGAAGCCGGGCGTCTCGATGTAGCCGTAGCCGGAGTTGCGCAGGGGCGCGGCGATCGCCTCGCGCACCGCGAGGAACTTCGCGGAGTCGGGCGGAAGCAGGTCGTACGTGCCCTTGGGGGCCTTGAAGGTGCTCACGGAAGCTCTCTCGTCACATTCCTCGTCGGGGAACCTCGAAGGCTCCCTGGCCGGCGGCCACCTGCCGCAGATAGGGGTTGGTGGCGCGCTCCTGGCCGATGGTCGTCTGGGGGCCGTGGCCGGACAGCACCACGGTGGAGTCGTCGAGCGGCAGGCACACGCGGGCCAGCGACTCGAGCATGTCCTCCATGGATCCGCCCGGCAGGTCGGTGCGTCCGATGGAGCCGGCGAACAGCAGATCCCCGGAGAAGAACACCGACGGGATCTCGGCGGTCTCGGGCATCCGGAAGGTCACCGACCCCCTGGTATGGCCCGGCGCGTGCGCGACGGAGAACTCCAGGCCCGCCAGTTCGAGGGTGGTGCCGTTCGTCAGCTCCTTGACGTCGTCCGGCTCCCCCACGGTCAGCTCGCCCAGCAGCGGCATGCCGATGGACCGGCCGATGCCCTTCGCGGGGTCGCTCATCATGTACCGGTCCTCGGGGTGGATCCAGGCCGGCACGTCGTGCGCCCCGCAGACGGGGACGACCGAGGCCACGTGGTCGATGTGGCCGTGGGTGAGGACGACGGCGACGGGCTTGAGCCGATGCTTCTTCAGTGCTTCCTCGACGCCTTCGGCGGCCTGATGGCCCGGGTCGATGATCACGCACTCCTCACCGGCGGCGGGGGCGACGAGATAACAGTTCGTCCCCCAGGCCCCGGCGGGGAACCCGGCAATGAGCACGATCGTCCTTCGTTGTGTCGGTTGCAAGCGGCTTCAGCAGCAGTCAGAGCCTACCGGCGCTGCCGTTTCCTCAGCGAACCCATATACGGTACGGGGCTACACGCAGCGGTCGGATCACGAGGACGCACGCGTACCGCCCGACACACGACACGCATGAGGAGAAAACCCGGTGGTCAGCCAGGAGCAGCGGCGGCGTCAGCTCGCCCGGGAGAAGTTCTTGCGGCAGCAGCAGCGGCGCACCCAGGCGCGGCGCAAAGCCCGTCTGCGCAACTCCGTGATCGCGTCGGTCCTGGGCGTGGTCGTGATCGGCAGTGTCGCGCTGTACACGACCGGGGTCCTGAAGGACGACGACAAGAAGGCGAACGCGAGCGCCGAGACGACGCCCAGCGCCAAGCCGACCAGCAAGGCTCCGGACCCGTGCGGCAAGCCGGCGGCGGGCTCGGTGAAGAAGCTGAGCTGGAAGAAGGAGCCGGCGATGACGATCGACACGTCGGCGAAGTACACGATGAAGCTCGCCACGACGTGCGGTGACATCGGCATCGCCCTGAAGGCCGCCGAGGCCCCGCACACGGTGAACTCGTTCGCCTTCCTCACGGACAAGGGCTACCTCGACCACACCAAGTGCCACCGGCTCACCCCGGAGGGCATCTTCGTGCTGCAGTGCGGCGACCCGCAGGGCACCGGCATGGGCGGCCCGGGCTACACGCTCCCGGACGAGAACCTGAAGGACAAGAGCCTCAAGGGCAACACGTACCCGGCGGGCACGGTGGCGATGGCCAACACCGGGCAGAAGCACACGGGCGGCAGCCAGTTCTTCCTGGTGTACAAGGACAGCCCCCTGCCGCCCCAGTACGCCCCGTTCGGCACGATCGACGCGGCGGGCATGAAGGTGCTGAAGAAGATCGCCGACGCCGGCGCCCAGCCGGCCGACCCGACCTCGGGCAACACCGCTCCCAACGCGACCGTCGTGATCGACAAGGCGACCGTCACCAAGTCCTGACGGCGCCGGAAACCCAAGAACGGCCGACTGCGGAATTCGGTGGCGCTGGATGCGGACAGGCAACCCGCTGGTCGCCTATGTTGGCCGTGACGAAACTGTGGACGATGCCCGGGGGCCCTCAGGCCCCCGCAGGCATCATGTGGAGGAGGCGCTGTGAGCAGCGACCCGTGGGGCCGCGTCGACGAGACGGGGACCGTGTACGTGCGTACGGCCGACGGTGAGCAGGTCGTCGGTTCCTGGGCGGCCGGCTCCCCCGAGGAGGCGCTTGCCTACTTCGAGCGCAAGTACGAGGGCCTGGTTGTCGAGATCGGCCTCCTCGAGAAGCGAGTTCAGACCACCGACCTCTCGGCGAAGGACGCCCAGACCGCGATCGACCACCTGCGCGAGCAGGTGGACGCGCACCACGCGGTCGGTGACCTGGACGCGCTGCGGGGGCGGCTGGACAAGCTCGTGGAGACCGTCGAGGCGCGCCGCGAGGAGCGCAAGGCGCAGCGGGCCAAGCAGTCCGACGAGGCCCGCAAGGCCAAGGAGGACCTGGTCACCGAGGCGGAGCAGCTGGCACAGTCCGACCAGTGGCGGGCCGCCGGTGAGCGGCTGCGGGCGCTGGTGGACACCTGGAAGGGCCTGCCTCGTCTGGACCGCAAGTCCGACGACGAGCTGTGGCACCGGTTCTCGCACGCCCGGTCGGCGTTCTCCAAGCGCCGCAAGGCGCACTTCGCGCAGCTGGACGCGCAGCGCGAGGAGGCCCGCCGGATCAAGGAGCGGCTGGTCGCCGAGGCCGAGGCGCTGTCGGGTTCGACGGACTGGGGTCCGACGGCGGCTCGCTACCGCGAGCTGATGTCGGAGTGGAAGGCCGCGGGCCGGGCCCAGCGGGAGCACGAGGACGACCTGTGGAACCGCTTCCGCGGCGCCCAGGACGTGTTCTTCGCCGCCCGCAGCTCGGTCTTCGCCGAGCGGGACGCCGAGCAGTCGGAGAACCTGAAGCTGAAGGAGGAGCTGGCCGAGGAGGCCGAGAAGCTCCTGCCGATCGGTGACCTGAAGACCGCGCGGGCCGCCTTCCGCTCGATCAACGAGCGCTGGGAGGCCATCGGCCACGTCCCGCGGGACGCCCGGCCGAAGGTCGAGGGCCGGATGCACACCGTCGAGCGGGCCCTTCAGGAGGCCGAGGAGGCCGAGTGGCGCCGGACGAACCCGGAGGCACGCGCGCGTGCCGAGGGTCTGACCGGTCAGCTGCAGGCCGCCGTGGACAAGCTGAAGGGCCAGATCGAGCAGGCGCGCGCTCAGGGCAACAACGCCAGGGCCGACAAGCTGGAGCGTGAACTGGAGGGCCGTCAGGCGCTCCTGGAGCAGGCGCTGAAGGGCCTGCAGGAGTTCGGGGGCTGAAATCCCCTCACCCGCATGTGAAAGGGCCCCGTACGCGCGTACGGGGCCCTTTCGCATGCCGTTCCCGGTCCGGGGGCCGCCCGGCTACGAGCGGCTGCGTCCCGAGGTCACGCGGTACACGTCGTACACGCCCTCGACGCCGCGGACCGCCTTCAGGACGTGGCCGAGGTGCTTCGGGTCGCCCATCTCGAAGGTGAAGCGAGAGGTGGCCACCCGGTCGCGGGAGGTCTGGACGGCCGCGGAGAGGATGTTGACGTGCTGGTCGGACAGGACACGGGTGACGTCCGACAGCAGGCGGGAGCGGTCCAGGGCCTCGACCTGGATGGCGACCAGGAACACGGAGGACTGGGTCGGCGCCCACTCGACGTCGAGGATGCGCTCCGGCTCGCGGGACAGCGAATCGACGTTGACGCAGTCGCTGCGGTGAACCGATACGCCGCTGCCGCGGGTGACGAAGCCGATGATCGGGTCGCCCGGAACCGGCGTACAGCAGCGGGCCAGTTTGACCCACACGTCGTCGACGCCCTTGACCACGACGCCCGGGTCGGCGCTGGAGCGCCGCTTGCGGCCGCGGCTGCGGGTCGGCGGGACCGCCTCGTCGATCTCCTCGGTGGCGGCCTCCTCGCCGCCGAGGGCCTGGACGAGCTTCTGCACGATGTTCTGCGCGGAGACATGGCCCTCGCCGATCGCCGCGTACAGCGCGGAGATGTCCGAGTAGCGCATCTCGTGCGCGAGCGTGACGAGGGAGTCGCCCGTGAGGATGCGCTGGATCGGCAGGTTCTGCTTGCGCATCGCGCGGACGATGGAGTCCTTGCCCTGCTCGATCGCCTCGTCGCGGCGCTCCTTGGAGAACCAGGCCCGGATCTTGTTGCGCGCACGCGGCGACTTGACGAAGCCGAGCCAGTCGCGGGACGGGCCGGCGCCCGGCGCCTTGGAGGTGAAGACCTCCACCAAGTCGCCGTTGTCGAGGGTGGATTCGAGCGGTACGAGCCTGCCGTTGACCCGCGCGCCTATGGTGCGGTGACCGACCTCGGTGTGGACCGCGTACGCGAAGTCCACCGGGGTCGCGCCGGCCGGGAGCGCGATGACGTCGCCCTTGGGCGTGAAGACGAAGACCTCGTTGCGGGACAGGTCGAAGCGCAGCGACTCCAGGAACTCGCCGGGGTCCTCGGTCTCCTTCTGCCAGTCCAGCAGCTGCCGCAGCCACGCCATGTCGTTGATGGCGTCCTTGTCCTTGCCGGACGCCTTCGGCACGTCGGTGCGGACCTTGGAGGCGCCGGCGACGGCCTCCTGCTTGTACTTCCAGTGCGCGGCGATGCCGTACTCGGCGCGGCGGTGCATGTCGAAGGTGCGGATCTGCAGCTCGACCGGCTTGCCGTTGGGCCCGATGACCGTCGTGTGCAGCGACTGGTACATGTTGAACTTGGGCATCGCGATGTAGTCCTTGAACCGGCCGGGGACCGGGTTCCATCGCGCGTGCACCGTGCCGAGGGCGGCGTAGCAGTCGCGGACCGTGTCGACGAGGACGCGGATGCCCACCAGGTCGTAGATCTCGGCGAAGTCGCGGCCCCGCACGATCATCTTCTGGTAGACGCTGTAGTAGTGCTTCGGGCGGCCGGTGACGGTCGCCTTGATGCGGGCGGCACGCAGGTCGGACTGGACCTCGTCGGTCACTATGGCCAGGTACTCGTCACGCTTCGGTGCCCGCTCGGCCACCAGCCGTACGATCTCGTCGTACATCTTGGGGTAGAGGATCGCGAACGCGAGGTCCTCAAGCTCCCACTTGATGGTGTTCATGCCGAGGCGGTGGGCGAGCGGCGCGTAGATCTCCAGCGTCTCGCGCGCCTTCTTCTCCTGCTTCTCGCGCTTGAGGTACCGCATGGTGCGCATGTTGTGCAGGCGGTCGGCGAGCTTGATGACCAGGACGCGCGGGTCCTTGGCCATGGCGACGACCATCTTGCGCACGGTCTCGGCCTGTGCGGCCTCGCCGAACTTGACCTTGTCCAGTTTGGTGACGCCGTCGACGAGCAGGGCGACGGTGTCGCCGAAGTCGCGGCGCAGTTGGTCGAGGCCGTACTCGGTGTCCTCGACGGTGTCGTGCAGCAGGCCCGCCATCAGCGTGGCCGGGTCCATGCCCAGCTCGGCGAGGATGGTGGTGACGGCGAGCGGATGCGTGATGTACGGGTCGCCGCTCTTGCGCTTCTGGCCGCGGTGCCAGCGCTCGGCGACCTGGTAGGCGCGCTCGATCTGGCGCAGCGTGGAGTTCTCGATCTTGGGGTCGTTGCTGCGCACTATGCGGAGCAACGGTTCCAGGACCGGGTTGTACGGGTTCGCGCGCTGGACGCCGAGGCGGGCGAGACGCGCGCGGACGCGGTTGGAGGAGCCGGTGCGGCCCGGCTGCACAGCGGGCGGGCGCACCACGGGCGGCTGCACGGGGCGCTCGGGAGATGAGGGTCCCCCCGCGCGAGCGGAGTCGAGCGTGGGCTTGGGACGCGAGGCCTCGGCGCTCTTCTCGACGGGCGCGGACTGGGCGTGCTCGACCGTCCCGCGGGTGTCGTTCTTCACCTGGGAAGTGTTCGGCGCGGGCTTTGCCGCGGCTGCCGAGGCGGGCTCGGGCTTGGCGGCGGTCAGGTGCTGGGCCTCGTCTGGCAAGAGGACTCCTCGTGCGCGATCCGGGTCCCCCGGTCAGGCTCCGGAGACCCCATGGTAGCGATCCTGCGCCTCGACATCGCCTGCAGGCGGCTGTGAGGACCGTCTACCCGTGAAACGCGCGGGGTTCCCGCAGGATTCCGGCAGATGACCGCGGGGCGTCCTGAGGGTGTCGCCGCACAGGGCTCCGGGCGGGTACGACGGGCCCGGTTACCCCGGTACGACGCGGGCCCGGGTACCCGGGTGCGACGGACACAGCCGCCCGTGCGTTACTGGCCCGGCCTGGTGCGACGGACACAGCCACCCCGTTGCGACGGTCCAGGCCACGCAGGCGCGACGGACACAGCCACCCCGTTGCGACGGTCCAGGCCACGCAGGGGCGACGGACACAGCCACCCCGTTACGGCGAACGGCCGCCCCGGTCGTGTGCCGGGGCGGCCGTCGCCGTGCGGGTCCGGGTCAGACCTGGAGGAGCGCCTCCAGCGGGGCCCCGGCGAGCGCCGGTTCCAGGCGGGCGCGGCCGCCCAGGAAGCCAAGCTCCATGAGGACCGCGAGGCCGCAGACCTCGGCGCCCGCGCGCTGGATGAGGTGGATCGCGGCCTCGGCGGTGCCGCCGGTGGCCAGGACGTCGTCCACGATCAGGACGCGGTCGCCCGAGGCCAGGTCCTCGGCGTGGACCTCGATCTCGGCCGAGCCGTACTCCAGCTCGTACGCCTGCCGCAGGGTGGCTCCGGGCAGCTTGCCCGCCTTGCGGACCGGGATGAACCCCAGCCCCGCGCGGACGGCGACCGGGGCGCCGAGGATGAAGCCCCGGGCCTCCAGGCCCACGATCTTGGTCGCACCGGTGCCGGCGGCGATCTCGGCGAGGGCGTCGGTGAGCGCGGTGAAGGCCGCCGGGTCGGCCAGGAGCGGGGTGATGTCCTTGAACATCACCCCGGGCTCCGGGTAGTCGGCGACGTCACGGATGCGGCTGCGCAGCAGCTCCTGGATGCCGGTCATCGGCGCTTGCCCGGCGTCCGGCCACGGCCCCGGTTCCGGGACGCGGGCTGGTTGCGCGGCCCCACCACGGCGGGGGCGGCGTCCTGGCTCTCGTCACCGGCGCCGCGGTCCTCCGCGAGGTCCTCGCCGGCGCCGGCCTGGGCACGCTTGGCCATGACCCGCTTCTTGAGGGCCTTCATCGCCGGCTCGCGTTCCTTGAGGTCGGCGACGAGCGGGGTGGCGATGAAGATCGACGAGTAGGCACCGGCCGCGAGACCGACGAACAGCGACAGCGAGATGTCGTTCAGCGTGCCCGCACCGAGGAAGCCGCCGCCGATGAAGAGCAGACCGGCGACCGGGAGCAGGGCGACGACCGTGGTGTTGATGGAACGGACCAGAGTGCCGTTGATCGACCGGTTGGCGATGTCGCTGTAGGTGAACCGGGTCTGCTTGGTGATGTCCTTCGTCTGCTCCTTGAGGCTGTCGAAGACGACGACCGTGTCGTAGAGCGAGTAACCGAGGATGGTCAGCAGACCGATGACCGTGCCGGGCGTGACCTCGAAGCCGACCAGGGCGTAGATGCCGGTCGTGATCGTGATGTCGTGGATCAGCGCGACCAGCGCCGCGATGGCCATGCGCCACTCGAAGGCGATCGCCAGGTAGATCACGACGAGGACCATGAAGATCGCCAGGCCTTGCCAGGCCTTGGTGGCGATCTGCTCGCCCCAGCTCGGGCCGACCAGGTCGGCGGCGAGCTTCTCGGGGTCGAGGTTCAGGTCCTTGGCCAGCTCCTGCTTGATCTTGTCGGACTGCCCGGTGTCGATGCCCGCGATCTGGATGCGCAGGCTGCCGTTGCCGAGCTTCTGCACGACCGACTGGTGACCCGAGGCGTCGTTGGCGTACTTCTCGGCCTGGGCCACCGAGGTGCTCATGTTGGTCGGCGTGTTGAACACCGCGCCGCCCTGGAACTCGATGCCCATGTTCAGGCCGCGCACCGCCAGGCCGACGATGGCCGTGATGGTGATCAGGATCGAGACGCCGTACCAGATCTTGCGCTTGCCGACGAAGTCGTACGAGATCTCGCCGCGGTGCAGCCGGGCGCCGAGGTTACCGAGTTTCGACATCGCTCAGGCCTCCTTCGGGTCGACGGGGCCGGCGGCGGGACCGGCGGGACGGCGGGTACGGCGCAGCGGAGGCTTGGCGCCCAGGCCCTTCGGGTCGAGACCGGACCACTTGTGGCCGTTCGCGAAGAACGGGCGGCGCGCGAGAAGCGTCATCAGCGGCTTGGTGAAGAAGAAGACGACGACCACGTCGAGCAGGGTGGTCAGACCGAGCGTGAACGCGAAGCCCTGGACCTTGCCGACGGTGACGATGAACAGCACCGCGGCGGCGAGGAACGACACGAAGTCGGAGACCAGGATGGTGCGCCGGGCGCGAGGCCAGGCCCGCTCCACGGCGGGGCGCAGGGAGCGGCCCTCGCGGATCTCGTCCCTTATGCGTTCGAAGTACACGATGAACGAGTCCGCCGTGATACCGATCGCGACGATGGCACCGCAGACGGCCGGCAGGTTCAGCGCGAAGTTGATGGCCGGGCCGAGCAGCGACATGATCACGTAGGTGAGGATCGCGGAGACCAGCAGGGAGGCCATGGCCACGACCGACAGGCCGCGGTAGTAGACCACCAGGTAGATCACGACCAGGGCGAGGCCGATGGCGCCGGCGAGCAGACCGGCGCGCAGCTGCTCACCGCCGAGCGCGGCGGTGACGGTGGTGACGGACTGCTCCTGGAAGGAGAGCGGCAGAGCACCGTACGACAGCATGTTGGCGAGGTTCTGCGCCTCCTCCTGCTGGAAGCTGCCGGAGATCTGCGCCTGGCCGCCGGTGATGGCACCCTGCACGAACGGGCTGGAGACCACGTCGCCGTCGAGGACGATGGCGAACTCGTTCTGCGGGCGCTGGTTCTTGGCCAGCTCGCCGGTGATGTCCGCGAACTTCTTGGTGCCGCTGCCCGTGAAGGTCATCTGCACCTGCCAGCCGGCGGCGCCCTGAGTGTCGAAGATCGCCTGGGCCTTCTTCACCTCGGTGCCGTCCACGGCGACCGGGCCGAGCAGGTACTTGTACCAGGCACCGTCGTTCTGGCCGCAGGCCACGGTGGGCTCACCGGGCTTGGCGTCCTTGCCGGCCCGGGCGCGGTCGGCGGGCTTGGTGCAGTTCAGGGCCGCGTACTGGGCCTGCAGCTTGGAGTCGGTGGCCGACCCGCTGGAGGAGGCCGACGGGGTGGGCGACGGCTTGGAGCTGCCGGAGGCGGAGCCGCTGGGCGAGGGGGTGGCGTCGGCCTTGAGCGCGTCGCTGACGGACCGGCCCTGGGAGGTCGCCGTGGCCGTCGGGGACGCGGTGCCGGACGCCGACTGCGGGGACGAGGCGCTCGACAAGGGGCTCGTGCCCGGGGCCGGCGAGGAGCTGCCACTGGAGGAAGCGCTGGGCGAGGGGCTCTTCCCGGCCGGGACGCTGGGCTCGCTGGCCAGGACCGGCCGGAAGTACAGCTTCGCGGTGGTGCCGACCTGCTGCTGGGCCTCCTTGGAGTTGGTGCCCTTGGGGATGTTGACGATGATGTTGTCGTTTCCCTGGGTCTGCACCTCCGCCTCGGAGACACCCAGGCCATTGACACGGCGGTTCATGATGTCGACCGCGGTGTCCATGTTGGCCTTGTTGATCGCGGACCCCTGGTCGGCCTTCGCCTTGAGCGTGATGCTCGTGCCACCGGCGAGGTCGATGCCGAGACGCGGAGTCTTGTGCCCGGAGAGGAACATCCCCCCGGTGAGCGCCACGATGGCGATCAGGATGAGGGCCAGCGAGCGCCCTGGCTTGCTCTGGGCGCTCGCGCTTCGGCCCCTCTTAGGTGCTGCCACCTTCTCGTACTCCCTCTCGGGCCGCCCCGCGCCCGGTCGGCGCGGTCGGCCATGACATGGTGTCGGGCTCCCCTGCGAAACAGACGCGCCCGGGGTGCGCGGGGCGGGCTCGTGGCGCCGCCGCCGCGCGTCCCGGGGCGTGACTACTTCGTGTCGGAGTCGCCGTCGGACTTCTTCGGCTCGTCCTGCGCCTTGTCCTCGGCGGCGTCCTTCTTACCGAGGTCGATCTTCTCGTCGGAGGCGGCGGCAGCGGCGGCGGTTCCGTCGGTCTCGTCGGTCTCGGTGAGGGAGGAAGCGTCGTCCGGGACGACGTCGGCGTCGGACTTCAGGTCGTGCTCGATGCCGTGGACGATGCGGTTGTACTCGTCGTCGGTGAGGACGGCGCCGATGGCGTTCTTGGCGAAGAGCAGCTCGACGCCCGGTCCGGCGTCGAGGAGGACGGTGTCCTCGTTGACCTCCTTGACCGTGGCGTACATGCCCCCGATCGTGCGGACGCCGGAACCGGGCTGCAGCTGGTTCCGCATGTCGGCGGCCTGCTGCTGCTTCTTCTTGGCCGAGCGCGTCATCAGGAACATGGCCGCGATGAGCACGATGAACGGGAGAAGGGTCAAGGTATTCACGGGACGGAATTTCCTTCGCGCGACCGCGGCGGAGAGCGGCCTATGTGATGGGGGTGTGGTCGGCGCCGCCCGCAAAGGCGGCATCGGCGGAGTCTAAGCGAGTCCGCGTGCATGGAACAACGCTCAGCATGGCACCTGAGTTCCTGGTCCGGCCAATGCCCTCGCCGTCACAAAGGCATCACGTCGTCACGGGACGAAGCGCGGCTCGCCGCCCGTCGCCGCAGGATGGCGCCGCCTTGCCGGTCCTGCGCCGTCGGCCTCCGGAACAGGTCGTGCCGTCACGTCCCGAACAGGTCCTGTTGTCCGTTTCCCACAGCCCCTCCGGGGGCCGAGTGGGGCGGGACGAGGCCGAGGTGCGCCCAGGCGGCGGGGGTGGCGACGCGGCCGCGCGGGGTGCGGGCGAGCAGACCCTCCCGGACCAGGAAGGGTTCGGCGACCTCCTCCACCGTCTCGCGCTCCTCCCCCACCGCGACCGCGAGGGTGGACAGGCCGACCGGGCCGCCGCCGAACAGCTTCAGCAGGGCCTCCAGGACGGCACGGTCGAGCCGGTCGAGACCGCGCTCGTCGACCTCGTACACGGCGAGGGCCGCGGCGGCGATCTCGCGCGTGATCAGTCCGTCGGCCTTGACCTGCGCATAGTCGCGGACGCGGCGCAGCAGGCGGTTGGCGATGCGGGGCGTGCCGCGGGAGCGGCCTGCGATCTCGGCGGCGCCGTCCGGCTCGATCCCGACGTCCAGGAGGCTTGCCGAGCGGTGCACGACGCGCTCCAGTTCGTGCGGCTCGTAGAACTCCATGTGCGCGGTGAAGCCGAAGCGGTCGCGCAGCGGGGGCGGCAGGAGGCCCGCGCGGGTGGTGGCGCCGACCAGGGTGAACGGGGGCAGTTCCAGCGGGATCGCGGTGGCGCCGGGGCCCTTGCCGACGATGACGTCGACACGGAAGTCCTCCATCGCCATGTAGAGCATCTCCTCGGCGGGCCGGGACATGCGGTGGATCTCGTCCAGGAAGAGCACCTCGCCCTCCTGCAGGGAGGAGAGGATGGCGGCGAGGTCGCCGGCGTGCTGGATGGCGGGGCCGGAGGTGATGCGGATGGGGGCGCCCATCTCGGCCGCGATGATCATCGACAGGGTGGTCTTGCCGAGGCCGGGCGCGCCGGACAGCAGGACGTGGTCGGCGGTGGCGCCCCGCGCGCGTGCGGCGCGCAGGACCAGGTCGAGCTGCTCGCGGACCCTCTCCTGACCGATGAACTCGCCGAGGTCCTTGGGACGCAGGGCGGCCTCGACGGCCTGGTCCTCCCGGTCGGCCGCAGGGCCGACCAGCCGCTCCGCGGATGCGGTGGAGGTGTCGGTCGGGTCGTCCCAGTTCACTGCCATTCTCCTCGCGGTGGAACGCCGGTCGCGTCGGTCGGCCGGGGGTCCGGGGGTGGGTCGCACGGCACGGCGCGTGCGTGCCTTGCGGCGGTCTCGGGTCAGCGGGCTCGGTTCAGGGTCTGCAGGGCGGCTCTCAGCAGCCTGCCCACCTGGGGGGTGCCGTCGGCGGCCTCGGCCTCGGGCGCCACGGCGGCGACCGCCTCGTCGGCCTCCCGGGTGGCGTAGCCGAGGCCGATCAGGGCCGCGTGCAGCTGGTCGCGCCAGCCCTGGGTGACCGGGGCGCCGACGGCGGGGGCGCCGACGGGCTCGCCGAGCCGGTCCTTCAGCTCCAGCAGCAGCTTCTGCGCACCCTTCTTGCCGATGCCGGGGACGGCCGTGAGGGCCTTCTCGTCACCGGTGGCGACCGCGCGGCGCAGCGCGTCCGGGGTGTGCACGGCGAGCATGGCCTGGGCCAGGCGCGGGCCGACCCCGCTCGCGGTCTGCAGCAGCTCGAAGACCTGGCGCTCGTCGTCGTCGGCGAAGCCGTACAGGGTCAGCGAGTCCTCGCGGACGACGAGGGAGGTGCGCAGCTTGGCCGGCTGGCCGATGCGCAGCGTCGACAGCGTGTTCGGCGTGCACTGGACGGCCATGCCGACACCGCCGACCTCGACGACCGCTGCGTCGGGGGCGAGTGCGGCGACCGTGCCGCTGACGAAGGCGATCATGCCGTACGGCCTTTCGTTGCGTGGGCGGTGTGCTGGGCGACGGCCTGCTGGAGCCGGTTCTGGGCGGGGGCACGCCAGATGTGGCAGATGGCGAGCGCGAGGGCGTCGGCGGCGTCGGCCGGCCTGGGCGGCGCGGCGAGCCGGAGCAGCCGGGTGACCATGGCCCCGACCTGGGCCTTGTCGGCGCGGCCGCTGCCGGTGACGGCGGCCTTGACCTCGCTCGGGGTGTGCAGGGCGACGGGGATGCCACGCCGGGCGGCGCACAGCATGGCCACGGCGCTGGCCTGGGCGGTGCCCATGACCGTGCGCACGTTGTGCTGGCTGAAGACGCGCTCGACGGCGACGAACTCGGGCCGGTGCTCGTCCAGCCACTGCTCGATTCCCTGCTCGACGGCGAGCAGCCGGTGGCTGAGGTCGACGTCCGCGGGCGTCCGTACGACCCCGACGCCGAGCATGGTGAGCGGCCGGCCCGCGACCCCTTCCACGACACCGACGCCACACCGGGTCAGCCCTGGGTCCACCCCCAGTACACGCACGCGCGCCCCCTCCGTTCGACCGCCTGTTTGTGCAGGCTATCGGGTGCCACTGACAAAGCGACGGGCCGACGGGTGTGTGTCCCGTCGGCCCGTTCGGCAAGCCGCGTGCGTTACGCGTCCACCTTCTCCATGATCTCGTCGCTCACGTCGAAGTTGGCGAAGACGTTCTGCACGTCGTCGCTGTCCTCGAGCGCGTCGATGAGCTTGAAGATCTTCCTGGCGCCCTCCTCGTCCAGCTCGACCTGGACGGACGGCACGAAGCTGGAGTCGGCGGAGTCGTAGTCGATGCCGGCCTCCTGCAGGGCGGTACGGACCGCGACCAGGTCGGTGGCCTCGCTGATCACCTCGAAGGTCTCGCCGAGGTCGTTGACCTCCTCGGCGCCCGCGTCCAGGACGGCACCGAGGACGTCGTCCTCGGCCAGCTCGCCCTTGGGGACGATGACGACGCCCTTGCGGCTGAACATGTACGACACCGAGCCCGGGTCCGCCATGTTGCCGCCGTTGCGGGTCATGGCGACGCGGACGTCGGAGGCGGCGCGGTTGCGGTTGTCGGTGAGGCACTCGATGAGCACCGCGACACCGTTCGGCCCGTAGCCCTCGTACATGATCGTCTCGTAGTCGGCGCCGCCGGCCTCGAGACCGCCACCACGCTTGATGGCGGAGTCGATGTTCTTGTTGGGCACCGACTGCTTCTTGGCCTTCTGGACGGCGTCGTAGAGCGTCGGGTTGCCGTCGAGGTCCACGCCGCCCATCCGCGCCGCGACCTCGATGTTCTTGATCAGCTTCGCGAAGAGCTTGCCGCGCTTGGCATCGATCACGGCCTTCTTGTGCTTCGTCGTGGCCCATTTAGAGTGGCCGGACATCTGCCTGTCTCCTTCGCGTAACCCATCTATGAACGAACGCCAGAGATCCTACAAGGACTCGGCGGTCCCGATGGTGCGCACCATGTCGACGAACAAGGCGTGCACGCGGTGGTCGCCGGTCAGTTCCGGGTGGAACGACGTGGCGAGCGCGTTGCCCTGGCGGACGGCGACGATGTGCCCGTCGTGCTCGGCGAGCACCTCGGTCCCGGCGCCCACGGACTCCACCCAGGGGGCGCGGATGAAGACGCCCTCCACAGGATCGCCCGGGATGCCCTTCACGTCGAGCGCGGCCTCGAACGACTCGTTCTGCCGCCCGAAGGCGTTACGGCGCACGATCATGTCGATGCCGCCGACGGTCTCCTGGCCCGAGCGCGGGTCGAGGATCTTGTCGGCGAGCATGATCATGCCCGCGCAGGTGCCGTAGACGGGCATGCCGGCCCGCACGCGCGCGCGGAGGGGCTCCATCACGCCGAACAGGATGGCCAGCTTGGAGATGGTGGTGGACTCGCCGCCGGGCAGGACGAGGCCGTCGACCTCGGCGAGTTCCTCGGGGCGCCGCACCGGCCTGGCCACGGCGTCGGCCGCGGCCAGGGCGATGAGGTGCTCCCGTACGTCGCCCTGGAGGGCCAGGACGCCTATGACAGGAGTGTTCATGGGGTTCCAGTACCTGAAGGTCCGTGAAGGTCCGTCCCGGTGCGCCTACCAGCCGCGGTTCGCGTAGCGCTCGGCCTCGGGAAGGGTGTCGCAGTTGATGCCGACCATGGCCTCGCCGAGGTTGCGGGAGGCGTCCGCGATGATCTTCGGGTCGTCGTAGAAGGTGGTGGCCTTCACGATGGCGGCGGCGCGCTTGGCCGGGTCGCCGGACTTGAAGATGCCGGAGCCGACGAACACGCCCTCGGCGCCGAGCTGCCGCATCAGGGCCGCGTCGGCCGGGGTGGCGACGCCACCGGCGGAGAACAGCACCACCGGGAGCTTGCCCAGCTCGGCGACTTCCTTGACCAGCTCGTACGGGGCGCGCAGCTCCTTGGCGGCGGCGTACAGCTCGTGGTTGTCGAAGCCGCGCAGACGGGCGATCTCGTTCTTGATCTGGCGCAGGTGGCGGACGGCCTCGACCACGTTGCCGGTGCCGGCCTCGCCCTTGGAGCGGATCATCGCGGCGCCCTCGGCGATGCGGCGCAGGGCCTCACCCAGGTTGGTGGCACCGCAGACGAACGGGGTGGTGAAGGACCACTTGTCGGAGTGGTTGACCTCGTCGGCCGGGGTGAGGACCTCGGACTCGTCGATGTAGTCGACGCCGAGGGACTGCAGGACCTGGGCCTCGACGAAGTGACCGATGCGGGACTTGGCCATCACCGGGATCGAGACGGCGTCGATGATGCCCTCGATCATGTCCGGGTCGGACATGCGGGCCACGCCGCCGTCCTTGCGGATGTCGGCCGGCACCCGCTCCAGGGCCATGACCGCGACGGCGCCCGCGTCCTCGGCGATCTTCGCCTGCTCCGGCGTGACGACGTCCATGATCACGCCGCCCTTGAGCTGCTCGGCCATACCGCGCTTCACGCGGGCGGTGCCGGTCTCGGGAGCCTGGTTCTCGATGGTGGACACGGGTGACCTCACTGAAGTGAAAATGGGTTTCTGCTCCGATGAGGAAACGGGAGTGGACCAGGCCACAGCAAGGGCCAATGGCAAGCCGGTGGATCCTTTTGGTCCACGCGGGGTTTCAGGAGACCCGCTCCACCAGGGCCGCGGGCGGCTCGTCGTCCATCTCGACGGCCAGCGGGAACGGGGCGTGGCCGGCCAGCCGGAACCAGCGGACCTTGCGGTGCTCACGGAGCCTGCGGGCGGCCCCCACGGCGTCGTTGTGGAAGCGGCGGGCCATCGGCACCCGCCGTACGGCCTCGGCCAGCTCACGGGCCGCTTCCTCGCCGCCCGGGGCCTCCCGGACGGCCTCCACCTGTGCCGGATCCCCGAAGACGGCCCGCAGCGCCTGGCTCAGCTCGCTCTCGGCGACCTCCCGGTGCTCCTCCTCGGCCTGCCGGGCCGCGTGGGCGGCCTCGTACAGCACGATCGAGGCGGCCGGGTCCAGCACGCCCGAGGTCGCGAGTTCCTGCGCCACGGACGCCCGCCGCAGCAGCTGGGCGTCGAGCGCGGCCCGGGCGGCGTCCATGCGCACGTGCAGCCGGTCCAGCCGCCCGGCCGTCCAGCTCAGGTACACGCCGATGGCGAGGAGTGCGACAAGGATCCAGATCAGGGTTGCGGTCACGGCCGAAGGCTATCGGCTGGCAGGACACGCCCCAGCGGCCGGCGTCGAGCCGACCCCACCGGCCCCGGACCAGCCCAGCCCCGCCGGCCCCGACCGGTCAGTCCCGGGCCAGTCCGAACCGCGCCCGCAGCCCCGTCGTGCGCTCGTCGGCGCCTACCGCCGCCGCGCCCGCCGTCACCGTCTCGTAGACGGACAGGATGTCCGCGCCGACCGTCGACCAGTCGAACCGCCGCACATGGGCGCTGCCGCGCTTGCGCAGCTCCTCCCGGCGCGCGGGGTCCTCCAGCAGCCGCAGGGCCGCCTCGGCCAGCGCGTCGGCGTCCTCGTTGGCAAAGACCTCGCCGGCCTCGCCCTGGTCGAGTACCTGCACGAAGGCGTCCAGGTCGGAGGCGAGGACGGGGGCGCCCGCGGACATCGCCTCGACCAGGATGATGCCGAAGCTCTCGCCGCCGGTGTTGGGCGCGACGTACAGGTCGACGCTGCGCAGGAACCGCGCCTTCTCCTCGTCGCTGACCATGCCGAGGAACTCCACGCGCGAGCGCAGTTCCTCCGGCAGTTCCTCGACGGCCGCCTCCTCGTCGCCCCGGCCGGCGACCAGCAGCCGGGTCTCCGGGCGGGCGGCCAGGATCTTCGGCAGGGCCCTCATCAGCACCGGCAGGCCCTTGCGGGGCTCGTCGATCCGGCCGATGAAGCCGAGGGTGTCGCCCTGCCACTCGGGCTTGGGCTCGGCCCTCGCGAAGAAGTCCACGTCGACGCCGTTGGGGATGACCACCGCATCCCCGCCCAGGTGTTCGACCAGAGTGCGGCGGGCGTACTCGCTGACCGCGATCCGCGCGCTGATCTTCTCCAGCGCGGCCTGCAGGATCGCGTACGCGGCGATCATGGCGCGCGAGCGCGGGTTGGAGGTGTGGAAGGTCGCGACGATGGGTCCCTGGGCCGCCCAGCAGGTCAGCAGGCCGAGCGAGGGCGAGGTCGGCTCGTGGATGTGGACCACGTCGAAGGCGCCGTCGTGCAGCCAGCGCCGCACCCGCGCGGCCGACAGGAACCCGAAGTTCAGCCGGGCCACCGAGCCGTTGTACGGCACCGGGACCGCGCGGCCGGCCGAGACGACGTACGGCGGCAGCGGGGTGTCGTCGTCGGCCGGGGCGAGGACGGACACCTCGTGGCCGAGCCGGATGAAGTACTCGGCGAGGTCGCGGATGTGGAACTGGACGCCACCGGGCACGTCCCAGGAGTACGGGCAGACGATCCCGATTCTCACGAGGGTCCCTTCGCGGGGTCGAGGTCGGCGAGCCACAGCCGCTGGAGCATGTGCCAGTCCTCCGGATGTTCGGCGATCCCGGTGGCGAAGGCGTCGGCCAGCGCCTGTGTCATGACGGACGTCTTCTCGGCCCTCGTACCCGACTCGGGCACCTCGACCGGCGGGTGCACCCGGCCCTGCATGACGGGCGAGTCGTCGTACCAGAGGGTGACGGGCAGCAGCAGCGCGCCCGTCTGCTGGGCGAGCAGGGCCGGTCCGGCCGGCATGCGGGCCGTCTCGCCGAAGAAGTCGACCTCGACGCCGGAGGCGGACAGGTCACGGTCGGCGACCAGGCAGACCAGGCCGCCGTCGCGCAGCCTGCGGGCCAGGGTGCCGAAGGCGGTGCCGCCGCTGTGCGGCAGGACCTCCATGCCGAGGCCCTCACGGTAGGCGACGAACCGGTCGTAGAGCGTCTCGGGCTTCAGGCGCTCGGCGACCGTCGTGAACGGCGTCTCCAGCGCGGTGGTGACCCAGGCACCGGCCAGGTCCCAGTTGGCCAGGTGCGGCAGGGCGAGGACCACGCCCTGCCCGGAGGCGAGTCCGTCGGTCAGATGGTGGATGTCCTTGCAGTCGAAGCCCGTCTTCACACGCTCGGCGCTCCAGGCCGGCAGCCGGAAGGACTCCATCCAGTAGCGCAGGTACGACCGCATGCCCGCGCGGGACAGCTCGGCCAGGCGCTCCGGGGTGGCGCCGGGCACCACGCGCGCGTAGTTGGACTCCAGGCGCCGGACACCCTTGCCGCGCTGTTTCCAGGCGAGGTCGGCGATGGTCCGCCCGAGACGGACCGCGACGGGCTCCGGGAGCCTCTTGACGGTGCTCCAGCCGAGGCCGTACAGCGCGTCGGTCAACCGTTCCGCCGTGCTCACTTCGCCGCCTCGCTCCCCCGGGACGCGTTCTCGCGGGTGGCGGCCTCCTCGGCCTCCGCGGACTCCCGGCGGACGGTGACGACCCGCTGGATCAGCGTGACGAGGCTGCCGACGGCGACGATCCACAGGGCGATCGGCAGCAGCCACTGGATGCCCGGCACACCGAACGTGTGCAGGCCCGCGAAACCGGCCGCGACCAGCGAGACCACCAGCCGCTCGGCGCGCTCGACGAGCCCGTTGACGGCCACCGGAAGGCCGATCGACTCGCCGCGCGCCTTGGTGTACGACACGACCTGCCCGCTGGCCAGGCAGAAGATCGAGACGGCGCACAGGACGTCGTCGTGGCCGTTGCCCGCGTACCAGAGCGCGAAACCGCCGAAGATCGCACCGTCGGCGACCCGGTCCAGGGTTGAGTCCAGGAAGGCGCCCCAGCGGCTGGAGCGGCCCAGCTGGCGGGCCATGTTGCCGTCGACCAGGTCGGAGAAGACGAACAGGGTGATCACGACCGTGCCCCAGAAGAACTCGCCCCGGGGGTAGAAGACCAGCGCGCCCGCCACCACACCGGCCGTGCCGATGAGCGTCACCGTGTCGGGGCTGACGCCCCGGCGGATGAGAAACGCGGCGAACGGTGTGAGGACACGCGTGAAAAATGCACGCGCGTACTTGTTCAGCATGGCCTTCCCGACGGTCGGTGTCGCCGCGGCCCTGGTGGCCTCCGGCTGGCCCATCGTAGCCACGCGCACGCGTGCGTGACGGGCGGGCACCCGCAGCCCGTCGCGCGAGCCGGTGCGCGCTGCCGCGCGCGGCGCGGAGGTGACGCGATCGGTACGGGTCCGCACCCTTCGTGGTCCTTCGTATGGACGCGGCGTGACGGGAGTGGAAAGCTCGAATAACCGCGGGCGTCGCCGGAGCCGCCGCAGCACGCGGGTTCCGCGCGTCCCGCGCCCACAGTGACCTCACCGTGCACGGGAGGCAGGATCATGGGCGACAAGGCACAGTCTCACCACCCCGGGGCCGCCGGCAGGGCTCTGGCGGCCGACCAACCCGCGTCCGTACGGAATGTGGTGCTGGTCGGCCACTCCGGCTCGGGCAAGACGACTCTGGTGGAGGCCCTCGCACTGGCCGCGGGGGCGGTGAACCGGGCGGGACGCGTCGAGGACGGCGGCACCGTCTCGGACTACGACGACATCGAGCACCGCCAGCAGCGCTCGGTGCAGCTCTCCCTGGTGCCGGTCGAATGGGACGGCATCAAGATCAACTTGCTGGACACCCCCGGATACGCCGACTTCGTCGGTGAGTTGCGGGCCGGTCTGCGCGCCGCGGACGCGGCCCTCTTCGTGGTCTCGGCGTCGGACGGCGTGGACGGCTCGACGCGGATGGTGTGGGAGGAGTGCGCGGCGGTCGGCATGCCCCGCGCGATCGTGATCACGCACCTGGAGTCCGCGCGCGCGGACTTCGAGGAGATGACCCGGATCTGCGCGGAGGCCTTCGGCGGTGACGACCCCGACGCCGTCCTGCCGCTGTATCTGCCGCTGCGCGGTCCCGAGGGCCCCGACGGGCACGCACCGGTGACCGGTCTGATCGGGCTGCTGTCGCAGAAGCTGTTCGAATACGCGTCCGGGGAACGCAAGGAGTCCGAGCCCGGCGAGGACCAGCTGCCGGACATCGAGGAGGCCCGCAACCGGCTCATCGAGGGGATCATCGCCGAGAGCGAGGACGAGACCCTCATGGACCGCTACCTGGGCGGCGAGCAGGTCGACATCAAGACCCTCGTCCAGGACCTGGAGCGGGCCGTCGCCCGCGGCAGCTTCCATCCCGTCCTGGCCGCCGCCCCCGCGGCCGAGGGCGCCAAGCAGGGCCTCGGCACGGTGGAGCTGCTGGAACTGATCACCGGCGGCTTCCCGACCCCGTTCGAGCACCCGCTGCCCGGGGTGACCACCGTCGACGGCAAGAGGCGCGAGCTGAAGCCGTGCGACACGGACGGACCGCTGGTCGCCGAGGTCGTCAAGACGTCCTCGGACCCCTACGTCGGCCGGATCTCCCTGGTCCGCGTCTTCTCCGGCACCCTGCGCCCCGACCGGACGGTGCACGTCTCCGGGCACGGCCTGACCGATCGCGGCCATGAGGACCACGACGTCGACGAGAAGATCGGCGCGCTGTCCATGCCCTTCGGCCGGCAGCAGCGCCCGGTGACCCACGCCGTCGCCGGCGACCTGGTGTGCGTGGCCAAGCTGGGCCGCGCCGAGACCGGGGACACGCTCTCCGCCAAGGAGGACCCGCTCCTGATGGAGCCCTGGCAGATGCCCGACCCGCTGCTTCCGCTCGCCATCCACGCGCACAGCAAGGCCGACGAGGACAAGCTCTCCCAGGGGCTTTCCCGGCTGGTCGCCGAGGACCCGACGATGCGCCTGGAACAGAACCAGGACACCCACCAGGTGGTCCTGTGGTGCCTGGGCGAGGCCCATGCCGACGTCGCCCTGGAACGGCTGCGCAGCCGCTACGGGGTCCAGGTCGACGTCGTCCCGCACAAGGTCTCCCTGCGGGAGACGTTCGCGCACAAGGCGGCCGGGCGCGGCCGGCACGTGAAGCAGTCCGGCGGACACGGCCAGTACGCCATCTGCGCGATCGAGGTGGAGCCGCTGCCGGGCGGCTCGGGCATCGAGTTCGTGGACAAGGTGGTCGGCGGAGCGGTGCCCCGCCAGTTCATCCCGTCCGTCGAGAAGGGCGTCCGGGCCCAGGCGGCCAAGGGTGTCGCGGCCGGCTATCCGCTGGTGGACGTGCGGATCACGCTGCTGGACGGCAAGGCCCACTCGGTGGACTCCTCCGATGCCGCCTTCCAGACGGCGGGCGCGCTCGCCCTGCGCGAGGCCGCGGCGGACGCGAAGATCCATCTCCTGGAGCCGGTCGCCGAGGTCAGCGTGCTGGTCGGCGACGACTACGTGGGCGCAGTGATGAGCGACCTCTCCGGCCGCCGCGGCCGGCTGCTCGGCACCGAACAGGTCGGCTCCGGGCGGACCCTGATCCGCGCCGAGGTGCCCGAGTTCGAGATCGGCCGGTACGCCGTCGACCTGCGCTCGCTCTCGCACGGCACGGCCCGCTTCGACCGGAACTACGCCCGGCACGAGCCGATGCCGCCGCAGATCGCCGAACGCATCCGCGAACAGGGGGGCGACGAAGGGTAGTCGGAGCACGCCCGGCTCCGCGCGCGGGCGGGCGGCTTCGGCCGTCCGCCCGCGGGCTGTCGGTGCCGGCGGATACGCTGATCACCTGATCACGTCGTGCCGCAACCGTCCGGCTCTCGTCGGGTATCGCGGCGACGGCCGCTTCAACAGGTGTGCGGAGCAGGGAAGTCGGGAAGGCCGCAGGAGCGACACCGGCGGCGATGGGGGCGGGAATGTCGTTTGGAACGGAGTGGGACGGGCCCCAGGTGCCCGTCTCGGGCGACGAGGGGCAGGCGGCGACCTCCGCGCTGGCTTCCGCGGCGTACCGGGACAGCCCGGTCGAGGAGATCAAGAAGGCCGACAACGAGTGGCACCAGTCGACCGTGAAGGCCGGCCGGCTCAAGCTGTTCCGGCCCAATCTCGGCGAGGCGTTCTCCCGTGCCCTGGTCGACCGGATGCTCGCCCCCGGCCGCAAGCCGCTCATCCAGTCCTTCGGCTCCGAACCCCGCTTCGTGGTGGAACACGCCCTGGCCGCCAACAACATCCGCCGGGAGCGCGACAACCGCCTGACCGCCATCACGGTCGTGTGCGGCCTGCTCTTCCTTCCGGGGATGATCGGCTGGCTGCTCGTCTTCCAGCTGCGCACCTTCGTCGCCAGGCGCGACGACAAGCGGGCCGGGACGCTGGCCACCGCGCTCCTGCTGGGCGTCGGCGTGCTCGCCGCCCTGTTCCTGATCAAGATGCCGTTCACCGGCTTCTGGGCGTGGTACGCCCGCGCGGCCGTCGTGATGCCCGTGCTCGGCTGGTTCTGGGCCAAGCAGATCTGCGAGCGCACCGCGAAGGATCTGCGGGCCCGCTGGGACGGTCTGCTCTCCGGCACCAGCGTCGGCGCCAAGGTCCCGGAAGCCGTGCCGCGCGGGCCCGGCCAGACCGCCGCCGAGGACCTGCGCCAGGCACTGGCGCGGCTCAGCGCCGAACAGCAGTCCAACTCCGTCTTCTACGCAGGCCCCAAGGGCATACTCGGCATGGGCACCCGCTGGGGTGCCTGGCAGCTCGCCGAGGACCTGGTGCCCGCCGACGCCGGCCGGGAGATCCACCCCTTCCGCAGCTGGGACGTCATACGCGCGATCCACGACCAGCTGGCGCTGCTGGAGCGCGGCCCCCTGAACACGGGCGGCTTCCCCAAGCCGTCGATACGGCACTGGATCGTCACGCCGATCGGCGAGAAGGCGGCGGCGGTGTCCCGGCCCGAGGGCACCGACGTCGAGGCCTTCCAGGTCAAGCCGCACGCCATACAGGAGATCTGCAACAAGCAGCAGTTCGGCAGCGGCGACCGGCACTACCTGGGCGTGCAGTGGACCTTGTGGGACGGACAGCTGGTCATCACCATGCTGATCACGGTCACGGTGCTGCACGAGACGCTGCGCATCGAGGTCACCGGGCATGCGCTGGGACCGGTGAACCCGCTGTTCACCGGCAAGCCGGAGGCGCCGACCAAGGAGGTCGCCAAGTCCCTGAAGCCCTGGGAGAACCGCACGATCAAGCTGCCGTTGGTCACCACCGACGAGGTCGTGCGGCTCGCCGTGCGCGCCCCGCTCACCTGGTACCCGCCGCTGCTCAACTGGCTCGGCGGCTCGCTCGGACTGCCCGAGCCGTTCGGGCTGCGGCACGCGTGGGCCGACCAGCCGTGGCGCCACCGCTTCATGGCCGACGACGCGCTGCGCGCGGCCACGCCGGTGCTGCGTGTGGTGCACTCGGCGGCGATCAGGGTGCTGGAGGACAACGGCGTGAACACCGAGAAGTTCGGCGCTCGCTCGGCGTTCCTCAGCGGCAACGTCCAGGACCCGAGTCCGCGGAAGGCCGACCTGTACGACGCGTGAGCCTGCGGCGGCCCCGCCGGTGCGGAGCCTGCGCTGGTCCGGCCGGTGCGTCGGTATGGGGTGGTCCGCCCGGTGCGTGAGCCTTCGGTGGTCCGCCCGGTGCGCGGCGTGGGGCGGTCAGTCGAGTGCGGCTGCGTGGCCCTTTGCGGTTCCTGGGGGCTGCCGCCCCCGGACACCCGCCTCGGCCGCGCACGGCCTCGTCCCCGAACGCCGGACGGGCTGTTCTATGCCGCGGCCGGCCACGCCTCCGCCAGCATCTTCCTGGTGTCGGCCAGCAACTGCGGCAGCACTCTGGTGTGCCCCACGACGGGCATGAAGTTCGTGTCGCCGCCCCAGCGGGGGACGATGTGCTGGTGCAGATGGGCCGCGATACCGGCGCCCGCCACCGTGCCCTGGTTCATGCCGATGTTGAAACCGTGCGCGCCCGACGCCGTGCGCAGGGCGGTCATCGCCTGCTTGGTCAGCTCGGCCAGCTCGGCGGTCTCCGGCCCGGTCAGGTCGGTGTAGTCGGCGACGTGCCGGTAGGGCACGGTCATCAGGTGGCCGCCGTTGTACGGGTACAGGTTCAGCACGGCGTAGACGTGCTCACCGCGCCGGACGATCAACCCGTCCTCGTCGGACTTGGCCGGGATCGAGCAGAAGGGGCAGCCGTCGTCGGCCCCCGGACCGGTCGGCTTGTTCTCGCCCTGGATGTAGGCCATCCGGTGGGGCGTCCACAGGCGCTGGAACGCGTCCTGGGTCCCGACTCCGATCTGCTGCTCCGGCTCACTCGTCATGCTAGGCAGCATATGGCTTCGCTCCTTCCCGGCGTGTCGCCGGGGCTGCGGGAAGGAGGTCTCCGGCCAAGCTTGGCCGGTGGACGACGACATCCGTACGCAGCGCTGGAACCGCTGGGAGGGGCGCGCCGCCCTGCCGCTCGGCATCGCGTCGCTGGTCTACCTCGCCGGCTACGCGACACATGTGCTGGCGCACGGCCTGCCCCCGGGCCTGGACGACGTCGTGCGCGCGATCATCGGGGTCGCCTGGGCGGTCTTCGTCGTCGATTACGCGGTGCACTGGCGGCTGAGCGGCCGCGGCCCCCGCTTCGTGACCAGCCATTGGCTGGACACCCTGGTCATGCTGCTGCCGTTGCTGTGGCCGGTGCGCATCGTGCGGCTGTACGACGTGGTCCAGCGGCGGCGCCGCGGCGCACGTCTCACGCTGCACGCGCGCGTGATGCTCTACGCCAGCATCTCCACGGTGCTGCTGGGCTTCTCCGGCGCCCTCGCGGTGTACCAGGCTGAGCACGCCGCACCCCACGCCACCATCCGGACGTTCGGCGACTCGGTCTGGTGGACCTGCTCGACTCTGACGACGGTGGGATACGGGGACGTGGTCCCGGTGACCCCCATGGGCCGGACCGTCGCGGTGGGGATGATGGCCTGTGGTCTCGCTCTGCTCGGCGCGATCACCGGCTCGTTCTCCTCGCTGCTGCTGCAGCGCTTCGCCCGGGGCGCGGACGAGGAAGGGCCCCCGGGAAGCTGATCCCGGGGGCCCTTCGGGCTCGTGCGGTGCAGACCTCGTCAGACCTGGGCCCGCTCCTCCACGACCTTCGCGATCTTGGCGATGGCCTCGTCGAACGGGATGCCGTTCTCCTGGGAGCCGTCGCGGTAGCGGAAGGAGACCGAACCGCCCGACATGTCCTCGTCGCCCGCGATGACCATGAAGGGCACCTTCTGCTTCTGAGCGTTGCGGATCTTCTTCTGCATGCGGTCGGAGGAGGAGTCGACCTCGACGCGCAGACCCTTCTTCCTGGCCGCGGCCGCGAACTTCTCCAGGTACTCCACGTGCGCGTCGCCGATCGGGATGCCGAGCGCCTGAACCGGGGCCAGCCACGCCGGGAAGGCACCCGCGTAGTGCTCCAGCAGCACGGCGAAGAAGCGCTCGATGGAGCCGAACAGCGCGCGGTGGATCATGACCGGGCGTTGCTTGGAGCCGTCCGGACCGGTGTATTCCAGGTTGAAGCGCTCGGGCAGGTTGAAGTCGAGCTGGATGGTCGACATCTGCCAGGTCCGGCCGATCGCGTCCTTGGCCTGGACGGAGATCTTCGGGCCGTAGAACGCGGCGCCGCCCGGGTCGGGGACCAGGGGCAGGCCCTGCTTCTCGGCGACCTGGCGCAGGGTCTCGGTCGCCTCCTCCCAGACCTCGTCGGAGCCGACGAACTTCTCCGGGTCCTTGGTGGACAGCTCCAGATAGAAGTCGGTGAGGCCGTAGTCGCGCAGCAGGCCGAGGACGAAGGTGAGCGTCTTGTCCAGCTCCTCGGACATCTGCTCACGGGTGCAGTAGATGTGCGCGTCGTCCTGCGTGAAGCCGCGGGCGCGGGTCAGGCCGTGCACGACGCCCGACTTCTCGTACCGGTACACGGTCCCGAACTCGAAGAGGCGCAGCGGCAGTTCGCGGTAGGAACGGCCGCGCGCGTCGAAGATCAGGTTGTGCATCGGGCAGTTCATGGGCTTGAGGTAGTAGTCCACGCCCTCGTCGAGCTGCATGGGCGGGTACATGCCCTCGGCGTACCAGTCCAGGTGCCCGGACGTCTCGAAGAGCTTCCCCTTCGTCGCGTGCGGGGTGTAGACGAACTCGTAGCCCTCTTCCTCGTGCCGGCGGCGCGAGTAGTCCTCCATGACGCGGCGGACGATGCCGCCCTTGGGGTGGAAGACGGCGAGGCCGGAGCCGATCTGCTCCGGGATGGAGAAGAGGTCCAGCTCGTTGCCCAGCTTGCGGTGGTCACGCTTCTCGGCCTCGGCGAGGAAGTCCAGGTACGCCTTCAGCTCGTCCTTGGACGGCCAGGCGGTGCCGTAGATGCGCTGGAGCATCGGGTTCTTCTCGCTGCCGCGCCAGTAGGCGGCCGCGTTGCGCATCAGCTTGAACGCCGGGATGAGGCGGGTCGAAGGCAGGTGCGGACCGCGGCAGAGGTCCTTCCAGCACAGCTCGCCGGTCTTGGCGTCCAGGTTGTCGTAGATCGTCAGCTCGCCGGCGCCGACCTCGACGTCCGCGCCGTCGTCGTGGGAGGCCGAGCCCTTGAGGCCGATCAGCTCCAGCTTGTACGGCTCGTCGGCCAGTTCCTCGCGGGCGGCCTCGTCGGTGACGACACGGCGGGCGAACTTCTGCCCGCGCTTCTGGATCTCCTGCATCTTCTTCTCGATGGCCTTGAGATCCTCGGGCGTGAACGGCTTCTCGACGTCGAAGTCGTAGTAGAAGCCGTCCTTGACGGGCGGGCCGATGCCCAGCTTGGCTTCGGGGAACAGTTCCTGCACCGCCTGCGCCATGACGTGCGCGGTGGAGTGGCGCAGGATGCCCAGACCGTCCTCGGAGGAGATCTCGACGCCCTCGACCTCGTCACCGTCGGACAGCGCGTACGTGAGGTCCTTCAGCTCGCCGCCCACGCGCGCGGCGATGATCGAGCGCTCGCCCGCGAAGAGGTCGGCGGCCGTAGTGCCCGTCGTCACCACACGTTCTTCCCGCTCGGAATCGCGTTGGATGATCACACGGACGTCTGACACCGGTCTCTCCTGACTGAAGGTGGGGTGCGGCGCCATACCAGGAGCGCGCGCACAGGCGATCGTACCGACCCGACGGCGCCGACCGCGAAACGGTCACCCTCAGTCCTCGTCCGCGTACGCTCCCGGCTCCCCGTCGCCGCACGCCTCCTCGAAGAAGTCGAGGTTCTCCTGCAGGGCCTTCATCAGACGGTCCCGCTCGGCCTCGTCGACCTGCACGGGTACGACCCCGGAGGCGCCGGTCAGCCGGCGGAAGCCGCCCCGGCGCTCCAGCCTGCCGTGGACGCGCACCGGGAGCCCGACGAGGTGGGCGTGGCCGGCGATGCGGTAGTCCTCCTCGTCCAGGGTGACGCGGAGGTGCGGGACCTCGGCTCCGGTGAGGACGCGCAGGCGTACGGTGCCCTCGCCGCCGGGGCCGGAGCGGCGCATGCGGACGACGGCGCCGGTGATGCGGACCGGGACGGAGGGTTCCTCGCGGAGGTAGCGGGCGGCGGCCTCGCGCAGCACGGGCAGGTCGCCGGGTGAGAACTCGACGGGATCGGCGGAGGCGGCGCACCCTTCGGGTACGCGGACGCCGGGCGCCCAGGCGACGGCGACGCGGGCGCCCTCGGTGCCGCGGACCAGGGTGGTGAGCGCCTCGGTGAGTTCGCGGCTGACGCCTGCTTCGACGGCGCCGTCGAAGGCGTCCATGCCGCCGGTGGCCCGCTGGTAGTCGATGGCCTCGCGGGCGGCGTGCAGTGCCTGGTGGAGGCGGACGGCGAGGGGGCGGCCGGTGGGGACGGGCGCGAAGGCGGTGAGGGTGCGGCCGTCGGCGGTGGGTCCGACGAGGACGTCCTCCAGGAGGGCCGTGGCGGCGCGGCGGTGGCGGGCACCGTAGTAGCCGGCACGTGCGCGTGTGGCGAGCGCGGCGGCGAGCAGCATCTGCCGGGCGGCGCCGCGCAGGTGCTCGTCGGCGGTCCAGGGGGCGGCGCCCGCGGGGCCGCTCGGGCTGTCGCGCCACCAGCGGATCTCGTCGCTGGGTACGGCGAGGGAGATCAGCACTTCGCGCGCGGCGGAGGTGTCGCTGCGGGCGAGGGCGTCGAGGGCCTCGCCGAGCAGGTCGTCGCTGTCGGGGAAGGCGCGGCTCTCGGGGACGAGCAGGCTCGTCCCGCCGCCGCCCGGGCCGGGCGGGGTCCAGCGGCCGTAGCGCCCGGCCGCTCCCCCGCGCCGCTGCCAGCCGTGCCGGTGGAGCAGGGCACCGAGCACGGCGGGGTCCACGTCGGCGGGCTGCGGCGGCCGGTTCCAGGGCAGGTTGTCGGGGTGCGGCCGGACCTGCCGTACCGGCTCGTCGGAGGGACGGTTCCTCATGGCCTGCCTCCCGTCCCGACCCGCGTCATGATCTCGCAGAGGGCCCGGTCGTCGAAGATGCGCGAGGTCGGTATCCGCACGGTGGTCCGGTGCCGGCCGGTGACGGCGTGGCCGGCGAGGTTGACCCAGTAGCAGCAGTGCCTGAGGTCGAGCCGGTCGTGGCTGGCGCGCAGCCAGTCGTCCTGTGCGCGCGGGACCAGCATGACGACCAGGATCTTGTGCACCGAGACGGGTGTGCGGGCCAGCTTGCGCAGGTGGTCGTTGTCGAGGGTGAAGGAGAAGAAGCGCCCCGGGGGGTTCGGCGCGACCTGGTAGGTGGCCTTCAGCTGCACCTTGATGGTGACCTCGTCGTCGACCGTGTGTCCGGGTGCGCTGTGGCTGACGTGCCAGTCGATGCCGTTGTCCGGGAAGGGCTGGGACAGCGAGCAGCCGGCCGCGGCGGCGACCGCGTGGAGATAGCCGACCTGCAGTGTCTCCATGCAGGCGGTGGTGGCGAGCGTGCCGCGAAGGGGGCCCGGACGGTCGGGCAGCAGCCCGCCCCGCTCGGGCTGCGCTATGGCCATGACCAACAGCCTTCCAGGCAATGAGTTTCCCCGCTGCGGGCCGCTGAACTGCAAAGACCCGTACTCCTGTTGTGTCCTCCCGGCGTACGGCGCAAACGGCCCGGGTATCACCAAACAGGCAGAAGACGGAACGTCACCTGCCGTGGGTGAACGAGGAGTTGGGTTGGGATGACGACCTGGTACGAGGGGCCGCTGGCCGCCTTCGACACGGAGACGACGGGCGTGGACGTCGAGACCGACCGGATCGTGTCGGCCGCCGTCGTCGTCCAGGAGGCGCCGGGCACCCGGCCCCGGGTCACCAGTTGGCTGGTGAACCCGGGTGTGCCGGTGCCGGAGGCGGCGACGGCGGTACACGGGCTGACGGAGGAGCACGTGCAGCGCAACGGCCGCTGGCCGGCTCCGGTGATGTACGAGATAGCCGAGCAGCTGGCCGAGCACGCGGCGCTGGGCCGGCCGCTGGTGGTGATGAACGCGCCGTTCGATCTGACGCTGCTGGACCGGGAGTTGCGCCGGCACCGGGCGTCGTCGCTGGACCGCTGGTTCGAGTCGGTGCCGCTCCGGGTGCTGGACCCGCGGGTGCTGGACAAGCATCTGGACCGCTACCGCAAGGGCCGCCGCACGCTGACCGACCTGTGCGCGCACTACGGCGTGACGTTGCAGGGCGCGCACGACGCGGCGGCGGATGCGCTGGCCGCGCTGGACGTCGTACGGGCGGTGGGCCGACGGTTCGCGACCCGGCTGGAGCGTCTCTCGCCCGCCGAGCTGCACGCGCTCCAGGCGAACTGGCATGCGGCGCAGGCGCGTGGGCTGCAGGCGTGGTTCGCGCGCAGCGGCTCGGCGGAGATCGTCAGCACGGAGTGGCCGCTGCGGCCGGAACTGCCGGCGGCTGCGTGAGCCCTCGGCGGCATGCAAAAGGCCGGTCCGCTGCTGCGGACCGGCCCTTCCCGGTGGGCGATACTGGGTTCGAACCAGTGACCTCTTCGGTGTGAACGAAGCGCTCTCCCACTGAGCTAATCGCCCGGGAACGCACTGAACAATACAGGCCCGGGCGGCGTTCGTTCAAACCGCTTCCAGCCGACGCCGCAGTCCGCGCTGCCCGGCACGCATCATCAGCGCGTGGTTGGCGCGCAGGACGGGCCGTCCGGGTACGGAGAACAGCCTGAGCAGGGGCCTGCGCACATCGACTTCCTGGTCGTACCGGGCGAGGGTGCCGGGGCCGCCGGCGGTGACGGTCCAGCGCGACCAGCCCTCGATGTCGCCGGAGAGTGCGGCCTCCAGGACGCCGGCGGCCGGGTCGCGGCGGATCTCCCGCACGGTGAACGTGAGGGTGTACGGCAGCACGGACCGGATGGTGATCACACCGGTGGCGTCGTCCAGGCGGGTCGCCTTCCGCACCTGCGGCCACCAGCGGGGATAGTCCTCGGCCCGCTCCAGCGCCGCGTAGACGGTGGCCGGCGGGGCGGGCAGGGACCACAGGCTGCGGAAGCGGTAGTGGTTGCGGTCCATGGACCGAGTGTGCCCCGCCGAGGTGCATAAATCTGAGTACGCGTACTCATGTACCGGGCCGTGACCCCCATCACACTCAGGGCAGGAGCGCCGCCGCCCGTGCGACGGCGCTCCCCCGGCCAAGCCCGGATCTACCGCCCGCCCCCTGGGACCGGAGGCCGATGAGCATTCCTCACTTGTCGTATTTCCCAAGGAAAGTGACGGCGTTTCGGAAAACGTCTCGGGGATTTCCTCCGAGGGCCCGGGGCCGGAACTTCTCGCCGAAGGATTACCACGTCCGGAAGTCGGTCTTGACACCTGTCTTCGGGCGCCGCCTCTCGGCCGGGGTGATCGCCTGATCGGCCTTCTCGACCCCTCCCTCGACGCCCACCGAGAGTAACGGATCGTCACCATCCGTTTTGAGGCCGCACCGCACCCCGCACCCCGCACCCGATCATCGCGGCGAGCCCGAGCCAGGCCGGGGTCTCCGTGCGGCCTGTGGGGGCCTGGGTGCGGACGGGAGCGTACATACGCCGACGGCCCACCTGCATCTCGCAGGTGGGCCGTCGGTCCGGGTGGGCGATACTGGGTTCGAACCAGTGACCTCTTCGGTGTGAACGAAGCGCTCTCCCACTGAGCTAATCGCCCGGGCGCAGGAAGAACATTACCCCATGTCAGGGGGTGCCTCCGACCAGGGGCCGGGCCGACGGACGGCCGGGCCCCCGGGGATCGATCACTGGTCCTTGATCTTCCACGGCATCACGACGCCGAACTTCCACAGGTAGATCCCGGCGAGCGTGCCGATGATCAACAGTCCGATCACTGTCAGCGTGATGTTGCGACGCCGCACCTTGGGGTCGAGGGCCCGCTGGGCAGCCTCGGTGACCTTGCGTTTGGTCCAGCGCAGCACGAGCTGGGCCCAGACGAACTCGGTCGCCCAGATCGCCATGCCGCCGAAGATCACCACCCAGCCGGGTCCCGGCAGCGGCAGCATGACGATGCCGGCCGCGACCACTGCCAGACCGACCACGAAGACGCCGACCTGCCAGCTCAGATGCAGGGCCCGGCGGGCCTTGATGAACTCCGGCGCGCGGGAGCCGAGGCCGCTCCCGGCCTCCTGCCCGGCCTCTTGCCGGTTCGTCCTCGCATCGTCTGCTGCCACGGCGACCTCGCCCGCCTCGTCACTCCCCGTATTCATGCACACAAACCCTACCGGAGCGAATCCGGTCACCGGAATGGCCGTAGGTCTGGTACGAGTTCTCGGCCGGAAGAGTTACGTAAACACACGCAAAACCCTCAGAGGGGTTTACAACGGCATCGTAGGTGGCATGTCGATTTCGCCGACGTGCGAATCCCCGAGCGCACACTGAGCGAAAGGCCCTGGCGCTTATGAACACCACGGTCAGCTGCGAGCTGCACCTGCGCCTCGTTGTGTCGAGCGAGTCCTCCCTGCCTGTCCCCGCAGGCCTGCGGTACGACACGGCCGACCCCTACGCCGTGCACGCCACCTTCCACACCGGAGCCGAGGAGACCGTCGAGTGGGTGTTCGCCCGCGACCTCCTCGCCGAGGGGCTTCACCGGCCCACCGGCACCGGCGACGTCCGCGTCTGGCCATCCCGCAGTCATGGTCAGGGCGTCGTGTGCATCGCCCTCAGCTCCCCGGAGGGGGAGGCGCTGCTGGAGGCCCCGGCGCGAGCCCTGGAGTCCTTCCTGAAGCGAACAGACGCCGCCGTGCCGCCCGGCACGGAGCACCGGCACTTCGATCTCGATCAGGAGCTGTCGCACATCCTGGCGGAAAGCTAGGGCCGCGGCCCTTCCAAGCAGCCCGGCGCCGTCCACTCGGGGAGACGGCTCGGGCCAAGACAGCCGGATACGGCAGGACGTACGCCGTCACCGTGAGCGATCGCGGGGGCGGCGTCGGCCTGCGTCCGGGCCGGGCCCGCGTCCGCGGCGGGTGTGACGCGCGTCGACGGGACCGGGAACCCCTGGCGGCACGTAGGCGTTCTACCGGCAGTCCGGATCGGGCACGGGCCGGTGCAGTGGGCGCGGTAGTCGCTACCATCGGCCAGCATCGGCGGGCGTCCGCCCGACCCCCCAGGCCAGGGAGCGAAACGTGCTGATCACCCACGACACCCGGTGCGCCCTCGACACCGTGGTGGATCTGGTGAACACCGCGCCGGAGGACGACGCGGTGGCGGACGGACTGCCCGATGTCCAGGCGCTCGCTGACTTCGTACGAAGCCACGAAGTCAGCGATGTCGGTGTGCTGTCCGAGTTCGACCTCTCGGCGGTGCGCAAGGTCCGGGGACGCTTCGCGTCGATCTTCGCGGCCTCCGATCCCCGCGCCGCGGCCGGGATGATCAATGAGCTGATCGCCGCGGCGGGCACCACGCCCCGCCTGACGGACCACGACGGCTACGACTGGCATGTGCACTACTTCGCACCGGGCGCCTCCGTGGCCGACCATCTCGCGGCCGACTGCGGGATGGCGCTCGCCTTCTTCGTGGTGGCCGGGGAGCAGGAACGGCTGCGGCGCTGTGAGGCACCGGACTGCCGGCGCGCCTTCGTCGATCTGTCCCGCAACCGCTCGCGCCGCTACTGCGACAGCCGCACCTGCGGGAACCGGCTGCATGTCGCCGCCTACCGGGCCAGGCGCAAGGAAGCGACGGGCTAGCCGGCCGGGCCTGGGCGACGGGCGGCCGACCGCGAACCGCACCAGGCGACCGGGGCCGCGAAGGCAGGGAGTGGCCGGGCCGCGAAGGCACGGGGTGGCCGGGCCGGGACGCGCGGCACCCGGTGCGACGTCGGTCCCGGCGGGTGGCGCCGGGACGGACGTGTACGGCTCACAGCAACAGCAGGTCGTGCAGCGCAGCCGTGAGGAGCAGACACCCGATCACCGCAAGGAAGATCATCAGCGGTGGCTGGGAGAGGGCGAAAAGGCACCCGCGAGGCTCGTCCTTCGGCGGCGCGGCCTCGCTCTGTGTCGTGTCCAGCATCTCGCGGCCGATGATGGCGCACCCGCGTCGCCGCACGCGATCACTAACCCTGATCTTGCGAGTGTGCGCCGAATGCCCTCAGATCTCGTTCAGCCGGTGAACGATTCCGCACGTACAGGCGTCGCACCGTGTCGTTTCAGTGAGTCGTATGACTGTCATATGCCGTGCTTCTTGAGGATGGCCTCGATGTCGCTGAAGTCCTCCGCGGGGGCGCCGGACCGGGGGGCGGCGGGACGTGCCGCGGGCCGGGACGCCTGGCCCAGGGACGGCGCAGAGGCGCCGGGCGCCGTCGCGTCCGGCCCCGACCGCCTGGCCGCCTTGCGCCCGGAGCCGGCACCACCGCGCCGGCGCTCCACGGCACGCGTGCCGGCGAACAGGAGCCAGGCCGCGCCCAGGACCCCGAAGCCGGCCCAGGCGGTGGGGCTGAAGGCGGTGTCGGCCAGCCAGCCGACGACCCCGGTCATCACCAGGCCGACCGGCACGAGCGAGTAGGCCGCGATGCGGACCGCGGCCAGGAACCGCTTGCGGTAGGCCGTGACCACCGCAATGCCCAGGCCCGCCGCGGACACGGCGGAGCAGACGGTCTCGGCAATCATCCGGTCCTCCTGGCAGGGCTCCCGTAGGTCCCTTCCATCCTGCACCGCCCGGTCCCCGCGATGCCATGTCCCGGCCGCACATCAGGGAGATCTCCGGGTCGCCTCATCCCGTGGTGCCGTTCCCGGGAGCCGGCCCACCGACCCGCCGGCCCTCCTTCCCCGGCCGCTCCCCCCGCAGTGGCCCGGAGCCCGGCCCCGCCCCCACCGACCCACCCGCCCCGACCGCTCCCCCACAGTGGCCTGGGAACCGGCCCACCGGCCCATCGGCCCCGGCCGGTTTCCCGCGAGGTCCCGATTGGGTGGCCCGCGTCCCGCCTGGAAGACTGGGGCCCATGAGCGACTCCTCCCCCGCACGCACCGAAGCCCTCGTCCTGGACGTCTGGTGCGAGCTGCAGTGCCCCGACTGCCGTACGGCCCTCGACGACGTCCGCGCTCTGCGCGACCGCTACGGCGACCGGCTGGAGCTGCGTCTGCGGCACTTCCCGCTCGAGAAGCACAAGCACGCCTTCGCTGCGGCCCAGGCCGCCGAGGAAGCGCTGGAGCAGGGCAAGGGCTGGCCGTACGTGGAGGCCGTGCTGGGACGGGTGGAGGAGCTGGACCGGACGGGAGAACCCCTCCTGGTCGAGGTGGCCCGCGAACTCGGTCTGGACGCAGAGGAGTTCGACACCGCGCTCATCGACGGCCGGCACATCCTGGTCGTGGACGCAGACCAGGCCGAGGGCACGGCGATCGGCGTGACCGGGACACCGACGTACGTCATCGACGGCGAGCGGCTCGACGGCGGCAAGAGCCAGGAGGGGCTGCGGGCCCGGATCGAGGAGATCGCGGACCGGCTGCTGACCGAACGGGACGGCGGGGGAGCCTGAGCGGCATGGCACACCCCGGGCCCGCCTCACGGCCCTACAGCAGGGTCTTCGCCAGGGAGCGGCTCACGGTCTCGTACCCGAGTGACGTGTAGAGCCGCTCGGCCGGGGTGTTGCCCGCGAAGACGTTGAGGCCGAGGACCGGCCGGCCCGCCTCGATCGCCTGGCGCTCCGCCAGCAGCATGAGCGTACGGCCGTGTCCCCTGCCGCGGTGTGCCGCGTCCGCCTCGACGTCGAAGACGTACGCCCGGGTCTCCTCCAGAGCCACCCACAGGGTGCCCACCCGGCTGCCCTCGTGCTCCAGCACGCTGAAGAGCATGCCCTCGGTCGTGAGCCCGTCCGGCAGCAGGCGTGCGTGGTCGGCGCGGGCCTTGGCACGGGCCGCGGCCTCGGGGACGCCCAGGCCGATCCACATGCGCGCGTACCGCTCGCTCTCGCTCGCCCGCCAGGCGTCGAACTCGGGCCCGGTCATGGGCCGCCCGTGGCTGCCCGGTGGCAGTGCGGGCGGGGTGGTGCCGAGGCGCTTTTCCATACCGCGGTTGCGCTCGGTGTAGCCGAGGGCACCGAACAGGCGCAGCGCGGCGTCCGCGGTGGCGGGGAGCACGATCCCGATCTGGGTGCAGCCCCAGCCGCGCGCCACCTCCTCCGCGGCGAGCGCGGCCACGGTGCCCCGGCCGCGACGCCGGTCGGGCTCGGCGATCCGCAGGTCGGTGATGCGGGCCACCGAGTCGCCGAGGTCCGGCGCGGTGCCGAGGTGGATCTCGCCGACGGGACGGCTGTTCACGCACACCGTGTAGTGGCGGGAGCGGGTCCCGTCGGCGTTCCGCTGGAGCGGCTCGGCCGGCCGCAGGGTCGTGGTCATCACAGGTGTTCTACCCGCCAGGACCCCTCACGTCAGCCCGTTTCATCGTGCTCAAGGGTCCGGGTCCCGCCCTGCTTGCTCGTTTTCACCGGGCTCAGGGGTCCAGGTCCTGCCCGGACCGCTCGTCGAAGATCCGCATGGCCTTGGCGGTCACCGGGCCCGGTGTGCCTGCCAGTTCGCGCTCGTCGATCCGGTGCACGGCCTGGACGTCCCGCAGGGTCGACGTCAGGAAGACCTCGTCGGCGCGCCGCAGGACGTCCAGCGGCAGATCGGTCTCCTTGGCGCCGGTCCACTCGACGGCCAGGGCGCGGGTGATGCCGGGCAGACAGCCGGAGGCCACCGGCGGGGTGTGGACCTCGCCGTCCAGGACGACGAAGACGTTCGACCCGGTGCCCTCGCAGAGCTGTCCCACCGTGTTGCCGAACAACGCCTCGGAGGCGCCGTGTTGGTGGGCGCGGGCCAGGGCGACGACGTTCTCGGCGTACGAGGTGGTCTTCAGGCCGGTGAGGGCGCCGCGTTCGTTGCGGGTCCACGGGACGGTGATCACCGCGGTGGTGTCCGGACGGCGGGTGGTCGCGCCGAGGGCGACGACCAGGGTCGGTCCGTGCTCGCCGCGGTCGGAGCCGAGCGGGCCGTGGCCGCCGGTGTAGGTGATCCGCAGCCGGCCGAGCGGCATCGGATTGGCGTCGAGGACGGCCGCACAGGCGCGGCGCACCTCGTCGTGGTCGGGGTCGGGCAGGCCGAGGCCGCGGGCCGAGCGGGTCAGCCGGTCGAGGTGCCGGGTGAGCGCGAACGGCGCGCCGTCCACCGCCTTGACGGTCTCGAAGATGCCGTCGCCGACCGTCAGCCCGTGGTCGAAGACGGAGACCCGGGCGGAGTCCAGGTCGCGCAGTCCGCCGTCCAGCCAGATCCTCATGTGAGCGCCCCTTCGGTGTCCTCGTACGTTCCCGACGCTACCGCGAGCAGCCGGGACGCCTTCAGCTCGGTCTCCCGCCACTCGCCCTCCGGGTCGGACCCCCAGGTGATGCCGGCGCCGGTGCCGAAGCGCAGCGCGGCCGCGCCGTCCACGGACCGGTCGATCCAGAAGGTGCGGATGCCGACGGCCAGCTCGCCGGTGCCGCGGTCGGCGTCGACCCAGCCGATGCCGCCGCAGTACGGGCCGCGCGGTGCCGTCTCCAGCTCCTCGATGATCCGGAGCGCGCTCGACTTGGGAGCGCCGGTCACCGAGCCGGGCGGGAACGCCGCGTCCAGCAGCTCCGGCCAGCCGGCGCCCTCGGTCAGCTCGCCGCGCACGCTGGAGACGAGGTGGACGAGCCCCGGGTGCTTCTCCACGGCGCACAGGTCGGGGACGGTCACGCTGCCGGTGGCGCAGACACGCCCGATGTCGTTGCGGACCAGGTCCACGATCATCACGTTCTCGGCGTAGTCCTTGTCCAGGAGGTCCGCCTCGGTGCGCCCGGTGCCCTTGATGGGTCCCGACTCGACCGTGCGGCCGTGCCGGCGCAGGAACAGTTCGGGCGAGGCGGTGGCGATCTCCACGCCGTGCCCGGGCAGCCGGATCGTTCCTGCGTACGGCGCCGGGTTGCCGCGTGCCAGCAGCGCGGTCAGGGCGTCCACGTCGGCGCCGGGGGCGACGGGCGCGCTGAGCACCCTGCAGAGGTTGGCCTGGTAGACCTCGCCGGCCGCTATGTGCTCGCGGATCCGGTGGACGCCCGCCGTGTACGCGGCGCGGTCCAGGGAGGAGGTCCAGTCCCCCGTCGCCGGGCCCTGCCAGCGACCCGGCACCGGTGCGGGCACGGACTCCTCGCGTACGTCCGCGAAGCGGGCGCAGGTCAGCCGCCCCTCGAAGTCCGCGCACACGGCCCAGAAGCCGGTGGAGTCCAGGGCGGCCGGATCGCTGGTGACGTCGAGGAGCCCGGTGGCGACGCGGTCGCCGAAGCGGGCGAGAGGAGGGTGGTGGAGCACGTGGTCGAGTCTAGGTCGGGTGTCCGGCGGGTGGCCCCGCGATGTCCCGGCGGGGGCCCTGACCGCCGGGTCTGCCAGGTCCACCGCAGCACGCTGCGCAAACGCGTTTTTGTACTGGCCCGGGAATCCGCTAGAGTTCAACACGTCGCCGGGACGCGGAAGCGGACCGAAACGACAAGCGGACGTAGCTCAGTTGGTAGAGCGCAACCTTGCCAAGGTTGAGGTCGCGAGTTCGAGCCTCGTCGTCCGCTCGAAGGAAGAAGGGGTCATCCCGATCCCCTACACTCCTGGTGGAGTGGCCGAGAGGCGAGGCAACGGCCTGCAAAGCCGTCTACACGGGTTCAAATCCCGTCTCCACCTCCAAGGACGATTAGCTCAGCGGGAGAGCGCTTCCCTGACACGGAAGAGGTCACTGGTTCAATCCCAGTATCGTCCACTGGATCCGTCGGCTCGTACGACAGGTTCCGAATCCCGCGCGATTAGCTCAGCGGGAGAGCGCTTCCCTGACACGGAAGAGGTCACTGGTTCAATCCCAGTATCGCGCACTGTCTGTGACTCTCGAGTCACAGCCCGCGGACGATTAGCTCAGCGGGAGAGCGCTTCCCTGACACGGAAGAGGTCACTGGTTCAATCCCAGTATCGTCCACACACCAAGAAGCCCCCGACCGTCTCGTACGGCCGGGGGCTTCTTCGTCGGCTCAGCTGGAGAACAGCATGTGACCGAAGCTCTTGTGACGGTGGTGCCCGTACTGACCGTGGCCGCCGTGGTGGCCACCGTGCGGGGCACCCCAGGCGGGCGCGGCCGGCGCCGCCGGGTACGCCTGCGGGGCGGCCGGGGGCGGCGGGGCCGGCTGGGACCACTGGGACTCCAGGCGGGTCAGCGCCTCCAGCTCGCCGTAGTCGAGGAAGATGCCGCGGCAACCGCTGCACTGCTCGATCTGGACGCCATTGCGGTTGTACGTGTGCATCGGCGCATGGCACTTCGGACACTGCATGGTCGGCTCAACTCCTCGCCGGTCGGTCCTGCTTCGTGTTTCCCCAGGACAGACTCCGTCCGGCCCCGGGCGGTTGCAGCCTAGTCCGGGGAACCGGAAGCGGGTGCAGAGGGGACCGAAGGCATCCGCGCGCAGGCGTCGACCAGCGCCTGCTCCACCTCGTCCAGCGGTCGGTCCGCCGCGAGTGCCTTGGTGAGTGCCCGGGCTGCCGTCTGCACGGTGAGGGCGCGGGCCGGGACGTCCAGGGCGGCCCAGGGGTCGCCGTCGCCGGGGACGGCCGGGCCGCCGTGGTGCCGGTAGGCGGTCAGGAAACGGGTCCACTCGTCGGGCGGGAGGAGCCCGCAGGCGTACCAGGCGGCGGGGCGGGCGAGGTCCCAGGCCGGGACGCCGGCCCCCAGGTCGTCCACGTCGATCAGTTTCCAGGGCCCGTCCGGTGCGGGGTGCCGGACGAGCTGGCCGAGGTGCAGATCGCCGTGGCACAGGGTCTGTGGCCCCGGCATGGGGGCCGCCGCCCGGGCCCAGGCGGGCAGCGCGTCCCAGGCGGCCAGGACCGGGTCGACGGCCGGGGAGGGCCCGGTCCTGGCCGCTCGGAGCAGCAGGACGGCGCGGGCGGCTTTGGCGGGTCCCCGCATCGGGGGGATGCCGGGTGGCGCGGGCGTGCGGTGCAGCCGGGCGAGGAGAGCGGCGACCGCTTCCCAGGGAGCCGCGTCCGGGTCCTCCGGGTCCACCGGGGCGCCGTACGGCCAGAAGGTCACCAGACGGTCGTCGAGCCGGGCCGGGGTGGGGGCCAGCGGGGCGAGGAACACGGCCGGGAGGCGGGCGGCCGCGGTGAGGCGCAGGGTGAGCGCGGGGTGGTCGGTGCCGGGGGCGTGGGCCTTGACGACGGTACCGGCGTGCCGGACGACGGTGGCGTCGGGGCGGTCGGCGAGGGGGGTGGTGCCGCAGATGCAGGGGGAGTGAGGGGCGGCGGGAGTGTGGGGGTGGGCGGTTCCCATGGCCAGCGCGGTCAGCGTGGATATGAGGGGGGCCGTGGTGTGGGCCACTTCGTGTGCGTCTGCGTCTGCGGTCAAGGGTGCCTCTGCCGGGGTGGACTGTGTGGCCGAGGGTATCGGGGTGGGGGCGTTCGCGGGGTACGCGATGCCGTGGCGGGCCGGGGATCGGAGCGCCCGCCCGCGCCGGCGGGGTGCCGTTGCGCCCGCCCGTGCCGCCCCTGGCGGCACGACTGCCGCGGCTGGGTCCACGCGGTGACCGGAGTCGCGGCGCGGGTCGGAGACGCGGCGGGTGTGGCTCCCAGGGGCGCGGGAACGGCGCGGGCGGGTACGGAACCGCGGACGCGTGACGACCGGCAGGACACCACGACCGGCATCTCGGCGCCGCACCCGCAGTCCGCCGCACTCCCGCCAAAACGGCTATGCCGGCGCAGCTCCCCAGCTGCGCCGGCATGTGTGCCGTCCGCCGTACCCCCGTCCCCACGGGGTTTCATGGATCGATGTCCCCGCCCGGACCGCTCTTCCGGGCCTGGGGTCGCCGCTCAGCGCCCCAGCATCGCACCCACGGACGACGCCTGTGTGGCCACCGTCTCCCAGCCGTCGAAGACGAGCAGGAGCAGGGCCGCCAGGGGAAGGGCCATGAGCGTCGCCACCAAAGGGTGGCGACGGCCCGTCCGGCGGGGGGCGAACGCGGTGCGTCGCGGTGCCGTGTGGGCCATGGTCCCTCTCCTGACCGTTTCGGTTGTCATCTGCAGCGGCGGGTGCCTGACCTCGGGGGACGAGTGCTGCACCCGCCGCTTGACCTCAAATCTAGGCGCGCGGCGCACTCCGGGCGTCATGCCCTCGTACCGATTGCCGGGCCTCCCCGAGGATGAGCCACGACCTGCGGAGTACTCCCCAGGGTGGAGACGCGGTCGGACGTCTCGGGGTCTTCCCGGAGGGGTCGCCCACTGTGTCCGGGCATGTCCGAAGCATCCAGGGAGGGGCGGACGGAGTGACTTCGATCACTCGGGGCGGGGGTGCGAGGGGGGTCCGACGCGGATCGTGATGCGGTGCGCGTCCTCGGTCGCGGGGCGCCCCCGGCTGTACGGCGGTGAGGGCGCGGACCCGTGTCCGGAGCCCGCGTGCGACCCCAACCTCCCTGTGCCGAGGCGGGGTTGGTGCCACCGATGCCCCAAAGGTGCCGGAAGGCGAGGCTTTCTGACCGCGTTTCACCTCCCCTGAACGGCCCACACAATCCGCCCGGCCGAGAGGGCGCGGCCTCTGCGCGCAGGCGGCCGTGGAAACGTAAGCTGTGCCACGTCACAGGGACCGGGCAGCGGGGATGAACATGGCGATGATGCGCCTGAGGCGCGAGGACCCGCGCGTCGTCGGCTCGTTCAGGCTTCACCGACGGCTCGGCGCGGGCGGGATGGGCGTGGTCTATCTCGGCTCCGACAAGAAGGGCCAGCGGGTCGCGCTGAAGGTGATCCGGCCCGACCTCGCGGAGGACCAGGAGTTCCGCTCCCGGTTCGCGCGTGAGGTGTCGGCGGCCCGGCGCATCCGCGGCGGCTGCACGGCCCGGCTGGTCGCCGCCGACCTGGAGGCCGAGCGCCCCTGGTTCGCCACCCAGTACGTGCCCGGGCCGTCCCTGCACGACAAGGTCGCCGACGAGGGTCCGCTCGGTGCTGCGGACACGGCGGCGGTCGGTGCGGCCCTGTCCGAGGGGCTGGTCGCCGTGCACGAGGCCGGTGTCGTACACCGGGATCTGAAGCCTTCCAACATCCTGCTGTCCCCCAAGGGGCCACGGATCATCGACTTCGGCATCGCCTGGGCCACCGGTGCCTCCACGCTCACCCACGTCGGCACCGCGGTCGGCTCGCCCGGCTTTCTCGCGCCCGAGCAGGTGCGCGGCGCGGCCGTCACCCCGGCCACGGACGTCTTCTCGCTGGGCGCGACGCTGGCGTACGCCTCGACCGGCGACTCGCCGTTCGGGCACGGCAGTTCCGAGGTGATGCTCTACCGCGTGGTGCACGAGGAGCCGCACCTGTACGGCGTACCGGACGCGCTCGCCCCGCTGATCCGGGCCTGCCTCGCGAAGGACCCCGACGACCGGCCCAGCACCCTGCAGCTGTCGCTGCGGCTCAAAGAGATCGCCGCCCGGGAGGCGCAGGGTCTGGACGGGGTACGGCCGCCGGCCCCGCGTGCCGCCGAGGCGGACCGGCCCACCGGCCGGCTCACCGACACCTACCCCGAACAGCAGCGCACCCAGCGGCGTACCTCCTCCGGTACACCGGTGCCGCGCGGGGCCGCGCCGTCCCGGGGCGGTGCGCCGTCGCGCGGCGGGGTGTCCTCGCGCAGCGACATGTCGTCCCGGGGCGCGATGCCCTCACGCGGCGGCAGCGGTACGCGCGGTACGGGTGCCGCCTCGCGGCCGGGTGCGGTGCGCCCCACCCCGGTGCCCCGCGGCGGCGCCCCGCGCTCCGGCAGCGGCGGCCGGCCCGCTGCGCGCAGCGGTTCCGGGCGGCCGGGGATGCGCCCGTCGGGGACCGGGCTGCGGCCGGCCAATCCGCGGCTGCTGCGCCAGCGGCTGTTCGTCTTCGTGGTGGTGACGCTGCTCGTGGCGCTCGGCATCGCCGTGGCCCAGGGCTGCCAGGGACCGGCGCGCGGGCAGGGCGGCGACGGCGGTGTCCGGCCCCAGCGACAGACCCAGCCCAGCTACCCGCCGCTCGACGGCAAGGTGATGTCGGAGCAGTACAAGTCGACTCTCAGCCGCGACGCCGGGAACTGACCAGGACCGCGCCGGAGTACGGCCCCCGCTCGCACGAGCAGTACGCCGTCCGATCAGGAGACCGGCCCAGACCGGCCGGCCAGGTTCCCGGCCGGCCAGGACGGCGCCCGGCATCTGCTGCGTCCTCGGCTGGCCAGGTCGGATCGATCAGCCTTCGGCTGGTCAGGTCGGACGGGTCGGCCCCCGGCCGGTCAGGTCATCGACGGTCAGGACTCCGGTCGGCCCGTCGCCACCGCGTAGAAGGCCACCGCAGCCGCCGCGCCCACGTTGAGGGAGTCGACGCCGTGGGACATCGGGATGCGGACCCATTCGTCGGCGGCGACCAGTGCCTGTGTCGACAGCCCGTCACCCTCGGCGCCGAGCATGAGGGCGACCCGGTCCATCCGGTGCGGGGCGGCTTCGTCGAGGGAGCGGGCCTTCTCGTCGGGGGTGAGCGCGAGGAGCGTGAAGCCCGCCTCGCGGACCGAGTCCAGGCCCTTCGGCCAGGTCTCCAGGCGGGCGTACGGCACGGAGAACACCGCGCCCATGGAGACCTTGACGCTGCGCCGGTACAGCGGGTCGGCGCAGTCGGGCGAGAGCAGGACCGCGTCCATGCCGAGGGCCGCGGCCGAGCGGAAGATCGCGCCGATGTTGGTGTGGTCGTTGACCGACTCCATGATCACGACGCGGCGGGCTGACCGGAGCAGTTCGCCGGCCGTCGGCAGCGGCTTGCGCTGCATGGAGGCGAGGGCTCCGCGGTGCACGTGGTAGCCGGTGACCCGTTCGGCGAGTTCCGGGCTGACGGCGTAGACCGGGGCCGGGAGTTCGTCGATGACGTCGCGCATGAGGTCGATCCACTTGGCCGAGAGCAGCATCGAGCGCATCTCGTAGCCCGCTTCCTTGGCCCTGCGGATGACCTTCTCGCCCTCGGCGATGAACAGGCCCTCGGCCGGCTCGCGCTTGCGGCGCAGCTCGACGTCGGTCAGGCCCGTGTAGTCGGTCAGGCGCGGGTCGTCGGGATCCTCGACGGTGATGAGATCGGCCACAGGGTGATACTGCCTTGTCCTGGGTGTGCTGCCAACGGCTGGGAAGGGGCGGGTTACCCCGGGTTACGCGTGATCAAGCGGTGGGCTCGGGACCGACCCCGACGACCTCGCCGATGACGATGACCGCGGGCGGCTTCACGTCCTCGGCCCGCACCGTCTCCGCGACCGTCGCCAGGGTGGCGTCGACCCGCCGCTGCGCGGCCGTCGTGCCCTCCTGGACCAGGGCGACCGGCGTCTCGGGCGACTTGCCGTGCGCGACGAGCGTCTCGGCGATCTTCCCGATCTTGTCGACGCCCATGAGGATCACCAGGGTGCCGGTGAGCCTGGCCAGCGACGGCCAGTCGACCAGGGAGCGCTCGTCGTCAGGCGCCACATGGCCGCTGACCACGGTGAACTCATGAGCGACCCCTCGGTGGGTGACCGGGATGCCGGCCGCGCCCGGAACCGAGATCGAGCTGGAGATGCCCGGGACCACCGTGCACGGGATGCCGGCCTCGGCGAGTGCCTGGACCTCCTCCATGCCGCGGCCGAAGACGAACGGGTCACCGCCCTTGAGCCGGACGACCGCCTTGCCCTGCTTGGCGTGCTCGACGAGCGCGTTGTTGATGGCCTCCTGGGCCATGTAGCGGCCGTACGGGATCTTCGCCGCGTCGATCACCTCGACGTGCGGCGGGAGTTCGGCGAGCAGGTCGCGCGGGCCCAGCCGGTCGGCGATGACGACGTCCGCCTCGGCGAGGAGGCGCCGGCCGCGGACCGTGATCAGGTCGGGGTCGCCGGGGCCGCCGCCGACCAGGGCCACGCCGGCGGTGCGGGTGCGGTGGTGCGGGGCGACCAGGGTGCCGTCGCGAAGTCCCTCGACGACCGCGTCGCGGATGGCGGCGGTGTGGCGGGGGTCGCGGCCGCGCGCGTCCGTGGTGAGCACGGCGACGGTGACGCCCTCGCTGTGGCCGGTCGCCGGGGTCCAGGCGGTCGCCTTGTCGGCGTCGTCGGAGCGCACGCACCAGACGCGATGCCGCTCGGCCTCGGCGGAGGCCTGCTTGTTGGCGCGGGGGTCGCTGGTGGCGATGAGCGCGTACCAGGCCTCGGCGAGGTCGCCTTCGGCGTACGGCCGCTTCTCCCAGGTGATCTCGCCCGCGTCTGCCATGGCCTCGACGGACGGAGTCGCTTCGGGAGAGACGAGCAGGATGTCCGCACCCGCGGCGATGAGCGCCGGCAGACGCCGCTGGGCCACCTGACCGCCGCCGAGGACGACCACGCGGCGGCCGGAGAGGCGGAGGCCTACGGGGTAGGCGGGGTGTTCGGCCATGAGGGACGGCTCCTCGTGCAGCTGTGAGTTGGGCGCGCTGCACCTTCGGAGCGGCCCTGACGTGCGGATTTTAAGCCGTGGACACGGCAGACGGCAGGGGTGGTCCGGCAGCTGGGCACCGGACCGCCTCATGCAGACGGAACGGGTGGTCAGGCGGCTGGGCGCCGGACCGCCTCATGCAGTCGGTACGGGTGGTCCGGCAGCCGGGCGCCGGACCACCCCGTCGTCCGACGGCTACTTCTCGGTGACCCCCGCCGAATCGAACGTCGCCACCTCGTGCATGGCGCGCGCCGTGCTCTGCACCAGCGGCAGCGCGAGCAGCGCGCCCGTGCCCTCGCCGAGACGCAGGTCGAGGTCGACCAGGGGGCGCAGGCCCAGCTTGTTCAGGGCGGCCACGTGGCCCGGCTCGGCGCTGCGGTGGCCAGCGATGCAGGCCGCGAGCACCTCGGGGGCGATGGCCCGGGCCACGAGGGCCGCGGCACCGGCGCTGACGCCGTCCAGGATGACCGGCGTACGCAGGGACGCGCCGCCGAGGAGCAGGCCGACCATGGCCGCGTGCTCGAAGCCGCCGATGGCCGCGAGGACACCGATCGGGTCGGCCGGGTCCGGCTGGTGGAAGTCCAGAGCGCGGCGGACCACCTCGGTCTTGCGGGCCAGCGTCTCGTCGTTGATGCCCGTGCCGCGACCGGTGACCTCGGCCGGGTCGGCGCCGGTGAAGACGGAGATCAGCGCGGCGGACGCGGTGGTGTTGGCGATGCCCATCTCGCCGGTGAGCAGCGCCTTGTTGCCGGCCGCGACCAGGTCGCGGGCGGTCTCGATGCCCACCTCGATGGCCGCCTTGGCCTCCTCGCGGGTCATCGCGGGGCCGGTGGTCATGTCGGAGGTGCCGCCGCGGATCTTCCGGGGCAGCAGGCCGGGGGTGGCGGGCAGGTCGGCGGCCACGCCCACGTCCACGACGCAGACCTCGGCTCCGACCTGGGTGGCGAAGGCGTTGCAGACCGCTCCCCCGCCGAGGAAGTTGGCCACCATCTGGGCGGTGACCTCCTGCGGCCAGGGGGTCACACCCTGGGCGTGCACGCCGTGGTCACCGGCGAAGATGGCGACGGCGGCCGGCTCGGGGATCGGCGGCGGGCACTGCCGGGACAGCCCGGACAGCTGCGCGGAGATGATCTCCAGCATGCCCAGCGCACCGGCCGGCTTGGTCATGCGCTTCTGGCGCTCCCATGCCTCGCCGAGCGCCTTGGCGTCGAGCGGGCGGATCTGTGCGACGGTCTCGGCAAGCAGGTCGTGGGGTTCCTCTCCGGGCAGGGCACGTCGGCCGTACGTCTCCTCGTGCACCACCCAGGACAGGGGGCGCCGCTTGGACCAGCCGGCCTGCATCAGCTCGGGCTCGTCCGGGAACTCGTCGACGTACCCGACACACAGGTAGGCGACGACCTCCAGATGCTCGGGCAGGCCGAGCGCACGGACCATCTCCCGCTCGTCGAAGAAGCTGACCCAGCCGACGCCGAGGCCTTCGGCGCGGGCGGCTAGCCAGAGGTTCTCCACCGCGAGCGCCGAGGAGTAGGGCGCCATCTGCGGCTGGGTGTGACGGCCGAGGGTGTGACGGCCGCCGCGGGTGGGGTCGGCCGTGACGACGATGTTGACCGGCGTGTCGAGGATGGCCTCGATCTTCAGTTCCTTGAACTGCTTGGCCCGGCCCTTCGGCAACGACTTGGCGTACGCCTCACGCTGACGCATCGCCAGTTCGTGCATGGTCCGCCGGGTCTCGGCGGACCGGATGACGACGAAGTCCCAAGGCTGCGAGTGTCCGACGGAGGGCGCGGTGTGCGCGGCCTCCAGGACTCTGAGCAGCACCTCGTGCGGGATGGGGTCGCTGCGGAAGCCGTTGCGGATGTCACGGCGCTCGCGCATGACCTTCAGGACGGCCTCTCGCTCGGCGTCGGCGTAGCCGGGCGCGGCGGGGCCGGTGGACTGTCGTGCTTCCGCCACAGTGGCCGTGCTCTCTTCCTGGTCGGCGGCCCTGGTCTCCAGGTCCTCCGCGTGCTGGACGACATCGGGGGCGGGCTCCCCCTCCGACGCGGCCGGTACGACGGCCGGTTCACCTTCCCGCGGCGCGGGCACGGTGGCCACCGGCCCCGGCAGTTCCTGGGGGCCCTGGGTCCCTTCCACGGACAGGGCCTCCACCGGCAGACCGACAGCAAGCAAACCATCCGCGGACAGGCCGTCGACGGGCAGACCTTGCTTGGGCAGCAGGCCGTCGACGGGCAGGCCATGCACCGGCAGGCCTTCCGGGGGCAAGCCTTGCGCGGGCAAGACTTGCGCGGGCAGGCCTTCCATGGGCACGCCTTCCGTGGGCAGGACGAGGGGCTGCGGCGGCGTGGGCGCCAGGTGCGGGGTGGTGGGCACCTGTCCCTCCACCGGCACGAACTGGCCGAGCGGCTGCTCCGCGTCGGGCGCGTACGCGGCCGGCACCGTGCCGTCCGGAACGGCGTCCGCCGCCTGCGGCTGGAGCTGCGGGCCGGCAGGGCCGATGGCCGGCGCGGGTGCGCCGGCCCGGTCGGCGGCGTCCGGTACCTGCGACGGGTCCTGCGGCGCGGCGGACGTGGTCGGGGCGTCGGCGTCGAGCGGGGCGCGCTCGGCGAGCTGCGGGCCCTCAGCCTGGAGCACGGCCGGCTCGGCCACCTCTGCGGGCTCGGCCGTGACCGCACCCACGGGCTCGGCGACCACGGCGTCCTGGTCCGCGGGGGCGACGGGCTGTGCGGGCTCGGCGTGCGGTACTTCCGCGGCCGGTGCCAGGGGCTCGGCGGCATCGGCAGCGGCGGGCTCGTCGGTCGGTACGACGCCGGAGGCGTCCGGCGCGGCGCCGGGCAGGTCCGAGCCGGGCTCAGCCGGAGCGCCGCAGGCCGTGGTCTCGGGGGCCGTCGGGGCGGCGGGGGCCGCCGTGCCCTGGGCGGGAGCGGCGCCGGAAGCCGGAGCCGCCTGCGGTACGGCAGCCGCGTCGGCGGACGCGACGGCGCCCTGCGCGGCGACGGGCTCCTGAGCATCGGCGGGAGCCAGGGCTTCGACGGGGGCCTGCACTTCGCCGGGAACCTCGGCTCCGACAGGCACCTGGGCTCCGGCAGAAGGAGTCGGAACCTCGGCGGGAGTCTGGTCTGCGGCAAGTGGCTGGGCTTCGGCAGGTGCCTGGCCTGCGAGAGCCTGGGTTCCGGCGGGAACGTGGCCTTCGGCGAGAGGCTGCGCTTCTGCGGGTGCCGGCCCTTCGGTGAGCGCCTGGGCTTCGGTGAGCGCCTGGGCTTCTGCGGGTGCCTGGTCTTCGGCAGGAGCGTGGACTCCGGCGGGGGCCTGGCCTTCGGCAAGAGCCTGGCCCTCGGCAGGTGCCTGAGCCTGCGCCGCAGCGGCAGCCTGGGCCGCATCGGGGACCTGCGCGGCGTCGGCCGCTTGCGCGGCAGCACCAGGCTGCACGCCCTCGGCCGACTGCACATTCCGGACCGGATCGGTGGTCCCGGCCGGCTGAACCGTCTCGTCCGTCGTACCGGTCGGCGAAGCCCCCGAGGGGGCTTCAGCGGCCTGCGCGGGGTCCGGGACCTGGTCCGGAACGGCCTGCGCGGGGGCCGAGGTCTGGTCCGGAACGGCCTGCGCGGAGTCCGCGGCCTGTACGGCCTGAGAAGGGTCCTGGGCCTGGTCCGGTACGACCTGACCGGACGTCTCCTGGACCGGAAGAGTCTGTTCCGCCGGGTTCGCCACGGGGGCCTCCGGCGCCGGGGGCACCTGGCCGGCCACGCCCTGCTCGGCGGACGCCGCGGCTCCCTGAACGAGCGCGGGGTCCTGGACTCCGGCCGACACCTCGGCGGCCTGCGCCGGCTCGGCGGGCGTCGATGCGGGCTCTGCGCCCTCGGGGGCGGGAACGGCAGCGTCAGCCGTCTGCACGGTCTGCTCCGCCGGAGACGCCTCGGCCACGAAGGCCCCTTCGGCGACAGCCCCGCCGGCACCGGCAGCCACGTCCTCGGCGGCCGTCGGCACCGGCGCGTCCTCGGTGACCTGACCAGCCGGCGCCTGGGCACCCCGTGCCGCGGAAACCTGAACGCCTTCGGCACTCTGCACCACAGGAGCCCCAGCGCCCTCGGCACCCTCGCCCACGGGCATCGCAACACCCTCGGCACCCTGCACCGCCAGAGCCGCGGCCCCGTCGGCACCGCCCACAGGCACCGCAACACCCTCGGCGTCCTGCGCCACCGGAGCCACAGCCCCCGCGGCACCCTGCACCGCCGGGGCCTCGGCAGCGTAAGCACCCGGGTCCGCTGCTGACTGCGCGCCCCCGACGCCCTCCGGGCCGCCCTGCCCGGCCGCAGTCTGAGCAGTGTCGGCGCCCTGAGCGACCGGAGCCTCGTCGCCCTCGGCACCCTGCGTCGCCGAAACCACTAGACCCTCGGCACCCTGCGTCGCCGAAGCCACAGGGCCGTCGGCACCCTGACCCGCTGCCGGAACCGGCATGCCCTCGGCACCCGGCGCGGCCTGCGCAGTCCCGGTCGCCGTCGGCGCGCTGTACACCCCGTCGTGGCCGTGCACCGGCTGGACCCCGTCATGGGCGTGGACGACCTGCGCCTGGCCGGAGCCCGCGGGCGGCATCTGTGCCGCCGCTTGCCCGGCGAGGCGTGCCACCGCTGCCTGGGCGGCATCGGCAGGCTCGGCCGGGCCAACCGTTTCGGCAGCCGGGGCCCGTGCGGCGACCTGCCCCGGGGCGGTCTGGCCCGGGGAGATCTGGCCCGGGGCGGCCGGGGCCGCACCCCAGGGGGCCGCGCTCTGCGGGGCCATTTCGCGCAGTGGCTGCGCGTCGAGGTACTCGGGGCCCGTGGCCGGCGGCCCTGGCTGCCGTACCGGCGCGCCGGCGGGGCCGCGGTCGGCGAGGGAACGGACCGGGCTCGCGGAGGCGTCGGGGATCGGCGGGCCGAGGTGCAGCGGGCGGCGCGGCGGCTGCGGGGCCGCCGCCGGGTCGTGCGGCGCGGACAGGATGGGCGACGGCGGCACCGACGCGGGGGCCGGGTCGGGCAGGCGGACGCCGCTGAGGTCGACCGAGCCGCTGTCGCGGCCGGCCGTCTCGTGCGGGCCCGGTTCGTGGACGGTCTCCACCACCGGTTCCGGAGCGGGTGGCGGCACCTCGTTGCCCCACGCGCCCTGGGCACCCGGCAGCAGCAGGTCTTCGTCCTCGGCGGGTGCCTCGGAGAGGTAGGTGTACGCGCCGTGTGCGGGGACGCCCGGCTGCTCCACCATGCCTGCGCTCTCCGGCTGTCCCTCGCCCGGGATCTGGCCGGTGTCGGTCATGCGTACCCCTCGCCCATCGGTTAGTGCTTCTACGACCAGCTCATCCGGAACGGCGCACCGACCGCCCCGCAGTGAAGAACGAGCGTCCGTGCCCAGCGGCACGAACGACCCGCCGGAAAAGGCGACAAAGCCATTCGGTGGCATTGTCCCGGTCGTTCCGCCGTCGCGACAGCATGATCCGCGACAGCCCGCTGTGGACTGCGCCACGTTGCGCGTCCCCCGGTCCGCCGTACCACACCCACCCCAAAACGGGCGTGCGTTCCGGACATTGGCGAACGAAGTTCGGACCACCGGTGCGGTACAACGATCGGCCAGCCTACCGCGCGCGGTACGACAACACGATCACGGGGCGCGATCGGGCAGTACCCCGCTGAGCAGGAACGCTACGTTCCGCTCGGTCTCCGTCCAGGCCCTGGTGTCGAGTTCGACGGACTGGAACAGGGCGCACTCGACCCGGTAGCCGTGCTCGGTCAGGTCGCGGCCGACGCGCTCGGCCGCGTCCCGGGTGGCGGCGTGCGTGACGATGCGCTGCGGGCGCCGGTCGGCGACCGCGGAGACGACGGCCGGTCCGCCGCCACCGACCCGTACGACGTCGGGTTCGGGCAGGTTTTCGAGGATGTGCGGGGCACTGCCGTGGACGATCTGAAGGTGGACGCCGAACCGGCGTGCGGCTGCTTCGGCGCGGACACAGGCCGTCAGGTCGTGGTCGACGGCGATGACGGCGGCGCCGGCGCGTGCGGCCTCCGCGGCGAACGCGCCGCTGCCGCAGCCGATGTCCCAGACGAGGTCGCCGACCCGGGGCCCGAGGCGGGCGAGTTGGGCGGCGCGCAGCAGTTCCGTCTCGCCCTCGCCGAGCCGGCCGCCGTAGGTCTCGTCGGGCTGCACCCAGCCGCGCGGGCCGGCGCCCGGGTCCCGTCCGGCGATCCAGCCGCCGCCCTCGCCGGCGCCGACCGGGCCGCCGATGACGATGACCACGTTGGGGTCGCGCCAGCTGTGGTCGGGCGCCTTGTCGGAGGTGACGACACTGACCCGCTCGCGTTCGGTGCCCAGTTCCTCGCAGATGACGAAGGTCCGGTGCACGCCCTCCAGCAGGAGGCCCAGTTCGGCGGGGCCGGCGCCCGGGGCGGTGAGGACGGCGACCTTGGGGTGGGCGCGGCAGACGTTCACGGCCCGGCGCAGGGTGCGCGGGTGGGCGACGACGACCTGGGCGTCGTCCCAGGGCATGCCCGCCCGGGCGAAGGCGGCGGCGACGGAGGAGACGGCGGGGACCACCTCGACCTCCAGGCCGAACTCCGGTGCGCGCAGGGTCCGTACGACGCCGAAGAAGCCGGGGTCGCCGTCGGCGAGGACCACCGCGCTGCCGCGGTGGGCGGCGATGCGGCGGGCGGCCAGGGCGAGGCTGCCGAGGCGGATGCGTTCGGCGGCGGGAGGCACCTCGGGCAGCGCCAGGTGGTGGGCGGCACCGGCCACCAGTGTGGCGGCGCCGAGGGCGGCGCGTGCCGCGGCGGTCAGCGGCGAGCCGTCCCAGCCGATCACCGTGACCCGGTCGGCCATGGTCGTCAGTCTCCAGTGGGTTGTGCGCGGGTCTCGGGTGCACCCGGGCAGGCTCCGTGAGGGTACCCGGTGAAGGTGCGGGGCTCGTCGCCCGCGGACTCAGTTCCAGTCCGAGTACGAGGTGAATCCGTCCGGGTCGGCCGGCTGGTCGCTCACTCCGGCGAGGTCCTCCGGCAGCAGGCTCCAGACGATGACGTCCGTGCGCACGTCGGTCCAGGCACCGTCGCCGGTCCTGGTGCGCGCTATCCAGGCGTTGCGGAGCACGCCCTCACTGATGCAGCCGATCTTCTGGGCGACCTGCTGGGAGGCGGTGTTGTCGGCGGCGGTGCGCAGTTCGAGCCGCTCGAACTTCTGGTCGTGGAAGAGCCACTGGGCGATGGCGAGGGCGGCCTCGGACGCGTAGCCTTCACCGCGGGCCCAGGGCGCGATGACGTAGGCGATCTCGCTGGAGCGGACGCGCCAGTCGGTGTTCCTCAGGTGCACGAGGCCGACGAGGCGTTGGGTGAGGAACTCGGTGACGGCGAGGACGATGCCGCGCCCCTCGGTGCGTTCTTCCGGGGCGATGCGGACGATCCACTCGCGGGCGTCGGCCGCGGTGTAGGGGTGGGGCACGGAGGTCCAGGCGACGACCTGTTCGTCGTTCATCATCTCGGCCAGGGCGGGCACGTCGTCCTCGTCGAGGGGACGCAGCACCAACCGCTCCGTGCTGATGGAGATGTTGGGGAAGGTGCTCGTCATGCGCCGCTCCGTAACCTTCGGGAATTCATCGGACGACCGTCAGGGCCGTCAGGCCTGCTGAACTGCCCAGCATGCAGCATGAACCCACTGAACCGCACAACGGGGTCCACACCCGGTGAGGGTGTGGACCCCGTGTGTCGCGGAACGCCGTGTGCGGGTGCCGTCGGCTGTCGGTCACCGGCACGGCGGACCCGTGGTGTCCGACGGCTCTAGAAGGACGGGATGACCGAGCCCTGGTACTTGTCCTCGATGAACTTCTTGACCTCGGGCGAGGTGAGGAGCTTCGCGAGCTTCTTCACGCGCGGGTCGTCCTCGTCGCCCTTCTTCACGGCCAGGAAGTTGCCGTAGGGGTTGTCCTTGGCGGACTCCAGCACGAGGGCGTCCTTGGCGGGCTTCAGGCCCGAGGAGATCGCGTAGTTGCCGTTGACCACGGCCGCGTCCACGTCGTCCAGGGAGCGCGGGGTCTGGGCGGCCTCGACCTCCTTGAAGGTGAGGTTCTTGGGGTTCTTGACGATGTCCCGCGGGGTGGCCTCGGTGCCGACGCCGTCCTTGAGGGTGATGAGCCCGCCCGCGGCGAGCAGCTTCAGGGCACGGGCCTCGTTCACGGAGTCGTTGGGGACGGCGACGGTCGCACCGCTCTTGAGGGCGTCGGCCTTCTTGACCTTGTGGGAGTACAGGCCGAGCGGCTCCAGGTGCACCGTGACGACGGGCGCAATGTGGGTGCCGCGCTTCTTGTTGAAGTCGTCGAGGTACGGCTGGTTCTGGAAGTAGTTGGCGTCCACGTCGCCGTCTTCGGTCGCCGTGTTCGGCGTGATGTAGTCGGTGAACTCCCGGACCTCCAGGTCCAGGCCCGCCTTCTTCGCCAGCTTGTCCTTCACGAAGTTCAGGATCTCGGCGTGCGGGGTGGGGCTCGCGGCGACGACGAGCGGGCCGCTGGAGTCGGAGGAGCCGGAGTCCTTGCCGGAGCCGCAGGCGGTCAGCCCGAGGGTGAGGGCTCCGGTGGCGAGGACGGCGGTGGTGAACTTAGCGGTGTTACGCACGAAAAGTGCCTTTCCTTAAGGGTGGTGCGACCCCGTGTATGGGTGTACGGGGGTTCCCGTGTACGGGTGTACGGGGGTTCTGGGGGCGGGTCAGCTCTTCTTGACGGCGTCGGCGGCGACGGTGCCGGGGAAGATCCCCCGCAGCGGCTTGAAGAGGAGCAGTGCGCCGGTGCTGCCGCTGCGGCGGTGCAGCGAGCGTGCCGCGTAGTCGCCGGCGAACTGGAGCAGCGAGATGACGACGGCCAGGATGGCCACGGTGATCCACATCATGCCGGTCTCGAAGCGCTGGTAGCCGTAGCGGACGGCCACGTCCCCGAGGCCGCCGGCGCCGACGGTGCCCGCCATGGCGGAGTAGCCGATGAGGGCGATGATCGTGGTGGTGGCACCCGAGATGAGCGAGGGGAGCGCCTCGGGCACGAGGACGCTGCGGACGACCTTCCAGGTGCTGCCGCCCATGGACTGCACGGCCTCGACGAGCCCGCCGTCCACTTCGCGGACGGACATCTCCACCAGGCGGGCGAAGAACGGGATCGCGCCGATGGCGAGCGGCACGATCGCGGCCTCGCGGCCGATGGTGGTGCCGGTGACCCAGCGGGTGAAGGTCATCAGCGCCACCATCAGGATGATGAACGGCATGGACCGGGCGACGTTCACGATCTGCCCGATGGCCTTGTTGACGACGACGTTCTGCAACAGCCCGCCCTTGTCCGTGAGGACGAGGAGGATGCCGAGCGGGAGCCCGGCGACGATGGCGATCAGCGTGGACCAGCCGACCATGTAGAGGGTGTCCCAACATGCCTGGGACAGCACCGGCTGCATCTCCGACCAGGTCACTTCGCACCCTCCTTGACCAGCACGGGCGCCTCGCCCGCCGGGCCGACGACGTCGATCTGCAGACCCTGTTCGCGCAGGAAGCCGATCGGCACCACGTTGTCCTCGTAGCGACCGGGCAGTTCGATGCGCATGCGGCCGATCTGGAGGCCGCCGACGGTGTCGATGGCGGCGCCGAGGATCGAGATGTCGATGTTGTAGGTGCGCGCGAGCTGGGAGACGACCGGCTGGGTCGCGGACTCACCGTGGAAGGTGACGTCCAGGACGGTCCGGTCGGCGCCGGAGGCCTCGCCGCCCACCGGGAACAGCGCGGCGGCCAGCTCCGAGCCCGGGGTGGCCAGCAGCTCGCTGACGGTGCCGGACTCCACGATCCTGCCCTTCTGCATGAGCGCGGCGGAGTCGCAGACCGACTTCACGACGTCCATCTCGTGCGTGATGAGCAGGACGGTCAGGCCCAGCTGCCGGTTCAGGTCGCGCAGCAGCTGGAGGATGGAGCGGGTGGTCTCCGGATCGAGGGCGCTGGTGGCCTCGTCGGAAAGCAGCACCTTGGGGTCGCCGGCGAGCGCACGGGCGATGCCGACGCGCTGCTTCTGGCCGCCGGAGAGCTGGGCGGGGTAGGCCTTGGCCTTGTCGGCGAGGCCCACCAGGTCCAGCAGCTCCAGTGCCTTGAGGGAGCGCGCCCGTCCCGCCTGGCCGAGGATCTCCAGCGGCAGCTCGATGTTGTCCTGCACGGTCCGCGAGGACAGCAGGTTGAAGTGCTGGAAGACCATGCCGATGCGGCTGCGCGCCCGGCGCAGTTCCCGGCCGGCGCGGGGGCCGCGGCCGGCCAGCGCGGTGAGGTCCTGTCCGGCGACGGTCACGGTGCCGGACGTGGGGCGCTCCAGCAGGTTGACGCAGCGGATGAGGGAGGACTTGCCGGCGCCGGACTGGCCGATGACGCCGTAGACCTCGCCTTCGCGGACGTGGAGGTCGACGCCGTCGAGGGCGGTGACCTCACGGCCGTGGGAGCGGTGAGCCCGGTAGATTTTCGTCAGGCCCGAGGTGGTGATCACGTGGGTTTCCGTCACTGTCGAGTGCGCGGGCGTGGGTGTGCCCGGGCACGGGTGCATGCGGTTCAGGCATGGAGAGTGGTTGTGCGTCTCGTGCGGCTCAGCGCGCACGGACATGCCACGGCTCTCGCTTCGGGGCGCGAGGCTCAGCTGATGCGGGGGCCCTCTAGAAGGCGCACATTCGACACATCAGTCGACACATACAACGAGCACCGGGCGTCATGGTCGCCTCGGTCGCAAAGGTGCGGCAGCTCGTCGTGGTCATGCGATCAGTAAACCAGACGGACGGTCCTTACCGGCCGCCGCTGTCCGCATGCTGGACAGCGACGGACACCCCTGACCCTGGGCTCAGCCGCGGACGGTGATCTCCACTCCGTCTGCGGTGACCAGTGCGGACAGGGCCGACAGGTCCTTCACCACCAGGTCGGCGGTCAGCTCCTCCGCCCGGTGGGTTGTGGCCAAGGCCACGGTGGTCATGCCGGCCGCCCGGCCCGCCCGGAGTCCGGCGGGAGCGTCCTCGAAGACCACGCAGCGGGCCGGGTCCACGCCGAGCTGCCGGGCGGCGAGCAGGTAGGGCTCGGGGTCGGGCTTGCCGCGGGTGACGTCGTCGGCCGAGACGAACGCCTTCGGGGATATCCCGACGGCATCGAGGCGGGCCTCGGCGAGGCGGCGGGTGGCCGAGGTGACCACGGCCCAGCGGTCGGCCGGCAGGGAGTCCAGGAACGCGCGGGTGCCGGGCAGCAGGCGCACGCCGCCGTTCGGTACGTCCTCGACCTCCAGCTGTTCGACCCGGGCGACGGCCTGCGGCACGAGGTGCCCGGGCAGCAGGTCGGCGACGATCTCGGCCGCGGTCCGGCCGTGCAGTTCCACGCGTCGGAACTCCTCGGCGGTGATCCCGTACTCCCGGGCCCAGCGGGTCCAGCAGCGCTCGACGGAGGCGAGCGAGGAGACGAGGGTGCCGTCGTTGTCGAACAGGAGGGCGTGCGCGTAGATCGTCATGGTTCCAGACCCTACGTCGTACGCCGGGGGCGGCGGCCTGCGCCCGTTTCCGCCGTAATAAGGTCACCGCATGCTCAATGCCCTGACGCTGGTGACCGGGGTCGCCGCGCTGTTGCTCGCCGCCTGGTGCGGCTGGGCCGCCTATCGCGACCAGCCGACCAAGGACTGGCACTTCATCGGCATGGCCGTGGTGTCGCTGCTGGCCGTGATCCAGCTGGTGATCGGGGTCGTGCAGCTGGCGCGGGGCGAGAAGCCGGAGCAGGGCACGACGATCTTCGTGGCCTATCTGCTGGGCGCGCTCGCGTCGATCCCGGCGGCGGGCCTCATGTCGCTGGCCGAGCGGACCCGCTGGGGCTCGGTGACGGTGGCCGCCGGCGCAGTGGTGCTGGCCGTGCTCGAGGTGCGGCTCTTCGACATCTGGGGAGGCTGAGATGACGGCGGTGGAGGAGAAGCCCGCCCGGCTGATCGCCGGGCCGGGAATGCTGCTCGTCTGGTTCTACGGCGTGATGGTCGTCGGCGCGGTGTCGCGTTCCGCGTACCAGATCGCGACCGAGTTCGACCGGGCGCCGCTCGCCTATTCCCTGTCCGCCGTGGCCGGGCTGGTGTACGGGTTCATCACCTACACACTGATCCGGGGCGGGGAGACCGCCCGGCGGGCGGCGATGGTGTGCTGCGCCGCCGAGCTGGTGTGCGTGCTGATCGTCGGTACCTGGACTCTGGCCGACCGCTCGGCCTTCCCGGACGCGACCGTCTGGTCGTACTACGGGGCGGAATACATCTTCATTCCGGTGCTGTTGCCGATCTCCGCGATGTACTGGCTGCGCAAGGCGCGGACCGGGAAGGGCGCCTGAGGCCGGCTCCGGCGCTCAGGCCGTCTGTACGTACTGGCCGGCCGGCTTCTCCAGGACGATCATCTCGACCCCGTCGGAGCCCTTGGCCCGGCCCACCGCCTGGTAGCCCACCCGGCGGTACAGACGCAGGTTGCCCTCGCTGCGGTGGCCGGCGACGAGGCGGAACCTCGTGGCCCCCCGCTCCTCGGCGAGCGCCGACTCGGCCGCGCGCAGCAGCCGGGCGCCGATGCCGTGGCCCTGCAGGCGCGGGTGGACACAGAGCCTGCTGATGGCCGCCGGGCCGTCCTCGGTCACCTTGCCGCGCACCGAGCCGACCACCTCGTCGCCGAGCCGGGCGACGAAGACGCAGTCGGAGGCGACTTCCTGGCGCAGGGAGTCCAGGGTCTGGACGAGCGGCTCGATGCGGTAGTTGCCGTACAGCGCCGCCTCCCCCTGGAAGCACAGGTACTGGAGCCTGAAGATCTGCTCCGCGTCCTGCTCGGTCGCCACCGAGATGGTCACGCTCATGCCCATGTGCGCACGCCTCCCGCTCACCTGATCACCTGTCGTCCCACACTCCTATCCCCGTGCTTCGCACGCCGCAACCTCCGGCGCGAGCAATCGACGCAGACATCCCAGACATCTGGACCGTTCCGGGCCAAGACTGCCCTGTGAGATACCCAACTCCCCCGCGATCTCCCGGTATGTGAGGTCCTTCGGGGAGAGCAGGGCCTCCAGCAGACGGGGGCAGCGGCCGGGCAGGCGGCGAACCGCGTCCCGCAGGGCACGGTGGCGGGCGGCGGTCAGGACGAGCTGTTCGGGCCCGGGCCGGAGGTCGTCGGCCGGTTCGGCGCCGTACGGTCGCTCGCGGCGGGTGGTGCGGCGGCTGCGGCGCGCCTCGGCGCGGACGGCCCTGCGCAGCCAGCCCTGCGGGTCGAGCGGTGGTCCGTCGGTCTCCAGCCGCTCCAGGAGCCGGACCCAGACGGCCTGCTCCAGGTCCCCCGGCTCGCCCCCGGAGGCATATGCCTCGGCCAAGGCCTCGGCGGTGAGCAGCGGGCGCAGGGTGGCTACCAGGTCGGGCGTCATATGCGGAACGACGAGCCGCCCCGGCAACGGGTTGCCGGAGCGGCGGACAGTCACCCCGAACGGGGTGCGGGAGGCTGCGGTGGTTGACGAACCCAGCCCGTGCGGAGGGAGGCTCAGCCCTTCAGGAAGTCGGCGCGGGCGAGCAGACCGGTGTCGGCGTTATCGGTGAAGACACCGTCGATGCCGGTCGCGAAGTACGTCTTGAACGCGCCGAAGACGTCACCGTAGGCGTCGGCCGCGCTGCCCTTGCGGTACTCGGCCGGCAGGAAGGGGTTCTCGTTGCGCATGGTGTAGGGGTGCAGGACCAGGCCCACCCGGTGCGCGTCGGCGACCAGCGTGGTCGGCTTCGCCAGGGTGCCGTCGGCGTTCTTCGGGATGACCAGGTCCAGCGTCGGGCCGATGCCCTGGGCGTACCCGGCGATCTCCCTCAGGCCCCTGGGCGTGATGAGGTCGGCGACCGTGCGCGGGTCGTTCGCCTCGACGAAGTCCCACGGGCGGCTGTTCGCCGAGGAGAGCAGGACGACGAGCGGGTTGTCCACCAGCTGGTTCAGCTTCTGGATGCTGCTCGGCTCGAAGGACTGCAGGATGACCGGCGAGTTCCGGCTGTCCTTGCCGTACTTGCGCAGCAGCTTCGCCACCCGCTCCTCCAGGCCGAGACCCAGCTTGCGGAAGTAGGTGGGGTGCTTGGTCTCCGGGTAGATCCAGACCTGCCGGCCGCGCTTGCGGGTCTGCTCGTCCTGCCACCGCAGGACCTCTTCGAAGGTGGGGATCTCCCAGCGGCCGTTGTAGAGGGTGTTGTGCGGCCGGTTGGCCGGGATGCGCTCGACGGCCCGCAGCGTCTTCAGCTCGGCGAGCGTGAAGTCCTCGGTGAACCAGCCGGTGGTGGGGACGCCGTCCAGGACCTTGGTGGTCCTGCGGTCGGCGAACTCGGGGTGCGAGGCGACGTCCGTGGTGCCGCCGATCTCCGGCTCGTGACGGCAGACCAGATGGCCGTCCCTGGTGGGCACCAGGTCGCCCGCCTCGACCACGTCGGCGCCCAGGTCCAGGGCCAGGTCGTAGGAGCCGAAGGTGTGCTCGGGGCGGTAGCCGCTGGCGCCGCGGTGGCCGATGATCGTCGGCACCGGCAGGCTCTTCAGGCCGCGGCCGCCGTGTCCGGCGGTGCGGGCCTCGGCGGCCCGGGCCGCACCGGGCAGTCCGAGGACCGCTCCGCCCGCGCCGAGCATCGCGGCGCCGAGGAGCGCCCGCCGTCCCGTTCCCTGTGCCTGCCCGTTCGCCTGGTCGCTGTCCATGAGCGCCCTCCTGCCGCCTTCGTCTTTCGGTGCCGGCCGATCGTAGGGGCGGACACATGACCGAGGGGAGGCTTCGGTTCGAACATGCGGGTGACGCCGTATGGCAGATGAGGTGCGAGAGGTGACGGACCGTCGAACGCCGGCGTGCCGTTGCGCGCGATGTCCGTCACATCGCCGCAAGCACGTTACAGGCCGTCTCCGGGACGCCACCGCAGGTAAACCCGCGTCAACACTTCGTAAGACCTCGGTGAACCGGGCGTCCCCGATGTGCGCGTGACAGGGCGCCGCGAGTAATGTCCTCACCTGCACAGACTCATATCGCCCCCCTTGACATCGGAGGACCCGTTGTCCCGCTTCGCGCTCATCAAGGCAGTGCTCGGACCGATCATGCGCCTGATGTTCCGCCCACAGGTGGAGGGCGCGGAGCACATCCCGGGAGACGGGCCGGTCATTCTGGCCGGTAATCACCTCACGTTCATCGACTCGATCGTGCTGCCGCTGGTCACCAAGCGACAGGTGTTCTTCATCGGCAAGGACGAGTACGTCACCGGAAAGGGCGTCAAGGGCCGGCTGATGGCCTGGTTCTTCACCGGCGTCGGCATGATCCCGGTGGACCGCGACGGGGCGAGCGGTGGCGTCGCCGCGCTGATGACCGGGCGGCGGATCCTGGAGGAGGGCAAGGTCTTCGGGATCTACCCGGAGGGCACCCGGTCCCCCGACGGCCGGCTGTACCGGGGGCGCACCGGTATCGCGCGGCTGACGCTGATGACCGGTGCGCCGGTGGTTCCGTTCGCGATGATCGGCACGGACAAGCTCCAGCCGGGCGGCCGGGGCATTCCGCGGCCCGGCCGGGTCACCGTGCGGTTCGGCGAGGCCATGGAGTTCTCCCGGTACGAGGGCATGGACCGGGACCGGTACGTGCTGCGGGCCGTGACCGACTCCGTGATGACGGAGGTCATGCGGCTGTCCGGCCAGGAGTACGTGGACATGTACGCCACGAAGGCGAAGGCCGCCTAGAGCCATCCGGCGGACCGGCGCGGGGGCCCGCGTCCGTCCGCCTGCCGGTGGAATCTGCCGCCGACACATCGAGCATTCGGCCGTATGAAGCGGCCATATGACCACATAACATGTCTGATTCAGACATGTACAAACCTTCTCGGCGCACTCTGCTCCGCACCCCGATCGCCGCCGCCGGCGCGGGATTCCTGGCAGCCTGCACCAACTCCGCTTCCGAGCCGGGCCCCGGCCCCCAAGGCGCGACCGGCGGGGGAAAGTTCGTCCCCGCCGGACCCAAGGGGTACGTCAACCCGTCAGATCCGGAGGTCCTCGCAGCCGAGCGGAAACGCGGGGCCGGCCGCGTACGCACCTTCAGGTTCACCTCCGCCGAGTCCAAGCTGGACCTCGGCGGGCTGTCGGTCCGGACGTGGGCGTACAACGAGGAGGTGCCGGGCCCGCTGGTGCGGGTCACCGCCGGTGAGGTGCTCGATCTGACGCTGGCCAACCGGCTGCCCGCCACGACCACGCTGCACTCCCACGGGGTACGGCTGCGCTGCGACATGGACGGGGTTCCGGACCTGACCCAGGAGGCCATCGAGCCGGGGTCCGACTTCCGCTACCGCTTCACCGTCGAGCACCCGGGAACCTACCTGCTCCACTCCCACGTGGGGATGCAGCCCGACCGGGCCCTGTACGCACCGCTCGTCGTCGACGATCCCAAGGAGCCCCTCTCCTACGACAAGGAGTGGATCGTCATCCTGGACGACTGGCTCGACGGCATCGAAGGCTCCACGCCCGAGGGGGTCCTGGACCAGCTCAAGCCCGGCGGCTCCGGACACATGGCCATGGGCCCCGGCCGCCACAGCCCGAGCCCCGGCCGGTCGGCGACCGCGCACTCGCACTCGCACTCGTCCGGGAAGTCCACGAGCGGCCCCAGCCGGGTACTGCACAACTCCCACAGCCGCATGCTCAACGGAGAGGCGGGCAGCGTCGCCTATCCCCACTACCTGATCAACGGACGCCTGCCCGGCAATCCGTCGGTCTTCCGCTGCCGGCCCGGCGACCGGGTGCGGCTGCGCATCATCAACGCCGGTTCGGAGACCGCCTTCCGTGTCGCGCTGGGCGACCACGAGATGACCGTCACGCACACCGACGGCTATCCCGTGAAGCACAAGAGGACGGATGCCCTGCTCGTCGGCATGGCGGAGCGGTACGACGTCCTGGTCACCGCCCGGGACGGCGTCTTTCCGCTGGTCGCACTCGCCGAGGGCAAGAAGGGACGGGCCCTCGCCGTCCTGCGCACCGACAAGGGCAGGAACATCCCCTCGGCCGATGTCCGCCCGGACGAACTCGACGGGAACACCGTTCCGGCGCGTCGCCTCGTGCCCCATGACTCGGTGGCTCTCGACGACCGTGACCCCGACCGCGAGATGCGCATCAGGATCACCGGCAGCATGGAGAAGTTCGACTGGGGGTTCGACCACAAGCTCTACTCCGCGACGGAGCGCCACCCGGTCCGCGCCGGTGAACGGGTGCGGCTCACCCTCATCAACGCCACGAGCATGTGGCACCCGATGCACCTGCACGGGCACACCTTCGCGGTCGTCGGTCTGGACTCGGTGGGCGCACGCAAGGACACCGCACTCGTGCTGCCGCACCGCAAGCTCGTGATCGACTTCGACGCCGACAATCCGGGACTGTGGATGCTGCACTGTCACAACCAGTACCACTCGGAGAGCGGGATGATGACGGTGCTCGGTTACAAGCGGTGAGACGGGGGCGGTCCGGTCGGGTCGCGGGCGCGGGTGCGTGGGGGCTGGTCGTGCGGTTCCCCGCGCCCGCGGGCGGGTCTGCCTACCCGGCACTCTCCAGCTTCTGGCCCTTCAGCAGGAACCACGCCACCGCCGAGGCAGCCAGGAGGACCCCCGCGCCTGCCGCCGAGGCCAGGTGCAGGCCGTGCACGAACGAGTCGCGGGCCGCGCCGAGCAGTGCCTCCGCCTGGTGCGGGGGCATGTGCGCCGAGGCCTCGGTCGCCGCGCCCAGGGACTCGTGGGCCCCGGCCGGGGTGCCGGCCGGGCCCGTGAAGTCGCGGTAGACACCGGTCACGATGGAGCCCAGCAGGGCGATGCCCAGGGCCGCGCCGAGCTCGTACGCCGTCTCGGAGACCGCCGAGGCGGCGCCCGCCTGCTCCCTGGGGACGCTGGAGAGGATGACGTCGGCGGTCACCGTGAAGGAGAAGCCGGCGCCGACACCCACGACCAGCAGGGCGGCACCGAGGACCGGGTAGCCGCTCGACTGACCGATCGCCGTCAGGGCAGCCAGGGCGGCACCGACCGCGGCCAGGCCGCCCGAGACCACCGTGCGGACCGAGAAACGCCGGGCCACGCGGCCCGCGACCAGACCGGCCGCCACCGCACCGACGGCCGCTGGCAGTTCGGCCAGACCCGCCTCGAACGGACGCCTGTCCTGGACGAGTTGCAGGAACTGGGAGAGGAAGAACACCAGACCGGACATGCCGAGGACGGTCAGCAGGTCGGCGAGGACCGCGCCGCTGAAGCCCCGGCGCCGGAACAGGCGCATGTCCAGCAGCGGGACCGGCATGGTGAGCTGGCGGTGGACGAACCCGTGGAGGGCCGCCGCGCCCAGCAGACCGATGCCGAGGGTCGGCCAGGTGAAGCCGTGGGTGGCGGCCTCCTTGACCGCGTACACGAGGGCGATCATGCCGACGAGCGACAGGGCCACGCTGATCAGGTCCCAGGGGCCCGGGTCCGGGTTGCGGGACTCGGGCAGCGTGCGGATGCCGACCAGGACCAGGACGGCCATCACCGGCAGGTTGATCAGGAAGACCGAGCCCCACCAGAAGTGCTCCAGCAGGAATCCGCCGGTGATCGGGCCGACGGCGGTGCCGGCCGATGCGGTGGCGCCCCAGATGCCTACGGCGAGGCTGCGCTCGCGCGGGTCGTGGAAGATGTTGCGGATCAGGGCCAGGGTGGCGGGCATCAGGGTCGCGCCGGCGACGCCGAGCAGCGCCCGGGCCAGGATCATCAGCTCGGGGGTGGTCGCATAGGCGTTGAGGACGGACAGCGCGCCGAACGCCGTGGCGCCGACCAGCAGGATCCGCTTGCGGCCGATGCGGTCGCCGAGGCTGCCCATGGAGACCAGCAGACCGGCGATGACGAAGGAGTAGACGTCACCGATCCAGAGGAGCTGGGTGCCGGAGGGGTCGAGGTCTTCGGTGATGTAGGGAGTCGCCAGGCCGAGGACGGTGGCGTCGACGGCCACCAGCAGCACGGCCAGGACGAGCACGGACAGCGCCAGCCAGCGGCCGGGGCGCTTCACCGCCTCGGTCTCGGGGGCCGGCTGCAGGGTGCTGGTCATGATTCCTCTCTTCTGTGCGCGTCGGTGCGTCGTGCGCTCACGCGTCGGTGCGTCGTGCGCCGCCGAGCAGCAGCTCGACGATCATGTAGGCGAAGTCCTTGGCGGCCACGCGGCCTTCGCTCACGGCCCAGGCGCCGGAGGCCAGCAGGCCGAACAACGCCTCGGTGAGCCAGGCCGGGCTGAGGTCGATCCGGAACTCACCGGCCTCCTGGCCGCGCCGGAACAGGGCCGTTAGCCGTTCGTCGATGCGGGCCCAGCCCTGGTTCTGCTCCTCGCCCTCGAAGAGCTGGTTCTCGGTGTAGAGGAAGGCGAGGAGTCCGGCGGAGGGTTCGAACGCGCGGATCAGCCGGCGCACGGCCTCGCCCGCGGGGCCGTCGTCCAGGCGGGCCGCGTCCAGCGCCGCCTCGCACTCCGCGATGCCGAGCGACTCCAGCGCGCGGACGAGCGCGTCACGGCCGGCGAAGTGGCGGTGCAGGGTGGCCCGGCTGATTCCGGCGGCCTTGGCGACCTCGTCCATGGTCGCGGTTGATTTGCGGGTCAGCAGGGCTGCTGCGCTGCGCAGCACCTGGTCACGATCGAGGGCCATGAGACAAGAGTAGCGCACATGAGACATGCCTGTCTCAGAATAGGCACGCGTGACTCATCACTGCTGGTCAAGACGGCTGATCCTCAGTGCCAGGGCAGCTGTCCGCGCCGCTCCCAGTAGGCGCGCGGGTCCTCGTGCAGCGTGGCGAGCCGGGTCAGCTGGTCCACGTCGAGGTCGACGGCGGGGGCGTGCAGATTGGACAGGAGCTGCGGGACCGTCGCGGCGCCGGAGAGGACGACACCGGCCCAGGGCTGGCGCAGGATCCACGCGAGGGCCACGGCGTCACAGCCGAGGGAGGTCTCCTCGGCGACCGCCTTCAGCATGTCCGGGGCGTACGGTCCGGCCAGCCGGCCGTTGGCCATGCCCTCCTTGACGATCACGGTGAGCCCGGCGTCGTGCGCCTCGGCGAGTGCGGGGCCCGCCGAGGTCTCCAGGACGTTGTACGTCGACTGGACGGTACGGAAGAGGGGTTCGCCGTCGACCGTCACGGCGAGTGCGGCACGGATCGCGTCGGCCTGGCCGGGACCGCTGGTGGAGAAGCCGACGGTGAGCCCCTGGGCGGCGGCTTCCGCCAGCCTGGCGTGCAGGTCCTTGTCGGTGAGGGCCGGGCTGTCCGGGGTCACCGAGTGGATCTGGTAGAGGTCGAGCCGGTCGCCGAGCAGGGCGTCGGTCTCGGCGCGCTGCCGCTCGTACGTCGCCGGGCTGTGGTCCTTGACCTCGTGCTGCTCGGCGTCGGTGGACCAGCCGGCCGTGTAGGTGTAGCCCCACTTGCTGCCGACGACCACGTCGTCGACGTCGGGGCGGGCGCCCAGCCAGTCGGCGAGGAACTCCTCGGAGCGGCCGTAGGAGCGGGCGACGTCGAAGTAGCGGACGCCCTGGGCGTAGGCGGCGTCGAGGAGTTCGTGCGAGCGGTTGCGGAGGGCGTCGACGCTGCGGTCGTCTCCGAGGTCCTCCTCCCGGCCGAGGTTGATGTAGCCGGGGCGGCCTACCGCGGCCAGGCCGAGGCCGATGTGGCAGGTCGGCGTGGTGGCTGTCGCGAGGCGGGTGAAGGGCATCGCGGGCTCCGTTTCGGTCGGCTCCGGTACGGCTTGCGACCAACCTAACCCGCGATGACGCTCCGTTCGGGGAGCCGGGGGCGCCCGGGACCCGGTGGTGCCGGCCCGTCGGCGCGTGCGCGTCCGTTGTGGCTCGTCGCGCAGTTCCCCGCGCCCCTTTCGGGGCGCTGCCCTCAGCTCTTCTTCTTGGCGTCCGCCCATGCGTGCTGCGCCGCCACGTCCGCCTTGACCTCCGCCAGCTGGATCGCCACCGCGCTCGGGGCCGTGCCGCCGCGGCCGTTGCGGGAGGCCAGGGCGCCCGGGACGTTGAGGACCGACCGCACCTGCGGTGTCAGGTGGGCGGAGATCTTCGCGAACTGTTCGTCCGTGAGGTCGTCCAGTTCCTTGCCCTCGGCCTCGGCGACCTTTACGCACTCGCCGGCGACCTCGTGCGCCACCCGGAACGGCACCCCCTGCTTGACCAGCCACTCGGCGATGTCGGTGGCGAGGGAGAAGCCGGCCGGGGCCAGCTCCTCCATGCGCTCGCGGTTGACGGTGAGGGTGGCGACCATGCCGGTGAACGCCGGGAGCAGCACCTCCAGCTGGTCGCAGGAGTCGAAGACCGGCTCCTTGTCCTCCTGGAGGTCGCGGTTGTAGGCCAGCGGGAGGGCCTTCAGGGTCGCCAGCAGGCCGGTGAGGTTGCCGATCAGGCGGCCGGACTTGCCCCGCGCCAGCTCCGCGATGTCCGGGTTCTTCTTCTGCGGCATGATCGACGAGCCGGTGGAGAAGGCGTCGTGCAGGGTCACGAAGGAGAACTCCTTCGTGTTCCAGATGATGATCTCCTCGGCGATCCGGGAGAGGTTGACGCCGGTCATCGCCGTGATGAAGGCGAACTCCGCCACGAAGTCCCGGGAGGCCGTGCCGTCGATGGAGTTGCCGACGCTGCCGTGTTCGAAGCCGAGGTCCCGCGCGACCGCCTCCGGGTCCAGGCCGAGGGAGGAGCCGGCGAGGGCACCGGAGCCGTACGGCGAGACGGCCGTACGGTCGTCCCACTGGCGCAGCCGCTCGGCGTCGCGGGACAGCGACTGCACATGGGCGAGGACGTGGTGGGCGAAGAGCACGGGCTGGGCGTGCTGGAGGTGGGTACGGCCGGGCATGGCCACGTCCGGGTGGGCCTCGGCGAGGCCGATCAGCGCGTCCTGGAGATCGGCGATCAGGCCGCCGATGATCCGGGCGTGATCGCGCAGGTACATCCGGAAGAGGGTGGCCACCTGGTCGTTGCGTGACCGGCCGGCGCGGAGCTTGCCGCCGAGGTCGGGGCCGAGGTGCTCCAGCAGGCCGCGCTCCAGGGCGGTGTGCACGTCCTCGTCGGCGATGGTGCCCACGAAGGCGCCGGAGGCCACGTCCGCCTCCAGCCGGTCGAGCCCGGCGATCATGCGCTGCAGCTCGTCCCCGCTGAGGAGCCCCGCCGTGTGCAGCACGCGCGCGTGGGCACGCGAGCCGGCGATGTCGTAGGGCGCGAGCCGCCAGTCGAAGTGGACGGAGGCGGACAGCTTCGCCAGGGCCTCGGCGGGACCGTCGGCGAAACGGCCGCCCCAGAGCCGTACGTCACCGCTGTTGCTGCTCACTTGCGTTGCTCCTCGAAGCCGTCGATGTACAAGCTCTTGATGTGCCACCGCCTCCCCACCTTTCCAGGCGGGGAGGCGGCTGTCAGGCCGATGCGTGTGAGGTGGACCCGCGCGTGTGACCGGTGGGGGTTACGCGAGGTCCCGCTTGGCCGCGATCTTCGACGACAGGCTGTAGATGTCGATGAAGCCCTTGGCCGCGGCCTGGTCGAAGGTGTCGCCGGTGTCGTAGGTGGCCAGGTTGAAGTCGTACAGGGACGACTCCGAGCGCCGGCCGGTGACGACCGCACGGCCGCCGTGCAGGGTCATCCGGATGTCGCCGGACACGTGCTGGTTGGCCTCGTTGACGAAGCCGTCCAGGGCGCGCTTGAGCGGGGAGAACCACTGGCCGTCGTAGACCAGCTCGCCCCAGCGCTGCTCGACCTGCCGCTTGTAGCGGGCCAGCTCGCGCTCGACGGTGACGTTCTCCAGCTCCTGGTGGGCCGTGATGAGCGCGATCGCGCCCGGGGCCTCGTATACCTCGCGGGACTTGATGCCGACGAGGCGGTCCTCGACCATGTCGATCCGGCCGATGCCCTGGGCGCCGGCGCGCTCGTTGAGCTGCTGGATGGCCTGCAGGACGGTGACGGGCTTGCCGTCGATGGCGACCGGGACGCCCTCCTTGAAGGTGATGATCACCTCGTCGGCCTCACGGGCCTCGGCGGGATTGGAGGTGTACTCGTAGATGTCCTCGATCGGGGCGTTCCAGATGTCCTCCAGGAAGCCCGTCTCGACCGCGCGCCCGAAGACGTTCTGGTCGATGGAGTACGGGGACTTCTTGGTGGTGGCGATCGGGAGCTGCTTGTCCTCACAGAAGGCGATCGCCTTGTCCCGGGTCATCGCGTAGTCGCGGACCGGGGCGATGCACTTCAGGTCGGGGGCGAGGGCGACGATGCCGGCCTCGAAGCGGACCTGGTCGTTGCCCTTGCCGGTGCAGCCGTGGGCGACCGTGGTGGCCCCGTGCTTCTTGGCGGCGGCGACGAGGTGCTTGACGATCGTCGGCCGGGAGAGGGCGGAGACCAGCGGGTAGCGGTCCATGTACAGGGCGTTGGCCTTGATCGCCGGGAGGCAGTACTCGTCGGCGAACTCGTCCTTGGCGTCGGCGACCTCGGCCTCCACCGCACCGCACGCGAGGGCGCGCTTGCGGATGACGTCCAGGTCCTCGCCGCCCTGGCCGACGTCGACCGCAACGGCGATGACCTCGGCGCCCGTCTCCTCGGCGATCCAGCCGATGGCGACGGAGGTGTCCAGACCGCCTGAGTAGGCGAGTACGACGCGCTCGGTCACGGGTTTCTCCTCACAGTGCATTCGGTGACATGCATGAGTATGCAGGGCTCTGCATGATTCGTCAATCACCGCTCCGGGTGACACGGGGCGGCCACGGCGCCCCTCCGTTCGAACCGGACGGTTTCTTAGACAGGCGAACTAGTCGCGCGGATAATCGTTAGACATGGGAAAGAACTATGAGCGCATAGACGGCAGGCTCCGTACGTTCATCGAGGAACAGCCCCTCTTCTTCACGGCGACCGCCCCGCTCTGCGCCGACGGCACGGTCAACCTCTCCCCGAAGGGACTGCGTGGCTCCTTCGCCGTCCTCGACGAACTCACCGTGGCCTACCTGGACTTCGCCGGCTCCAGCGCCGAGACCATCGCCCACCTGCGGGAGAACGGCCGCATCACCCTGATGTGGTGCGCCTTCCAGGGCCCGCCGAACATCGTCCGCGTGCACGGCCGGGGCGAGGCGGTCTTCCGGGACGACCCGCGCTTCACGGAGCTGCTCACCCGCTTCCCGGACATCGACCCCGGCCTGCACGGGCTGCGCGCCGTCATCGTCGTCCACGCCGAACTGGTCCGGGACAGCTGCGGATACGCCGTCCCCCGCATGGCGTACGAGGAGGACCGCGACCTGCACGGCAAGCGCTTCGCGCGGGAGGACGACGCCTCGCTGAGCGCGTACTTCACCAAGAAGGAGCACATCGCGACCAGCCTGGACGGACTACCCGGGCTGCCGTTGCCGCTGCCGCCGTCTAGCGTCTGAGCCATGCGCCCCGGTGTGGTCCTCGCCCTCGTCTCCGCCACCTGCCTCGCCGTGCTCGGCAACGCGCCGGGCGCGCCGGAGCCGCTGCCCGCACGGATGACGGACACCGGCGGCGGCAGCCAGCTGATCGTCGCCGAAGCCCCCGGCACCACCGCCACGGACGGCACGGTCAGCTGGTGGGACCTGCGGGACGGACAGTGGACCCAGGCCGGTTCCGCGCCGGCCCGGTTCGGGGCCGGCGGGCTGGTCGAGGGCAGTGGACGCACACAGGGCACGAACACGACACCGACCGGGCTCTACGGCCTCCCCTTCGCCTTCGGGACCAAGGCGGCGCCGGAGGGGACACGCATCCCCTACCGCCCGGTGCGGGAGACTTCCTGGTGGTGCCAGGACAACGACTCGGCCGCCTACAACCGGTGGGTCGACCCCCTGCCGGCCGACTGCCGCGCCGCCGAGTCCGAGCATCTGGTCACCTACCCGACGCAGTACGCGTACGGGCTAGTGATCGGGTTCAACTACGACCGCCCGGTGCGCGGGCGGGGCGCCGGGATCTTCCTGCACGTCAACGGGGGCGCGGCGACGGCCGGTTGTGTGTCCGTGCCGGAGGAGGCCATGCAGCGGATCCTGCAGTGGGCGGATCCCGGGAAGAAGCCTCACATCGCCATCGGGACGGCGGACGGAGCGACGGCGGTCAACCGGTACTGACCCGCACGCCGCCCTGGGGCGGTGTGCCCGGCCGTTCTCGCGGGACCCGTCCGGCCTCTGAACACTCGGCGCGTGCGGCACGTATCTGTGGGCCAAGGGTCAAGTCCCCACGGAGGAACCGTGACCACCACGCTCGCAGGCGGACGTGCCGCCCGCCGACAGACGATGCGCCGCATCCGCCCGCGCCGCTCCCCGGCCGTTCCGCTGCTGATCGCCGTCTGGGCGGGTGCGGCGGCCGTGCTGTGGCTCTGGTGGCACAACACGCCGTCCATCGCGGACAACACCAGCCGGATCCTCAACGCGGGCCGGATCACCGGCCTGCTGGCCGGCTATCTGATGGCGCTGGTCGTGCTGCAGATGGCACGCGTCCCGGCCCTGGAACGGCGGGTCGGCTCGGACCGGGTGGCCCGCTGGCACGCGATGAGCGGCAGGTACACGCTCAGCCTGATCGTCGCGCACGTCTTCCTCACCATGTGGGGGTACGCGCTCCAGGCGGGCAAGTCGCTCGGCGACATCGTCCAGCAGACCATGGACTCCATCGACCAGCTGCCGGACATGGGCAAGGCGGCCATCGGCACCGGCCTGTTCGTGCTGATCGGGCTGACGTCGGCCGGCGGGATCCGCCGCCGGCTGCCGTACGACGCCTGGTACCACGTCCACCTGCTGACCTACGCGGCGGTGTTCCTGACGTTCTGGCACCAGATCAGCACCGGCAACGACTTCGCGGTCGAGCCGGCGGCCAAGACCTTCTGGTACGGGCTGTACGGCGTGGTCACCGCGCTGGTGGTCTGGTACCGGATCCTCACCCCGATCCGGCTGAACCTCCGGCACCGGATGCGGGTCGAGGCGGTCATCGAGGAGACGCCGGGCATCGTGTCCGTACTGATCGGCGGGCAGAGGCTGCACCGGATGGGCGCGGAGGCCGGCCAGTTCTTCCGCTGGCGGTTCCTCGCCCCCGGAATGCGCTTCAGCTCCCACCCGTACTCCCTCTCGGCCGCCCCGCGCCCCGACATGCTGCGGATCACGGTGAAGGCGATCGGCGACCACAGTGCCCGGCTGCGGGAGCTGACGCCCGGCACGAAGGTGTGGGCGGAGGGCCCGTACGGCGCGCTCACCGCCCAGCGCCGCAGCCGCGGCAAGGTGCTGCTGGTCGCCGGCGGGGTCGGTATCACCCCCATGCGGGCGCTGTTCGAGACGCTGCCGGGGGCGGCCGGTGACATCACCCTCCTCTACCGGGCCAACACCACCAACGACCTGGCGCTCTGGGACGAACTGGCCGCGATCGCCAAGGAGCGGGACGCCCGGCTGATGTACGCGGTGAACAGCCCGGAGGGCGAGCGGCCCGACATCTCCGCGGAGAACCTCCAGCGCAAGATCCCCGACATCGAGACGCACGACGTCTTCATGTGCGGCCCGCCCGGGTTCGCGCAGTCGGTGTACGAGGCACTGCGGGGCGCGGGCGTGCCCGCCCGCCGTATCCACCACGAGTCGTTCGAGATGTGAGCGGAGCTGCGAAGCGATGAGGAAGAGCCACCCCGTTCGGCGGGTCGTCCTGGCCACGGCCGCGACCGTGTCCGGAGTCGTGCTGCTGCTGTCGCTGAAGCCCGCGTCGGATCCGGCCGCCGCGTCGGCGGCGGGCGCGGCCCCGCAGCAGACGGCGGGGCCGCAGGACTCGCCCCAGGGCGGTGCGCAGGCCGCGGCCGGCTCCGGCACGGTGACCGGGGACGCGGCGCAGACGCAGTACGGGCCGGTCCAGGTGCGGATCACGGTGAGCAACGGGAAGATCACCAAGGCGGAGGCGGTCCAGGCACCCAAGGGCGGCGTCAGCGACCAGAAGACCCAGCTCGCCGTCCCCAAGCTCAACCAGGAAGCGGTCACGGCCGGGAACGCCGACATCGACGCCGTGTCCGGAGCCACCTACACCAGCGAGGGCTACACGAAGTCCCTGCAGTCGGCCCTGGACAAGATGAAGCCGGCGTCCTCGGGTTCGTCCTCGGGCTCGGCCCAGGCCCGTACGGTCACCGGGAAGGCGGCGCAGACGCAGTACGGGCCGGTCCAGGTGCGGATCACGGTGAGCGACGGGAAGATCACCAAGGCGGAGGCGGTCCAGGCACCCAAGGGCGGCGTCAGCGACCAGAAGACCCAGCTCGCCGTCCCCAAGCTCAACCAGGAAGCCGTCGCGGCCGGGAACGCCGACATCGACGCCGTGTCCGGAGCCACCTACACCAGCGAGGGCTACACGAAATCCCTGCAGTCGGCCCTGGACCAGGCCGGTGGCTGACACGGTGGCCGAGGCCGGACCGGCGCGGACGCCCGCCGCGGTGCGTCATGCGGAGCAGGTCATGGGTACCGTGTTCTCCTTCGACGTCCGCGGCGGGGAACCGGCCGCGGTGCACGAGGCACTCGCGCAGGCCGTCGGGGGGCTGCGCGAGGCAGACGCCGTCTTCAGCACCTACCGCGAGGACAGCGAGGTGTCCCGGCTGGCCCGGGGGGAGCTGAGCGTGGCGGGGTGCGTTCCGGAGATGGCCGAGGTGCTGGAGCTGGCCGCCGAGGCGGAGCGGGTGAGCGAGGGCTGGTTCAGCACGCGCTACCAGGGCTCGCTGGACCCCACCGGCATCGTCAAGGGCTGGGCGGCCGAGCGGGCGGCACGGCTGCTGGCAGGGGTCGACGGGGTGTCCGGGGTCAGCGTCAACGGGGGCGGGGACGTCCAGATGCTCGGTGTGCCGGAACCGCAGCGGTCGTGGCGGGTGGGCATCGCCGATCCGCTCCGGCCGGGCGGGCTGGCGGCGGTGATCTCGGCGGCCGGCGTGGCGGAGCTGGCGGTGGCGACGTCCGGTACGGCGGAGCGCGGGGCACACATCGTGGATCCGCGTACGGGCCGGCCGGCGGTCACCGACCTGGTCGCGGTGACGGTGGTGGCACCCCAGCTGACCTGGGCGGACTGCTGGGCCACGGCGGCGTTCGCGATGGGCTCGCGGGCGGGGCTGGCATGGCTGGACTCGCTGCCGGACGTGGAAGGCCTGCTGATCACCGCGGGCGACGAGGTGCGGTGCACCGGGGGCCTCGCGGCCCGTCTGGGCTGAGGCCCGCCCGAGGCGGGCGGGCCCCCCGTGCACGTCAGTGCCCGTTCTGCGCCAGTCGCAGCAGGTGGTCCGCCAGGGCCTGACCGCCGGTCGGCTTCCGGCTGATCAGCAGGAGCGTGTCGTCGCCGGCGATGGTGCCCAGGATGTCGTGGAGTTCAGCCTGGTCGATGGCCGAGGCCAGGAACTGGGCCGCACCCGGCGGAGTGCGCAGGACCACGAGGTTGGCCGAGGCTTCGGCGGAGATCAGCAGCTCCTGGGAGAGGCGCCGCATCCGCTCCTCCTTCGCCGACTCGCCCAGCGGCGCGCGGGGCGTACGGAATCCGCCCTCGCTCGGCACCGCGTAGATCAGGTCGCCGTCGTTGTTGCGGATCTTCACCGCGTTCAGCTCGTCGAGGTCCCGCGACAGCGTCGCCTGCGTGACGCTCAGCCCGTCGTCGGCGAGCAGCTTCGCCAGCTGGCTCTGTGACCGCACCGGCTGCCGGTTGAGGATGTCCACGATCCGGCGGTGCCGTGCGGTGCGGGTCTGCGGCACGGCGGGCCCGGCGCCCGCCGCCTGCTCGTGGTCCTGCGCCTGGCTCATCGTCGTCTCATTCCCCGGATCGTCCGTCCCCGTCTTCGCCGTCTTCGGCGTTCGCTGCGTCGAGAATGCCGGGCAGCGCCTGGAGCAGCGCTCCCGCCTCGTCGTCGCGCAGATTCAGCGGCGGCATGAGCCGTACGACGTCCGGGGCGGGCGCGTTCACCAGGAACCCGGCCTCCTGGGCCGCCTGCTGCACCTGCGGCGCGCGCGGCCCGGTGAGCACGATACCCAGGAGCAGGCCCGCGCCCCGGACATGGTCGATCAGCGGGTGGTTCAGGCCCTCGATTCCCTCCCGCAACCTCTCGCCCTGCCGCTTGACGTTCTCCAGCAGGCCCTCCTCGGCGATGGTGTCGAGCACGGCGAGTCCGGCGGCGCAGGCGACGGGGTTGCCGCCGAAGGTCGTCCCGTGGTGGCCGGGCTGGAGCAGTTCGGCGGCCCGGCCGAAGGCCACGGTCGCGCCGAGCGGCAGGCCGCCGCCCAGCTGCTTGGCGAGCGTGACGACGTCGGGGAGCACGCCCTCGTGGGCCTGGAACTCGAACCAGGTGCCGGTCCGGCCGATGCCGGTCTGCACCTCGTCCAGGACCAGCAGCGCGCCGGTGGCCGCGGTGATCGCGCGGGCCGCCTTGAGGTAGCCGGCCGGCGGTACGACGACGCCGTTCTCACCCTGGACCGGCTCGATGATCACCAGGGCCGTCTCCTCGGTGACCGCGGCGGCCAGCGCCTGGGCGTCGCCGTAGGGGACATGGGTGACCTCGCCGGGCAGCGGCTGGAAGGGTTCCTGCTTCGCGGGCTGGCCGGTGAGCGCGAGGGCGCCCATCGTCCGGCCGTGGAAGGCGCCGCCGGTGGCGACCATGTGGGAGCGCCCGGTGAGCCGGCCCATCTTGAAGGCGGCCTCGTTGGCCTCGGCGCCGGAGTTGCAGAAGAAGACCCGGCCCTCCCGGCCGAAGAGCTGCAGCAGCCGTTCGGCGAGGGCGACGGTGGGCTCGGCCATGAAGAAGTTGGAGATGTGGCCGAGGGAGGCGATCTGCCGGTTCACGGCCGCCACGATCGCGGGGTGGGCGTGGCCGAGCGCGTTGGTGGCGATGCCGCCGACGAAGTCGAGGTACGCGCGGCCCTCGGCGTCCCAGACCTTCACACCCTCGCCGCGGACGAGGGGCAGGCGCGGGGTGCCGTAGTTGTTCATGAGCGCGCCCTGCCACCGCGCGGTCAGTTCCTGGTTGCTCATGACTCCCCCTCGTGCTCGTCGGGCACGACCATCGTGCCGATGCCTTCGTCGGTGAAGATCTCCAGCAGGATCGAGTGCTGGACCCGGCCGTCGATGACGCGGGCGGTCCGCACGCCGTTGCGCACGGCGTGCAGGCATCCCTCCATCTTCGGCACCATGCCGGAGGACAGTTCGGGCAGCAGTTTCTCCAGCTGGGACGCTGTGAGGCGGCTGATCACCTCGTCGGAGTGCGGCCAGTCCTCGTAGAGGCCCTCGACGTCGGTGAGGACCATGAGGGTTTCGGCGCCCAGTGCCGCAGCGAGTGCCGCAGCCGCCGTATCAGCATTGACGTTGTAGACATGTCCGTCGTCCTGGGAGCGGGCGATCGAGGAGACGACCGGGATACGGCCGTCGGCGAGCAGCGCCTCGATGGCACCGGTGTCGATGTCGGTGATCTCGCCCACCCGCCCGATGTCGACCAGCTCGCCGTCGATCTCGGGGGTGTGCCGGGTGGCGGAGATGGTGTGCGCGTCCTCGCCGGTGAGGCCGACGGCGAGCGGGCCGTGCTGGTTGAGCAGGCCGACCAGCTCGCGCTGCACCTGTCCGGCCAGCACCATCCGTACGACGTCCATGGCGTCCTCGGTGGTGACGCGCAGGCCCGCCTTGAACTCGCTGACGATGCCGTGCCGGTCGAGGGCGGCGCTGATCTGCGGGCCGCCGCCGTGCACGACGACCGGCTTGAGGCCGGCGTGCCGCAGGAAGACGACGTCCTGCGCGAAGGCGGCCTTCAGCTCCTCGTTCACCATGGCGTTGCCGCCGAACTTGATGACGACGGTCTTGCCGTGGTGCCGGGTCAGCCAGGGCAGCGCCTCGATGAGGATCTGGGCTTTGGGCAGGGCCGTGTGCTTGCGAGTGCTCATGACGAGTAGGCGCTGTTCTCGTGGACGTAGTCGGCGGTCAGGTCGTTGGTCCAGATGGTGGCGGTCTCGGCGCCCGCGGCGAGGTCGGCGACGATGTGGACCTCGCGGTAGCGCATGTCGACCAGCTCGCGGTCCTCGCCCACGGAACCGTTCTTGCAGACCCAGACGCCGTTGATGGCGACGTTGAGCTGGTCCGGCTCGAAGGCGGCCTTCGTGGTGCCGATGGCGGACAGGACCCGGCCCCAGTTGGGGTCCTCGCCGTGGATCGCGCACTTGAGGAGGTTGTTGCGGGCGATGGAGCGGCCCACCTCGACGGCGTCCTCCTCGCTCGCCGCGTTGATCACCTCGACCTTGATGTCCTTGCTGGCGCCCTCGGCGTCGCCGATGAGCTGCCGGCCGAGGTCGTCGCAGACCTGTGTCACGGCCGCGGTGAACTCCTCGTGGTCCGGGGTGATGCCCGAGGAGCCGGAGGCGAGCAGCAGCACGGTGTCGTTGGTGGACATGCAGCCGTCCGAGTCGACGCGGTCGAAAGTGACCCTGGTGGCGGCGCGCAGGGCCTTGTCCAGGGTCTCGCTGTCGAGGTCGGCGTCGGTGGTGAGGACGACGAGCATGGTGGCGAGGCCGGGGGCGAGCATGCCGGCGCCCTTGGCCATGCCGCCGACCGTCCAGCCTCCCCCGGACTCCGTCCCGGGGGACCCGCAGGTCACGACGGACGTCTTGTGGACGGTGTCGGTGGTCTTGATGGCGATGGCCGCCTTCTCGCCGCCGTGCTCGGACAGCTGGGCGGCGGCCGTCTCGACGCCGGGCAGGAGCTTGTCCATGGGCAGCAGGACGCCGATGAGGCCGGTGGAGCAGACGGCGACCTCGATGGCGCCCCGGCCGAGCACCTCGGCTGCCTTCTCGGCGGTGGCGTGGGTGTCCTGGAAGCCCTGGGGCCCGGTGCAGGCGTTGGCGCCGCCGGAGTTGAGGACGACGGCCGAGACCTGGCCGCTCTTGAGGACCTGCTCGGACCAGAGCACCGGCGCGGCCTTCACACGGTTGGCGGTGAAGACGCCCGCGGCGGCACGGCGGGGCCCGTTGTTGACCACGAGGGCCAGGTCGGGGTTGCCGTTCTCCTTGATCCCGGCGGCGATGCCCGCCGCCGTGAACCCCTTGGCTGCCGTGACGCTCACTGCATCTCCTTGTTCGCCCCGCCGCGGTAGCGGCTGATGTCATGGCCGCCCCTGCAGCGCAGCGGTGCGGCCATCGTCGTCTGCGGCCCGACGGCTGCACGCGCGTCGCTCACGGTGCGACTCCGATCGTGGAAAGCCCGGTGGTCTCGGGAAGACCCAGGGCGATGTTCATGCTCTGGACGGCACCGCCCGCGGTGCCCTTGGTCAGGTTGTCGATGGCGCTGATCGCGATGATGCGGCCTACGGCGGCGTCGTACGCGACCTGCACCTGAACGGCGTTGGAACCGTGGACGGACGCCGTCGCCGGCCACTGGCCCTCGGGAAGCAGATGGACGAAGGGTTCGTCGGCGTAGGCCTTCTCGTACGCGGCGCGGACGGACTCGGCCGTCACCCCCGCGACGGCGGACGCACTGCACGTGGCCAGGATCCCGCGCGGCATCGGGGCCAGGGTCGGCGTGAAGGAGACCGAGACCCGCTCCCCCGCCGCCCCGCTGAGGTTCTGGATCATCTCGGGGGTGTGCCGGTGGCCGCCGCCGACGCCGTACGGCGACATGGAGCCCATGACCTCGCTGCCGAGCAGGTGCGGCTTGGGCGCCTTGCCCGCGCCGGAGGTGCCGGACGCGGCGACGATCACCGCCTCGGGCTCGGCGAGTCCCGCCGCGTACGCCGGGTACAGGGCGAGGGAGACGGCGGTCGGGTAGCAACCGGGCACCGCGATGCGCTTGGACCCCTCCAGCGCGGCGCGGGCACCCGGAAGTTCGGGGAGGCCGTAGGGCCAGGTGCCGGCGTGCGGGGAGCCGTAGAACGTCTCCCAGTCGGCCGGGTCCTTCAGCCGGAAGTCGGCGCCCATGTCGACCACGAGGACGTCCGGGCCGAGCTGCTCGGCGACGGCGGCGGACTGCCCGTGCGGCAGCGCCAGGAAGACGACGTCATGCCGACGGCCCTGCCCGGCGAGCACCTCGGGCGTGGTCTCGTCGAGGACGCGGTCGGCCAGCGGCAGCAGATGCGGCTGCAGCGCGCCGAGCCGCTGGCCGGCGTTGGAGTGTCCGGTCAGGGCGCCGATCTCGACCTCGGGGTGTGCGAGGAGCAGACGCAGGAGTTCTCCGCCCGCGTATCCGCTCGCTCCGGCCACCGCCGCACGTACTGCCATGTCCATCCTCCTCTGGATGGCATGACTATACGTATCGCTGCACGTTTATGCAATCGACTTGCCCTCGGCACCGGGGAGCATGACCCGGCGCGAGACGACGAAGGTGACCGGGATGGCCGCCGCCGAGGCGAGCAGCGGGGCGAAGCGACTGCCGGCGTGCAGGACGTCCACGATCACGTACACACCCGCGGTGGTGATCAAAAAATTGGTGACGTTCGTCAGCGGGAACAGCAGGAATTTACGCCAGGTGGGCCGCGTCCGGTAGGTGAAGCGCGCGTTCAGGAAAAAGGAACCGACCATGCTGAGCGCGAATGCCACAACATGTGCGGCCAGATAAGGGAAAGCGGTCAGAAAAAGCAGGTAAAGAAAGTAGTAGGCCGCCGTGTTGACGACACCGACCGCGCCGAAGGTGAGAATCTGCCGCATCAGGGGATGAGATCTTTCGTCCGTTCCACATTGGTCGCCTTCACCAGGAAGTGCGGGCGCCCCTTCACCTCGTAGTAGATGCGGCCGGTGTACTCCCCGATGACTCCCAGCATGACCATCTGAACGCCCGCGAGGGCGGTCACGGCGGTGATGATGGTCACATAGCCGGGTGTCTGGACGCCGTTGACGAGCGCCGCGCCCACGATCCAGGCGGTGTACAGGCCCGCGCACAGCAGCAGGCCCATGCCGAGCCAGAGCGCGGCGCGCAGCGGGCGGTTGTTGAAGGAGAGCAGGCCGTCGAGGCCGTAGTTGAGCAGCCCGCGCAGGTTCCAGGAGCTGCGGCCTGCCTCGCGGGCGACGTTCCGGTACTCGAAGGTGACGCTCGGGAAGCCCACCCAGGCGAACAGGCCCTTGGAGAAGCGGTTGTACTCGGTGAGGCCCAGCACCGCGTCCACCACCCGACGCGACAGGAGGCGGAAGTCCCCGACGCCGTCCGCGAGTTCGACGTCGACCAGGCGGTTGACGAGCCGGTAGTACAGCCGCGCGGTGAGGGTCCGGGTGAGCCGGTCACCGGTGCGGGTGCGCTTGGCGATGACCTGTTCGTGGCCCTGTTCGCGCAGTTCCACCATGCGCTTGACCAGGTGCGGCGGGTGCTGCAGGTCGGCGTCCATGACGATCACCGAGTCGCCGGAGGCGTTGCGCAGGCCGGCGAGCAGGGCCGCCTCCTTGCCGAAGTTGCGGCTGAAGGAGACGTAGCGCACCCGGGCGTCGCGGTCCGCGAGGTGCTTCAGGACGGCGAGCGTGCGGTCCCGGCTGCCGTCGTCCACGTAGACGAACTCCATGTCGTGGCCGAGGGGCAGCAGTTCCTCGGCGACCTTCTGGATCTCGTCGTGGAAGCGGGCGAGGACGTCTTCCTCGTTGTAGCAGGGCGCGACGATGGATATCAGCATGGCGGGTCCCCCCTGGGCGCGGTCAGAGAGCGGTGGTCACGCGCTCGCGCGGTGACGTGGTCGTGGGCGGCGCCGGGGCGCGCCGGCGACGGACGGCGGTGAGGGCGGTGAGCAGGACGAGGGTGAGCAGCGAGGCGGCCCCGACGGTCGTGCCCAGCCGCAGGCCGGGTGGGTGGAAGGTGCAGGTCAGGGTGGTCGGCGTGCCGTGGAGGGGGACGGAGACCAGGCCGTGGTACTCCCCCGCGGGCCGGGCCGGGCCGTCGCCGGTCGCGCACCGCCAGCCGGCGATCCGGGGCATGGCGACGACGGCGATGCCGGTGCTGCCGGCGGGCAGTTCGGCCCGCACGGTGCCGTCGGAGACGCTGACGTGCGTGGCCCCGCCGGACTTGAGGTGCGCGGCGGCGGTGCGCAGCCGGGCGGTGTCGAGGCAGCCGATCGCGCCGGGCGGGATCCGGCCGGGCAGCTTGGGGGTCAGCCGGATCCGCAGCCGGCCGGAGGCGGGGGCCGTGCCGAGCGGTGCCATGGCGGCACGGTTGCGCGGGTGCTCGAACCGGAAGATCGCGCCGGCGCCGCCGCCGGCGAGCCGGGCGGTGCCGGCGTAGTGCGGGGCCCACAGGTACACCTGGGTCCCGGCCGGGCAGCGGGCGGTGATCGCCGGCCCGGTCAGGGCCTTCCCCGAGCCGACCCGGCGCGAGGGGACCGGCTTCCCGGTGTCGTCCTGCACGGCGATCCGGGGCACGGTGTAGACGCGGCTGCCCAGCAGGATCTCCTGGTTGCGGTAGGGCGACGGGCCGAAGGGCCGGGGGTCCGGGGCTGGCCGCACCGTCACCAGGGGCGGGACGTCCCGCCGGGTCAGGGTCGCCGGGGTCTCGGCCGGCGGCACGTGTTTCTGGTGCGGGTCGGGCGGTGAGTGCACCCGCGCGCCGACGGAGAAGACGACGTCGGTGACGGCGTTGTCCAGGCTCTGCACGCTCCGCCCGCGCGAGGTCCACCCGTCGCCGAGCGCGGTGAGGGTGCGGCTGAGGACGTCGGAGGTCAGGCTGCTGTAGTACTGGGCGCCCTGACCGCCCACCAGCATCGGGTCGTTGCCCACGGTCTGCTCGCGGCCGGGGTCGGTGCGGTACCGCGGCCAGCCGTCCGCCTCGGCGATCAAGGCGGCCTGCCGGTCCTGCCGTTCGCCCCAGGGCGCGTAGTCGTCCAGGTGGCCGAGGCGCAGCCGGGTGGCGACGGCGGAGGTGGCGGCGCTCTCCCCGATCTGCGCGCCCAGCAGGAGTACGACGGCCAGCCCGGCGAGCCGGCCGCGCTGCCCGGAGCGGGCCAGGAGGACGAGCCCGCCCACGGCGCAGGCGACGGCGAGCAGCAGCACCGGCCAGGTGAAGATCCGCACCAGGCCGCTGCGGCCGGCGACGGCCGTGATCAGGGCGAGCAGTGCGGTCGCGGCACCGAGGGCCCGGCGGTCGGGCGGGCCGTGGGACAGTGCCTGCCAGGCGGCGATGACGAGCAGCCCGCACAGGACGAACGTCTGCCGGTAGGTGCTGCCCTGCGGGGTGGCGAAGGCGTGCCAGAGCAGATGGGTCGGGGCCCACTGGAGGGACAGGGCCACGGCGAGCACCAGGGCCGTCCAGCCCGCGCGGACCCGGCCGGGGACCGCCCGGTGGAAGGGCAGGGCGAGGGCGAGCAGCAGGGCGGTGATGCCGACGTAGAGGGCCGGGGAGCCGAAGCCGTACGTCGTCGGCAGCAGTCTGGCCAGGACGTCCTCGGTCGGGACGGGGCCGAACCGGCGCTCCCGGCCCGGGTGGGCGTGTCCGGTGCCGAAGTAGACGACCGTGACGAGCGGGGCGGCGAGGCCCACACCGAGGGCCGTGGTGAGCGCGGCGCGGCCGGCCGTGGCGAGGGCCCGGCGCGGCGGCGGACGGTCGAGCAGGAGGCGCAGCAGCAGGACCAGGGCGGCGCCGAGGGTGGCCATGTAGGCGGTGTAGAAGTTGGCGGTCCAGGCGAGGGCGACGATCAGGACGCCGAGCAGCCGCCGGCGTCCGGTGTGCGCCCATTCACCGACCAGGCAGAGCAGCGGCAGGGCGATGAGGCCGTCGAGCCACATCGGGTTGTAGTCGGCGTCGGCGACGGTCCAGCCGCACAGCGCGTACGAGGCGCCGAGCAGGCCCGCCGCCCACCAGCGGCCGGGCCGCAGGGTGAGCAGCAGCCAGGCCATGGCCGCGGCGGCACAGGCGATCTTCAGGGCGGTGATCACGTACACCGCGAGGTCGATCTCGTCGCGCGGGAAGAGGGCTACCAGCAGGGCGAACGGGCTGCCGAGGTAGGTGCCGAGGTCGGGCAGGAAGCTGGAGCCGTATCCGGACTGCCAGTTGACGAGAAGGCCGCCGTCGGCCCTGCCGTGCAGCAGGTCCCTCAGGTGGGCGTGGAAGGGCACGTACTGGTTGCCCAGGTCGCTGACGCTGCGGGTGCGGGGGCCGAAGGGGTAGCTGCGGGCCAGTACGTCACCGGCGCAGAAGGCGGCGACGGCGGCGGCCGCGGCCAGCAGGGCGGCGGCCTGCCCCGGCCGGGGCATCGATTTCACACCCCGGCCCTGTCGGGGTGTCGTCGCGCGTTCCCGGGTGCAATGCCGCTTTCGCCGGGCTGAGTACTGCGGTGCATTTTCGGCGGTCCTCACAGAATGTGTGCCCCATTGATTCGCCGACTTAGACGGAGCGTGATTCCGGTTGGTTGTGCGCTCACCCGGAAGTGAGGCGACTTCTTCCGAATACGGGAAACACCGCGTGAATTTCATGACCTCCCGGAGAACTTTGGATTTCCGGGAGATGTGCTCAAGGTGAACCGGCCTTGCGGGCCGCGTACGCGCGGGCGGCCCGGACCCGGTTGCCGCACTTGGTCGTGCACCAGCGGCGGGCGCCGTGGGAGCGCAGGAACCAGCGGGCGCAGCCCTGCGCCGCGCACTCGGTGAGCTGGTCCGCCTCGGTGCCGGTGAGCAGGTCGGCGGCGTCCTCGGCGAGCAGCGAGAGTGCGGCGGCGGCCGGGTTGCCCGGGTCGGGGACGTCGGCGCGGCGGGGGCCGTCGGCGGTCCAGGCCAGCCGGGGCGTGGCGGGGGCTGCGGCGAGCGTGACGTTGATGGTGTCGAGCGCGTCGGCGGGCGGCTGCGCTCCGCCGGCCCGGGCCGCGAAGAGGGCGCGCAGCGCCTCGCGGAGCGCGCGCAGCCGGCCGGACTGCCTGCCGTTCAGGGCGACCCGGTCGGGCAGCAACTCGTGCCGGACGAGCCACAGATGCGCGGCCTCGGTGTCGTCCAGGAGGTCGACCAGGCCGTGACTGACGGTGAACCGGGTGTTGACCAGCGCGAGCGAGGCGTACCGGTCCTCGCCGGGGACCGGGAGCTGGTGCAGATAGACGGGGGCCTCGTGATCCACGGCTCCCATCATAGCCGGTTCTCATGCCAATTCTTGCAGTTCTCCGTGAGGAGGGCTTACCGTGCCTAACGGAGAATCGAGTACGAAACCGTGAGAGGTGAGCCGTCGTGGGCTTCGACGTGGACGCGCTGCGCAAGGACTTCCCGATCCTGGAGCGGACGACGGCGAGCGGCGCCCCGCTCGTGTACCTGGACTCCGGGGCGACCACCCAGAAGCCCCTCCAGGTCCTGGACGCCGAGCGGGACTTCTACCTCACGCGCAACGCGGCCGTGCACCGCGGGGCGCACCAGCTGGCGGGCGAGGCGACGGAGGCGTACGAGGACGCCCGGCACACGGTCGCCCGGTTCATCGGCGCGGCCGACGACGAGGTGGTCTTCACCAAGAACACCACCGAGGGCATCAACCTCGTCGCCTACGCGCTGGGCGACGCCGGCCGGCTGGGCCCCGGCGACCGGATCGTGGTGACGGAGATGGAGCACCACGCGAACCTGGTCCCCTGGCAGCAGCTCGCCCGGCGGACCGGCGCCACGCTGGACTGGTTCGGCCTCACCGACGAGGGCCGGCTCGACCTCTCCCGGGTGGACGAACTGCTGGACGAGCGCACCAAGGTGCTCGCCCTCACCCACCAGTCCAACGTCCTCGGCACGCTCAACCCGGTCCGGGAACTCGCCGACCGGGCCCACGCCTGTGGCGCGCTGGTGGTCGTGGACGGCGCCCAGTCCGTGCCGCACCGCCCGGTCGACGTGCGGGAGCTGGGTGCGGACTTCCTCGCCTTCTCCGGGCACAAGATGCTCGGCCCCAGCGGCATCGGTGTCCTGTGGGGCCGCGCGGAGCTGCTCGCCGGCCTGCCGCCGTTCCTCACCGGCGGCTCGATGATCGAGATCGTGGAGATGGACCGCACCACCTTCCTGCCGCCGCCGCAGCGCTTCGAGGCGGGCGTGCCGATGACCGCGCAGGCGGTGGGCCTCGCGGCGGCGGTGGAGTACCTGGAGCGGCTGGGCATGGCCGAGGTGGCGGCGTACGAGGACACGCTCACCGCCCGCGCGCTGGAGCTGCTCGCCGAGGTGCCCGGGGTCCGGGTGGTCGGCCCCGCCGGCCTCACCGGCCGCGGCTCGGCCGTCTCCTTCACGGTCGACGGCATCCACCCGCACGACGTCGGCCAGGTCCTGGACGAGCGGGGCATCGCCGTCCGCGTCGGCCACCACTGCGCGCGGCCGATCGTCAAGCGGTACGGCATCCCGGCGACGACCCGGGCGAGCTTCTACGTCTACAACACGCCGGCGGAGGTGGACGCACTGGTGGACGGCGTCCGGGCGGCGCAGAAGTATTTCGGGGTGTGAGCACGCGGCACGCTCGGCCTTGAGGGGACCCGGCATGACGGCCCGATGGCCCGATCCGGGCCCGCGGCCGGACCCGGGACGATGGCCGGCCCCGGGACGATAGTCGGGCCCGGGCCCACGGCCGGAACCGGACCCGCGGCCGGAACCGGGCTCACGGCCGGGCCCCGGCCATGGCCGGAACCAGGCCCACGGACGGAACCAGGCCCACGGACGGAACCGGGACGATAGCCGGAACCCACGGCGGAAGGCGCGGTGATGGACGAGTACTGGCCGGTACCGGACCTGTTGGCACATCTGGCCGGCCGCTGGCGCGTCGAGCGCAGCGTGCGGGATCTCGCCGGCGGGGACCACGGGCACTTCACCGGCGTGACCGTCTTCCGCGCGCTGCCGGACGGCGGGCTGCTGTACGAGGAGTCCGGCACTTTCACCTGGCAGGGCGTGACGCGGCCGGCCACGCGGACACTGCGGTTCCTGCCGGGGCCCACGGCGGGCAGCGCGGACGTGCGGTTCGCGGACGGGCGGCCCTTCCACGAGCTGGACCTGACCGCGGGCCGGTACGTCGCCGACCACCCGTGCGCGGCGGACCTCTACCGGGGCGAGTTCACCGTCCGCGACGCCGACCACTGGCGCACGGTGTGGCGGGTCGGCGGCCCGGCGAAGGACCTGGTCCTGACCACCGACTACGTGCGCGAGGGCTGAGCGCCGGCCCCCTCGAGGCGGAGGTTCCAGCGGCCCGAGCGGCCGGTGACCGTGGTCGAGGAGAGCGGGCGGACGTCGATGTTCCAGTAGGTCGTGGGAGGCGCCTTGAGCGCATAGACCAGGGCCGCGCGGATCACGGAGGGCTCGGCCACCGCGACGATCCGGCCGCCGTCGTCCGCCGGCCGGGTGTCCAGCCAGCCCCCGACCCGCGAGATGAACGCCAGCAGCGACTCGCCGCCGTGCGGGGTGGACCGCGGGTCGGCCAGCCAGGCGTCCACCGCCTGCGGCTCCCGGGCCATCGCCTCGCCCAGCGTCAGCCCGCGCCAGCGGCCCATGCCGCAGTCGCGGAGCGCCGGCTGCACCAGCGGGGCGTACCCCAGGGCGTCGCCCGTGGCCCGGCTGCGCGGCGTCGGCGAGCAGTAGCGCAGCTCGGCCGCCGCGAGCGGGACCAGTTCCCCGGCGACGCGCTGCACCTCGTCCCAGCCCGCCTGGTCCAGCGGCCGGTCGTCCTCGAAGCGCTCGGCGAGCAGCGGGGCACTGCGCGCCGCGGCGACGAACGTCACCCTCAGTGGCATGCGGTGATGGTGAGCCGCCGCGGAGAGCAGGTCAAGAGGTGTTACCTGGGAGTTACCAGGGACCTCTGATCAGTTGGCGCCCGCTTGACCGAAGCTGTGGATCATCCACTGCCCGGGACGGTCCAGCGGCCGGAAGCCCAACTTCCGGTAGACCTCGTGCGCGTCCTCCGTCGCCAGCATCAGCCGGCGCAGCCCCCAGGGCGCCAAGTGGTCGCGGATACGCCCGACGAACGCCGTGCCGATGCCCATGCCGCGCACCGACGGGTCGACGTACACATCGGCGAGCCAGGCGAACAGCGCCTGGTCGGTGACCACGCGGGCGAACGCCACCTGCTCCCCCGTCGCCGTCGCATAGACCCCGAAGTTCAGCGAGGACGCCATCGCCCGCTCGTGCTGCTCACGCGGCCGCCCGATCGCCCAGTACGCGTCGGCCGACAGCCAGCCGTGGACACGGTCGACGTCCACGCGGTCGGAGTCGGCGGAGAACTCGTACCCCTCGGGAAGGTCAGGTATATCGCTCATACGATGATCCTCACAGGTCCACCCGGTCCGGCACGACCCCGTTTCGCACCTCGTCACAGGCCGCCCGCAGCCGTCGTACGCCTTCCATGATCTCTCCCGTTCCGGCCACCGCCGCGAAGCTCAGGCGCAGGTGGGCGCCGGGGGGTTCGGCGCTGAAGTAGGGACGGCCGGGGGTGAGGGCGACGCCGGCGCGCAGGGCCGCCACGGCCAGGGCGGACTCGTCGGCGCCCTCGGGCAGGCGCAGCCACAGGTGGTAGCCGCCACAGGGGATGTGCGGCAGGGCGAGTTCGGGCAGCTGCCGGGCGAGCGCGCCGGTCATGGCGTCGCGCCGGGTCTTCAGCTCGGCGGAGAGCGCGCGCAGATGGCGGGGCCAGGCCGGGGACCCGACGAGTTCCAGGGCGGCCTCCTGCAACGGCCGGGGAACGAAGAAGGTGTCCACGACCTGGATGGCGCGCAGGCGTTCGAGCACCGGTCCGTGTGCGGCGAGCGCGCTCACCCGGAAGCTGGGCGAGGTCGCCTTGGTCAGCGAGCCGACGTGCACGACCACGCCGTCCGGGTCGTCGGCGGCCAGCGGGCGGGGCAGCGGTCCGGCGTCGGCGTGCACGAGCCGGCGGACGAAGTCGTCCTCGACGACGAACGCGCCGGCCTCGCGGGCGATGCGCAGCACCTCGCCCCGCCGGTCGGGAGCCAGCACGGCGCCGGTCGGGTTCTGGAACAGCGGCTGGCAGACGAAGACCCGGGCACCGGTGGCCCGGAAGGCGTCCGCCAGCAGGCCGGGCCGCACCCCGTCGGGGTCCACGGGCACCGGGACGGGCCGCAGGCCGGCCGCGCGGGCGAGGGCCAGCATGCCCGGGTAGGTGGGCGACTCCACGAGCACCGGGGCGCCGGGCGGGGCGAGCGCGCGCAGGGCGGTGGCCAGCGCGGACTGGCCGCCCGCCGCGATCAGCACCTCGGCCGCCGTGACGGCCCCGCCGATTGAGCGCGCGAACCACTCCCGCAGTTCCGGCAGCCCCTCCAGCGGCGGCCGCGCCCAGGCGCCGGGCCGCCGGCCGGCCCGGGCCAGGGCCGCCGCCATGGCCCGCTCCGGCTGGAGCGAGGGGTGCAGATAGCCGCCGTTGAACTCCAGCACGCCGGGGGCCGGCGCGGCCAGCGAGACCGTGACACCGGAGGCGTCCACCGTGCGCGGCACGAGGTCCGCGGCACTGTCGGCGCTCAGCGCGACCTCCTGCCAGGAGGTGTCGCCGGCGGGTGTCTGCGCGGGGTGCGGCCGGGCCCGGAAGGCTCCGGCGCCGGGCCGGGTGACCACCAGGCCCTCGGCGGCGAGCCGGGCGAGGGCCCGCGAGACGGTCACCGGGCTCACCCGGAACCGCTCGACCAGCTCCCGGCTCGACGGCAGCTTTCCACCTGGTGAGTAGCGATCCAGCTCTTGCCGCAACTGTTCTGCCAGTTCGGCCACACTGCTACGCTGTTGCATGAGAAGCCAGAGTAGCGCTACTACCGCGAGCCCGATAGCAGTCACCTCGCAGAGGGAGGTCCACGGCCTGGGCACCCTGCAGGCCGCCCTGGGCGTGGTCGCCTTCTCGCTGACCTTCCCGTCGACCGCCTGGGCCCTGGAGAGCTTCGGACCCTGGTCGCTCGTGGCGGTGCGCGGTGTCCTCGCCGCGGTCGTCGCCGGCGGCTGTCTGCTCGCTGTCGGGGTCCCGCGCGAGCGAAGCCGAGCGGGGGGCAGGGCAGGGCTTCCGGCGCGGGGGCATCTCGCCGGTCTTGCCGTGGTCGCCGCCGGAGTGGTGCTGGGCTTCCCGCTGCTGACCACGCTCGCCCTGCAGACGTCCACCACCGCGCACGCGGCCGTCGTGGTGGGGCTGCTGCCGCTGACCACCGCCGTGTTCTCGGCCCTGCGCACGGGGTCCCGCCCCTCCCGGCGCTTCTGGCTCGCCGCGGTCGCCGGCGCGGCAGCCGTGCTCGCCTTCACCGTCGCCCAGAGCGGCGGCGCGCTCACCGCGGCCGACGGATACCTGTTCGGGGCGCTGCTCGTGTGCGCGGCCGGTTACACCGAGGGCGGCCGGCTGGCCCGGGTCATGCCGGGCTGGCAGGTCATCGGCTGGGCACTGGTGCTGTGCCTGCCGCTGACCGTGCCCGCCGCAGCCGTTGCCCTGGCGTACGAGCCGGTGCAGCCGACCGCCCACGGCGTGGTGGGCCTGATGTGGGTCGCGGTCGGTTCGACCTTCCTCGGGCTGCTCCTCTGGTACCGGGGGATGGCGGCCATCGGCATCCCCCGGGCCAGCCAGTTGCAGTTGGCCCAGCCCCTGCTCACACTGGTGTGGTCGGCGCTGCTGCTGGGCGAGCACTCCACGGTGGCCGCTCCCCTGACCGCCGTGGCCGTGCTCGTGTGCATCGCCGTCACGCAGCGGTCGTGATCGTGAGGAGGGCCTGTCAGATGCGCGCATCCAAGGGCGACCGGCTTGTCCAGCACGGCAGGGTGGTCGGCCAACACGACCAGGTCACGGAAGTCGTCGAGGTGATGGGCCAGGAGGGCAACCCGCCCTACCGCGTCCGTTTCCCGGACGGGCGCGAGGCCGTGATGTCCCCCGGGCCCGACTGCGAGGTCCGGCACCAGGACGAACGGCAACAGCAGTAGGTCAGCGCGGTGGTCTCGCCGGCCCCGGGTAGTGGTCGGCGACCACCCGTGCCATCGCCCCGACCGGATCGGCCGCCAGGTCCCTGGCGGCGAAGAACACGTGCCCGCGCACCTGCGGATATCCGGCGGCGAGGGTGAGGTGCCGGGACAGCTCGACCGGGTCCCGCCAGGCCGCCGGCTGCCCGGCGGCGCCGGCCCGGTACAGGGCCTCCCCGACGTAGAGGTGCGTCTTGGTCCCCTCGGCGACCTCGGCCCACCAGTCGACGAGCTTCGCGTAGTCGGCGGCGGCATTGCCGATGTGCCAGTACAGCTGCGGGACGATGTAGTCGATCCAGTGTTTGCGGACCCATTTCCGGGTGTCCGCGTGCAGGTCGTCGTACGTCTCGACACCCGCCTGCGTGTCGGAGCCCCGCGTGTCGGTCGAGGCGTTGCGCCACACGCCGAAGGGGCTGATGCCGAACCGGGTGCCGGGCCTGACCCGCTTGATCCCGGCCGCCGTCTCCTGCACCAGCCGGTCGACGTTGTCCCGCCGCCAGGCGGCCCGGCCCGAGAAGGCGCCGCCGTAGCGGTCGTAGGCGTCATCGTCGTCGAAGGTCTGCCCGGCGACCGGGTAGGGGTAGAAGTAGTCGTCGAAGTGGACCGCGTCGACCGGATAGCGGGCGACGGCGTCGAGGATCGCCTTCTGCACGAAGGCGCGGACCTCGGGCAGGCCGGGGTTGTAGTAGAGCCGGCCGCCGTGGCGCACCACCCAGCCGGGGTGTTTGCGGGCCGGGTGGGAGGTGGCCAGCCGGCCGGGGTCGGTGTGGTTGGCGATCCGGTACGGATTGAACCAGGCGTGCAGGCGCAGACCCCGGGCATGGGCCTCCTTGACGGCCGTGCCCAGCGGGTCCCAGCCCGGGTTCTTGCCCTGGGTGCCGGTGAGGTACTCGGACCAGGGCTCGTACGGCGACGGCCACAGGGCGTCGGCGGTGGGCCGCACCTGCAGGATCACCGTGTTGAGGCGGTCGCGGACCGCCCGGTCGAGATGGGCGGTCAGCTCCTTGCGCTGTGCGCTCGCCGTGAGACCGGGCCTCGAGGGCCAGTCCCGGTTCACGACGGTGGCGAGCCAGACGCCCCGCATCTCGGCACTCGCGCGCGACGGGCGCGGCGGCGTCGCGGGGCCACCCCCGGCCGCCGCGCGTGGTGCCGTGGCCAGGGTGGACAGCGCGGCCAGCGCGAAGGCCCGGCGTGACATGCGCCCCATCGCACACCCCCAATACGCTCCGGATCCGCTCCGTCACGGATCGTTTCGCGGTTCAGGATGCCCCCACCCGGACGATCGATCATCGATACTTGGCGGTAACGTGCACGATCGGAGCAGGCGCCGAACCCGGAGGTCTGCCGAGCGAGCCGGAGAACAGCGAAGGGAACGATGTGACCGACATCGAGCGCGTCGGAGTCGTGGGCTGCGGCCAGATGGGTGCAGGCATCGCCGAGGTGTGCGCCCGCGCGGGACTGGACGTGAAGGTCGCCGAAACCACCGGCGAGGCCCTGGAGATCGGCCGCACCCGGCTGTACAACTCCCTGGGCAAGGCCGCCGAACGCGGCAAGATCACCGAGGCGGACCGGGACGACACACTGGCACGCCTGAGCTTCACCACCGACCTCGGCGAGTTCGCCGACCGGGACCTGGTGATCGAGGCCGTCGTCGAGAACGAGCAGGTGAAGACCGAGATCTTCCAGGTGCTCGATCAGGTGGTGACCCGGACCGACGCGATCCTGGCCTCCAACACCTCCTCGATCCCGCTCGTCAAGCTGGCGGTCACCACCTCCCGCCCGGACCACGTCGTCGGCATCCACTTCTTCAACCCGGCCCCGGTGCAGAACCTGGTCGAGCTGATCCCGGCGCTCACCACCTCCGAGGGCACCCTCAGCCGCGCCCAGGCCTTCGCCGAGAAGGTGCTCGGCAAGCACGCCATCCGCGCCCAGGACCGCTCCGGCTTCGTCGTGAACGCGCTGCTCGTGCCGTACCTGCTTTCCGCGATCCGGATGTTCGAGTCGGGCATCGCGAGCCGCGAGGACATCGACAACGGCATGGAGATGGGCTGCGCCCACCCGATGGGCCCGCTGAAGCTGTCCGACCTGATCGGCCTGGACACCGTCGTCTCCATCGCCAACTCCATGTACGCCGAGTACAAGGAGCCGCTGTACGCCGCTCCCCCGCTGCTGCAGCGCATGGTCGAGGCCGGCCGGCTCGGCCGGAAGACCGGCTCCGGCTTCTACACCTACGGCTGACTACGAAGAGCGACGCCTGCGGGCCCGGCACCGGACTTCGGTGCCGGGCCCGTCTTTTTCACACACCGTGTGCGCGCCGGGCACGCATATGCCCTTCGCACACGCTCCCCACGCGCCCACCAGGCGAGTTGACTCTTCATGCGCATGCAAGGGATGCGGAACCACCTATTCGACTACCGAAAGGAGCGGACCCGTGACCGCCGACCCGGAGCATCCCGTGGTCCATGGAGAACTCGCAGAGTTACGGCGCCGCCTCGACGTGGCCTACACCCGCGTGGAGGGAGGGCTGGCGCTGCTCCGTCATCGCACCGAGGAGACCGCCAAGGAACTGGACGAGCTGAACTCCCGGATGGCCTCGCTGGAACATGCACGCTGGCCGCTGCCCTCGCTCGCCGCGCTGACCGCGCTCGGCGCGCTCGTGGTGACGGTCTGGCAGGTGCTGGGGCTCCACTAGCCTTCTGCGAGCCTGAGGTGATGCAGCAGGAGTAATGCGGCCGCCATGTTGGCGGCCGGGACCTCCCCACGGGCGATCAGGTCGGGAACGAGCTTGAGAGGGACCCATTCCCGCCGGTCCGACTCGAAGTCGTCCACGGGGTGTCCCACGTACTCGCCCCGGTCGGACCAGTAGATGTGGTGCCGGGCGTCGGTGAGGCCGTTGGACGGCTCCACGCTCAAGAGGTGGTGCAGGGGCCCCGGCCGCCAGCCGGTCTCCTCCTCCAGTTCCCTGGCCGCCGCGCTCGCGATGTCCTCGCCGTCCTCGACGACACCTGCGGCCAGTTCCCAGCCCCAGCTGTCGGTGATGAAGCGGTGCCGCCACAGCAGCAGCACCTCGTTCGCCTCGTTCACGACCGTGGCCACGGCCACAGGGCGCAGCCGGATCAGGAAGTGGTCCAGGTGCCGGCCGTCCGGCAGCTCGACATCTGCGAGATTGACGCTGAACCAGCGGTTTTCATACACAGTTTGTTCGTTCTGTTTCGTCCACTGCACGGTTCTGCCACCTTCCGCCGAGTAAGTGGCAATATCGCAGCAGGGACGATGCACCTACAGAGGGCCTACAGCGGTACGCGCAATGCCCCGTCGATGAGTTCGGCGGCTTCGGCGGTGCCGGCCGAGCCGCAGCGCACCAGGTGCTCGCGTACCGCACGGAGTCTGTCGCGCAGCCGCTGTGACTCCATCCCGCGTGCCTGCTCGGCCATCTGCACGGCGGTGACCACCGCCTTCTCGGCGTTGCCCTGGCGCAGTTCGATGGTGCTGAGCATGGCCAGCCGGTGTACCCGTCCCCGGTCGTGGGCGGGGTTGCCGACGGCCGCCGCCGCATGCTCCCGCGCGGCGGCGAGTTCCCCGAGGCTGAGCAGTGCCTCGGCCACCTGCACATTGACGAGCCCCGGCTGCACGTAACCGGTCTCGTCCGGCTCGTATCCGCGCCGGATCCGCTCGGCCGCCGTCTCCGCGCGGCGGATGCAGGACAGCGCGCTGCCGCCGTCACCGAGGTGCGCGTACGCCTTGGCCTGCATCGCGTACAGGTCGGAGGCGAGCGCCGGGGTGATGTGTCTGCCGGCCGCCCGCAGCGCCGCCTCGGCGAAGGCGACGGCCTGCCGGTACTCCCGCATGAACAGCGCCTGGTTGACCAGGAGAGCGATCACGTACGCGCCGAGTCCGCGGTCCCCGCTGGCCTTTGCCAGCCGCAGCGCCTGGTGGAAGTAGCGCTGGGCGAGCCCGTGGGCATCGGAGTCGTACGCACAGATGCCCGCGACCGCCACCAACCCGCCCGTGGCCCGGTGCAGTTGGCGTCCGGTGGCATCGGTGTAGCTGCCCCGCAGCAGCGGCGCCGCCTCGGCGTTGAGGAAGCCGACGATCCGCGTACGGGTCGCGATACCGCCCGCCTTCCGGTACATCTGCTCGTAGTGCGTGCGGGCTGCGCGCAGCATCTCGATGTCGGCCGCGGTGACCTGGTGCCGCCCGCCCCTGGAGACGTCGACGTCCTCGGGCGGGTTCTCCCACTCCCACACCGGCATCACGGCCGGGGTGCCGGTGACCGCCTGCGCGCCCAGCACATGGGGCCGTTGCTGTTCGTCCGAGCGCCACAGGGCGGTGGCCCGCTCCACGAAGCCGGACAGCGAACCGGCGTGCGGCGTGCTCGGCTGGCCCGGCACACCGAGGCCGATGTCGTCCAGCGTGACGGGCCGGTGCAGACGGGCGGCCAGCACCTCGCAGATCAGGTCGGGCACCTGGCCGCGGGGCCGCTGCCCCTTCAACCACCGTGCCACAGCGGTGTGTTCATAGCGCAGCGCGAGACCGCGTCCGCGTCCCGCCTGGTTGACGTGGGCGGCGAGACCGGCGTGCGAGATCCCCGCCTCGTCCAGGATGGCGTCGAGCAGAGTATTGGGCTGCATGGGATGCCCCCCGAGTGGCCTGGTGCGGTCAGCGTAGTGCGAACGGGTTCACACGGGGTGTGAACGAAGTGCCCGCATCCGCGGCGTGCACGCACTGTCGCCCAGCGTGTCCGGCCGGTTCACTGAGATGCCGGCCAAGCCGCCGGCTCCCCCTCGAAAAGCGGTGGCTTGGCCGGGCCCGCCGCTGCGACCCGGCGGTCGTTCCGCAGCACCAGCACAGCCACGTCGTCCGTCGGCCTGCCGCCCGTGTGGTGCAACAGCGCCGTGAAGAGCGTGCGCAGGATCGTCTGGGGGGAGACCGGGTGGTCCCGTACGGCTTCACGCAGGGTCCTCGGCAGCGGGAAGAACCGGCCCCGGCCGTCCCGGGCGTCCTCCGCGCCGTCCGTGAACAGCACGAGCGACTCTCCCGGCAGCAGGCGGCCGCACGGGCGGGCCTCGAGGTCCGCCGGCAACGGGAACGGCCCCAGGGGCGGCAGCGGATCGGCCCGGGTCAGCGGGTCGACCCGCGCGCCACTGAGCAGGTACGGCCACGGGTGGCCGCAGTTGAGGGCCCGCATCTCACCGTCCCTGCCGATCTCCAGGAGCAGTACGGTCACGAACTCCTCGGCGACCGGGTTGTCGGGGTCCGCGGCGCCGCTCGCCGGGTGTTCGGCCCGGGCGCGTTCCCTCAGGTGCCGGGCAAGGGCCCGGTCCAGCCTGCCCAGCACCCGGCCGAGTTCGGGCTCGTCGTGGGCGGCCTCCCGGAAGCTGCCGAGCAGCGCGGCGACCGTGCCCAGAGCGGCCAGTCCGTGTCCCCGTACGTCCCCCATCACCACGCGCACCCCGTGCTCGGTGACGACGGCCTCGTACAGATCCCCGCCGACGCTCGCGCCCCGGTCGGCGGACAGCTGAGCGGCGGCGACGTTGAGCCCGTCGAGGCGCGGCGGCAGCGGACGCAGCACGACACTCTGCGCCACCCGCGCCGCCCGCCGGGCGAGCCGCAGCTCCCGCAGCAGGGCGCGGCGGACATGGAGTATGAGGCCGGTGCCGACGGCGAAGAACACGGCGCTGGTGACGATGCGCGCCCCGAGCCCGTCCTGCTGGGCGAGCGGGCAGCCGAACTTGTAGCCGACGGCCACGGCTCCCCAGACCGTGGGCAGAACGACTCCCCGCGCGGTGGGTGCCCGTGCCTTGATGCGGATCATGCCTCTGGTCCCCCATGTGGGCCCTGACAGAGCAGACGGACCGACCCCGAAAGGCCGGTCCGATTCTGTCGACGGCGTGGACCGGGAGGACCGGATCACCTGGGAGGACCACCCGAACGAGTGAGGCAACCCCGACCAACCTGCATTTATGCAGCCGGCCGGAGCGCAAGCGTCCCCAAGGGACGCGTGGGAACCGCGCGGCCGGCCACGGAGAACCCGCGGCCGGCCGCACACGTACCCTCTACGGCGATCAGCCCCTGAGGACCGCCCCGGTCCGCTCGCCCGCGAGGGCCACCGCGGCGTCGCGGGCCGCCGACGCCTCATCGACGGTCAGAGTCCGGTCACCCGCCCGGAACCGCAGCGCATACGCCAGCGACTTCCTGCCGTCACCCAGCTGCTCGGCGTTCTCGTACACGTCGAACAGCCGGATGGACTCGAGGAGTTCACCCGCACCCTCGCGCAGCGCCGCCTCGACCTCGGCCGTCGGGACCGGCTTGTCGACGACGAGAGCGACGTCCTGCGTGGCCACCGGGAACGTGGAGATGCCCGGGGCCTGCGGAGTGGCGTCGCCCACCGCCTCCAGGGCGTCCAGGTCCAGCTCCATCGCGCAGGTGCGCTCGGGCAGGCCCAGGGCCTTCAGGACACGCGGGTGCAGTTCTCCCGCGTGGCCCACGACCTTCTCCGTGCCGTCGGCGACGACCACCAGCTCGGCGCAGCGGCCGGGGTGCCAGGGACCGTACTGACCCTTGCGCACGACCAGCTCCGCACCGGCCTCACGCGCCACGGCGCGGCCCGCCTCGACGGCGTCGGCCCACCCGGCCGGGCGGCCGCCGCCCCACCAGCCGGACTGCTCGCGCGCGCCCGTGAGGACGACGGCGACGTGCCGCGGCTGGTCGGGCAGCGCGGCGTTCAGGGCGGCCAGCTCCTCGTCGGTGGGACGCCGGTCGACGGGCAGGTGCGTGGCGGCGCGCTGCTCCTCGCGCGGGAGGAAGACCAGCCCGGTCTCGAACAGGGCCAGGTCGTGCGAGCCCCGGCCGTCGTTGCGCCGCAGCGCGCCGAGGAGGCCCGGCAGCAGCGTCGTACGGAGCGCGGGCTCCTCGTCGTTGAGCGGGTTGACCAGCTTCACGACACGGCGGGCCGGGTCGTCGGCCTCCAGGCCGAGCTGGTCGAAGACCTGCTCGCTGACGAACGGATAGTTCGGTGCCTCGACGTAACCGGCGCCGGCCAGTGCCCGGCCGACCCGGCGGTGCAGCCGCTGGCGGTGGGTCAGGCCGCGGCCCGAGGGCAGCCGGGGCAGCGTGGAGGGCAGGTTCTCGTACCCCTCCAGCCGGATGACCTCCTCGGCGAGGTCGTTCGCGTCGACCAGGTCGGGACGCCAGGACGGGACGGTGACGATCAGCTCGTCCTGCCCGTAGACGTCGCAGCCGACCTCCTGGAGGCGGCGCACGACCGTCTCGCGGCCGTACTCGACGCCCGCCACCTTGTCGGGGTGGTCGGCCGGGACGGTGATCGTGTGCGGAGCCGAGGGCGCGATGATCTCGGTGACGCCGGCTTCCGCGGTGCCGCCCGCGAGGAGCACCAGCAGGTCCACGGTGCGCTGCGCGGCGGCAGCGGCGGCCTGCGGGTCGACACCGCGCTCGAAGCGGCGGGACGCCTCGGACAGCAGCTTGTGGCGGCGGGCCGTGCGGGCGACGGAGACGGCGTCGAAGTGGGCGGCCTCGATGACCACGTCGGTGGTCCCGTTCACCCCGTCCTCTGTGGCCTCGTGGTCGGCGATCTCCGTGTTGGCGCCGCCCATGACTCCGGCGAGGCCGATGGGGCCGCGGTCGTCGGTGATGACGAGGTCCTCGGCGTGCAGCTTGCGCTCGACGCCGTCGAGGGTGACGAGCTTCTCGCCCTCCTCGGCCCGGCGCACGCCGATGGTGCCCTGGACCAGCCCCCGGTCGTAGGCGTGCAGCGGCTGGCCCAGCTCCATCATCACGTAGTTCGTGACGTCGACGGCGAGCGAGATCGGGCGCATGCCGACCTTCTGCAGGCGGCGCTGCAGCCAGATCGGCGAGCGGGCCTCGGGGCTCAGGCCGGTGACCGTGCGGGCCGTGAAGCGGTCGCAGCCCGCGGCGTCGGAGACCTGGACGGGATAGCCGTAGGCGTTCGGGGCCGGCACGTCGATCAGGGCCGGGTCGCGCAGCGGCAGGCCGTAGGCGATGGCCGTCTCGCGGGCGACGCCGCGGATGGACAGGCAGTCGCCGCGGTTGGCGGTGACGGCGATGTCCAGGACCTCGTCGACCAGCTCCAGCAGCTCGATGGCGTCCCTGCCGACCTCGGTCTCCGGCGGCAGCACGATGATGCCGTGGCTGCCGTCGTCGCCCATGCCCAGCTCGTCACCGGAGCAGATCATGCCGTGGGACGTCTTGCCGTACGTCTTGCGGGCCGCGATGGAGAAGCCGCCCGGCAGCGTGGCGCCGGGGAGGACCACGACGACCTTGTCGCCGACGGCGAAGTTGCGGGCGCCGCAGACGATCTCCTGGGGCTCGCCGGTGCCGTTGGCCTGGCCGACGTCGACGGTGCAGAAGCGGATGGGCTTCTTGAAGCCCTCCAGCTCCTCGATGGTCAGCACCTGGCCGACGACGAGCGGGCCCTTGAGGTCGGCGCCGAGCTGCTCGACGGTCTCGACCTCCAGACCGGCCGAAATGAGCTTGGCCTGGACGTCACGGCCGGTCTCGGTGGCCGGCAGGTCGACGTACTCCCGCAGCCAAGAAAGCGGGACCCGCATCAGATCTCCATCCCGAAGGGCCGGGTGAACCGGACGTCACCCTCGACCATGTCTCGCATGTCTTCGACGTTGTGGCGGAACATCAGCATCCGCTCGATGCCGAACCCGAAGGCGAAGCCGCTGTACTTCTCCGGGTCGACGCCGCAGGCCGTGAGCACCCGCGGGTTGACCATGCCGCAGCCGCCCAGCTCGATCCAGCCCTCGCTGGAGCAGGTGCGGCAGGGCCGGTCGGGGTTGCCGACGGACTCGCCCTTGCACACGTAGCAGAGCATGTCCATCTCGGCGCTCGGCTCGGTGAAGGGGAAGAAGTTCGGCCGCAGCCGGGTCTTCATGCCCTCGCCGAACAGCGTCTGGACCATGTGGTCCAGGGTGCCCTTGAGGTCGGCCATGGTCAGGCCCTCGTCGACGGCGAGCAGCTCGACCTGGTGGAAGACCGGGGTGTGCGTGGCGTCCAGCTCGTCGGTGCGGTACACACGGCCGGGGCAGATCACGTAGACCGGCAGCTCACGGTCGAGCAGCGAGCGGATCTGCACCGGCGAGGTGTGGGTGCGCAGCACGACACCGGACTCGGTGCCGCCGGACCCCGCGGCGGAGCCGCTGTCGGATGCCGTCTGCACGAAGAAGGTGTCCGCCTCGCCGCGGGCCGGGTGGTCCGGGCCGATGTTGAGGGCGTCGAAGTTGAACCACTCGGCCTCGACCTGCGGGCCCTCCGCGACCTCGTAGCCCATGGCCACGAAGATGTCCTCGATGCGCTCCGAGAGCGTGGTCAGGGGGTGCCGGGCGCCGGCCGGGACGCGGTCGTACGGCAGCGTGACGTCGACGTCCTCCTCGACCAGCACGCGGGCGTCCCGCTCGGCCTCCAGTTCGGCCTGGCGGCCGGCGAGAGCCTTGTTGACGGCGCCGCGGGCCTGGCCGACGCGCTTGCCGGCCTCGGCCTTGGCGTGCGGGGGCAGGGCGCCGATCTCGCGGTTCGCGAGGGCCAGCGGGGAGGCGGGGCCGGTGTGGGCGACCTTGGCCTCGTGGAGCGCGTCGAGGGAGCCCGCGGCGGCGAAGGCGGCGAGCGCCTCGTCCCGCATGCGCTCGATCTCTTCCGGTTTCAACGCCTCGACCTCGACAGGGTCGTACGACTTATTGGGTGCCGACATCTCTTCCCGTGCTTCCGATTGGCTGGCGGATGGTCCCCGTCACCGACTCAGGCACTCCCAGAAACTCGCCGAGCTTCTGCGCGGGCCGTGTGAAGGACACAAAGGTGCCAAAGGCCGAGTCTAACGGGGTGGGGGTGGACGAATGGCCCGTGGGCCGCTAGGCGAGATACGCCGGCGCGCTCACGGGCAACGTAAATCGGAACTCGGCGCCGCCTTCGGGGGCGCGGCCGACGGTGATGGTGCCGCCGTGGGCCTCCACGATGCCCTTGACGATGTACAGCCCGAGTCCCGTGCCACCGCGCTTGCTGCCCCGCCAGAAGCGGGTGAAGACGCGGTTCATGGACTCCTCCGGGATGCCGGGCCCCTCGTCGCTCACCGTGACCGACGTGCCGGTTTCCTCGCCTTCGCGCGGGGACGCCGAGGGCGTGACGTCAATGGTGACGGTTCCCTCGCCGTGCCGCACGGCATTTTCGATGAGGTTGCTGAGGACCTGGTCGATCTTGTCGGGGTCGGCCCACAGGTCGGGCAGCGGCTGTTCGATGCGGAGCAGGAAGCGGTCGGCGGGCTGGCCCGCGGCGACATAGGCCTGGATGTGGCGGGAGACGGCGGCTCCGATGTCGACGGGCTGACGGCGCACCTCCAGCCGGCCGGAGTCGATCCGGGAGATGTCGAGCAGCTCGGCGATGAGCCGGGTGACCCGGTCGGCGTCGGCGTCGACGGTCTCCAGCATGAGCCGCTTCTGGTCGTCGGTGAAGCGTTCCCACTTGGCGAGGAGGGTGGCGGTGAAGCCCTTCACCGAGGTCAGCGGGGAGCGCAGCTCGTGCGCGACGGTGGCGATCAGCTCGGCGTGACTGCGCTCGGTGCGGCGGCGGGCCTCGGTGTCCCGCAGGGAGACGGCGACGCGCTGCACGGGCCCCAGCGGCTCGTCGCGCACGTAGCGGGCGGAGACGAGTACCTCCCGGCCGCCGGGCAGCAGCAGGTTGCGCTCGGGCTGGCGCTTGCGGATGGCGAGTCCGCCGTAGGGATCGGTGAGCTGCCACCAGCGGCGCCCCTCGAGATCCTCTAACGGCAGCGCCTTCTCCAGGGACTGGCCGAGGGCGTCCGCGGGCCGTACGGCGGTGATGCGGGCGGCGGCGGCGTTGAAGCAGACGACGCGGCCGTGCGCGTCGGCGACGACGAGGCCGTCGGGCAGCTCGTCGGGGTCGACGGCGAGGCCGGGCTCGCCCGGCCGGGGCGCGGGTGTGCGCCGCACGTCCCGTCCCTGCGGCGTGGTGCTCGTGCCGGCCACACTCATCCCCGTACCCCACCTCTCAGACGGCGCAGGGCCCCGAGCTGGTCACCCTACTAGCTCTGGGTGACGGTTCGGCACCCTCCGGAGGCGCGCTGAGCCCGGGCCGACGCGTAGAGACATACGGCGGCGGCCGTGGCGAGGTTCAGGCTCTCGGCTTTTCCGTGGATGGGGACGCGGACGACGGCGTCGGCGAGGGCGCGGGTCTCCTCCGGGAGCCCCCAGGCCTCGTTGCCGAACAGCCATGCGCTGGGCCCGCCCATGGTGCCCTTGTCCAGTTCCTCGTCCAGGTCGCGGTCGCCGGCCCCGTCGGCGGCGAGGATGCGCACACCGGCGGCCCTGAGCCCCTCGATGGCCTCCTCGACCGGGACGCCGACGGCCACCGGAAGATGGAACAGGGAGCCGACGGAGGCCCGCACGGCCTTGGGGTTGTACAGGTCGACGGAGGCGTCGGTCAGGATCACGGCCTCGGCGCCGGCGGCGTCGGCACACCGGAGCACGGTGCCGGCGTTCCCCGGGTCGCGCACGTGGGCGAGGACGGCGACCAGCCGGGGCCGGGCGGCGATGATGTCCTCGAAGGGGGTGTCCAGGAACCGGCAGACCCCGACCAGTCCCTGCGGGGTGACAGTGGTCGAGATCTCGGCGATGACCTCTTCCGAGGCCAGGTGGACCCGGGCACCGGCGCCGCGGGCCTCCCCGACGATGTCGGCGTACCGGTCCGCGGCCTCGACGGTGGCGAACAGCTCGACCAGTGTGGCCTGCCCGCCGGCCCGATGCGCGGCCGCTTCCCTGACGGCCTGCGGCCCCTCGGCGAGAAACAGCCGGTCCTTCCCCCGGAAGTTCCGCTTGGCAAGCCGCCGAGCAGCGGAGACACGGGCGGACCGGGGAGAGATCAGCTCGGGGCTGACGGAGGACATGCTCTGCTTCACCTTCAGGAGGGTCTTCTCTTCATGACGCCGACGGGGCTGACGCCCCGCAGGGGCGCGGGGAACTGCGTGACCAGCCGCAACGCACCCGCAGCCGACCGACGCACCCAGCCCCCGAAGGGGCGCGGGTAACTGCGCGACCGGCCACGACGCACCGGCAGCCGACCGACGGCCGAACCACCGCGGCAACGACTGGACCCGCAAGCCATACAGCCTGCGGGTCCAGTGAACGTCGGCTCAGAGCCAGCGCAGCGTCACGCAGCCTTGGGGGCGTTGACGTCCGACGGCAGCGCCTTCTGCGCGACCTCGACCAGCGCCGCGAAGGCGCCCGCGTCGTTGACGGCCAGCTCGGCCAGGATCTTGCGGTCGACCTCGACGTTCGCGGCCTTCAGACCCTGGATGAAGCGGTTGTAGGTGATGCCGTTGGCGCGGGCAGCGGCGTTGATGCGCTGGATCCACAGCTGACGGAAGTCGCCCTTGCGCTTCTTGCGGTCGTTGTAGTTGTAGACCAGCGAGTGGGTGACCTGCTCCTTGGCCTTGCGGTACAGGCGCGAACGCTGACCGCGGTAGCCGGAGGCCTGCTCGAGGATCGCCCGGCGCTTCTTGTGGGCGTTGACTGCCCGCTTGACGCGTGCCACTTGTTAACTCCTTGTAGCGGGGTCGTGGTGATGCTCACACGACCCGGAAACGACTGGGTCCCGGTCCTGGCGTACGGCGCTCAGTGGATGGCGAGCGCCGGAACGTCACTTGCCGAGAAGCTTCTTGATCTTCGCGGCGTCGCCCGGGGCCATCTCGGCGTTGCCGGTGAGGCGACGCGTGACGCGGGACGACTTGTGCTCGAGCAGGTGGCGCTTGCCGGCGCGCTCACGGAGCACCTTGCCGGAGCCGGTGACCTTGAAGCGCTTGCTGGCACCGCTGTGCGACTTGTTCTTCGGCATAGCGCCGTTATCTCCTCGTCGGTGGCGCTCCGGTGCCCGGTCCTGAAACCGGGCACGGTGGAGCGTCGTCTCTTCTTGGGTTACATCCTGGGGACGGGTGTCCCCCGGGATCACGCCTCGGCAGGCTCCTCGGCGGACGCCTCGGCCTCGGCGGGGTTCTGCGAACGACCGGGGTTGGCCTTCGCCTCCGCCTTGCGGGCTTCCTGCGCCTGACGCGCCTCGGCCATCGCCTCGGTCTTCTTCTTGTGCGGACCGAGAACCATGATCATGTTGCGGCCGTCCTGCTTCGGGTTCGACTCCACGAAACCGAGGTCCTGGACGTCCTCCGCGAGACGCTGCAGCAGTCGGTAGCCCAGCTCGGGGCGGGACTGCTCGCGGCCACGGAACATGATCGTGATCTTGACCTTGTCGCCCTGCTTGAGGAACCGAACGACGTGACCCTTCTTGGTGTCATAGTCGTGCGGGTCGATCTTCGGCCGGAGCTTCATCTCCTTGATGACCGTGTGCGCCTGGTTCTTGCGCGCCTCACGGGCCTTCATGGCCGACTCGTACTTGAACTTCCCGTAGTCCATGAGCTTGCACACGGGCGGACGGGCGTTCGCCGCGACCTCGACCAGGTCCAGGTCGTACTCCTGCGCAAGCTCCAGTGCCTTCGCGAGCGGGACGATGCCCACCTGCTCACCACTGGGACCGACAAGTCGCACCTCGGGAACGCGAATCCGGTCGTTGATGCGGGGCTCGGCGCTGATGGATCCTCCTCGGTAGCACCACGCGACAGTCTGGCGGACAGCCGCGTAACGTCTCTGTTCGTGAGACCTAACCGCGCCGAAGCACAAAAAATGCCCCGGACGATCACAGGCGGGGCTCCAAAACACTACCGGAGCACCGCCGCGATGCCGCGGGGCGCACTTTCGGGCGACTCCATCGTCCGTACGGAACGATGGTGGCCGCCTGACCGGGTGACCCGCCGCCCCGGGGGACGGTCGGGTGGGAGAATCGGAGCCTCCACTTGTGGGCCGGGCACATGAATGTCCGGCCGGTCGTCTTTCAGATTACCAGGATCGCTTGACAAGGGCGAATTGAAGGGCGCCGGGCTGCACCACCTATCGTGTGGGGCATGAGTGACACCCCTCCTGACTCCCCCGACTTCGACGCGATGACCCGGGACATCGCCGAGGTCCCCGCCGTCGAGGTGATCGTGACGGTCGCCGTCAATCTGATGAGCGCCTCCGCCGTGAAGCTCGGGCTCAGCGAGGAGGGCGACAAGTACAAGGACCTGGACGAGGCCCGCAAGCTGATCACCGCCCTCGCCGGCCTGCTGGACGCGAGCACGACCGAGATCAGCTCCTTCCACGCGGCGCCGCTGCGCGACGGCCTGAAGTCGCTGCAGCTGGCCTTCCGCGAGGCGTCGGTCGTCCCGGACGACCCGGGCCAGGGCCCCGGTGAGAAGTACACCGGACCCGTCTACGGCTGATCCGCCGTCGTCATTCCTTCACGTACAAGGGCTCGCCCGGAGGCGTGGTCCCGGCCGGCAGCAGTGCCAGGTCGAGGCCGCGCACCAGGCGGGCCCGCAGTGTTTCGTCGGCCGCCAGGCGCTGTGCGACCGCGCGGGCGGCCTCGGCGGGTGGGGCGGCCGGGTCCAGGACGAGGGCGAGGGTGCCGTCGGCCTGCCCGGGCCCGAGGTGGGCGCGCAGGACGGCGGGCTCCGCGGCCACCGCCGTACGGACGGCCGCGACGACGGCCGGGTCGGCGAGCGGGTCGGTGCTGGTGCGGCCCTCGGCGAGGGCGAGCAGTGCCGGTCCGGTCAGCTCGAACGGCACCGGTCCGGCGAGATCGAGCACGACCGTGTCGGCCTTCTCGTGCGCGGCGGCCTCCAGCGCCTGGTGCAGGGGCACGGCGACCGGGCGGGCCGCGGGGTCCCAGCGGGCGAGGGAGTCCGTGGAGGTGAAGGCGGGCAGAGCGGTGCGGTCGCCGGCCTTCAGGGTGGGGACGGCCATGTCGCTGGTCTTCTCGCGGCGCAGCCCGTTCTCGTCCTCCTCCACCTCGCCGAGCACGGCGACGACGGGAACGAGCAGACGGGCGCCCTTGAGCGCCTCCAGGACGGGCCCGAGGGCGCTGCGGTCCTCGGCCCAGGCGGCGAGCGCGGCGCTCAGCCGGGGGTCGGCGGAGCCGTCGTCGTCGGAGAAGCCGGAGTCGGGAATGTTCTTGTTCGCCACGGTCACCGACCCTATAGGGGGGAAGCGGCCGGCCTCGTGCGGGGCCGGTGCCACCACCGACACGCCCTTCACAGGAAGCCCGGCATTCCCTGATCCGGCTCTCAGGCCCGTCCGAGGGTGCGCACAGTCCGCGCCCCGAGCATCGCGGGCATGGAGTCCTGCGGAACCCGCCGTCGCCGCCGTGCGCGGCCGTCCCGGCGCCGTCCCCTGCTGTGCGCCGTGCTCGCCGCCGTCGCCGTGGGCGGGGTGACGGCCGGCGGCACGGTCTGCGTGAAGAGCCGGGCGTACTCCGGGGCCGCGGCCGTATCGTCGGCGGCGTCGCCCTCGGCCTCCGTCCCGGCCGGGGCGGGTGAGGAGGCATCCGTGACCGAGCCGGCTCAGGACCGGGACGCACTGCTGAGCGCGGCGATGGCGAAGGTCGCGGTGCCGTCGGGCGCGGAGGTGTCGGTGGCGGTGGTGCAGCCGGACTCCGGTGAGCGCGCCGTGTACGGCGGCGCGGCCTTCGACACGGCGAGCATCGTCAAGGTCGACATCCTGGCCGCGCTGCTGCTCCAGGCACAGGACGCCGGGCGGCGGCTGACGGCGGCCGAGAAGGCGTACGCCACGAAGATGATCGAGAACAGCGACAACACGTCGGCGACGGAGCTGTGGCACACCATCGGGCGAGCGGCCGGCCTCGACACGGCGAACAAGCGCTTCGGGCTGACGGGGACCTCCGGTGGCGAGGGCGGGCTGTGGGGGCTGACGCAGACCACGGCCGCGGACCAACTGGTGCTGCTGGAGCAGGTGTTCGGGGAGGACTCGGAGCTGAGCGCCACGTCACGGACGTACGTCCAGGGCCTGATGAAGGGCGTGGAGGCCGACCAGCAGTGGGGGGTCTCGGCTGCCGCGGAGGACAGTTCCTGGGCACTGAAGAACGGGTGGCTGGCACGCGGCACGACGGGGTTGTGGGACGTGAACAGCATCGGACGGGTCACCGTGGACGGCACCGACTACCTGCTGGCGGTCCTGTCGAAGGGCACCGGCACCCGGGAGAAGGGCATCACGCTGGTGGAGGCGGCGGCGAAGGCGGCGCTGACGGCGTTCGGCGACGGATGAGGCGTAGACGTCACTTCCGCGATCCGCCGCTGCCTGGGTTTGTCGCAGCTTCGGTCCGTCGGTTCGGGCGATCCGTCGGTTGGGGCCAGCCGTCGCCGCCTCGGTCGGTCGGTTCCTCGGTCGGTCGGTTCCTCGGTCGGTCGGTTCCTCGGTCGGTCGGTTCCGCGGGCGGTCGGTTCCGCGGGCGGTCGGTTCGGGCGAGCTGCCGCTTCGGGTGACGCGTCGCTGCCTCGGTTCGCCGGGTCCGCGATCCGTCGGTTCGGGCGAGCCGGCGCTGCGGCGACCCGTCGTCTTCGGCGGTCCGGGCGTCCCCGGCGATTCAGGCCGACCGTCTGCGGCCCCGCCAGAGGATCACCCCGGCCACCAGGAGGACTCCGCCCGCGCCGCCGGCGAGCGGGGCCGCCCAGTCGGAGGCACCGCTCGTGTCGCCGGCCGCGTCCGGGCCGGCGCCGAAGTACCTGTCACCGTGCGAGGCGGCGCGCAGGCGCTCGGGCGTGAGGCGGGCGGCCTTCCGCAGGGCCGCCGCCGGGTCGATCATGCCGAAGCCCCGGGAGTCGTCGCGGCCGCCCACGGGGGCGTCCCGCGCGCTGTCCTCCAGGAGTTTCTTGATCTGGGCCGGGGACAGGCCGGGGTGGGCGGACCTGATCAACGCCGCCGCCCCGGAGACGAAGGCGGAGGCGGCCGAAGTGCCCCAGCCCTGGTAGTACTCGTGGTCCGGGTCGGCGATGACGATGTCGACGCCGGGCGCGCTGACCGCCGCGTACCAGCGGCGGGTGGAGAAGGAGGCGCGGGTGCCGTAGCGGTCGACCGCGGTGGCGGCGATGACGCCGGGATAGGCCGCCGGGTACGAGACGTGGTCGCCCTTGTCGCCGCCGTTGCCCGCGGAGGCCACCACGACCACACCCTTCTTGAGGGCGTACTGCACGGCCTCGTCCTCGCTCGGCTCCGGGTGCGCGGAGTCGGAGTCGTCGCCGAGGGAGAGGTTGATGACGTCGGCGCCGTGGTCGGCGGCCCAGCGGATGCCGTCGGCGAGGGCGTTGCCCCGGGTGGTACGGGCCTTGGCGCGGGCCGGGTCGCCGTCCTCCAGGATCACCCGCACGGGCAGGATCCTGGCCTCGGGGGCGACACCCAGCACGCCTTCGCCGTGGCCGGGGCCGTGACCGTGTCCGGCGATGATGCCGGCCATGGCGGTGCCGTGCCGGGCCCAGGTGCGATCGTAGCGCCGGGCGCCGAAGCCGATCATGTCCTTGGCGGGCAGGACGTTGCCGGCGAGGTCCGGGTGGTCGGCGTCGACGCCGGTGTCCAGGACGGCGACCGTGATGCCCTGTCCCTTGGTGGTCCGCCAGGCCTCCTCCAGGTGGAGGCCGGACAGGGCCCACTGCTGGGCGCGGATGCCGTCGGCGTGCGCGGTGGTGGCGGGCAGCAGCGCGAGGGAGCCGGCGAGCAGCAGGCTCACCGCCGCGCTGATACGACGGGCGGCGCTGATCGGTCGCTTCACGAGGGCTTCTCCGTTGCCGTGCCGACGGTCTTGCGCAGACGCCGTTCGATGCGGTCGGCCAGGCCCTGGGCCTCGTTGCCGAGGCCGGCCTGGGCTGGTGCCGTGGCGGCGCCGGAGCGGACGGCGTCCGCGGCGGGCTGCGGCGAGTCGACGGTACGGCCGTCGGTCCAGCCGGAGACGGCGTAGGCGACGACGGGGGCGTCGGTGAGGACGGAGACCGTCCAGGACGCGCGCTGCTTGTCGCCGAAGACGGCGGCGGCCGTGCCCTTGGCGGGGTAGGGCCGGGGCATGAGGTCGGCCCGGCGGTCCAGGTGCTCGTCCCGGAAGCGGGCGGCGAGCGCGGACATGGCGGCCGGGTCGGCCTTGGTGAAGAGCAGGCCGACGGTGGTGACGTAGCTCTGGGTGGCGTCGGTGTAGGTGGCGCGCAGCAGCCGCCGGCAGCCGACCGGGGCGAGGGCCTTGTACAGCAGCGGGTCGAAGGCGTGGGCGCAGCCGGTGTCGGGCGCGACGGCGATCCGGGTCCAGGTGCGGTCGGCGCCGCCGGGTCCGGCACCGGTGCCCTGGACGGTGGGCGGGAACAGCTCGTCCACGGGCACGCTGTGCCAGAGCGCCCCGGCGGTGCTGAACGCACTGCCGGCGCTCTCCTCCCCGCCGTCTCCGGTGAGCCAGCTCCCGGTCACGGCACCGCCGATGAGACCGAGACCGAGCACCAGACAGGCGGCGGCAGCGGCGGTACGGGGTCCTACCCGGTGGCGGAACCGTTCGCCGAACGCCTCGGGTTCCGCGAACGACACGACGGGGCGGGCGGCCGGGCCGGCGCTCCACGAGTGCGCCGGGTCCGGCGCGGGGCTCCCGGCCCGGCCGGGCCCCATCGGACTCCAGGCGGGCACCTCCTCCACCCGCGCACGGCCCCCCTCCCCGCCGACACCGGTCCCGGGTGCGGGCATGGCCCCGGACGGGGCTACGACGCCGGGCGCGGGTACGACGCCGGTACGGCGGTCGGCCGCCGCCCCCGCGGACGCCGGGCGACCGGCCGCGGGGGCGGGACGGCGTGCCGCGGCTGTCGAGGCGGAGGCCGGAGACGAGCCGGACGAAGGAGCTGAGGCGGGCGGAGGAGCTGAGGCGGGCGGAGGAGCTGGCGTATGAGAAGGGTGAGGCGGGTGAGCCGGAGAAGCAGGGGCGTGCGGGCGAATGGGACGGAGCCGGGCGGTCGTCTCCGAAGGAGTCTCCGCCGGGGCACCCTGGCGACGGGAGTCCCTGCCGGGCCGAAGCCGGGTTGTCGTCTCTTCGGCCACCTCCTCCCGGACCCCCGGACCACGCACCTGCGCACCAGGACCAGCCGCCTCCGGCGGACCCACCGGACGGCGCACCTGACCACCAGGACCGGGCGCCTCCTCCCGGCCTCCCGGACCGCGCACCTGCGCACCACGACCCGCTGCCTCCGCCGGAGCTGACGAAAGGTGGGGACGGGCGCCGGGGCGTGCCGGATCTGCCGTGCCGGGAACGGCGTGCCGGGTCTCGCGGCCGGTGCTCGGTGGTGTGTCGGGGAAGCGGGCCGAGGCCGGGGGTGGAGGCGGGCTCACAGGGGCGGTGGCCTCGGGCACCGTCGGTTGCCGGACGGCCGGCACCCTCGGACGGCCGGCGGCGTCCGCCGCCCCGGGCCGGTCGGCGGACCCGGGTTCGCCGATGGGCCGGCCCGTACCGGCACCCTCGGCTCGCGGTGCCGGGCCGGCCGGCGGCCGTGTGCCGCGCGGGGTGAAGACGGAAGGCTCGTCGCAGAGGTCGGCGTCCGGCGTCCGACGGGGCTGGCGTACCGGCGCGGAGCGCGTCGGCGGGCGCTGGGGCGGGGGGCCCGCCGCCGCACCCGGCGTCGCCGGTTCGGCGCCGTTGGCGGCGGGCTGTCCGGGCGGAGTCGACGGGCGTCGCGGGACGGGGGCGTGCCGCGCTTCCGTGCTCATGCACCCCCCGTTTCCTCGTGCCCGGGCCGCTTCCTCGTACGCGGGCCGCTGTGCTGCTCGGCCGCGCCCGGTGCGCAAGCTTCCTCCCGGGCACGCATACCCGTACGGCTTGAGCGGCATCCCGGTTCATGTGGTGCGCCGGGCGCGTTCCGCCGTTCGTGCGCGTCACTCTACGGGTTGTCGGGGGCCGGGACGGAACCGGTCCGCAGGCCCGGGGTATCTGCCCGGAACGTCCCCCTACCCTGCGGTAATCGTCTCTGGCAGGCTTCCGTCATGACTGCGCCTGCCGCCGACCGGGCCCGTTACGACCGGGCCACCGCCCATCTCGACGCCCCTCTCGCGATCGTGGACCTGGACGCGTTCGATGCCAATGCCGCCGATCTGGTGCGCCGCGCCGCCGGCAAACCGGTCCGGGTGGCCAGCAAGTCGGTGCGCTGCCGGGCCCTGCTGGAACGGGTCCTGGCCATGGACGGCTTCCGGGGCATCATGTCGTTCACCCTGGCCGAGTCGCTGTGGCTCGCGCGTTCGGGGTTCGACGACGTGCTGCTGGCCTACCCGTCGGCCGACCGGGGCGGGTTCGCGGAACTGGCCGCCGATCCCAAACTGGCCGGTGCCGTCACCGTGATGATCGACGACCCGGCGCACCTCGATCTCATCGACGCCGCGCGCGACGGCGGGCGTGAAGTGGTGCGGGTCTGCCTGGAGTTGGACACCTCACTGAAACTGCTCGGCGGCCGGGTGCGGGTCGGGGCCCTGCGCTCGCCCCTGCGCTCCCCGGCCCAACTCGCCGAACTGGCACGGTCGGTGGCCCGGCGGCCCGGATTCCGGCTGGTGGGGATCATGGCGTACGAGGGGCACATAGCCGGGGTCGGGGACGCAGTCGCCGGACGGCCGTTGCGGTCGCGGGCGATCCGGTTGATGCAGGCGACCGCCCGGCGGGAACTGGGCGAGCGGCGGGCCGCGGTCGTCCGGGCGGTCCGGGCCGTCGTGCCGGACCTGGAGTTCGTCAACGGCGGCGGTACCGGCAGCGTGCAGCACACCGCCGCCGAGGCCGCGGTGACGGAGATCGCGGCCGGCTCGGGACTGTACGTGCCGCGCCTGTTCGACAACTACACCTCGTTCACGGGCCGTCCGGCCGCCCTCTTCGCCCAGCCGGTCGTCCGACGGCCCGGCGTCGGTGTGGTCACCGTGCTCGGCGGCGGCTACCCGGCCTCCGGGGTCGCCGGTCCCGACCGGCTGCCGGTGCCGTACCTGCCGGAGGGACTGCGGTACGACCCGCAGGAGGGTCCCGGCGAGGTGCAGACCCCGCTGCTCGGGTCGCCGGCCGACGATCTGCTCATCGGCGACAAGGTGTGGTTCCGGCACGCGAAGGCGGGCGAGCTGTGCGAGCGGTTCGAGGCGCTGCACCTGATCGAGGGCGACACCGTGACGGCGACCGTGCCGACCTACCGGGGTGAGGGGCGGACGTTCCTGTGAGCCGGTGGGCGAGCCGGCGGTACGCCGTGCGGGCGAGCCGGGCGGTACGCCGTGCGCCCGAGCCGGTCGGTACGCCGTGCGGGCGAGCCGGGCGGTACGCCGTGCGCCCGAGCCGGTCGGTACGCCGTGCGGGCGAGCCGGTCAGTACGCCGTGTCCGGCTGGTCCGGCACCGGTGAGCCGTCGGCGCGGCGGACCGGTCCGTGCGTGCCGTCGGGCTCGGTGTACGCCGTGGTCGAGCAGGGATAGGGCGTGGGCCGGCGCGCCAACGGGGCGAGGAACATGGGGTTGACCAGCCAGCGGCCGTCCGCGTCGGCGTAGGCCCGGCACATCAGCTCCGGCTTGTTGCGGTTGATCACCAGGTGCGCGCCGGTGGCGTCGCCGACGAAGGTGACGTCGGTGTCGGCGTCCCCGGCGGCGAGCGCGGGCCGCTGCGCCCGGGTCTGCCGCTGCCAGGCCCGGGCGCCCCGGACGCCGTAGACCTCCTGGTTGATCCAGCAGCGCTTGCCGTCGATGTACGGGATGACGGTGCCGTGGCCGCCCGGGACACCGCCGCAGCCCTCGGTGCGCACGGTGATCCGGCCCCGGCGGTCGAGGACGGGACGGATGGCGATGGTGTGCGCCGCGTCCACGCCGACCTCGCGGGACCAGACCTCGGTGACGGGTTCGACGCCCGCCGAGACGACGTAGACCCGGAATCCGGCGCGGTGCAGGGTGCGGATCAGGTCGCGCTGCTGGTCGTAGTACCGGACGTAGGCGGGGACGGTGTGGGTGCCGAGGGCGCGGGTCGCGCCGACGGGGGCGGCCAGGGCCTCACGGCGGGCGGCGCGGGCGTAGGAGGCGAGGTCGGCGGGAGTGCGGCCGGCGAAGAGCTGGGGAACCCAGGCGTACTGCGGGATCGTGCGCCGGTGGTTCCAGCGGCCGGCGAAGGCGGGGGCGCCGCTCACGGTGGTGCCGTTCTCGCGGATCTCGAGGATCTCGTCCGTGCAGCGGGGCTCGGCGGAGGTCCGCAGGGGCACGCCCGCGCCGGTGCCGCAGGCGGCGGTGAGGGCCCGGTCGGCGGCATCCGTCAGCCAGGCGCCGGTGTCCTTCCAGCGGGCGGGGCGCAGCAGTGCGTCGTGGCGCAGGGCCCAGGAGAGGGTGGCGTCGGTGACGTCGTTCTTGGTGACCGTGTTGTCCCAGTCGAAGGCCGCGACCGCGCCCGTCCGTCCGGAGCAGCTGCCGTACGCGTCGATGACGTGTTGCAGGCGGGCGCGGTTGTCGCCGTACCAACGCGTGCTCAGCCGGGGGCAGTCGGGCACGGCCGGCGATGCGGTGGCCACGGCCGGCGATGCGGTGGCCACGGCCGGCGATGCGGTGGCCACGGCCGGCGATGCGGTGGCCACGGCCGGCGATGCGGTGGCAGCGGCCGGCGATGCGGTGGCAGCGGCCGGCGATGCGGTGGCAGCGGCCGCCAGGACGGCGGCCGCTGCCAGGGTCCACGCGAGAAGGAGTCGCATATGCGCGGACCGTACACCTTTGCCCCTACAGGGGTGTGACGTACGCGCCCGCGATTCCGCCGTCCACCAGGAAGTCGGTGGCGTTGACGAAGGACGAGTCGTCGCTGGCCAGGAAGGCGACCGCGGCGGCGATCTCCTCCGCCTCGGCGAACCGGCCGACCGGGATGTGCACCAGGCGGCGGGCGGCCCGCTCCGGGTCCTTGGCGAACAGCTCCTGCAGGAGCGGGGTGTTCACCGGGCCCGGGCACAGGGCGTTGACCCGGATGCCCTCGCGGGCGAACTGCACGCCCAGTTCACGGGACATGGCGAGGACACCGCCCTTGGAGGCCGTGTACGAGATCTGCGAGGTGGCCGCGCCCATCCGGGCCACGAAGGACGCCGTGTTGATGATGGATCCCCTGCCCTGCCGGCGCATGTAGGGAATGGCGGCCTTGCAGCACAGGTAGACGGAGGTGAGGTTGACCTCCTGGACGCGCCTCCAGGCCTCCAGGCCGGTCTCCAGGATGGAGTCGTCGTCGGGCGGCGAGATGCCGGCGTTGTTGAAGGCGATGTCGACGCTGCCGTAGGTGTCGTACGCCGCCTTGAACAGCGCCTCGACCTGCTCGGGGTCGGTGACGTCGGTCTTCACGAAGAGTCCGCCCACCTCGTCGGCGGCGGCCTTGCCGCGGGCGTCGTCGACGTCGGCGCAGACGACGTGGGCGCCCTCGGAGGCGAGCCGGCGGGCGGCGGCGAGTCCGATGCCGCTGCCGGCTCCGGTGACGACGGCGGTACGGCCGACCAGGCGGCGGCAGACGTGCTCTGCAGTCGATGCGGTCACTGTGCGGGGCCCTCCGTGCTGATGAAGACGTTCTTGGTTTCGGTGAAGGCGGTCAGGGCGTCGGGGCCGAGTTCGCGGCCGAGGCCGGACTGCTTGAAGCCGCCGAACGGGGTCCAGTAACGGACGCTGGAGTGGGAGTTGACGGACAGGTTGCCGGCGCGGACGGCCTGCGAGACGCGCAGGGCGCGGCTGAGGTCCCGGGTCCAGAGGGAGCCGGACAGACCGTAGGGGGTGTCGTTGGCGAGCCGGACGGCGTCCTGCTCGTCGGTGAACGGCAGGAGGACGGCGACGGGTCCGAAGACCTCCTCGCGGGCCGCGGCGCTGTCGTGACGCTCCCCGGTGAGGACGGTCGGCGGGAACCAGAATCCGGGCCCGTCGGGGGCCGTGCCGCGCAGGGCGGGAGCGTCCTCGGGGACGTACGACCGTACGCGGCTGAGCTGCTGACCGGAGATCAGCGGGCCCATCTGCGTCTTCTCGTCGGCCGGGTCGCCGACCACGACGGCGGCCAGCGCGTCGGCGAGGAACTCGCGGGCCTCCTCGTACACCGTCTCCTGGACCAGGATGCGGGTGCGGGCGCAGCAGTCCTGGCCGGAGTTGTCCAGGAACGAGAAGGGGTCGAGGGCGGCCTTCAGGTCGGCGTCGGCGAAGACGACGTTGGGACTCTTGCCGCCGAGTTCGAGGGTGACCGGCTTGACCAGGCGGGCGCAGCGCTCCATGACCTCGCGGCCGGTGCGGGTGGAGCCGGTGAACACGATCTTGGCGACGTCCGGGTGGTCCACCAGGGCGCGTCCGGCGGTGTGGCCGTAGCCGGGGAGCACCTGGAAGACGTGCTCGGGCAGGCCCGCCTCCAGGGCGAGTTGGGCGAGCCGCAGCGCGGTCAGCGGGGTGGTCTCGGCGGGCTTGAGGACGACCGTGTTGCCGGCCGCGAGTGCCGGGAAGGAGCCCCAGGCGGCGACGGGCATGGGGAAGTTCCAGGGCGCGATCACGCCCACGACCCCCAGGGGCTCCTGGAAGGTGACGTTCCAGCCGCCGGGGACCGGGATCTGCTTGCCGAGCAGGCGTTCGGCGCCGCCGGCCGCGTACAGCAGCAGGTCGCGGGCGTTGCCTGCCTCCCAGCGGGCGTTGCCGAGGGTGTGGCCGGCCTCCCGGACCTCCAGCCGGGCCAGCTCCTCGATGTGCGCGTCGACGGTGTCGGCGAAGCGGCGCAGCAGGCGGGCGCGGTCGGCGGGGGCGAGCGCGGCCCATGTCTGCTGGGCGCGTGCGGCCCGTACGACGGCGGCGGCCACGTCCTGCGCGGTGGCGGCGGGGACGGAGGCGACGACCTCTTCGGTGGCGGGGTTGAGGACCTTCAGCTCGTGCGGGTCGGACACGTGATGACCTTTCACAGGCGTTCGAAGGAGCGGCGCAGCTCCCAGTCGGTGACCGCGGCGTCGAAGGCCTCCAGTTCGACGCGCGCCATGTTGCGGTAGTGGGCCACGACCTCGTCGCCGAAGGCGGCCTTGGCCACGGGGCTGTTCTCCCACAGCTCGGCCGCCTCGCGCAGGGTCGTCGGGACGTGCTCGAAGCCCGCGGTGTAGGCGTTGCCCGGGCAGGGCTCGGGGAGTTCCAGCTTCTGCTCGATGCCGTACAGGCCGGCCGCGACGAGTCCGGCGACGGCCAGGTACGGGTTGACGTCACCGCCGGGGAGGCGGTTCTCGAAGCGCAGGGAGCGGCCGTGGCCGACCACGCGGAGGGCGCAGGTGCGGTTGTCGTGGCCCCAGGCGACGGCGGTGGGCGCGAAGGAGCCCGGCTGGAACCTCTTGTAGGAGTTGATGTTCGGCGCGTACAGCAGCGAGAAGTCGCGCAGGGCGGCGAGCTGTCCGGCGAGGAAGTGCCGCATGACGTCGGACATGCCGCCTTCGCCGTCGCCCGCCATCGCGTTGTTGCCGTCGGCGTCGGCGAGCGAGAGGTGGATGTGGCAGGAGTTGCCCTCGCGCTCGTTGTACTTGGCCATGAAGGTGAGCGAGACGCCTTCCTGGGCGGCGATCTCCTTGGCGCCGGTCTTGTACAGGGCGTGCTGGTCGCAGGTGCGCAGGGCCTCGTCGTAGCGGAAGGCGATCTCGTGCTGGCCCGGGTTGCACTCGCCCTTGGCGGATTCGACGGTGAGACCGGCGCCGGCCATGTCGTTGCGCAGGCGGCGCAGCAGGGGCTCGATGCGGCCGGTGCCGAGGATGGAGTAGTCGATGTTGTACTGGTTGGCCGGTGTGAGACCGCGGTAGCCGGCGTCCCAGGCCTGTTCGTAGCTGTCCTTGAAGACGATGAACTCCAGCTCGGTGCCGGCCTGGGCGGTGTAGCCCAGTTCCGCGAGCCGCTCCAGCTGGCGGCGCAGGATCTGGCGCGGGGCGGCGGCCACCGGGGAGCCGTCACTCCAGGCGAGATCGGCGACGAGCAGGGCGGTGCCGGGGTGCCAGGGGATGCGGCGCAGTGTGTTCAGGTCGGGGTGCATGGCGAAGTCGCCGTAGCCGCGGTCCCAGGAGGACATCGCGTAGCCGTCGACGGTGTTCATCTCGGTGTCGACGGCGAGGAGGTAGTTGCAGCCCTCGGTGCCGTGGTGCAGCACCTCGTCGAGGAAGAAGCGGGCGGCGAACCGCTTGCCCTGGAGCCGCCCTTGCATATCGGGGAAGGCCAGGACGACAGTGTCGATCTCACCGCTCGCGACGAGGGCGTGCAGTTCCTCGACGCTGAGCGGGGGTGTGCGGTCTGCCACGGGAGAGCCTCCTTCGGCGCCTTCGCGCTTTTTCGGCCGGGCCGGGAGCCATAAGGTATTGCGGAGAACCATTGCTTGGGAAGGGGGTACGACGGATGTCGCAGGACATGGGTCCCGACGGGCTGGACGACCGGCTGACTCCGGTGCTGCGGCCGGTGCGTGCGGGCAACGGCTTCGAGGAGGCACTGGAGCAGATCCTGCAGGTGGTGCGGCTGGGCCTGGTGCCGGGCGGCGAGCGGCTGCCGGCCGAGCGGGAACTGGCGGAGCGGCTCGGTATCAGCCGGGTGACACTGCGCGAGGTCCTGAAGGTGCTGCAGGACCAGGGGCTGGTGGAGGCGCGCCGCGGGCGGTACGGCGGAACGTTCGTGCTGCCTCGCACCGACGCGGGCGGCGAGGACGAGCTGCGGCGGCGGATCGCCGAGGTCGACATGGAGGACGTGCTGCGCTTCCGCGAGGTGCTGGAGGTGGGCGCGGCCGGGCTGTGCGCGGCGCACGGGCTGACGGACGAGCAGGCCGGCCGGCTGCGCGAGGCGCTGGACCGCACCCACGAGGCCCCGCTCGCGGACTACCGGCGGGCGGACACGCTGCTGCACCTGACGCTCGCCGAGCTGTGCGGTTCGCCGTCGCTGACCGCGCAGTACGCGGCGGTCCGGGCCACCGTGAACGACCTGCTGGACTGCATCCCGCTGCTGGTGCGCAACCTGGAGCACTCCCAGCGGCAGCACACCGCACTGGTGGAGGCGGTGCTGGACGGCGACGCGGACGGGGCGCGGGAGATGATGCGCGAGCACTGCGCGGGTACGGCGGCGCTGCTGCGGGGCTTCCTGACGTGAGCCGGCTCTGCAAAGGTACTCCTGTGGACCTTTGGACTTCCTGGAGGGCAGCATGTCCGTACGGCCGCTGATCGGTGTGAGCACATATCTGGAGACCGGCGCGCGCTGGGGCGTGTGGGAGCTGGACGCGGCCCTGCTGCCGGCCGGATACCCCCGGCTGGTGCAGCGGGCCGGTGGTCTCGCCGCGATGCTGCCCCCTGACGCGCCCGGACATGCGGCGGCGACGGTGGCACGTCTGGACGGGCTGGTGATCGCGGGCGGCCCGGACGTGGACCCGTCCCGGTACGGCGCCGAGCGCGACCCGCGGACCGGCCCGCCCGCCACGGCGCGCGACGCCTGGGAACTGGCACTGATCCGGGCCGCGGTGGACACCGGGACGCCGGTGCTGGGCATCTGCCGGGGCATGCAACTGCTGAACGTGGCCCTCGGCGGAACCCTCGTCCAGCACCTGGACGGGCACGCGGAGGCGGTCGGCGTCTTCGGCGGGCACCCGGTGAAGCCGGTACCGGGCACGCTGTACGCCGGGATCGTCCCGGAGGAGCTGACGGTACCGACGTACCACCATCAGGCGGTGGAACGGCTCGGCGAGGGACTCGTCCCGTCGGCCTACGCGGAGGACGGCACGGTGGAGGCCGTCGAACTGCCGACGGAGCGGGGGTGGGTGCTCGGCGTGCAGTGGCATCCGGAGATGGGGGAAGACGTGCGGGTGATGCGGGCGTTGGTGACGGCGGGCCGCTGAGCGCCACGGGGGTACGGGCCGGTGGACAGGCGCGGGTGCGTCGTGGCTCCTCGCGCAGTTCCCCGCGCTCCTGGGGAGTTGCGGTTGCGCCACGCCTGCCGAGCACCGCCCGCTGCGGCTGGCCGGGGGGCGAGTGCGGGTCCGTCGTAGCCTCTCGCGCAGTTCCCCGCGCCCCTGGGGAGCCACAGTTCCGTCGTCATCCAGGCGCCGCCCGCTGCTGTCGGCCGCCGGGCACGTGCGGGTGCGCCGTGGCCTCTCGGGCAGTTTCCCGCGCCCCTGGGGAGCCACCGTTCCGTCGTCTTCGGGGAGCTGTCGGCGCCCTCCGCACCCCCGCCGTTGCGGGCAGTCGTGCCGCTTGGGGCGGCACGGGTGGGCGCAGCGGCACCCCGCGAGCGCGGGCAAGCGGCCCCACCCCCGCCCGCGGGCCACCGCTCAGGTACCGCCAGCCACCGCTCATCCTCAGCCCAACACACCGCTCAGCCTCGGCTCAACCACCGCTCAGCGACCGCTCGACCACCGCTCAGCCTCAGCCCGACCACTGCTCAGCGACCGCTCAACCGCCGCTCAGCCGCGCGTCAGGGAGAGGAGTTCCCGGGCCGGTCCCGCCGGGCGGTGTCCCGTCGGCCACACCGCTCGCAGGTCCCGGCGCAGGGCGACGCCCTCCACCGGAATGCTCACCAGCCGGCGCATCGCCAGTTCCTCGCCCACGGCCAGCTCGCTGAGGACCGAGGGCCCCGCGCCGCTGACCGCGGACGCCTTCACCGCCGTGGTCGAGGACAGCTCGATGAGGGGCCGGGCCAGGCCGCCGAGTGCCGCGTCGAGGACCTGACGGGTGCCGGAGCCGGGTTCGCGGAGGATGAGGGGGGTCGCGGCCAGCTCGTCCGCCCTCACGGGCCGCCGGCGGCGCGCCCACGGGTGGCCGGGGGCGGTGACGACGATCAGGCGGTCATGGGCGATCACCGCCGAGTCCAGGCCCGCCGGAACCGTCAGCCCCTCCACGAATCCCAGGTCCGCCTCACCGGACAGGAGCAGTTCCGCGACCTTCGCCGAGTTGCCGGCGAGCAAGGACACCGCGGTGTCGGGCCGCTCTGCGTGCAGGGCGAGGAGCCAGCCGGGCAGCAGGTACTCGGCGATGGTCATGCTCGCGGCAACCCGGAGCCGCGAGTCCCGCCGGTCCCGCAGCGCCTGTGCCCCCGCGTCGAAGGCCGCCGCGGCCTCCACCACCCGGCGGGCCCAGTCCGTCACCAGGGCGCCCGCGTCGGTGAGCCGGGAACCGCGTGGCGAGCGGTCGACCAGGGCCACGCCCAGCTGCCGTTCCATGGAGCGGATCCGGCTGCTGGCGGCCGGCTGGGTGATGCCGACCTCCCGCGCCGCCGCCCCCAGGCTGCCCAGCCGCGCCACCGCCAGCAGCAGCTCCAGCGCGGCGAGGTCCGGTACCCGGTGCGCCAGCGATCCGGCCCGCCCCTGCTGTTCCTCCGCCTCGCTCATAAGACCAGCTTATGCCCTGATAGAAAAGAACTCCCTGGTCAGGGGTGACGGCGGGCAGCACCGTGGAGACATGGTCCCCGCAGTCCAGCCCCTCACCCTCCGCCGCGCGGCCTCGGCCCGCCACCTCGGCCCGAACTGGTACGCCTCCGTCATGGGTACCGCCGTCGTCGGCTCCGCCGGTGTCGCTCTGCCCGGCCACGGGCACGCCCTGAACGGTGTCCTCGCGGCCGTCTGGGTGCTCTCCCTGCTCATGCTCGTGACATTGCTGGGCGGCCGGGCGGTGCACTGGGCCCGTCATCGCGACCAGGCCCGCGCCGGTCTCCTCGACCCGGCCGTGGCCCCCTTCTACGGCTGCCTGGCCATGGCCCTGCTGGCGGTGGGCGGCGGCGCCCTGACCGCCGGACACGTCCTGATCGGCACCCGGGCCGCCGTCGCCCTGGACGCCGTGCTGTTCAGCCTCGGAACGGTGGCCGGGCTCGCCTCCGCCGTGGCCGTGCCGTACCTCATGGGCCTGCGGCGTCGCGCCGAGCCCGGCCAGGCATCCCCGGTGTGGCTGCTGCCGCTGGTCGCGCCCATGGTGTCGGCCGCGCTCGGCCCCCTGCTGGTGCCGTACCTGCCGCCGGGTCAGGCCCGGGAGTCCCTGCTGCTGGCCTGCCTGGCGCTGTTCGGACTGAGCCTGCTGGCGGTGCTGCTGATGCTGCCGCTGGTCTTCGCCCGGCTGATCACCTCCGGCCCCCTGCCGCTCGCGCTGACCCCCACCCTGTTCCTGGTCCTCGGCCCGGTCGGGCAGTCCACCACCGCCGTCGGACTGATCGCCGACGCCGCGCCCGGGGTCGTACCGGCCCCCTACGACCGTGGCCTGGCCGTGTTCGCCCTGCTCTACGGCGTGCCCCTCATGGGGTTCGCGCTGCTGTGGCTGGCGTTCGCGACCGTGCACGTGGTGCGGGCGCGCCGGCAGGGCATGGGGTTCTCGATGACCTGGTGGGCGTTCACCTTCCCGGTGGGCACCTGCGTCACCGGCGCCGCGACCCTCGCCCGGCACACCGGCCTGGTGATGTACGACGCCCTGGCCTTCGGGCTGTACGGCGTCCTCGTCGCGGTCTGGCTCGTTGCGGCCGGCGGCACCGTGCGCGGCCTGCTCAGCGGCGAGCTGCTCGCAGGGCCCCGGCCAGCACCCGTGGCGCCTGTGCCAGTGACGGCCCGTACCACGTCAGGTGCCGTCCGCTGAGCAGAGCGCAGGGCAGGCCGGGAAAGGCCTCCGGACCGTCGTCGGCCGTGAAGCGGTAGGGCTCGTCGGGGAGGACGACCAGGTCCGGGGCCGCCGCGCGCAGCTCCTCCAGCGGGACGCGGGGGTAGCGCTCGGGATGGCCGGTGTGGAGATGGTCCACGCCGAGGCGGGCCAGGACGTCACCGGCGAAGGTGTCGCGGCCGAGGACCATCCAGGGGCGGCGCCAGATCGGTACGACCGCTGTCGTGCGTCTCTCCGGCTCCGGCAGGGACGCCCACGCCTGCTCCGCCTCGGCCAGCCAGCCGGGCCGGCCCGAAGCTCCGCACGCGGTGAGCACCCGGTCCAGCTCGGTGAAGGCCTGCGGCACGGTGCGCACCTCGGTGACCAGCACGTCGAGCCCCGCCGCACGCAGGGCGTCGAGGTCGGGGGCGCGGTTCTCCTCCTCGTTGGCGATCACCAGATCGGGAGCCAGCGCGAGGATCCGCCGCACGTCCGGGTTCTTCGTGCCGCCGATCCGGGTGACGTCGAGGCCCGCCGGGTGGGTGCACCAGTCGGTGGCGCCGACGAGGACTCCGGGCGACGTCACGGCAACGGCCTCGCTGAGCGACGGGACCAGGGAGACGACGCGCACTATGCGACTCCGGCAAGGGCAGCGCCCCCCAGGGGCGCGGGGAACTGCGCGACGAGCCACAGCGGACCCGTGGACGGCCGACGGCCCGCCCCGCGGCGCACGCTAACGGGACCTGTCCTGCACGGCCTCGATGTGCTCCGCCACCGCCACCACGACGACCCGCGTATCGGGAACAGTCGCTCGCCAGCGGTGCCGGACCCCGCCGGTCAGGTACAGCGTGTCGCCCCGGCCGAGCCGATACGCGCGGCCCTCGGCCTCGATCTCCACCGCGCCGTCGGCGACGTACATCAGCTCGTCGTTGCGGTGCTGGAACTCGCGGCCGGCGTCGTGGTCGCCGGTGATCTCGGAGGCGTGCAGCTGATGGTGGCCGCGGACCAGGGAGCGGGTCCGCGGGGTGAAGTCGTCCTCGGCTGCGGGCTCGGCGCGGACCAGGTCCACGCTGGCGGCCGGGTCGGCGGCGGCGAGCAGCTCGACGGCCGTGGTCCGCAGGGCGTCGGCCAGCTTCTCCAGGGACGTACGGCTCGGGCGGGCCCGGTCGTTCTCGACCTGGCTGAGGAAGGGCACCGAGAGCCCGGTGCGCTCGGCCACGACGGCGAGGGTCAGTTCCAGCGCACGGCGGCGCCGCCGGACGGCCGCGCCCACCCGTACGGGCTGCTGCTCTTTGTGGTCGCCCATCGCTCCGGCTCCCTCCCTCACTCGTCGTGCCGCTGTCCGGGTGCCCGCGCCGGCGCACCCCACGTGTGATGACTTCTCTGCACCCTACGCATGTTCGGCAAACCGTTTCACGTGCCTCCCACATCCCGACGGGCCGTCGATCCCCACCCTCACGGTTCGCGCCAGCGTCTCGGGGGCCGCGAACCCTCCGGGACCCGGTACCCCTGCGGGGTGAATATGCCCGCCAGCTGGGCCGGGTGACGATGCACAGCCCCTCGGTCATCACGCTGAGTGATTGGCCTGATCCTTGCCGTAGGCGGAACGCCGTGAGGGGCGGGCGGCACCGGACGCGCGTCGGCGTCCGGCGGCGCCCGCCCCTCGGGAGGCGGTCCGGGCCGGTCAGGTCACCCGCCCGCCCGGCCGGCGGCGCCCTTCTCGGCGACCGGGGCCCACTTGCCGGCCAGGCCCGGATGCCGCCGCAGCCAGCTGCGCACGGCCTGCTGCTCCTTGCCCTTTCCCGCCTTCTGGATCTGCGCCTCCAGGCCGGTGAGCTGCTCCTCGGTCATCGAGAAGTCCTTCAGCCAGCGGCCGACCAGGGGATTGTCGGCGGCGAAGCCCTTGCGGGCGAGGGTGTGCACGCCGTCGCCCTTGCCCCAGGCACCCCTGGGATCCTTCAGCTTCTTCAGCCCGTAGTCGCTGTACGCCCAGTGCGGCGACCACAGGGTGACGACGACCGGCTGCTTCCTGGCATAGGCGCGCTTCAGCTCGGCGAGCATGGCCGGGGTGGAGCCGTCGACCACCTCGTAGGTGCCGTCCAGGCCGTACTCCTTGAGCACCTTGTCCTTGAGCAGGCCCATCATGCCGGCGCTCGGTTCGATGCCGACGATCTTGCCGCCGAACTCGGAGGCGTGGTCCTTCAGGTCCGCCAGGGAGTCGACGTCCTTCACGTAGGAGGGAACGGTCAGCTCCAGGGAGGTGGGGCCGTACCACGAGCCGAGGTCCTCCAGCTGCTTGCCGTACTTCGCCCAGTACTCGGCGTGCGTGGTGGGCAGCCAGGAGTCGGTCTGGAAGTCGAGCTGGCCGGTGGCGAGGCCGGTGTAGAGGGGGCCGGCCGCGTACTGGGTGGTGGTCACCTCGAAACCGCGCTCCTCGAGCAGTTCCTTCCAGAGGAAGGTGGAGGCGATGCCCTCGTCCCACGGGATGTAGCCGATCCTGATCTCCTTGCCCTTGCCGACGTTGCCGGCGGAGGCCTCGGAGGTGCCGGAGGAGCCGAAGATCCCGAGTCCGCCCGCGACGAGCGCGAGGACGACCACGCCGACGACGGCGACGGCCGGCCGCGGCCGGTAGGTCCAGGCGCGCACGGGGGTCTTCGCGGCGGCCCTGCGGGCCAGCGGGGAGAGCTGGGTGCCGAGCGCGCCGGTGACCCGGTCGAGGTAGATGGCGAGGACGACGATGCCGACGCCCGCCTCGAAGCCGTAGCCGATGTCCAGCCGGCCGATCGCCTCGTTGACGGCGCCGCCGAGGCCGCCGGTGCCGACCATGCCCGCGATGACGACCATGGACAGGCCCAGCATGATCACCTGGTTGACGCCGGCCATGATGGCCGGCAGGGCGAGCGGCAGCTGGACGCGCCACAGGATGTCGCGCGGGGTGGTGCCGAACGCCTCGGCGGCCTCGACCAGTTCGGCGTCGACCTGACGGATGCCCAGCTCGGTCATGCGGACACCGGGGGCGAGCGCGAAGATCAGGGTGGCGACGACACCGGCGGCCGTCCCGAGGCCGAAGAAGAGCATCGCCGGGATCAGCAGCACCATCGAGGGCATGGTCTGGAGCAGGTCCAGGACCGGCCGGACGGCGGCGCTGACCGTCCTGGAGCGGGCGGCCCGGATACCCAGCGGGATCGAGATCACCAGGGCGAGCACGGTGGCCACCAGGACGAGGGCGAGCGTGGACATGGCCTGGTCCCACAGGTCGAGCGAGTCCACGAGGGCGAATCCGGCGAAGGCGAGGACACCGGCGAGCAGCCCGCGCAGCCACCAGGCGAGCATGGCGAGCATGCCGGCCATCAGCAGCGGCGCGGGCGCGGCCAGCACGGCGTCGATGCCGTCGTACATGCCCTCCACGACCGCCTTGATGGCGTCGAACAGCCAGGACAGGTGGTCGGTCAGCCAGTCGACGCCGGAGTCGACCCAGTCGCCGAGGTGGATCCTAGGCACGGCTGATCACCTTCCCCTGCGGGTTGTCGCAGGGCGCCGGACCGGCCGTCTCGTCGCCGAGGAAGCCGACGAGCCGCTGCCGCGGCACGACGCCGACGACGCGGTTCGCCCCGTCCACGACCGAGACGCGGTGCGACAGCCGGGCGCTGATCGCGCACAGTTCCGTGAACGGCGTATCAGGGGTCGCGGTCTCGCAGCCGCACACCGGGGCGTCGCCGGTGACCGCGGTGTCCATGAGGGCGCCCGCGGTCAGCACCCGGGCGCGGTCCACGTCGCGGGTGAAGGAGGCTACGTAGTCGTTCGCGGGGCGCAGCAGGATGTCCTCGGCGGTGCCGGTCTGCACGATGCGTCCGTCGCGCATGACGGCGATGCGGTCACCGAGCCGCATGGCCTCGTTGAGGTCGTGGGTGATGAAGACGATGGTCTTCTTCAGGGTCTTCTGGAGTTCCAGCAGCTGGTCCTGCATGTCACGGCGGATCAGCGGGTCCAGGGCGCTGAAGGACTCGTCCATCAACAGCACGTCGGCGTCCGTGGCCAGGGCGCGGGCGAGGCCGACCCGCTGCTGCATGCCGCCGGACAGCTCGTCGGGCCAGGCCTCCTCCCAGCCGGCCAGGCCGCACAGGGCGAGCGCCTCGTCGGCGCGGTGCTTGCGCACGGCGCGGGGCACGCCCTGCACTTCCAGGCCGTAGGCGGCGTTGTCGCGGACGCTGCGGTGCGGGAACAGCGCGAAGTGCTGGAACACCATGCTGATCGCTTGCGAGCGCAGCCGGCGCAGTGCCCGGTCGGGGAGCGCGGTGAGGTCCTGGCCGTCGTAGCGGACACTGCCCGCGGTCGGCTCCAGCAGCCCGTTGAGCATGCGCAGCAGAGTGGACTTGCCGGAGCCCGACAGTCCCATGACCACGAAGATCTCGCCCGCCTCGACGCGGAAGGAGGCGTCGATGACGGCGGCCGTGGTGCCGTCGCCACGCAGCTCCGCCCGGTCGGCGCCCTGCCGCAGCCGTTCCACTGCCTCGTCGGGTCGTCTGCCGAACACCTTGAACAGATGCTCGGCCTCAAGCCTGGGTCGCACGCGTACCTCTCGTCTCGGCGGACAGGACAGAGGCCGCGCCTCCCCACGTCAAGCGGAGGCAAACCCGCACGTGGCCGGACTCACGGCGATGCGCATCACGCAACGCGTTCCGGGGCGCGGCATGGCTGTCGGTGCCGTACGGCATGATGCGAGCGTGACCGGACGACTCATGCTTCTCGACACCGCCTCGCTGTACTTCCGCGCCTACTTCGGCGTGCCGGACTCCGTGCGGGCGCCGGACGGCACGCCGGTGAACGCCGTGCGCGGGCTGCTCGACTTCATCGACCGGCTGGTCAAGGACCACCGGCCGGAGCGGCTGGTGGCCTGCATGGACGCCGACTGGCGGCCGCAGTGGCGGGTGGACCTCATCCCCACCTACAAGGCGCACCGGGTCGCCGAGGAGCACGAGGGCGCGCCGGACGAGGAGGAGGTGCCGGACACGCTCTCCCCGCAGGTCCCGGTCATCGAGGACGTGCTGGACGCGGTCGGGATCGCCCGGGTCGGGGTCGCCGGGTACGAGGCGGACGACGTGATCGGCACGTTCACCGCGCACGCGAAGGGACCGGTGGACATCGTCACGGGGGACCGTGACCTGTACCAGCTGGTGGACGACGTGCGCGGGATCCGGGTGCTGTACCCGCTGAAGGGCGTCGGCACGCTGCAGCTGACGGACGAGGCGGTGCTGCGCGAGAAGTATGGCGTCGACGGGCGGGGGTACGCGGATCTGGCGCTGCTGCGCGGCGATCCGAGCGACGGTCTGCCGGGCGTGGCCGGCATCGGCGAGAAGACGGCCGCCAAGCTGCTCGCCCAGTTCGGCGATCTGGCCGGGATCATGGCGGCCGTCGACGACCCGGGCGCGAAGCTCACGCCGTCGCAGCGCAAGCGGCTCACCGAGGCCCGGCCGTATGTCGCGGTCGCGCCGAAGGTGGTGCGGGTGGCCGGCGACGTGCCGCTGCCGGACGTCGACACCGCCCTGCCGAGGGCCCCGCGGGACCCGGCGGCGCTGCGGGAACTGGCGCGCCGGTGGGGACTGGGCGGCTCGCTGGAGCGGCTGCTCACCACGCTCGGCCAGTGAGCGCGACGGAATATTCCGGCAAAGGGCTCTCATTCGGCTCCCGGGAAAGAGGTGTTGACTCCGAGCGAGGTGCTAACTTAGGTAAACCTAACCAACCTTTGCAGGAGGCCGTGATGGCAGAGCGCCCGGGGCGAAAGCCGCGCAAACCCCATACCGCCCAGGTGGTACGCACCGAACGGCTGACTCCGCATATGCAGCGGGTGGTGTTCGGCGGCGAGGGTCTGACCGGATTCGCCGCGGACACCTGCACCGACCACTATGTGAAGCTGCTGTTCGGCGCGGCCGGCGTGACCTACCCGGAGCCCTTCGACCTGGAGCGGATCCGTGCCGAATTCCCGCGTGAGCAGTGGCCGGTGACCCGGACGTACACCGTGCGCGCCTGGGATCCGGTGCAGCGGGAGCTGACCGTCGACTTCGTGATCCACGGCGACGAGGGCCTGGCCGGGCCGTGGGCCGCCCGGGTGCAGCCCGGCGAGACCGTGCGCTTCATGGGTCCCGGCGGCGCGTACGCGCCCGACCCGGAGGCCGACTGGCATCTGCTCGCCGGTGACGAGAGCGCCCTGCCCGCGATCGCCCGCGCCCTGGAGACGCTGCCCGCCGGCGCCCGCGCGCACGCGTTCATCGAGGTGTCCGGCCCCGAGGAGGAGCAGAAGATCGACTCCGAGGTACCGGTGGTGTGGCTGCACCGCGGGGACCGGCCGGTCGGCCAGGCCCTCCTGGAGGCCGTACGGGGGATGGAGTTCCCGGTGGGCCGGCTGCACGCGTTCGTGCACGGCGAGGCGGGTTTCGTGAAGGAGCTGCGCCGGCTGCTGCGGGTCGAGCGGCAGATCCCGCGCGAGGACCTGTCGATCTCCGGGTACTGGCGCCTGGGCCACAACGAGGACGGCTGGCAGGCCTCCAAGCGGGACTGGAACGCCCGCATCGAGGCCGAGCAGGAGGCCGGCACGGCAGCAGCGGCCTGAGCACACCGAAGCGGCGGGACCCCGGCCCGGGGTCCCGCGGCTTTTGTACGTCCACCCTCCACGTCGGCCGCGTCCGCCCCCTGCGTCCATCCCCTGCGCCGGTCCCTTACGTCCGTCCCCTGCGTACGTCCCCGCAGCGGCAGGGGTCCCGTCGCGTCGCTCGTCCCGTGCACGGCCGGGCAGCCGGGCGGCCCGGCGCTTTCCCGGCGCCCTTGCGGTGACCGCACCCCCGTACCCTTGACCCGGTGAGACGCCGTACCCCTCCCCCTCCCGCCCCGCTCCCCCAGCGCGACGGTGTCGATCCGGTGCGGGTGCGGCTGCCCGCGGGCGGGGCGTGGGCGACCGTGCGGGAGCATCTGGTGGAGCGGCTCACGGGCGCCGGACCCGGGGTGGTCGCGTCGATGTTCGACGCGGGCCTGGTGGTCGGCGCGGACGGACGGGCCGTGGCGCCGGACGCGCCGTACCGGGCGGGGACGTTCGTCTGGTTCCACCGCGAACTGCCGGCCGAGGTGCCGGTGCCGTTCCCGGTGGAGGTGCTGTTCCAGGACGAGCACATCGTGGTCGCCGACAAGCCGCACTTCCTGGCCACGACCCCGCGCGGCGCGCATGTCGCCCAGACCGCACTGGCCCGGCTCCGGCACCGGCTGGGGCTTCCGGCGCTGACGGCGGCACACCGCCTGGACCGGCTCACGGCGGGGCTGGTGCTGTTCACGGTGCGGCCCGAGGAGCGCGGCGCCTACCAGACGCTGTTCCGGGACCGCCGGGTGCGCAAGGAGTACGAGGCGATCGCGCCGTACGACCCCTCGCTCGCCCTGCCCCGCACGGTAGTCAGCAGGATCGTGAAGGAGCGCGGGGTGCCTGCCGCCCGGGAGGTTCCCGGCGAGCCCAACGCCGAGACGCGCGTGGAACTGGCCGGGCACCGGGGCGGCCTGGGCCGCTACCGGCTCCTCCCGGCGACCGGGCAGACCCATCAGCTGCGGGTGCACCTGAACACGCTCGGCGTCCCCATCCTCGGCGATCCGCTGTATCCCGAGGTGACGGACCCGGTGCCGGCCGGCGACTTCCGGCGCCCGCTGCAACTGCTGGCACGCAGGCTGGAGTTCACCGATCCGGTCACCGGCAGGGAGCACGCGTTCGTCAGCGGGCGCGAGCTGCGTGCGTGGACGTCGTACCGGGACTGGTACGACGGGGCGTGACCCCTGCGGAGGCGGGCAGGCCCCGTAGGACACGGGCCGGCTCCATGGGCAGGGAGCCGGCCGCGGTCCCTCGCCGGGCCGCCACCGCGACCGGCAGTCCCACCGAGGGCAGCTGACCGCACCAGGAAGGATCCGCCCACGGACGGCCGGTCCCACCGGGGCAGGCGCCCTCCCCCACCACGGGCCGACGGCCCCGCCCGGAAGAGGCCGGGGTGGGGTTACTCGCCGCGCCACCAGTCCAGGAGTCGCCGCCAGACGCCGCGGCGCCGAGGTGGTTGCGGGGTGGGTGAGAGGGGTTCCGGCATGAGGGGCGGGTGGGGGGCCGTCGGCCGTGGTTCGGCGGCCGGGGCCGGGTCGCTGCTCAGCGTGCCGACCTGCCAGCCGGAGCGCTGCGGCGGCAGCGGCATGGCGCGCGGTGGCAGCTCGACGTCCTGCTGCGGCTTGGGTTCGAAGCGCACCGGCAGGGCCACCAAGTGCCGGGAGGCGATGGACGACCGCCAGCGCAGGTCCTCCTCCGGGCAGTCCAGCTGGATGTCGGACAGCCGGGTCAGCAGCGCGTCGACGCCGACGTCGGCGATGGCACGGCCGATGTCCTGGCCGGGGCACTCGTGCGGGCCGCCGCCGAAGGCCAGGTGCGAGCGGTTGCCCTGCATGCTCGCGGACAGGTCCGGCCGTACCCGCGGGTCGACGTTGCCCGGGGCGGGCGCGAAGAGCAGCCCGTCGCCCTTGCGGATGCGCCGGCCGCCCAGCTCGGTGTCCTGCTTGGCGTAGTAGCCGAGGACGGTGCTGAACGGGGGCTCGTCCCACAGGGACTGCTCGATCGCCTCCGGCACGGTCATCTGGCCGCCGTTGAGCTGGGCCCGGAAGCCCGGCTCGGTGAGGACCATGCGCAGCGCGTTGGCGAGCAGGTTGGCGGTGGCCTCGTACGCCGCGAAGAGGACGAGCCGCAGGTGTTCGCGGACCTCGTCGTCGGTGAGTCCGGCCGGGTGGGTGACGAGGTGACTGGTGAAGTCGTCCTCGGGCCGGTTGCGCCGCCGGGTGGTGAGCCGGCTCAGCGCGTCCATGACGTAGGCGTGGCTCTGGATGGCGGTCTCGGTGCCCTTGAGGGCGTCACGGGCGGCCTGCACCATCCGGTCGTCGTATTCCTCGGGCATACCGAGGACCTCGCACATGACGGCCATGGGCAGGTGCTCGGCGAACTGCGAGACCAGTTCGGCCCGGCCCCGCTCGCAGAAGCCGTTGACCAGGCCCTGGGTGTGGCGGCCGATGTGCCGGCGGACGCTGCGGTGGTTGATCGTGGCCATGGCCGAGGTGACCGCCTCGCGCAGCCGTTCGTGCTCGTCGCCCTCGGCGTGCGAGCAGATGGGCTGCCAGGCGATGTGCGGCATGAGCGGGTGGTCGGGCTTGACCATGCCCTCCCGCAGCGGGGTCCAGATCCGGCTGTCCCGGGTGTACTGCGAGGGGCTGCGCACCAGTTGCAGGTTCTCGGCGTGCCCGAGCACCACCCACATCGGTACGTCGTCGTGGAGCAGCACGGGGGCCACGGGGCCGTGCTCCTCACGCAGCCGCTCGTAGAGGCCGCCGAGGTCCTCGGCGTCGGGGCCGTAGATCCGGTGCACTCCCCCGGGCCCGAGGCGGTGCGCCGGGCAGCCCGGCGGCGGGCCGGACGTGGGGTCTGTGCCGGTCAGGGATGGGGATTCAGACGTCACGGTGTCGCTCCGGAACGGATGGTGTGGGGGCGGTCGGGTCGGCGCGGGTCAGGTGAGGGCGCCGGAGAGGGCGAGGGAGTGCAGGAAGCGCACGAGGGTCAGCAACACGTCCTTGCTGGAGGCCCGGCGGCGCACGTCGCAGTCGATGATGGGGATCTCCGGCGTCAGGTCCAGCGCGGTGCGCAGTTCCTCGACCGGGTAACGGGGCGCGTCGGGGAAGGTGTTGACGGCGACGACGAACGGCACGCCGCGTTCCTCCAGCCGGCCCATCACGTCGAAGCTGACTTCCAGGCGCCGGGTGTCGACCAGGACCACGGCGCCGAGGGCGCCCTCGAACAGGCCGTTCCACAGGAACCAGAAGCGCTCCTGGCCGGGGGTGCCGAAGAGGTAGAGCACCAGCTTCTCGGTGATGCTGATGCGGCCGAAGTCCATGGCCACGGTGGTGGCCGTCTTGGTGTCGGAGCCGTAGTTGTCGTCGACGCCGATGCCGGCCTGGGTCATGGTCTCCTCGGTGGTCAGCGGTCTGATCTCGCTGACGGAACCGACCATGGTGGTCTTGCCGACGCCGAAGCCGCCCACGATCACGATCTTCACCGCGGCCTGGGCCGTGTGCGGCAGTTGGTCCTCGGTGCGCGGGCCGGGGATCGTGTCAGAGCTTTTGAAGTCCATGCATCACCGCTTCGAGAAGTGATCGGTCGGGAACCGCCTGGCGGACGATCGGGGCACGCGCCTGCACCAGCTCGGCCGCGATCAGCTCGGTGATCACCACGGTCATCGCGCTGAACGGCAGTTGGAGATAGGCCGCAAGCTCGGCCATGGAGAGCGGGGCGATACAGAGCCGGAGCACGGCCGCCTCCTCCGGCGAGGCGGACGGCGTGGGCGCGGAGCGCGCCACGATCAGGGTCACCAGATCGAGTTCGGCGCGGGCGCCGTCGGCGGCTGCGGCAATGGTGTAGAGCCGTTCGGGGTTCCTGGGCCTTGCCTCGCCGCTCGCCGGTGCCGCAGACGGCAGGGGCGGCGGCGGGGGCGGAAGGTGTCGCGGCTGGCGCCGTTTACGTCGTGGAGGTGTCATACGGTCTGCCCGTTCCGCCGGGGCGGACTGGTGAGATGGGCGCCGATCCGGACGACGAGGTCGCGCATCATGCCGCTCATCCGGCCGGGTTCGCAGGTGACGTCGGCGAGCACGGCCAGGTAGGCGTTGGGACCGGCGTTCATGAGGTAGAAGTAGCCGCCCTCGATCTCGAAGACCACGACCCGCATCTCGCCGGCGCCCGGCAGCTCCTGGATGATGGCGCCGGCCAGGCTCTGCACGCCCGCGCAGGCCGCGGCCACCCGGTCGGCGGCGTCGGGGTCGCCGCCGTAGCGGGCGATGCGCAGTCCGTCGGCGGAGAGAACCACGATCATCTCGATGCCCGGCACACCGTCGTTCAGCTGCTTGAGCATCCAGTCCAGGTTGCCTCGCTGCTGGATCACTTGAGGTCCCTCTCGTCTTCCTCGTCGGCGGCGCCCTCGGCGAGGCCGTCCGAATCGTTGAGCAGATGCAGGTACTTGGTCGGGTTGCGGGTGAAGTCGGTCAGCTCGGGCCCGGTGGCGTCCGCGGGCATGCCCTTGCGCAGGCCCTCCCAGAAGGCTTCGATCCCCGCACCCGGCGGCTGGTCCATGAGCTTCTTGCGCTCGGGATCGATCTCGGGCTCGGGTTCCGGTTCGTGGCGGGACTGGGACCAGATGGTCGGCCTGCCCTCACGCTCGGCGCGCTCGATGGCGGCCTGCTCCGCGATCCGCTGGCTGAGCGGGGTCTTCACCCGGCTGCGGCGCTGCGGCAGACCACCCGCGGTCCACTCGGTGACCTCCGGGACGTCGTCCTCCATGGAGATCCCGGCGGGGATCTTGGGGCTCGTGGGGCGGCGCTTCTTGGGCGGGCGCTTGGGGCCCTCGACCGCGCCGAGTTCGGGCTTGGGGATGCCGGTGGCGCCGATGCCGTGCGCGGCGCCGACTCCGGGCTCGGTGGTCGTCATCACGCGCGGCACGACGAGGATCGCGCGGACGCCGCCGTAGGCGGAGGCGCGCAGCGAGACCTCCATGTCGAACTGCTTGCAGAGCCGGCCGACGACCGCGAGACCGAGGCGCGGGTTCTCGCCGAGGTTGTCCGCGTCGTCGAGGTTCTTGGCGTCCTCGATCGCCTTCTCGATCCGGGCTCGGGACTCCTCGCTGAGGCTGACCCCCGCGTCCTCGATCTCGATGACGATGCCGGCCTGCACCTCGGAGGCGGTGACGTGCACCTTGGTGGTGGGCGGCGAGTAGCGGGTGGCGTTGTCGAGGAGTTCGGCGGCGGCGTGGATGACCGGCTCGACGGCGGTGCCCTTGATGTTGATGTTGACGATGGAGCTCAGCTCGATGCGGCGGTACTCCAGGATCCGGGACATCGCGCCGCGCAGCACGCTGTAGAGGGAGACCGGCAGGGGCCACTGACGGCCGGGGCGGCCGCCGCCGAGGACGGAGATGGTGTCGGCGAGGCGGCCGATCAGCGAGGTGCCGTGGTCGATGCGCAGCAGGTCGTCGAAGACCTCGGGGTTGCGCCCGTGGTCCTCCTCCATCTCGCGGAGTTCCTTGGCCTGCTGGTGGACGATGGCCTGGACCCGGCGGGCGATGCTCACGTACGAGCGCTCGGTTGCGTCGCGCATCGAGATCTCGTGGTCGGCACCGCGCAGCGCCATGAGCACCAGGTCCCGGTAGGGCTCGGGCAGGCCGCGCAGTCCGGGGTCCGCGTCGTAGACGTTGCGTACGACGTCCCGGAGTGCTTCGCCGCGGCGCAGCCGGTGGAAGCCGGTGGGCAGCACGTCGGCGATGAAGCGGTCGACCACCTGCTGGTGGGCGAGGATCTGCTGTTCCAGATGCGTGGCGTTACGGACGTGTTCGGCCTGCGCCTCACGGAGCCGACGGCCGCGGCGAACGGCCTCCCCGGCCGAGCCGAGGACCAGCAGCACGGCCAGCGCTCCGCACACGCCGACGGCGAGCCGGGCCGAATGCGGTACCAGCGCGACGGCCGTTCCGGCGGCGGCGGCCATCACTATGGCCGGCGGCAACAGCACACGCGCATAGGGACGTTCACGGCCGCGAGGAGGCTTCTGAGCACTCACCATGGATGCCTTCTGAGACGAGTCGGCTGGGTGTCGGGAGAGCTTGCGGGGGGAAGGTTCATGGGAACAGTTGGGGATCTGTTTCATGTTTGGGAACAAGCGCGCGAATTACCTCAACTCGCTGCGCCGCGGGCGAGCTTAGTCCGACCGGATCATCGCCGTGTCATATTCAGCAAGCACCTGAAAACGCCCCCACAACAGGAGTACGCTCAACTTCTTTTACACACAGGGCTTTCATTCGTACACAATCCGTAATGTCCTACAGGTGTACGAAAGTCACTCACCGTGAAGAGTGAAAAGGGAGCCGAGACCGCTCCTCGACGCCGCCCGTGACCGTTGCCCTCACCGTGACCGCCACCCAGGGTCACGCGGGCACCGCTCACTCGCACCGGCCGGGCGCCGGTGCCTCGCAGGCCTCCGGGCGAGGCGGGCCTGGCGCACATGGCTGGTCCCGGACCGCCGCACGGACGATCCGGGACCTTGCAGGACGGGTCGCCGGTGACGGCGACCCGGAAGGGGCACGGGGGAACCACGCGATCGGCCACGCGGCACCCGCACCGCGGCCGGTCAGCCCACCGACGAGTAGGCCACGACCCCCCGCAGCAGCTGATCCACGGCCTTGCGGGCGTTCTTGGCCACGGTCGAGCCCTCGGTGGAAGCCGCCGCGGAGATCTGCCCGAGCACGTCGATGACCTGCTTGCACCAGCGCACGAAGTCACCGGCCGGCATCTCCGCCTCGCGCAGCACCTCGTCGAGGCCCTTGCCGGACGCCCACATGTAGGCGGCCCAGGCGAACCCGAGGTCCGGCTCGCGCTGGCCCACGCCCTCGGTCTGGTTGATCCGGAACTCCTCCTCCAGACCGTCGAGCCGGCCCCAGATCCGGACCATCTCGCCGAGCGCGGCCTTCGCCTTGCCCGACGGCAGTTTCGGCGCCAGGGCGTCGTCGCCCACCCGGGCCTCGTACACCAGCGCCGAGACGCAGGCGGCCAGTTCGGCGGGGCCGAGCCCCTCCCAGACGCCCTCGCGCAGGCACTCACTGGCCAGCAGGTCCAGTTCGCCGTAGAGCCGGGCCAGCCGCTTGCCGTGCTCGGTGACCTCGTCGCCGCGCAGGTAGTCCAGCTCGGTCAGCAGCGCGACGATCCGGTCGAAGGTCCGCGCGATGGTGTTGGTGCGGCCCTCGATCCGGCGCTCCAGCTGCGAGGTGTCGCGCAGCAGCCGGTAGTAGCGCTCGGCCCAGCGGGCGTGGTCCTCGCGGTCGTTGCAGCCGTGGCACGGATGCGCGCGGATCGCCGTGCGCAGCTGCGCGATCTCGCGGTCGTCGGCGGCCTGGGACCGCTTCTTGCGCGCCCGCTCCGGCGGAATGTGCCCGGCCTTGCTGCGCAGCGCCGAGGCGAGGTCCCGACGGGACTGCGGCGAGCGCGGGTTGAAGGTCTTCGGGATCCGCATCCGGTCCAGCGCCTCGACCGGCACCGGGAAGTCCATCGATGCCAGCCGCTTGACCTGCCGCTCCGCGGTCAGCACCAGCGGGCGCGGCCCGTCGTGGTGGTCGAAACCGCGGTGGCCGTTGGAGCGGCCCGCGGGCAGACCGGGGTCGAGGACCAGCGCGAGGCCCGCGTACTTGCCCGTGGGCACGTGGATGACGTCGCCCGGCTTGAGCTTCTCCAGGGCGACGGCGGCCTCGGCCCGGCGCTGGTTCGCGCCCTGCCGGGCCAGCTCGGTCTCCCGGTCCTTCAGCTCGCGGCGCAGCCGCGCGTACTCCTCGAAGTCGCCGAGATGGCAGGTCATGGAGGCCTTGTAGCCCTCCAGGCCCTCCTCGTTGCGCTGCACCTGGCGGGAGATCCCGACGACCGACTTGTCGGCCTGGAACTGCGCGAAGGAGGTCTCCAGCAGCTCGCGCGAGCGGTGCCGGCCGAACTGCTCGACCAGGTTGACCGCCATGTTGTACGACGGCTTGAAGCTGGAGCGCAGCGGGTACGTACGCGTGCCCGCCAGACCGGCGAGGTGCTCGGGGCTCATGCCGCGCTGCCACAGGACGACCGCGTGGCCCTCGATGTCGATGCCCCGGCGGCCCGCACGGCCCGTCAGCTGGGTGTACTCGCCCGGCGTGATGTCGGCGTGCTGCTCGCCGTTCCACTTGACGAGCTTCTCCAGCACCACCGAGCGGGCGGGCATGTTGATGCCCAGCGCGAGGGTCTCGGTGGCGAACACGGCCTTCACCAGGCCGCGCACGAACAGCTCCTCGACGACTTCCTTGAAGGTCGGGAGCATGCCCGCGTGGTGGGCGGCGATGCCCCGCTCCAGGCCCTCCAGCCACTCGTAGTAGCCGAGGACGTGCAGGTCCTCCGACGGGATGGAGGCGGTGCGCTCCTCGACCAGGGCGCGGACCTGTTCCCTGGCGTCCTCGTCGTTGAGCCGGAGGCCCGCGTACAGGCACTGCTGGACGGCGGCCTCGCAGGCGGCACGGCTGAAGATGAAGGTGATGGCCGGCAGCAGGCCCTCGGCGTCCAGCCGCTCGATGACCTCGGGGCGGCCCGGGGTCCACACGCGCGAGCGCTGTCTGCGCTCCCGCTCCCGGTCGGCCTCACGCATCGACCGGCCCCGCCTGCGGTCCTGGTACGACGGCCGGGTGGCCTCCATGCGGGCCAGCCGGGCCAGGTCGGGGTTGACGGCCTTCTTGTGGCCCTCGCCCTCCTCGAACAGGTCGTACATCCGGCGCCCGGCGAGCACGTGCTGGAACAGCGGCACGGGCCGGTGCTCGGAGACGATCACCTCGGTGTCGCCGCGTACGGTGTCCAGCCAGTCGCCGAACTCCTCCGCGTTGGACACCGTCGCCGAGAGCGAGACCAGGGTCACCGACTCGGGCAGGTGGATGATCACTTCCTCCCAGACGGCGCCGCGGAAGCGGTCGGAGAGGTAGTGCACCTCGTCCATGACCACGTAGCCGAGGCCGAGCAGGGTCTGGGAGCCGGCGTACAGCATGTTCCGCAGCACCTCGGTGGTCATCACGACCACCGGGGCGTCGGAGTTCACGCTGTTGTCGCCGGTGAGCAGGCCCACCTTCGCCGCGCCGTAGCGGCGGCACAGGTCGGCGTACTTCTGGTTCGACAGCGCCTTGATGGGTGTCGTGTAGAAGCACTTCTTGCCCTGCCGCAGGGCGAGGTGGACGGCGAACTCGCCCACGATCGTCTTGCCCGATCCGGTGGGCGCGGCCACCAGAACGCCCTTCCCCGCTTCGAGTGCCTGGCAGGCCTCGATCTGGAAGGGGTCGAGGCCGAAGTCGTACATCTCGCGGAAGGACGCGAGCGCGGTGGCCTGCTCGGCAGCCCGTCGCCGGGCTGCCGCATACCGCTCGGCCGGTGAGAGGTCCTCTGTCATCGTGCTTTCGAGCGTACCGGGCCCCACTGACAACAGGACGATCATTATCCGGAACGTGGGCTGATCGACAAAGACGGATGCCCCCGTCCTGGAGGACGGGGGCATCACCGCACGGTTCGCCGGACGGTCAGGTCACGTCGTCGTAGCCGTTGACCCGGTCCGTGCCCGACTGCTCGGGCAGCGCCCGGGTGGCCGGGACGGGCTCGACCTCGCCGATGTCCTCGGGCCTGAGGTCCAGCTCGGAGGCCTCGTCGTCGGCGGGGCCCTCGGCCTCGCGGCGGCGCCTGCGCTTGTCGTTGAGCAGTGAGAAGGCGACCGCGGCGAAGTACAGCACCCAGATCGGCCCGGCGAGGGCCAGCATGGACAGCGGGTCGGTGCTCGGCGTGGCCACGGCCGCGAAGACCGTGATGCCGAGGATCATCGCGCGCCACCAGCTCATCATGCGCTTGCCGGACAGCACCCCGGTGAGGTTGAGCATGATCAGCAGCAGCGGCAGCTCGAACGAGAGACCGAAGACGATCACCATACGCGTGACCAGCTGGAGCAGGTCGTCGAGCGGCAGCAGGTTCTTGATGTCGCCGCTCGGCGTGAAGTCGATCAGCACCTTGGCGGTGGTCGGCAGCAGCCTGTACGCGAAGTAGCCACCGCCGAAGAACAGCGGGGCGCCGGTGAAGACGAAGGCGTACGCGTACTTCTTCTCGTGCCGGTGCAGGCCCGGCGCCACGAAGGCCCACAGCTGGTAGAGCCAGATCGGCGACGCGAGCACGACACCCGCCATCAGTGAGACCTGGAGAGCCAGCGTGAACGGCGCGAGGAGACCGTTGATGGTGATCTCTGCGCACTGGGTCTTGCCGCTGGACTTCGCCAGCTCTTCGAACGTTTCCCGGCAGCCGACCGAGTCGAGGATCGGCTTCGTCAGGAAATTGATGATGTCGTTGTAGTAGAAGGCCGCGACGACCGTCACGATGACGATCGCCAGCATCGCCTTCGCGAGCCGGTTGCGGAGCTCACGAAGGTGATCCGCAAGGGGCATGCGTCCCTCGGGATCTCTCTCCTTCTTGCGGGCAGGCTTGAGCAACCCACGTCCTCATCTCGTGCGGCAGGCCGGGACAGGCCCGGCCCTGCGTCAGCGCTGGGTGGTGTCCGTCGGCTCGTTGACCGGCCGCGAGCTGGACACGTCGCCGGGAGCCGCCTGGATGGTGCGCTGGGCCGCGGACTGCTCGTTGGAGCCGGAGGCCTGGGTGGAACCGTTGCTCTCTTCCTTCATCGCCTTGGCCTCGCTCTTGAGGATGCGCGCGGACTTGCCGAGCGAGCGGGCCATGTCCGGCAGCTTCTTCGCGCCGAACAGCAGAATGACGATGACGAGGATCAGGATGATCTCGGGAGCGCCGATTTTTCCACCGAACATGAATCTTTACCTTCTCACCGAGGCGGCTGGGTGGGTGCTGTCCGACCAGTCGGACATGCGTCCGATGGTCGTGCTGGCAGCGATCGTAACGCTCAGGGGTAAACAGGGGGCAATCCCCGTGCGTACGCCCGGTCCACGGTGCGGGCCTCGTTCACCGCACCACGACCAGCAGCGTACCTGTCCCACAGGCCGGGATGACAGGGCGAAGTGACGCAAACCGCTTGTACCGTACGACTCACCGACATCGCCCGGCACGGCTCACAGGCCGTGCACGGCCCGGGCGGCAGATCCGGCGCGGCTCACAGGGCGTCCACGGCCCGGGCGGCGGACCCGGCCGCCCGCTCCAGGTCCTCGGCGGCCCGGTTGATACGGCGAGCGGACTCCGAGACCTGCTGCCCGAGGCGCCGCGCCTCCAGGAACACCCGGACGGCGAGCACTCCCAGGACGGCGAGACTCAGGAAACCCACGGCTACCGCGAACATCGGCCAGAACATGCCCCCGAGACTAGACGGTCCGCACCGGACCGTCCGCCGTGGGCCCGCGCACCCGGCCACACCGCGGCAGGCGCTCGGCCGGGCCCGGACGGGCCGGTCACACCGTGGAGTGCAGCCGCAGGGTCCTGACCCCGCCGCCGGTGAGCAGTTCGACGATCCGCTCCCCGGCGGGTTTGCGGACCGCGGAGCCGCAGTCGGGGCAGGTGAAGGAGTAGAACGTCGTCCGGCTGCTGGCGCCGATGGCGAGCCGCAGGGCGCTCGCGGCGAGTTCGAAGCGGCCCCGGCAGTCCGGGCAGCCGGCCTTGAACATCACGGGGACCACTCTCCGCATCCCGGCGAAGGCGGTCGCCACCGTCATCTCACCCGCACCGGCCATCGGAGACTCGCTCACAGCTCTCGCTCCTCTTCTCTGGTCGCTCTGGTCGTTCGCCGCCGGGGCGGCACGGCCTCGGCTCACGCAGACCGCTCGGCGCCGTCACCCGCGCCCGGCACCGCGCCCACCGAGCCCTCGCCCGGCACCGCGCCCTCGTACGCCGCCAGAGCCTCGCGGGCCGCCCGGCGGGCGCTCTCGGCCAGCTCCGGCGGGGAGACGATCCGGCCGTCGCGGCCGAGCCGCAGCGCCAGCCGGCGCAGGGAGGCCGGATCGGGGGTGCGCAGAGTGATACGCAGCCCGCCGTCAGGAAGCTCATCGGCGCTGTCGTGCGGGTAGTACTCGGCGACCCAGCGACCGCCGGGGCCGACCTCGACCACGACCTCCGGGTCCTCGGCGGCCGGCTGCACCAGCGCCTCGGACAGGTCACGCAGTTCGATCTCGGGCGGAGCGGACGGCTCGTCGAGGATCCGGATCTCGGCGACCCGGTCGAGCCGGAAGGTACGCCGGGCCTCGGAGCGCCGGCACCAGGCCTCGACATAGGTGTGACCGACGCTGACCAGCCGGATGGGGTCGATCTCGCGCTCGGTGACCTCGTCGCGGGCCGGGGAGTAGTAGCGGATCCACAGCCGGCGGCGCTCGGAGATCGCCCGGTCGACGTCGGCGAAGACGCCGCCCTCGGACTCGAAGGTCACCGACAGGCGGGAGCTGGCGCCGGCGGCCTCACCGGCCGCCGCCTCCACCTTGGCCGTCGCCCGCAGCAGGGCCTGGCGGTCGCCCTCGCGCAGCCCGGGCAGGGTCGAGACCGCCCGGGCGGCGACCAGCAGCGCGGTGGCCTCGTCGGCGGCGAGCCGGAGCGGCTCGGCCGCCTCCTCACCGAGCGCGGCCGGGTTGTGCCACCAGATGCGCTCGCCGTCGGTGTCGATGTCCAGCAGGTCGCCGCCGCGGAAGCTGGTGCCGCACATGGGCAGCAGATCGAGGTCGGCGACCAGCTCGTCCTCACTGATGCCGAAGGCACGCGCGACATCGGCGATCCGCGCGCCGGGACGCTCCCTCAGGTACGTCACCAGCGAGAGCATCCGCCGGGTCTGGTCGATGGCGTTGACGGTCCTGGCCGGTTTGCCTGCCACAGTCCTGCTCTCCCTCAGCCCTTGGCCACGGCACGCAGCCGGTCCACCACGTCGGCCCGCAGCTCGGCCGGCTCCTGGACCACCACGTCCGGCCCGAACTCCACCAGCCAGGCGTCCAGACCGTGTCCGTACGGAATCTCCAACTCGTCCCAGCCGTCGCCGAGTTCCCGGACCCTCGTGGCCTTCGCCCGAAGGGGGTAACCGGCGCCGGAACGCAGCCGGATCAGCGCCGAGCGGTCGGCGATCTCACCGGCCCAGCTCGCGACGGTCTCCCGCACGGTGACGACGTCCGGCACCGGCGCGGTGAAGCCCGTGCCGCGCGAGCGGACCCTGCCGGTGATCCGCGAGAGCCGGAAGACCCGCTCGGCGCCCCGCTCGCGGTCGAAGCCGGCCAGGTACCAGTGGCCGCGCCAGCACTCCAGCGCCCACGGCTCGACGTGCCGCGGCTCGGGGTGGGCGGCAGAGGCCTTGCGGTACTCGAAGAGGACCGGCCGACGGTCGCGGCACGCCAGCATCAGCGGCTCGAAGGCGGCCTCGTGCACCGGGATACGCGGCTCCAGGGCGCCGTGCGCCTCGTACGGGTCGACGTCCTCGGGCAGCCCGGCGGCCCGCAGCTTCTGCAGGGCGCCGCTGGCCGCACCGGCCAGCCGCGCCTGCTGCCAGACCTTGGCGGCGAGGCCCAGGGCGGCGGCTTCCTCGGCGTCCAGGGTGATGGGGGGCAGGCGGTTGCTGTCGCGGCGGGCGAGATAGCCGACCTCGCCGTCGAGGTTCTCGACGGTCTCGATGACCAGGCCCAGCTCGCGCAGATCGTCCTTGTCCCGCTCGAACATGCGGTTGAAGGAGTCGTCGCTCCCCGCCGCACCGTGTTCGGGCCTGGCGGCCTCGACATACGCCTCGATGGAATCCCGCAGCTCGCGCTTGCTGAGCGGCCGGCGTGTGCCGAGCAGACACAGCGCGAGGTTCATCAGCCGCTCGGCCTTGGCAATGGCCATCGACGCCCTTCGCCTTCCCTATGGTGCTTCTGATCGATGACCGTACCGCTCCGCGGTGCGGTGACAAAAGCCGAGGGCCCATGCCCGAACAGGCATGGGCCCCAGGTGATCGGATCCGGACGGACCCGGGCAGCGGATCAGACGCCGAGCAGGTCCACCACGAAGATGAGGGTCTCGCCGGGCTTGATCGCCGGGGTCGGGCTCTGGTTGCCGTAGGCGAGGTGGGCCGGGATGGTCAGCTGGCGGCGGCCGCCGACCTTCATGCCCTGCACGCCCAGGTCCCAGCCCTTGATGACACGGCCCCCGCCGAGCGGGAAGCGGAACGGGGTGCCCCGGTTCCAGCTGGCGTCGAACTCCTCGCCGGTGCTGAAGGCGACGCCGACGTAGTGGACGGTGACGTTCTGGCCCGCCGCGGCGACCGGCCCGTCACCCTCCCAGATGTCCTTGATCTCGAGGTCCGCCGGCGGCTCGCCGCCCGGGAAGTCGATCTCGGGCTTCTCGATGCTCACGTCAAAAGCTCCTGCTTGTGTACGACACGAAACGCGGACAGTCTTTCATCTCCACAGCCCTCTCGCCCGCCACGGGCGCAGCGGGCCCTACATGGCGGCGAGGATGTCCACCGTGAACACGAGGGTGGAGTCTTTCTTGACGGGCCCGCCGCTGGGCGGGTTGTTCCCGTGGCCCAGCTCCGGCGGGACGACGATCAGCACCCTGCTGCCCACCTTCTTTCCGACCAGGCCCTGGGCGAGGCCCTTGATGGTCTGCTGCATCTGCTCCAGCGAGAACTGGCTGAGCCGGCCCGAGCCGTAGGTCCGCTGGAAGGTTTTTCCGCCGTCCCAGACCAGGCCCTGGAACTGGCACAGCACCACCTGCTCGGCCTTCAGCTCGGCGCCGTCGCCCTCCAGGACGTACTCCGACACCAGCTTCTTCGGCGGGTCCGTCTTCGGGATCGTCACCTTGGGCACCTGGCCGTCGGTGTTGGTGCCCACCTTCGGCAGCGCGGTGTCGTCCTGCGGCACCGGCTTGCCGTCGGCGGAGCTCTTGGAGTTGAAGGCGCCGACCACATCGATGACGAACACCAGGGTGTCGGTGCCCTTGATGCCCGCCTGCGGGTTCCCCGACGTGCCGTAGCCCAGGGCGGGCGGGACGGCGACCAGCACCCGGCTGCCCACCTTCTTGCCCGCCAGGGCGTACCGCCAGCCGTCGATGGTGCTGCCCTGGGCGAGCTGAATGACCAGCGGGCGCTTCTTGTCGTAGGAGTTGTCGAAGACCTTGGCGGTGTTCCAGATCTGGCCGAGGTAGTTCGCCTGAACGAAGTCGTTCTCCGCGACCGTGCGGCCGCTGCCCGCGATCAGCGTCTTGACCGTGAGATTCTTCGACGGATCGCCCGGCCCCTTGGCGACGGTCGGCTTCTCACCGAACTTCGTGCCCGCCGTGACCGCGGGCAGCGGGCCGTCCACGATCTTCGGCGGGGGCGAGGAGGACGCCGACGGTGAGGCACCGGCCTTGCTGGAGTCGGACTTGTCGTCACCGCATGCGGCGAGCGTGGCCAGTCCTGCGGGTACGGCGGCGAGGATGAGTGAGCGTCGGCGCACGGAAGAGCCTCGTAATCGGTCGATCTTGCGGATGGCGTGCGCGCAACTCTACGTCGTGAGAAGGGCGCCGTACGGGAAACGTACGGCGCCCGTGTGGCGTTCCGGCATCCCGGCCGGGAAACGCTCGGCTCTCCGCCTTTCGCTACATTCCGGCGATGAGCTTCTCGACCCGGTCGTCCACCGAACGGAACGGGTCCTTGCACAACACGGTGCGCTGTGCCTGGTCGTTGAGCTTCAGGTGCACCCAGTCGACCGTGAAGTCCCTGCGCTGTTCCTGTGCCCGTCGGATGAAGTCGCCGCGCAGCCGCGCCCGAGTGGTCTGCGGGGGAACCGACTTGCCCTCGAAGATCTTCAAGTCGTTGCAGATCCGGGTGGCTTGCCCCTTCTTCTCCAGCAGGTAGTACAGGCCACGACGGCGGTGGATGTCGTGGTAGGCGAGGTCTATCTGGGCGACCCGCGGGTGCGACATCGTCATGTTGTGCTTGGCCCGGTACCGCTCGATGAGCTTGTACTTCATGACCCAGTCGATCTCGGTCCCGATCCGGTCGAGTTCCTCGTTCTCGATCGCCTCGAGGGTACGGCCCCACAGGTCCAGGACCTGCGCGACGGTGCCGGTGCGGATGCCGCGGCGGTCGCAGAAGTCCAGGGCCTTGTCGAAGTACTCGCGCTGCACCTCCAGCGCGGACGCCTCACGGCCGCTGGCCAGGCGCACCTTGCGCCGGCCGGTGATGTCGTGGCTGACCTCCCGGATCGCCCGGATCGGGTTCTCCAGCGTGAGGTCGCGCATCACGGTGCCCGCCTCGATCATGCGCAGCACCAGGTCGGTCGCGCCGACCTTGAGCAGCATGGTCGTCTCGGACATGTTCGAGTCGCCGACGATGACGTGCAGCCGGCGGTAGCGCTCGGCGTCCGCGTGCGGCTCGTCCCGGGTGTTGATGATGGGCCGGGAGCGGGTCGTCGCCGAGGAGACGCCCTCCCAGATGTGCTCCGCGCGCTGGCTGACGCAGTAGACGGCGCCACGCGGGGTCTGCAGCACCTTGCCGGCGCCGCACAGCAGCTGCCGGGTGACCAGGAAGGGGATGAGGATGTCCGCGAGCCGGGAGAACTCCCCGTGCCGGGCCACCAGGTAGTTCTCGTGGCAGCCGTAGGAGTTGCCCGCCGAGTCGGTGTTGTTCTTGAAGAGGTAGACGTCGCCTGCGATTCCCTCCTCGTGCAGGCGTCGTTCCGCGTCCACCAGGAGTCCTTCGAGAATGCGCTCGCCGGCCTTGTCGTGGGTGACCAGTTCGGTCACGTTGTCACATTCGGGGGTCGCGTATTCCGGATGTGAACCCACGTCGAGATAGAGCCGGGCGCCGTTTCGCAGAAAGACATTGCTGCTGCGGCCCCATGACACGACACGGCGGAAGAGGTACCGCGCCACCTCGTCAGGAGACAGGCGCCGCTGTCCCCTGAACGTGCACGTGACGCCGTACTCGTTCTCCAGCCCGAAAATGCGGCGGTCCATGAGGGAACATTACGCCCGATCCCCCGAGCTGAAACGGGGTTCGGCAGCACGATTTGGATCATTTTCCGATGAAGCCGCAACGACCGCCCCGCGCGCGGGAGCTGCGAGGACCCTTCCGCAGGCGAACAGGACCAGCAGCGACACGGCCCCGGCCGCCCCCGGCAGCGCGAAGCCCCACACCGCGCCACCGGCCTGGACCACCGGCCCTGCCAGGCCCGTTCCGACCGAGGCACCCACGGTGAACGTGGTCACAAGCCAGGAGAACGCCTCGGTGACGGTTCCCCGCGGCGCGTGCCGGTCGACGATGATGAAGGCGCAGGCGATACAGGGCGCCAGGAACACCCCGGAGACCACGCTGAGCAGCACCATGGCGAACGCGCCCGGCATCAGCATCAGCGGCAGATAACACACCGCCAGCAGAGCCACCAGCACCCTGAGCCGCCGTTCGGGCACGCCGGCCCACTGCCGGGCGCCGTAGACGGTGCCGCCCACGAGCGCTCCGAGGCCCAGCCCGGCCATGAGCCAGCCGTAGACCGCATCACCACCGTGCCCGTCGGCGTACGACACCGAGGCGACCGTGATGGAGCCCAGCGCGATGCCGATGAACAGGAAGGCCGCGAGCAGGGCGAGCAGCCCCGGCGAGCGCAGGGCGCCCAGCCAGTGCGCCTCGCGCGGCGCCGAGCGCCACGCGCGCGAGGGCGGCGAGACCACCACCGAGAGCGCGCCGAGCACCCCCAGCAGATTCAGCACCAGCAGGGCGGCACGCTCGTCCCACACGGCCACGCAGAGGGTCACCAGCAGCGGGCCGACGGTGAACATGATCTCCTGCGCGACCGCGTCCATGGCGTACGCGGTGTGCACCTGCTCCTCGCGGCGCAGCACCGACGGCCACAGGGCCCGCAGGCCGCCCTCCAGGGGCGGGGTGAACAGGCCGGCCGCGGCGACGGACAGGTGGGCGAGCGGCAGCGGGTCGGTGCCCGAGAAGGCGAACACCGTCATGGAGAGCGCCGCGAGGACGGCCGCGGGCAGCTGCACGCGAGGCTGGCCGTACAGGTCCACGAGCCGGCCCAGCACCGGCTGGCCGACCGCGTTGGCGACCCCGTACACGGCCGCGAGCGCGCCGGCGAGGCTGTAGGTGCCGCCCTCGGCGCGGACGAAGAGCACCAGGGCGATGGCGGCGGTGGCGTTGGGCAGCCGGCCGACCAGGGTGCCGGTGAGGAGCCGGAGCGCGTGCCTCGCCCTCAGGATCTCCAGGTATCCCGTGGCCATGTCCTGTCCTCCAACGCCCCGAAGTGTTACGTATAACGTCCCTGTCCATACGTACCATGAGCGCTGTTCACCCGTCCAGACGACGAACGACCCGACACAAGGAGCAGCCCCGCGGTGGCACCCAGCAGCACCCGCCCGACCAGCCGTGACGTCGCCCAGGCGGCCGGGGTCTCCCAGGCGGCCGTCTCCCTCGTCCTCGGCGACAAGTGGCGCGGCCGGGTGTCCGAGACCACCGCCGAACGGGTCCGCGCGGCCGCCCGCGAACTGGGCTACCGCCCCAACCTCGCCGCCCGTAACCTCCGCCTCGGCCGCACCCGCACCGTCCTGCTCGTCGTACCCGCCCTGACCACGGAGTTCTTCGCCGGCGTCTACACCGGCGCCGCCCGCGTCGCGGCCGAGAACGGCTTCGGCGTGGTGCTCTACCCCTCCCCCGAAGGCATCGGGCCGGCCCGCGACCCCTTCGCCTCCGCTCAGGCCGCCCTGGACGGCGTCATCGCCTCCTCCATGGCCGCCGACGCCCTCACCGCCATCCGCGGCGACCAACTGCCCCTGGTCATGCTCGACAGCGACCCGGAAGGCAGCCTCGGCGCCGCCACCGTCAACCTCGACATCGCCGACGGCGTCCGCCAGGTCACCCGGCACCTCCTCGACCTCGGCCACCGCCGGCTCCTGCACCTCGCCGCGGACGTACCGTCCTGGACCTTCGAGGTCCGCGCACACGAACTGGCGGCACGCATGGCAGCCGTACCCGGCACCGAGATCCGCACGGCCCGGGCACCGATCTCCATCGACGGGGCACTGACCGCCACCGCGGCCGCGCTCACCACGCCCGGCCCCCGGCCGACCGCCGTGGTCTGCGACGACGACAAGCTCGCCGCCGGCGCCTACAAAGCACTGCGCCGCCTCGGCCTGCGCGTCCCCGACGACATCTCCGTCACCGGCCTCGACGACCTGGCCCTCGCCACCGCACTGGACCCCGAACTGACCACGGTACGACTGGACGCCGAACTGTTCGGGGAGCGAGGCATGCGGGCCCTCCTGGCCGTCCTGGAGGGCCGCGAGCCCGAGGGCGGCGACATCCCCGTCGAACTGGTCGTACGAGGCTCCACGGCCCCGCCTCGCCGGCCCTAGGAACCCCTCACACACGCCCGGACAGCCCGGACAGACAGATGCCCCGGCCGGACCTCCGACCGGGGCACCACCGAGCGGGGTGACTCACTCCTCCTCGGAGCTCTCCGCCTCCGTGGCCGCGCCGCCCGCCTCCAGCAACCGGGCGAGCTGACGGCCCACGATGCGCTTGAACTTGCGCTTCTGCGGACGCGTGCGGTCCAGCACCGCGACCTCCAGCCGCTCGGCGGGAATCTCCCGCTCGCTGCCGTTGGTGTCCCGGGACAACGCCTGCACCGCCAGCTTCAGGGCCTCCGCGAGAGTCATGCCGTCACGGTGCCGCTGGTCCAGGAAGCTGCTGATCTGCTCCGCGTTGCCACCCACCGCGACCGAGCCGTGCTCGTCCACGATGGAGCCGTCATGCGGCAGCCGGTAGATCTGGTCGCCCTCGGGCGTCTCCCCGACCTCGGCGACGACCAGCTCCACCTCGTACGGCTTCTCGGCCGCCGAGGAGAAGATCGTGCCCAGCGTCTGCGCGTAGACGTTGGCCAGACCACGCGCCGTGACATCGTCACGGTCGTAGGTGTAACCACGCAGATCGGCGTAGCGGACACCGCCGATGCGCAGGTTCTCGTACTCGTTGTACTTGCCGGCGGCCGCGAAGCCGATCCGGTCGTAGATCTCGCTGAACTTGTGCAGCGCACGGGACGGGTTCTCACCGACGAACACGATGCCGTCGGCGTACTGCAGCACGACCAGGCTGCGACCTCGGGCGATGCCCTTGCGGGCGTACTCCGCCCGGTCGGCCATGGCCTGCTGGGGTGAGACATAGAACGGCGTCGACACCGGTTTATCCGTCCCTTTCTGTCATGGTCACTGGATCACCTCGATAAGAACGGGCCCGCGCTCAGAGCAGGGCGGCCTTCGGCCCGTCCGGCTCCTCCAGGCGCTTCTGGAGCACCGCGCGGGCCAGCTCGGACGACTCGTCCTCGGTGAGCCGGCGGAAGCCGTCCTCGGTGATCACGGTGATGATCGGATAGATCCGGCGGGCGACATCGGGACCACCGGTCGCCGAGTCGTCGTCAGCCGCGTCGTACAGAGCCTGCACCACGAGGGTGGTGGCCTGCTCCTCGGTCAGGCTGTCCCGGAACAGCTTCTTCATCGCACCCCGCGCGAAGATCGAGCCGGAGCCCGTCGCCGCGAAGTTGTGCTCCTCGGAACGGCCGCCCGTGACGTCGTACGAGAAGATGCGCCCCCGCTCGCGATCCAGGTCGTACCCCGCGAAGAGGGGCACCACGGCCAGACCCTGCATGGCCATGCCGAGGTTGGAGCGGATCATGGTCGACAGCCGGTTCGCCTTGCCCTCCAGCGACAGCTGGGCGCCCTCGACCTTCTCGAAGTGCTCCAGCTCCAGTTGGAAGAGCTTGACCATCTCCACGGCCAGACCGGCGGTGCCGGCGATACCCACGGCGGAGTACTCGTCGGCCGGGAAGACCTTCTCGATGTCCCGCTGGGCGATCACGTTGCCCATCGTGGCCCGGCGGTCACCGGCGAGCACCACGCCACCGGGGAACGTCACCGCCACGATGGTGGTCCCGTGCGGCGCCTCGAGCACGCCCTTGGTGGGCGGCAGCTGCCGGTTGCCGGGCAGCAGCTCGGGCTGGTGCTCCGACAGGAAGTCCATGAACGAAGAGGACCCTGGCGTCAGGAAGGCAGCTGGTAGACGCCCGGTGCTACGAGTGTTGGCTTCCACGCGTTTCCTTCCACGTATGCAGCAGCCCGCCTTATGACCTCGGGCTGATCCTTGAACTGCCCCAGTGCAGCGTTGCAGCTGAAGCACAGTACGCCACGGACCCTACCCGTCTCATGGCAGTGATCCACATGTGCAGGCACAGCCGCCAAACATATGCAGCAGACGCCTCCTTGCGAGGCGATCAAATCGTCACGCTCAGCTTTGGTGAGGCCGTAACTGCGCCTCAGGTGATCCTCGCGTCCGAGCGCGGCACGGCACGCCTTGCACCGCGTCGAGAGCCCGTCGGAAGCGGTCGCGTTGCGATGCCATTCGCTGTGCGGCTTGATCTCACCGCACATGCGACAGAGCTTGTGCCCCGGCGGGGCGTCCACCTTCTCCCGGACCGGCTTGCCCATGGCCTCCCGGCGGCGCCGGTAGTGCGCGGCGCTGTACTCCGCCACGCACTCCCGGCAATGCACCTGGAGGCCGTCACGCCGATTCCTGTCCCTCGCGAAGGCCACAGGCGGCAGATCACGCCTGCATTTCCTGCACTCCTTCGCATCCGGCTCCTCAGCCACCCAACTCCCCCGTCACCTTCACTTCGAAGGTAAGACGACGACTGCGCCTCTACTCTCCACCTTTTTGCACGAAGGAGCGCACGAAATCCTCGGCGTTTTCCTCGAGTACGTCGTCGATCTCGTCCAGGACGGAGTCCACGTCGTCCGACAGCTTCTCGTGCCGCTCCTTCAGGTCCTCCGAGGCCTGCGCTTCCTGCGCCTGCTCCTCGACCTCTTCGGTGGAGCGCGTGGCCTTCTGCTGCCCGCCGCCCGTGTCCTTGGTTGCCATATCCCTCACCCCGCTCAGTTCGCCTGCCGATCGGTGATGATCAGACCCTATAGGCCGGGTCCGACATCGGCCCCGCAGTTTCCACAACGTGCGGGGGCCATCTCGATGATTCCCGGACGGTGGGGTTTCCACCCTGTCCGCCCGGGGCGGTACGAGTACCCGCTGATCGCGCTCAGCCGCCGGACAGGACCCTGACCAGGTCTTCCGCCGTGCGGCAGCGGTCCAGCAGCTCCTTGACGTGATTTCGCGTTCCGCGTAGCGGTTCCAGGGTTGGAACGCGCTGGAGACTGTCCCGGCCGGGGAGGTCGAAGATGACCGAGTCCCAGCTGGCCGCGGCGACGTCGTCGGCGTACTGCTCCAGGCAGCGGCCCCGGAAGTAGGCGCGGGTGTCCTCCGGCGGCTTCGTGCGGGCCCTGTCGACCTCGGACTCGTCCAGCAGCCGCTTCATGCGTCCGCGGGCCGCCAGACGGTTGTAGAGGCCTTTCTCGGCCCGTACGTCGGCGTACTGGAGGTCGACCAGGTGCAGCCGGGCGGCGTCCCAGTCGAGGCCGTCACGGCGGCGGTAGCCCTCCATGAGCTCGCGCTTGGCCACCCAGTCCAGTTCTCCGGCGAGGCTCATCGGGTCGTTCTCCAGCCGGCCGAGGGTGTCCTCCCAGCGGCTGAGGACGTCCTTGGTCTGGTCGTCGGCGTCGGCGCCGAAGCGTTCCTCGACGTACTTGCGCGACAGCTCGTAGTACTCCATCTGCAGCTGGACCGCGGTGAGGGTCCGGCCGCTGCGCAGGGTGATCAGGCGCTTGAGGGAGGGGTCGTGGGAGACCTGGTGGAGGGTGCGGACGGGCTGGTCCACGGCCAGGTCCACGGCGATGAAGCCGTCCTCGATCATGGACAGGACCAGGGCGGTCGTGCCCAGCTTGAGGTAGGTGGAGATCTCGGAGAGGTTGGCGTCGCCGATGATCACGTGGAGGCGGCGGTATTTCTCGGCGTCCGCGTGGGGTTCGTCGCGGGTGTTGATGATGGGGCGCTTGAGGGTGGTCTCGAGGCCGACCTCGACTTCGAAGTAGTCCGCGCGCTGGCTGAGCTGGAAGCCGTGTTCGTGGCCGTCCTGGCCGATGCCGACGCGGCCGGCTCCGGCGAAGACCTGGCGGGAGACGAAGAAGGGGGTGAGGTGGCGCACGATGTCCGAGAAGGGGGTCTCCCGCTTCATCAGGTAGTTCTCGTGCGTGCCGTAGGAGGCGCCCTTGTTGTCGGTGTTGTTCTTGTAGAGGTGGATGGGCTGGGCGCCGGGCAGCTGCGCGGCCCGTTCGGCGGCTTCGGCCATGATCCGCTCGCCGGCCTTGTCCCAGAGGACGGCGTCGCGGGGGTTGGTCACCTCGGGGGCGCTGTATTCGGGGTGGGCGTGGTCCACGTAGAGCCGCGCACCGTTGGTGAGGATCACGTTGGCGAGGCCGATGTCCTCGTCGGTGAGCTGGCTGGCGTCGGCGGCTTCCCGGGCGAGGTCGAAGCCTCGCGCGTCGCGTAGCGGGTTCTCCTCCTCGAAGTCCCAGCGGGCCCGTCGGGCCCGGTGCATCGCCGCCGCGTAGGCGTTGACGATCTGGGACGAGGTGAGCATGGCATTGGCGTTCGGGTGGCCGGGGACGGAGATGCCGTACTCCGTCTCGATGCCCATTACTCGCCGTACGGTCATGCGGCCCTCCTTGCCCGGCGGCACCCTCGGTCGTGGGCGCCGCTCAAGTACCGCTGGCGCTCCGGTGCGTGTGCGGTGCCCGTCCCCGCACTGCGCGTCCCGGCGGTAGGAACGAGCCTAGAACGCCTTTGCGCTGGTGGGGAGATCATTTGCGTCATTCGATGCTCCGGTCGTGGCCCGGAAACAGCTCGGCTGCGGGTACCCGGTGAGGGCACCCGCAGCCGCCCTGCCGTTACAGGTACTGACCGGTGTTCGCCACCGTGTCGATGGAGCGTCCGGTGTCCGCGCCCTGCTTTCCGGTGATGAGCGTACGGATGTACACGATCCGCTCGCCCTTCTTTCCGGAGATCCGGGCCCAGTCGTCCGGGTTCGTGGTGTTGGGCAGGTCCTCGTTCTCCTTGAACTCGTCCACGCAGGCCTGGAGCAGGTGGGAGACGCGGAGACCCTTCTGGCTCTTCTCGAGGAAGTCCTTGATCGCCATCTTCTTGGCGCGGCCCACGATGTTCTCGATCATGGCGCCGGAGTTGAAGTCCTTGAAGTAGAGGACTTCCTTGTCGCCGTTGGCGTAGGTGACCTCCAGGAAGCGGTTCTCCTCGGATTCGGCGTACATGTGCTCGACCGCCGTCTGGATCATGCTCTGGACGGTGGTGGCCTTGTCGCCGCCGTGCTCGCCGAGGTCGTCCGTGTGCAGTGGCAGGCGTTCGGTGAGGTACTTGCCGAAGATGTCCTTGGCGGCTTCGGCGTCCGGACGCTCGATCTTGATCTTCACGTCGAGCCGGCCGGGGCGCAGGATGGCGGGGTCGATCATGTCCTCGCGGTTGGAGGCACCGATCACGACCACGTTCTGCAGGCCTTCCACGCCGTCGATCTCGGCGAGCAGCTGGGGGACGATGGTGTTCTCCACGTCCGAGCTGACGCCGGAGCCGCGGGTGCGGAAGAGGGACTCCATCTCGTCGAAGAAGACGATCACGGGGGTGCCCTCGCTGGCCTTCTCACGCGCACGCTGGAAGACGAGGCGGATCTGCCGCTCGGTCTCGCCGACGTACTTGTTGAGCAGCTCGGGGCCCTTGATGTTGAGGAAGAAGCTCTTGCCGGCGGCTTGGCCGGTGACCTCGGCGACCTTCTTGGCCAGCGAGTTCGCGACGGCCTTGGCGATGAGTGTCTTGCCGCAGCCGGGCGGGCCGTAGAGCAGGACGCCCTTGGGCGGGCGCAGCTCGTGCTCCTTGAACAGGTCCGGGTAGAGGTAGGGCAGCTCGACCGCGTCGCGGATGGCCTCGATCTGGTTGCCCAGGCCACCGATCTGTTCGTAGCCGATGTCGGGGACCTCTTCGAGGACGAGTTCCTCGACCTCGCTCTTGGGCACGACCTCGTAGACGTAGCCGGAGCGGGGTTCGAGCAGCAGGGCGTCGCCGGGGCGGATGGTGACGTCCAGCAGCGGCTCGGCGAGCCGCACCACCCGTTCCTCGTCGGTGTGCCCCAGTACGAGGGCGCGTTCGCCGTCCTCGAGGATCTCCTTGAGGGTGACGATGTCGCCGACGCGCTCGAATTCCATGGCCTCGACCACGTTGAGCGCTTCGTTGAGCATGACCTCCTGGCCGCGCCTCATGTCGTCGAGGTCGACGCTGGGGCTGACGTTCACCCGGAGCTTGCGGCCCCCGGTGAAGATGTCGGCGGTGCCGTCCTCGTTCGCCTGCAGGAAGACACCGAAGCCGGCCGGTGGCTGGGCCAGCCGGTCGACCTCTTCCTTGAGGGCCACGATCTGGTCGCGGGCTTCACGGAGGGTGTTGGCCAGTCGCTCGTTCTGGGCGGAGACGCCGGCCAGGTTGGTCTGCAGCTCGACGATCCGCTCTTCGAGAATCCTCGTGTGACGCGGAGAGTCGGCGAGCTTACGTCGCAGGACGGCGATCTCCTGCTCAAGGTAGGCGATCTGCCCGGCCGGGTCGTCGGACCCGCGTCCCGGGCGGATGCCGCGGTTCATGTCGTCGTCGTGGGCTGCCACGGTCCTCACCTCCTCCAAGGGGAGCTGGACGCTTCCAGACCCTACCTGGGTGGGTATCGATTGAAACCCCTAGATCACAAAGACTGTCAAGGTGTGTCGTCGGTCACCCGGTGCGCACTCCCTCGCACCGAGGGGATACCCACTCAACGTGATGGGAAAGCAGCCTGTTCCGGGGATGGCGTGGTCAAAACCCGCCACGTCTGGCTGGAGTTGTCCGTTCGATGCGTGGTCGGCCCGGATGTGGACAGCACACGGCGCGCTCCGGCGATCATCACGCAGAGCGACGAAACGGGCGGGTGGTGTCACTGCGGGGAGCGGCCTGAAGTTGTCGACCCGGCCGCCGGGGCGCCCCCTTCCCGGTCCGGCGCTGGTACCCGAGCGGGGCGGGCCGGAAACCCCGAACCGGCCGAACCCGGCCGCGAACCGGGCAGGGGTAGGGTCGGGGTTGTTCAACAGCCGCTGGAGCGGACCCGGCTGGCCTTCGTGGCGGCGGGACCGCCCGGCGAACCGACGGCAGGAGAGATGACCGTGCAGCAGGAGGCCCCGGGCGGGGAGGCGCTGGAGGTCTGGATCGACCAGGACCTGTGTACCGGCGACGGGATCTGTGCCCAGTACGCCCCGGAGGTGTTCGAGCTGGACATCGACGGGCTGGCCTATGTGAAGGGCGCGGACGACGAGCTGCTCCAGGCTCCGGGGGCGACCACGCCGGTGCCGCTGCCGCTGCTGGCTGATGTGGTGGACTCGGCCAAGGAGTGTCCCGGTGACTGCATCCATGTGCGCCGGGTTTCGGACAGGGTCGAGGTGTACGGGCCCGACGCGGAGTGAGCCCGGTTCAGGCGCTGTGGGCCCCGGCCGGCGTGGAGCGGAGGAAGGCGCTGCCGTTCCACTGCCACGTGGCCGGGGTCTTCTCGTCGGGGCAGCAACTGGGCACGGTGTCCGATGAGTAGCCGAGCAGTGTGGCGGATACGGTGCGCGCGTGTACGGCGAAGTCGGTGACGGTGGTCCGGTCGCCTGGGTCGACGAGTGTGGCGACCACGTGCGGCTTGCCGCCGTCGGCGGAGCGGGTGAGGACGTAGACGCCGTCGGGCGGGGTTCCCATGGGGGCGTCGCAGTGGACCACGGCGACGGTTTCGGGCCTGCCGTCGCCGTCCAGGTCTCCGGTGGCCTTCTTGACGACCACCGGCTTCACCGGCCCGCATTCCAGCGGGAACTCGACACCGGCCGTGCTCGGCGGTGCGACGGCTGCGGGGGCGGACTTCGTCTCCGGGCCGGAGGCGGACTGGGCGGCTGTGGCCGATCCGGGCTGGGCGAGGGAGGAGAGAGCCACGACGCCTGCGACGGCCGTGGCGGTGGCGACCCAGTGGATGGGCCGGGTCTGGGCGTGGGCTAGCTCCGGAACGGCGGATTGCTGCACGAGGAGTGTCTCCTGTGAGGGCTGTGCCGGTGGGGTGGCCTGCATGGTGCCACACGTCACAGTGCGGGGGAACGGCGGGGTCATGGATTGCCCCGCCGGCAGGCGCGCGGTCGTGCGGGGCCGTCGCGCGGCGCTTTCGGCGGGCGCGCACGGGGCGTGGGGGTCCTGGTGCCCTGTCAACGGACGGGCGCCGTGACCGAGTTCCTTCGAGTGGGAGGAACTCGGCCACGGCGCCCTTGTGTTGTGCGTGCGCGGGGCCGGTCAGCGGCCGGCGCCGCCGTCGGCGTTCGGTCCGGCGTAGTCCTCGCCGTAGGCGCCCTTGGCGGGGCGGCGGCGGCGCATGGGCGGCTCGACGCCGTCGGCGAGGCGGCGGGCGGTGAGCAGGAAGCCGGTGTGGCCGATCATCCGGTGGTCCGGGCGGACGGCCAGGCCCTCGATGTGCCAGTTGCGGATCATGGTTTCCCAAGCGGTCGGCTCGTTGAAGCTGCCGATCTCCCGGATGGATTCCACGGTCCGGGCGAGCTGGGTGGTGGTGGCCACGTAGCAGCACAGGATGCCGCCCGGGACGAGCGCCTTGGAGACCGCCTCCAGGCACTCCCAGGGGGCGAGCATGTCGAGGATGACGCGGTCGACGTCGGTGTCGGAGAGGTTGTCCTGCAGATCGCCGACGGTGAGCTGCCAGGCGGGGTGCGGGCCGCCGAAGTAGCGTTCCACGTTCTGCCGGGCGATGTCGGCGAAGTCCTCGCGGCGTTCGTAGGAGTGCAGCATGCCCTCGTCGCCGATGGCCCGCAGCAGGAAGCTGCTGAGCGAGCCGGAGCCGACGCCGGCCTCGACGACGCGTGCGCCGGGGAAGATGTCGGCGAAGGCGAGGATCTGCCCCGCGTCCTTCGGGTAGACGACGGCTGCCCCGCGGGGCATGGACAGGACGTAGTCGGGGAGCAGGGGGCGCAGCGCGAGGTAGGCGACGTTGCCGGTGGTGCGGACAACGCTGCCCTCGGGAGCGCCGATCAGTTCGTCGTGCGGGAAGGAGCCCTTGTGGGTGTGGAAATTCTTCCCGGCTTCGAGCGTGAACGTGTAGTGGCGGCCCTTGGGGTCGGTCAGCTGTACCTGGTCCCCGACCTTGAAGGGCCCGCGCCTGCGGGCGGCACCGGTCGGTTCGGACATGTGAACAGCCTACCGGTTCCGTGCGGGGGGTTCGGCCGGTGGCAGTGGCGCCTCAGGCAGGCCGTGCCATCGCTTTGACGAAGGCCCGCTCCACGTCCGCCGCCGACAGTACGCCGTAGATCTCGCCTGTCTCCTCGACCACCAGGTACTCGGTGGCCGGGGTGGCGCGGAGGGTGTCCAGCAGGGCCTCGCCGGCCAGTTCCGCGGAGACCCGCATGCCGTCGGTCAGCTCCTGGGCCAGGCCGCTCACGGCCACCCAGGGGCGGCGGTGCTCGGGTACGCCGACGATGGCGGCCTCGCGGACGAGGGCGAGGGGGTGGCCGTCGGCGTCGACCACGACGAGGGCGCGGGCGCCGGCGGCGTTGGCCCGGCGCAGGGCTTCGGAGAGCGGGGTGTCGTTCTCGACCGGCACGGCCCGCCGGGTGAGGGCGCGGGCGCGCAGCTCGGGGAGGTGTTCGCGCAGCCGGGCCATGCGCAGGCTGTTGCCGGCGCCGGTCCAGATGATCGCGGCGAGGATGGCGGCGAGCAGGGCGTCGGTGACGGTGTCCATGCCGCCCACGTCCTCGGTGCCGTTGCCGAAGGCGCCGGACTGGTTGAGCAGTGGGAGGCCGATCAGGACGGTGACGGCGAGGGCGCGGCCGACCCAGGCTGCGGCGATCGTGCCGCTCATCGGCCTGCCGGTGACTTTCCAGACGACGGCGCGGAGCATGCGACCGCCGTCCAGGGGGAGGCCGGGGAGGAGGTTGAAGATCGCCACGATGAGGTTGGAGATCATCAGTCCGGCCAGCAGGACGCCGGGTACGGTGCCGGGCTCGACGGGTTTCAGGGCGAGGTAGAACAGCCCGGCCAGGACGAGCGAGAGCAGCGGGCCGACGAAGGCCAGCACGAACTCCCGGCCCGGGGTCTCGGCCTCCTTCTCGATCTCCGAGACGCCGCCGAAGAACTGCAGCTGGATGCGGCGGACCGGGAGCTTGAAGCGGATCGCGGCGACCGTGTGGGCCAGCTCGTGGACCAGGACGGAGGCGTAGAAGGCGACCGCGAAGAACAGGGAGACGAGGTAGCGGGCGGCGCCCAGCTCGGGCAGTACGCGGTCGAGCTGTCCGCCGAAGACCCAGGTGATCAGCGCGGCGACGAGGAACCAGCTCGGCGCGACGTAGACGGGCACGCCGAAGGGGCGGCCCATGAGAATGCCGCCGCCGGGTTCCTGTGGGCGCGGCTGGGGCGGCTCGCCCTTGGCGATCCCGGAGTGCGCGAGGGAGCGGTGCTCGGCGGGGCCGGCGTCGGGGCCCGCGGCCGGGGTGCGGTGGTCCGGATCGGCGCCGGGGCCGGGCGCCGGGGTGCGGTGCTCGGCGGGATCGTGGCCGGGCGCCGGGGTGCGGTGGTCCGGATCGGCGCCGGGGCCGGGCGCCGGGGTGCGGTGCTCGGCGGGGTCGTGGCCGGGCGCCGGGGTGCGGTGGTCCGGGTCGGCGTCGGGGCTGGGCGCCGGGGTGCGGTGCTCGGCGGGGTCGTGGCCGGGCGCCGGGGTGCGGTGGTCCGGGTCGGGGCCGGGGCCGGCGGCCGGGGTGGTGCGGTGGTCCGGGGCGGCGGCGCGTCGCGTGCCGGGCGTCGCGTGCTCCGCGTCGCCTTCGTCTTCTCGGGCGGCCGGTCCCGTCACACCGGTTCGGGCGGTTCCGGTGGTCCGGTCAGGCGCGTCGGCTTCGGCGGTTCCGGAGGTTCCCGAGGTCGTGGGTGCCGTGGCGGGTGCCGTGGGTGCGGCTGGGGTCGGGGCCGTCGGGCGCGGGTTCTCGGGGCCGTGCCCGGACCGCTCCGTGGGAGGGGTGTCCTGCCGGGAGGCCGGAGGGCGGGGTTGATCCGTGCGGGCAGGGTCGGGCGGCGGGGTCGTAGGGTCTGCGGTGTGCTCGGCCGGCTCGTCGTTGCCGGACCGCGGCTGCCCGCTCCCGCCGCTCACGTCCACGGTTTCCCCTCGTTCGAAGCGTCTTCCGGACCTGCCGGCCGGAAGGGTCTCTGGTCGATGGTATGCGGCATTGGTGGCGCGTTCCGCCCCGGCACCCTCTGTGTTTGCCCCGAGGTCGTACGGCCGACGCGCCCGGCGACTGGGTCACTGTCAGTGGTGGGCCGTATGGTCTGTGGACATGGACAGCAGCATCGAGGAGGCGGCGGCCCGAGAGGGCGGCGCCGAGCAGACGGGAGCGGCCGCCGCGCAGCAGCCTGCGATTCCCTCACCGGCGCCCCCGCTCCAGGAGGCCCCGCCGGATCCCTCGATGCCTCCGGCCGCGGAACCTGTGGCGGAGACGGCCGTGGAACCGCCGACGGGACACGTGGCGGAACCGCCGGCAGAACCGGCCGCGGAACCTCCGGCGGAACCGGCCGCGGAACCCCCGGCGCAGCCCGCGGCAGATGTGGCTGCGCAACCGCCGGCAGAACCGTCCGCGGAGCCGTCGGCGGAACCCGTGCCGATGGCGGCGTCCGGTGCGGAGCGGGTCGCCGTGGCGCCCGCCTCGTTGTCGCCCTCGCGGGCCAGTGACTTCATGCAGTGCCCGTTGCTGTACCGGTTCCGGGTGATCGACCGGCTGCCCGAGAAGCCGAGCGAGGCGGCCACGCGCGGGACGCTGGTGCATGCCGTGCTGGAGCGGCTGTTCGACGCGCCCGCCGGGGAGCGGACCGCGCCGCGGGCCAAGGCGCTGATCCCTGGCCAGTGGGACCGGCTGCGCGAGAGCAGGCCGGAGGTGACGGAGCTGTTCGCCGACGATCCGGACGGCGAGCGGATGGCGGGCTGGCTCGCGGAGGCCGAGCGGCTCGTGGAGCGCTGGTTCACGCTGGAGGACCCGACGCGGCTGGAGCCGGCCGAGCGGGAGCTGTTCGTGGAGGCCGAGCTGGAGTCGGGTCTGCGGCTGCGCGGGATCATCGACCGCGTGGACGTGGCGCCGACCGGCGAGGTGCGGATCGTCGACTACAAGACGGGCAAGGCGCCGCGGCCGGAGTACGCCGAGGGCGCGCTGTTCCAGATGAAGTTCTACGCCCTCGTGGTGTGGCGGCTGAAGCGAGTGATCCCGCGCCGGCTGCAGCTCGTCTACCTGGGCAGCGGGGACGTGCTGACGTACGACCCCGTCCTCGCCGACCTGGAACGGGTGGAGCGCAAGCTGCACGCGCTGTGGAAGGCCATCCGGCAGGCCACGGAGACCGGGAACTGGCGGCCCCGGCCGACCAAGCTGTGCGGCTGGTGCGACCACCAGGCCCACTGCCCGGAGTTCGGCGGCACTCCCCCGCCCTATCCGCTGCCGGTCGCTACGGCCGAGTCCGGCACCGTGTGAACCGATGTGAGCCGGTGATCGGACGCAGGGCAGAATGGGGCCGGACTAGCGAAGGAGTGTCACGTGGCCATCCGCGTCCTACTGGTCGACGACCAGCCCCTGCTGCGTACGGGTTTCCGGATGATCCTGGAGGCCGAGCAGGACATCGCGGTCGTGGGCGAGGCCGGTGACGGCCTGCAGGCCCTCGACCAGGTGCGCGCCCTGCAGCCCGATGTCGTGCTCATGGACATCCGGATGCCCCGCATGGACGGTGTGGAGGCCACCCGGCAGATCACCGGACCCGGCCGGGACGGCCCGGCCAAGGTGCTGGTGCTGACCACGTTCGATCTGGACGAGTACGTGGTGGAGGCGCTGCGCGCCGGGGCGAGCGGCTTCCTGCTCAAGGACGCGCCCGCCAACGAGCTGGTGCAGGCGATCCGGGTCGTGGCGGCCGGCGAGGCCATGCTCGCCCCGAGCATCACCCGGCGGCTGCTGGACAAGTACGCCACGCATCTGCCGTCCGGCGAGGAGCCGGTGCCGGACACCCTGGGCACCCTCACCGACCGTGAGGTGGAGGTGCTGAAGCTGGTGGCGCGCGGGCTGTCCAACGCCGAGATCGCGGCCGACCTGTTCGTCAGTGAGACGACCGTGAAGACGCACGTCGGACATGTGCTCACCAAGCTGGGGCTCCGGGACCGTGTGCAGGCGGCGGTGTACGCGTACGAGAGCGGGCTGGTGCGTCCCGGCGCCCAGTGAGGACGCAGGGCGGAAAGCCGCAGGGCGGAGAGCCGCAGAGCAGACAGAGGTAGGGCAGAAGGCCGTACGGCGGCCGGGCCTCGACGGCGAAGGGCGCCCTCTCCCGCGGAGAGGGCGCCCTTGCCGTGATCGTCGTCAGCTCTTGCTGAGTTCCCAGAAGCGGAACACCGTCGAGGCGTCCAGGCAGTACTCGAGGCCGTAGACACCGTCGCGGACGACCGCGTACTGCTTGGCCTGCCAGACCGGCAGCACGGGCAGCTCGTCGGCCACGATGTCCTGGAGCTTGCCGAACTCCCGGTCGGTGGAGGCCCGGTCGCTCTGTGCGGCCGTGGCCGGGATGAGGGTTCCGGTGATGGTGCGGTTGCTGTAGTTGTTCTGCAGCACGTTGCCCTTGCCGAAGAAGGGGGCCGTGAAGTTGTCGGCGTCCGGGTAGTCCGGCACCCAGCCCTTTATGTACACGCCGTATCTGCCGGCCGCGACGTCCTTCTCGTACTGGTCGAAGGCGATGGACTTCACGTCGGCGTCGAACAGGCCGCTGGCGTTGAGCTGGCCGGCGATGGCCTTCAGTTCCTCGTCGGTGGCGGGGCCGTACCGGGACGGCGTGGACCACAGGGTGAGCTTCACCTTGCCGCTGATGCCGTCGGCGTGCAGTGCGGCGGCGGCCTTGGCCCGGGAGGGACGGGCGCCGTAGGTGTCGAAGAAGGCGGTGTTGTGGCCCGCGATGCCGGCCGGGACGATCGAGTACAGCGGGGTGGCGGTGCCCTGGTACACGTCCTTCATCAGGGCGTCGCGGTCGATCAGGTAGGCCATGGCCTTGCGGACGCCGGGCTTGCCCGCCACCGGGTCCTTCATGTTGAAGACCAGGTGCTGGACCTCGGCGCTGTTGCCCTCGATGACGTCGACGTCCTTGTCGTCCTGCTGGTCGAGGTCGGCGATGTCGGAGGAGGTGAGGCCTCGGTAGGCGATGTCGATGTCGCCGTCGAGCAGGGCCTGCTTCAGGGCGCTGCGGTCGTCGTGGAAGAACTTGAGGGTGACGCCGGAGTTCTTGACCTTGACGGTGCCCTTGTAGTTGTCGTTGACCGAGAAGACCGCCTGCTCCTTGTCGAAGGAGTCCAGCTTGTAGGGGCCGGAGCCGACCGCCTTGTGGTCGGTGCGCAGGCCGTTCGCGTCGTACTGGCGGTGGTCCACGATGGAGCCGGCGCCGGAGGCGATCTTGCTGGGGAAGGTGGCGTCCGGCACCTTCAGGCGGAAGACGGCCGTGTTGGCGTCCGGTGTCTCGACCTTGTCGAGCATCGGGAACATGATCGCCGGGCCGGCGGGGTCGTTGATCTTCAGGATGCGCTCGAAGGAGAACTTCACGTCCTCCGAGGTGAGGGCGTCACCGTTGCTGAACTTGAGGCCGTCCTTGAGCCGGCACCGGTAGACCATGGCCCGGGTGTCGGTGAAGCCGCACTGTTTCGCCAGCTCGGGCTCGGGTTCGGTCGCGCCCTTGGGGAAACTGAGCAGCGACTGGAAGACGTTGTTGAACAACAGCCAGGAGCCGGGGTCGTAGCCGGAGGCCGGGTCGGTGGCGAGGACGTCGTCGGACATCCCCATCACCACCGAGGAGCCGGTCCCCCCGGAATCACCGGTCTCCGAGCCGCAGCCGGTAAGCAGGCCGGAGGCCAGCCCCGCCACGATGGGCAGGACTGGCCACTGGTTGCGCATGTTCACTTGAATTGTGCCTTGTCGTCGGATCGTCACCCCGGGGCCGCCGTCCTGGCCCCGGGACCCGGGGCAGCCGTCCCTGGCCCCCGGGTGAGAGAGCCGTCAGCCGCTCACACCACGGCCGAGCTCCCACAGCTGAAGCGTCGAGGAGGAGTTGAGGGCGTAGGACACGCCCGTGATGTCGTCCCGCGCGGCGACGTACTGCTTGCCCTGCCACAGCGGGAGGACGGGGACGTCCTCCGCGACGGTGTCCTGGATCTCGGTCAGGCTCTTGGCCGCGCCGAGCCGGTCGGCCTCACGGCGCGACTGCGGGATCAGCGAGCGCTGGATGGCGCTGTTGGAGTACGGCGAGCCGAGGAAGTTGTCCTTGTCGAGGAAGGGCGCGAGGAAGTTGTCGGCGTCCGGGAAGTCGGGGAACCAACCCATGCCGTAGACGTCGTACTCGCCCTTCCGCTCGGCGGGCCGGAAGTCCGCCCAGGGGTGGCCCTTGATGGAGGTGTCGAACAGGCCGCTGGCGTTGAGCTGCCGCTGCAGGATCTGGAACTCCTGCTTGGTGGCCGAGCCGTAGTGGTCGGTGGTGTAGTGCAGGGTCAGCTTCACCGGGGTGGTGATGCCGGCCTTGGCGAGCAGGCTCTTGGCCTTGTCGACGCTGGGGTTGCCGTACTTGTTGAAGAACGAGTTGGAGTGGCCGGTGACGGTGGCCGGGACCAGCGAGTACAGCGGCTCGGCCTGGGTGCCGTAGACCTTGGAGGTCAGCTCGCCGCGGTTGATGAGCTGGGCCATGGCCTGGCGTACGGCCTTGGACTTGACGCTGGACGCGTTGGTGTTGAAAGCCAGGTAGCGGATTTCGAGACCCGGCATGTCGACGAGGTCGACGTTGCTGTCACTGCCGCCGTCCAGCTTCTGGACCTGCGCGGGCGACATGGTGCGGGTCATGACGTCGATGTCGCCCTTGTCGATGGCGGTGCCCATGGCGTCGGCGTCGGCGAAGGCGCGCAGTTCGACCGCGTCGTTGTTCACCTGCACGCTGCCCTTGTAGGAGGGGTTCTTGGTGAAGGTGGCGCTGACGATCGCGTTGTCCTCGACCTCGGCCTTGAAGGTGTAGGGGCCGGAGCCGTCGACCTCGAAGCCGTCGCGGAGCTTGCCCTTGTCGTAGTCCTTCGGGTTGACGATGCCCGCGACCGGGGTGGACAGCTTGTACGGGAAGGTGGCGTCGGCCGTCTTCAGGTGGAAGATGACCTCGCGGTCGCCCTGCGTCTCGATCGTGTCGATGGTGTTCAGCAGGGCGGAGACACCGCTGTCGGCGTTGATGTGCAGCGCACGCTCGATGGAGTACTTGACGTCCGCGGCGGTCACCGCGTCACCGCTGGCGAACTGCAGGCCCTCGCGCAGCTTGCAGGCGTAGCGCTCGCTGCCGCTGTCGGTGAAGGAGCAGCTCTCGGCGGCGTCGGGGATGGGCTCGCCCTCGCCCTTGGACTGCGCCATCAGCGTCTGCACGGACTGGCGCAGGATGTTCCAGGTGCCGACGTCGTAGGCGTAGGCCGGGTCGAGGGGCGCCGGGGCGTCCGTGGTGGCGGTGAACCGGTCCGTGGTGCCGACGACGATGGCGTCGCCGCTCTTGCTCCCGCTGTCGGACCCGCCGCACGCGGCGAGAACCGGGGTGAGCAGGCCGGCCACCGCCGGCAGCACCAAAGTCTTGCGGTTCATGCGGGAGTTTCTCCAGAGCTGTTCGGGTCCGTGTATCCGGCATGCATGGGTGGTGCGGCGGACCACGGGGGTTCTTCGGCGATGTTCTCGCGACGAGATTAGTCCGCACCCGCAGGGGGGTTCGCAGCCGCGTGAGTTGACCCCCCATCACGCAGTGGAACCGGCCGCGGACAGACCGAAAACCCGACAGCGGCAGGATTAGTGCAGCATCCCACCAATCGGGACACAAAGACCCTCAGATTCTGCACAGACAGGACCGGCCAGCACACTTGGCCAACGTTGTCGAGCCCGTCCGGCGTGGGGAACGTCACACCTGCAACTGTCTGACCAGTCAGCAGAATTCGACCGGTCGGACCGGCCCGAATTCCAGCCGGGTGTACTTCCCCGGAAATATGTCCAGCGCGTCCAATGGACTTTGCGGCCCCTGACTCAACGAGCAGGGGTACCCCCGGTGAACAGCTAGGGCATTTGTGTGATCAAGCCTCGCAGAAATGCCAGGTCGACCTCTTCCAGGGACGAGACGACGGTCCGCCCCTCGGCCGGGCCGATGGGTGCGACGGAGGGTACGGCGACGACACGGCAGCCCGCGGCCTCGGCGGCGGCGACACCGGTCGAGGTGTCCTCGACCACGGCGCATCTGGCCGGATCCGCGCCCAGTCCCGCGGCGGCGAGCAGATAGGGGTCCGGGAAGGGCTTGGTGCGCGAGACCTCGTCGCCGGCGATGGAGAGGGTGAAGTGGTGCGGGCCCAGCACGGACAGCACACGGTCGATGATGCGCCGGTGGGAGGCGGAGACCAGGGCGGTCGGGATCTCGTACTCGTGCAGCTCGGCGAGGAGCCGGGCGGCGCCCGGCATCAGCGGCAGGGCCCGGCCGATCCGGTCCTCGAAACCGTCGTTGAGCAGCACGGTGAGTTCCGGCAGGGAGATGTCGGCGCCGGTCGCCTCGATGAGGAAGCCGGCGCTGCGGGTCATGGGGCCGCCGACCACGACGTGCCGCCATGTCTCGTCGAGGGTGTGCCCGAGGGAGGCGAAGACCTCCACCTCGACGTCCCACCAGAACCCTTCGGTGTCCACCAGGGTGCCGTCCATGTCGAGGAGCACCGCCTGCAGGGCGGAGCCTTCGGCCGTACGGGTTCCGAGCGCGGGGACCGTACTGGTCATCCGGGCGCACCTCCTTGAGGGACGACCAGGCCGGTTCCCCGGCTGGGGAACCGGCCTGCAGTGGACCGACCAGTGTACGACTTATCCGATCAGTGTGCTGAGTGAGACACGCGTCACCGTGCGTTGAAGTACTTCGCCTCGGGGTGGTGGATCACGATGGCGTCCGTGGACTGCTCGGGGTGGAGCTGGAACTCCTCGGACAGGTGGACCCCGATCCGCTCGGGCCGGAGGAGTTCGGCGATCTTGGCGCGGTCCTCCAGGTCGGGGCAGGCGCCGTAGCCGAGGGAGAAGCGGGCGCCCCGGTACTTCAGGGCGAACATGTCCTCGATGCCGTCCGGGTCCTCGCCGCCGAAACCGAGTTCGGCGCGGACCCGGGCGTGCCAGTACTCGGCGAGTGCCTCGGCCAACTGGACGGACAAACCGTGCAGTTCGAGGTAGTCGCGGTAGGCGTTGGCCTCGAACAGTTTCGCGGTCCGCTCGCCGATGCGTGAGCCGACGGTGACGACCTGGAGGCCGACCACGTCGGTCTCGCCCGACTCCTCCGGGCGGAAGAAGTCGGCCAGGCACAGGCGCCGGCCGCGGCGCTGGCGGGGGAAGGTGAAGCGGGTGCGCTCGTTGCCGCGCTCGTCCAGGATGATCAGGTCGTCGTCCTTGGACACGCAGGGGAAGTAGCCGTAGACGACGGCCGCCTCCAGCAGGTTCTCGGTCTGCAGCTGGTCCAGCAGACCGCGCAGCCGCGGACGGCCCTCGCTCTCCACGAGTTCCTCGTACGACGGTCCTTCCCCGGTGCGGGCCTGCTTCAGCCCCCACTGGCCCTTGAACAGCGCGCCTTCGTCCAGCCAGCTCGCGTATTCCTTGAGCTGGATGCCCTTGATGACGCGGGTGTCCCAGAAGGGTGGGGTGGGCACGGGGTTGTCGGTGGCGACGTCGGAGCGGACGTTGCCCTCCTGCGGGCGTTCGGCGACCTCGACGGCGGTGGTGGCCCGGACCCGGCGTTGTTTCAGTTCGGGCAGCCGGGCCCCGGGCACGCCGCGTTTGACGCCGATCAGGGCGTCCATCAGGCGCAGGCCCTCGAAGGCGTCGCGGGCGTAGCGGACCTCGCCCTGGTAGATCTCGTGCAGGTCCTGCTCGACATAGGCGCGGGTGAGTGCGGCGCCGCCGAGGATGACCGGGAAGCGGGCGGCCAGGCCGCGCTGGTTGAGTTCTTCCAGGTTCTCCTTCATGATCACCGTGGACTTCACCAGCAGTCCGGACATGCCGATCACGTCGGCCCGGTGTTCCTCGGCCGCCTCCAGGATCGCCGCGACCGGCTGCTTGATGCCCAGATTGACGACGTTGTAGCCGTTGTTCGACAAGATGATGTCGACCAGGTTCTTGCCGATGTCGTGGACGTCGCCGCGCACGGTGGCCAGCACGATCGTGCCCTTGCCCTCGGCGTCCGACTTCTCCATGTGCGGCTCGAGGTAGGCCACCGCCGCCTTCATGACCTCGGCGGACTGCAGGACGAACGGCAGCTGCATCTGCCCCGAGCCGAACAGCTCACCGACCACCTTCATGCCGTCCAGCAGCGTCTCGTTGACGATGTCCAGGGCCGGACGGTCCTCCAGGGCCGCGTCCAGGTCGGCCTCCAGACCGTTCTTCTCACCGTCGATGATCCGGCGCTTGAGACGCTCGTCCAGCGGCAGCGCGGCCAGTTCCTCGGCCTTGCCCGCCTTCAGCGACTTCGCCGTGGCACCCTCGAACAGCTGCATCAGCTTCTGCAGCGGGTCGTAGCCCTCGGCGCGGCGGTCGTAGATCAGGTCCAGGGCCGTGGTGACCTGCTCGTCGTCGAACCGGGCGATCGGCAGGATCTTCGAGGCGTGCACGATCGCGGAGTCCAGCCCCGCCTTCACACACTCGTCCAGGAACACACTGTTGAGCAGGATCCGGGCGGCCGGGTTCAGGCCGAAGGAGATGTTCGACAGGCCCAGCGTGGTCTGCACCGCCGGGTGGCGCCTCTTCAGCTCACGGATCGCCTCGATGGTGGCGATACCGTCCTTGCGGGACTCCTCCTGACCGGTGCAGATGGTGAAGGTCAGAGTGTCGATGAGGATGTCCGACTCATGAATGCCCCAGTTCGACGTCAGGTCCTCGATCAGCCGCTCGGCGATCTCCACCTTCTTCTCCGGGGTGCGGGCCTGGCCCTCCTCGTCGATGGTGAGCGCGATCAGCGCGGCGCCGTGCTCCCGCGCCAGCCGGGTGACCTTGGCGAACCGGGAGTCGGGGCCGTCACCGTCCTCGTAGTTCACCGAGTTGATGACCGCGCGGCCGCCCAGCTTCTCCAGACCGGCCTGGATGACGTCGACCTCGGTGGAGTCCAGGACGATCGGCAGCGTGGAGGCGGTGGCGAAACGACCGGCCAGCTCCTCCATGTCCGCCACCCCGTCCCGGCCGACATAGTCGACGCACAGGTCGAGCAGGTGCGCACCCTCACGGATCTGCTCCCGCGCCAACTCCACACAGTCGTCCCAGCGGCCCTCCAGCATCGCCTCGCGGAACTTCTTCGACCCGTTGGCGTTCGTACGCTCACCGATGGCCAGATAGGAGGTGTCCTGACGGAACGGCACCGTCTGATACAAGGACGCGGCCCCCGGCTCCGGACGCGGGTCACGCGCGGTGGGGGTCAGACCCCGGACCCGGTCCACGACCTGACGCAGATGCTCCGGCGTGGTGCCGCAACAGCCGCCGATCAGCGACAGCCCGTAGTCCCGGACGAAGTTCTCCTGCGCATCCGCCAGACCCTCCGGACCCAGCGGGAAGTGCGCACCGTCCTTGGTCAGGACCGGCAGGCCCGCGTTCGGCATGCACAGCAGCGGGATGCGCGAGTGCCGGGTCAGGTAGCGCAGGTGCTCGCTCATCTCGGCCGGACCCGTCGAGCAGTTCAGGCCGATCATGTCGATGCCCAGCGGCTCCAGTGCGGTCAGCGCCGCACCGATCTCCGAACCCAGCAGCATCGTGCCGGTGGTCTCGAACGCCATCGAGCAGAGCAGGGGGACCTCGATGCCGAGGGCCTCCATGGCGCGCCGGGCACCCAGGATCGAGGCCTTGGTCTGCAGCAGATCCTGCGTGGTCTCCACGATCAGCGCATCCGCGCCGCCCGCGAGCAGGCCCTCGGCATTGGCCTGGAAACCGTCCCGGATCGTCGTGAAACCGACGTGACCGAGGGTGGGCAGCTTGGTGCCGGGACCGATGGAGCCGAGGACCCAGCGCGGCCGGCCGTCGCCGGCGGCGAACTCGTCCGCCACCTCACGGGCGATGCGGGCGCCGGCCTCGGACAGCTCGTGGACGCGGTCGGCGATGTCGTACTCCGCCATGGCCGCGTGGTTGGCCCCGAAGGTGTTGGTCTCCACGCAATCCACACCCACGGCGAAGTACGCCTCGTGGACGGAGCGCACGATGTCGGGGCGGGTGACGTTCAGGACCTCGTTGCAGCCCTCCAGCTGCTGGAAGTCCTCAAGAGTCGGATCCTGCGCCTGCAGCATGGTGCCCATCGCTCCGTCGGCGACCACCACACGGGTGGCAAGCGCCTCGCGGAGCGCGGACACACGGGTCCGGCTGTCGGCGGAAGGGGACGTTGGCAACGAGGCCATGAAGGGGCTCCCTGAGGTGCGACGGCTGTCGGCTATGCGGCTTCCCTGCCGGGCAGGGCTTGCCGCACGGCGCCAGAGTAACCGGGAGTGGGCTTGGATGGGCAGCGGCGTCCACGAACCGGACGTGGGTGGCGCCCGTGCCACGACAGTTCACGTGTGATGCAACAGGAGCCGTCCGACCATTAGCGGGAGGTCGGCATGGACCGGTAGTGTTCGACATTGCCGAACGGCGGTACGACGCGCCTGGGCAGTCGAAGGGGACGGAGGCAGAACGGCGATGGCACGGAACATCCAGTCGCTCGAACGGGCGGCCGCGATGCTGCGGCTGCTCGCGGGCGGCGAGCGGCGACTCGGCCTCTCGGACATCGCCTCGTCGCTCGGCCTCGCCAAGGGCACCGCCCACGGCATCCTGCGCACCCTCCAGCAGGAGGGGTTCGTGGAGCAGGACGACGTCTCCGGGCGCTATCAGCTGGGCGCCGAGCTGCTACGCCTCGGCACCACCTATCTGGACGTGCACGAACTGCGGGCCAGGGCCCTGGTGTGGGCCGACGACCTGGCCCGGTCCAGCGGTGAGAGCGTGTACCTGGGCGTCCTGCACCAGCAGGGCGTCCTGATCGTGCACCACGTCTTCAGGCCGGACGACAGCCGGCAGGTGCTGGAGATCGGGGCCATGCAGCCGCTGCACTCCACGGCGCTGGGCAAGGTGCTGTCGGCGTACGACCCGGTGGCGCACAGCGAGGTGCTGGAGAGCGACCGGAAGCCTTTCACCGACCGCACCGTGTGCGATCCCGGCGACTTCGAGCACCTCCTGGACATCACGCGCGCGCGTGGGTACGCGGCCGACGTGGAGGAGACCTGGGAGGGCGTGGCGTCGATCGCCGCCCCCATCCACGACCGGCGTCGCATGCCGGTGGGCTCGGTCGGCATCACGGGTGCCGTGGAACGGCTGTGCCCGGAGGGCGAGCTGCGGCCGGAGCTGATCGCGGCGGTGCGGGACTGCGCCCGCGCGGTCTCCCGGGATCTGGGCGCCGGGCGGTTCTGAGCCCCGGCGGCTGTTTGTAGGAACGACCGGGACGCCAGGCGGCGTTCCGGCCCTCGGCCTACCCTGAAATGGACAAACGCGACGAGATCGTACGTCCGTGCACGAAGGTCGATAACCCGCAGCGATCAATAACGATCCTGTTTTCGATAACAGAACTCTTGACGCACGCGTAACGCCGAAGCAAGACTCCCGTCCATCGGTCGGCATTGTCGAACACCTACCGGCATTACGCGCTAGAGTGTGACAACGCCAAGGGCCGGCATCGCTCTCACCCCCGAGGGCGCCAGAACCCCCGGCGGGACCAGGGGTTCGGGCTATCCCTGGACGAAGGACAAAGGAGTCGCGGGTGTCCAGCTCCGACATCTTCATCGGCGAGACCATCGGTACCGCCATACTCATCCTGCTCGGCGGCGGCGTCTGCGCCGCCGTCACGCTGAAGGCCTCCAAGGCCCGTAACGCCGGCTGGCTCGCCATCACCTTCGGGTGGGGTTTCGCCGTCCTGACGGCGGTGTACATCTCCGGACCGCTCTCCGGTGCGCACCTCAACCCGGCCGTCACCGTCGCCCTGGCCATCAAGGACAGCGACTGGAGCAACGTTCCGACCTACTTCGCCGGCCAGCTGCTCGGCGCGATGATCGGCGCGGCTCTGGTCTGGGTGGCCTACTACGGCCAGTTCCAGGCGCACCTGACCGACAAGGAGATCGTCGGCGGTCCGGGCGCGCAGGCCACCTCGGCCAAGGCGGTCGAGGCCCAGGAGAAGGGCGCCGGCCCGGTCCTCGGCGTCTTCTCCACCGGTCCGGAGATCCGGCACGTGGCGCAGAACCTCGCCACGGAGATCATCGGCACCGTCGTGCTGATCCTCGCGGTCCTCACGCAGGGCCTGAACGACAAGGGCAACGGCCTCGGCATCCTCGGCGGCCTGATCACGGCCTTCGTGGTGGTGTCGATCGGTCTGTCGCTCGGCGGCCCGACGGGCTACGCGATCAACCCGGCCCGTGACCTCGGTCCGCGCATCGTGCACGCCCTGCTGCCGCTGCCCAACAAGGGCGGTTCCGACTGGAGCTACGCCTGGATCCCGGTGGTCGGTCCCCTGATCGGCGCCGCTGTCGCTGCAGGCATCTACAACGTCGCTTTTGCTTAAGAAGCTTTAGGAAGCCCCGAGTCTTCGAGCACGCGCCGTACGTACAGCCACACCACCACGGACCTTTCAGGAGCACACAGTGACCGACGCCCACACCGCAGGCCCGTTCATCGCCGCGATCGACCAGGGCACGACCTCCTCGCGCTGCATCGTCTTCGACAAGGACGGCCGGATCGTCTCCGTCGACCAGAAGGAGCACGAGCAGATCTTCCCGAAGCCGGGCTGGGTCGAGCACAACGCCAACGAGATCTGGACCAACGTCCAGGAGGTCGTCGCCGGAGCCATCCAGAAGGCCGGCATCACCCGCGACGACATCAAGGCCATCGGCATCACCAACCAGCGCGAGACCACCGTGCTGTGGGACAAGAACACCGGTGAGCCCGTTTACAACGCCCTCGTCTGGCAGGACACCCGCACCGACGCCCTGTGCCGGGAGCTGGGCCGCAACGTCGGCCAGGACCGCTTCCGCCGCGAGACCGGCCTGCCGCTGGCCTCGTACTTCTCGGGCCCCAAGGCCCGCTGGCTGCTGGACAACGTCGACGGCCTGCGCGAGCGCGCCGAGGCCGGCGACATCCTCTTCGGCACCATGGACACCTGGGTCATCTGGAACCTGACCGGCGGTGTCAACGGCGGCAAGCACGTCACCGACGTCACCAACGCCTCCCGCACCCTGCTGATGAACCTGCACACCATGCAGTGGGACGACAAGATCGCCGAGTCCATCGGTGTCCCGCTGCAGATCCTGCCGGAGATCCGCTCCTCGGCCGAGGTCTACGGCGAGGTCACCGGCGGCAAGCTGGGCGACGTGCTCGGCGGCATCCCGGTCGCCTCCGCGCTCGGCGACCAGCAGGCGGCCCTGTTCGGCCAGACCTGCTTCTCCGAGGGCGAGACCAAGTCCACCTACGGCACCGGCACCTTCATGGTGATGAACACCGGTGACAAGATCATCAATTCCTATGCCGGTCTGCTGACCACGGTCGGTTACAAGATCGGCGACCAGCCGACGGTCTACGCCCTCGAGGGCTCGATCGCGGTCACCGGCTCGCTGGTGCAGTGGATGCGGGACCAGATGGGCCTGATCTCCACTGCCGCCGAGATCGAGACGCTCGCGCTCTCGGTCGAGGACAACGGCGGCGCCTACTTCGTGCCGGCCTTCTCCGGTCTGTTCGCCCCGCACTGGCGCTCCGACGCCCGCGGTGTGATCGCCGGTCTGACCCGGTACGTCACGAAGGCGCACCTCGCGCGCGCCGTCCTGGAGGCCACCGCCTGGCAGACGCGGGAGATCGCCGACGCCATGGTCAAGGACTCCGGCGACGAGCTGGTGACCCTCAAGGTCGACGGTGGCATGACCGCCAACAACCTGCTGATGCAGACGCTCTCGGACGTCCTGGACGCACCGGTGGTGCGCCCGATGGTCGCCGAGACCACCTGCCTCGGCGCCGCCTACGCCGCCGGCCTCGCCGTCGGTTTCTGGTCCAGCACCGACGAACTGCGCGCCAACTGGCGCCGGGCCGCGGAGTGGACCCCCCGCATGGACGCGGAGACCCGCGACCGTGAGTACAAGAACTGGCTCAAGGCCGTCGACCGGACCATGGGCTGGATCGAGGACGAGAGCTGAGCGCCCCTAGACGGCTCAGACATCTCTGACGAGGAGTAAGTACCCGACATGACCAGTCAGTCCACCCTGCAGTCCGTACCTGCCCTGGGGACCCACCCGGCATCCGGCTCGAACCCGAGCCGGGCCGAGACCAGGGAGCAGCTCGCCAAGGCGTCGTACGACCTTCTTGTGATCGGCGGCGGCATCCTGGGCATCTCCACCGCCTGGCACGCCGCGCAGTCCGGGCTCAGGGTGGCGCTGGTCGACGCCGGCGACTTCGCCGGCGCCACCTCCTCCGCCTCCTCCAAGCTGCTCCACGGCGGTCTGCGCTACCTGCAGACCGGCGCGGTGAAGCTGGTGGCGGAGAACCACTTCGAGCGCCGTGCGGTCTCCCGCCAGGTGGCCCCCCACCTGGCGAACCCGCTCACCTTCTACCTCCCCGTGTACAAGGGCGGGCCGCACGGCGCGGCGAAGCTCGGCGCGGGCGTCTTCGCCTACTCCGCGCTCTCCGCGTTCGGTGACGGCGTGGGCCACCTGCTCTCCCCCGCCAAGGCGGCGCAGGACGTGCCCGAGCTGCGCACCGAGAACCTCAAGGCCGTGGCCGTGTACGGCGACGACCAGATGAACGACGCCCGCATGGCGCTGATGACGGTCCGCGCGGCCGTCGAGTCGGGGGCGGTCGTCCTCAACCACGCCGAGGTCACCGGCCTGCGTTTCACCAACGGCCGGGTGACGGGTGCCGAGCTGAAGGACCGGACCTCCGGCGACGAGTTCGGCGTCAACGCCCGTCTCGTCCTGAACGCGACCGGCCCGTGGGTCGACCACCTGCGCAGGATGGAGGACGCGAACGCGGCGCCGTCCATCCGCCTGTCGAAGGGCGCGCACCTGGTCCTGAAGCGCACCTCGCCGTGGAAGGCCGCGCTCGCGACCCCGATCGACAAGTACCGCATCACCTTCGCCCTCCCGTGGGAGGACATGCTGCTGCTCGGTACCACCGACGAGGAGTTCGAGGGTGACCCGGCGGACGTGTCCGTCACCGAGAAGGACGTAGCCCAGATCCTGGACGAGGCCGCGTTCTCGGTCCGGGACCAGCAGCTCCGGCGCGAGCTCATCACCTACGCCTTCGCCGGCCTGCGGGTGCTGCCGGGCGGCCCCGGCGACACCGCCAAGGCCAAGCGCGAGACCGTGGTGACCGAGGGCAAGGCCGGCATGCTGTCCGTCGCCGGCGGCAAGTGGACGACGTTCCGCCACATCGGCCGGACGATCATGAAGAAGCTGGAGGCGCTGCCGGGTCACCCGCTCGGTGACGATTTCGAGCCGATCTCCTCGCTGCCGAAGAAGCTGCCGCTGCCCGGTGTCGCCAACCCGCGCGCGGTCGCCCACCGTCTCCTGGTGGACGGCCCGGCCCCCGGCCCGCGCATGGCCGCCGACACCGCCAAGCACCTGGCGACCCACTACGGCTCCCTGGCGTTCGACATCGCCCGCCTGGCGAACGAGGACCCGGAGCTGGCCGAGCGCGTCCACCCCGACGCCCCGGAGATCTGGGCGCAGGTCGTGTGGGCCCGTGATCACGAGTGGGCCGAGACGGCGGACGACGTGCTGCGCCGCCGGACCACGCTGACCATCCGCGGCCTCGCCACGGACGACGTCCGCGCCAAGGTCCAGGACCTGCTCGACAAGAAGTGAGCCCGCCGCCGGCCTCCACTCCCTGACCAGGGCCGGCGGCACGAGGGACGGCCCCCGCCGCACCGGGGCCGGACTCGATGAGAGGGGCGGCTCCACGCCGATGGAGCCGCCCCTCTCGCGCGCCCTGCCGTCGTCCGCGGATGCCCGTGAACCGGCGGTCGGCACCGGGTGCGTGAACCGGCGGTCGGCACAGGGCGGTTGAGCGTAGCGTCGTCCTTCGCCGCTCCAAGCCCCTCCATGCCCATGAGAGCAAGATTCCAGCCGACACCTCCATTGTCATGAACCTGCGGTCCGAGGGCCGGATCGCAGCCCTCATGGAGGTGTGGGATGCACCGCAGACTTGCCACCGGTCTCGCCGCCTCGGCGCTGGCCTTCCTCACCGTCACCGCCACCGCCACCGCGGCCGAGGCAGTTCCCGCCGACAAGCCCCAGGCGCTCGCCAACTTCACCCAGACCAGCGGGTCCAGCTACAACGCGTGGGCCGCCGCCCGCGCGAACCAGTCGGCATGGTCCGCCTACGCGTTCGACTGGTCCACCGACTACTGCTCCTCCTCGCCGGACAACCCGTTCGGCTTTCCCTTCTCCATGTCCTGTGCCCGCCACGACTTCGGCTACCGCAACTACAAGGCGGCCGGCACCTTCAGCGCCAACAAGTCGCGCCTCGACAGCGCCTTGTACGAGGACCTCAAGCGCGTGTGTAACTCCTACAGCGGGGCCACGAAGACCGCCTGCAACAGCACGGCGTGGACCTACTACCAGGCCGTCAAGGCCTTCGGCTGACGAGTCCTTGCCCGCTCCCCCGACCGGCCCCCGGTCGCGCCCGCACAAGGTGCCGAGACATCGGATGCCCGGGCGGCAGGGGGCCGGTCGTGGCATGCACCGACGAGGCGACGCCGGTCGCGCTGGGCGCCGAGCCGTCGGTGGAGCAACTGGTCGCGGCGGGGCCGGAGTTCCACCGGTGCATCGTGCAGAGCGCCGGCAACTCGGTGCTGTGCTCGCTGCCGGACGGCAGCCCCGTCGGGGTGCGGGCCGTCCTGCCGGTGCCGGCTCGTCGTGGCCGGTCTCTGTCTCCGCGGCGCATGCCGGACACGGTCCCGCGGCGCTCGAGCGGACCCACTCGCCCGAGTCGGAGCGCCGGTGTGTTCCCCAGCAGCGAACGGGGCAGTGATCCGGGCATCCCCCGGCCCGGGGGGCTGCGGACGCCCCCGCCGGACGCCGTAAGGTTGGTGAGTCAAGCGAGGGCACGTCGGAAGGAGGCACTGGGTGATCGAGCTGGAGGGGGTTCCCGAGCTGATCGACCCAGTCATGGTGGCCGCGTTCGAGGGCTGGAACGATGCCGGTGACGCCGCCTCCACGGCGGTCGCGCATCTGGAACGCGAGTGGAAGGGCGAGGTCTTCGCGGCGCTCGACGCCGAGGACTACTACGACTTCCAGGTGAACCGGCCCACGGTGTTCATGGACGCCGGTGTGCGCAAGATCACGTGGCCGACGACACGGTTGTCGGTGGTCCGGGTCGGCGGCGAGAAGCCGCGCGATCTGGTGCTGGTCCGCGGCATCGAACCGTCCATGCGGTGGCGCTCGTTCTGCAACGAGCTGCTCGGCTTCGCGCACGAACTGGGCGTGGAGCTGGTGGTCATCCTGGGCGCCCTGCTCGGTGACACCCCGCATACGCGGCCGGTGCCGGTCAGCGGGGTCACGTCGGATCCCGACCTGGCCCAGCGCATGGACCTGGAGGAGACCAAGTACGAGGGGCCCACGGGCATCGTGGGCGTCCTGCAGGAGGCGTGCACGCACGCCGGCGTCCCGGCGGTGTCGCTGTGGGCGGCCGTACCGCACTACGTCTCCCAGCCGCCCAACCCCAAGGCCACGCTGGCCCTGCTCAACCGGCTGGAGGATCTGCTGGACCTGCGCGTCCCGCAGGGCGAGCTGCCCGAGGACGCGCGCGCCTGGCAGGTGGGCGTGGACCAGCTGGCCGCGGAGGACAGCGAGGTCGCCGAGTACGTCCAGACGCTGGAGGAGGCCCGGGACACCGCGGAGCTGCCGGAGGCGTCGGGCGAGGCGATCGCCCGCGAGTTCGAGCGGTATCTGCGGCGCCGGGACGTGGGCCCTCCGGGCGGCAAGCCGAGGCCGCCGCATGCCTCCGGCGGTTCGGCCGACGAGGAGGACGGTTCGGAGGACTGAGGGTACGGAGGTCTGCGTACGGAGAAGGGGCGGTTCCCGTGTGGGGAACCGCCCCTTCTCGCTGTGGGCGCCGCGCTATGGGGTGCCGTGACGGGTCGTCGGGCGTCTGCGGGACCGTGGTGGCAGGTCGCGCAGTTGCCCGCGCCCCTTTGGGGCGCGGGTCCGCGCGGCGTTCAGAGTGCCACGCCCAGCAGAGCGTCCACCGCCCTCGTGACCAGGCCCGGAGCGGCCGCGTCCGTGCCGCCCTCCTGCTCCTGGCGGGCCGTCCAGCGGTCCACCGCGGTGAGCGCGGCGGGGGCGTCCAGGTCGTTCGCCAGGGCCTCGCGGATCTCCTCCACCAGTGCGTCGGCGGACGGGCCGTCGGGCCGGGAGACGGCCGCGCGCCAGCGGCCGAGGCGGTCGACGGCGTCCTGCAGGACCTGGTCGGTCCACTCCCAGTCGGCGCGGTAGTGGTGGGAGAGCAGGGCGAGGCGGATGGCGGCGGGGTCGACGCCGTCGCGCCGCAGCCGGGAGACGAAGACGAGGTTGCCCTTCGACTTGGACATCTTCTCGCCGTTCAGGGCGACCATGCCGGCGTGGACGTAGGCCTTGGCCATGGGGAACTCGCCGGTGATCACCTGGGCGTGGGAGGCGCCCATCTCGTGGTGCGGGAAGGCGAGGTCGGAGCCGCCGCCCTGGACGTCGAAGCCCATACCGAGGTGGTCGAGGGCGATGGCCACGCACTCGATGTGCCAGCCGGGCCGGCCGCGGCCGAGGGAGCCGCCGTCCCAGCTGGGCTCGCCGGGGCGGGCCGCCATCCACAGCATGGGGTCCACCGGGTTCTTCTTGCCCGGGCGGTCGGGGTCGCCGCCGCGTTCGGCGGACAGCAGCCGCATGGCGGCCGCGTCGAGGTTCGAGACCTTGCCGAAGTGCGGGTCGGACTCGACGGAGAAGTAGACGTCGCCGTCCAGCTCGTAGGCCGCGCCGAGTTCACGCAGCCGCTCCACGAGCGGGACGATGCCGGGTATCGCCTCGACGGCGCCTATGTAGTGCTGCGGCGGGAGCATCCGCAGGGCGGTCATGTCCTCGCGGAAGAGAGCCGTCTCCTTCTCGGCGAGGGCGACCCAGTCGACGCCGTCCCGGTCCGCGCGCTCCAGCAGCGGATCGTCGACGTCGGTGACGTTCTGGACGTAGTGGACCTGCCGCTTGGTGTCGAGCCACACGCGCTGAACGAGGTCGAACGCGTTGTAGGTCGCCGCATGACCCATGTGGGTCGCGTCGTACGGGGTGATGCCGCAGACGTAGATGCGGGCGACGGGACCGGGGTCGAGGGTGACGAGGCCGCCGGTCGCGGTGTCGTGGATCCTCAGGTCGCGGCCCTGACCAGGCAGGGCGGGGACCTCGGAAGCGGGCCAGGCATGCATGTACATGAGCCTAACCGGCGCCGAGCGGCGCATACGAACGGGATCAAGCCTGATGACCGGTTCTGCGTTCTTGTGTCTCGGCGCCAGGTGTGCTCACACCGGCGGCCAGGGGATGGCCGGCCACTGGCCGTTCGGCTCCGGGTGCAGGCCCGAGGCGAGCAGTGTGTCGACCCGCGCGCGCGTGGCGTCGATCTCGGCCGCGGTGATCAGCGGGGCCAGCCGCTCGCCCAGCTCCCCGTCCAGGCCGTCGCGCAGCCCCTCGAGGACGTCGAGGGCCTCCGGGGTGAGCGGTTCACCGGCCCAGCCCCACAGCAGCGTGCGCAGCTTGTCGTCGACGTTGAAGGTGACGCCGTGGTCGATGCCGTAGAGCCGGCCGTCGGCGGTGGGCAGCAGGTGGCCGCCCTTGCGGTCGGCGTTGTTGATCACCGCGTCGAGGACGGCGAGCCGGCGCAGCCGCTCGTCGTCGGCGTGCACCAGCAGCGCGGTACGGCCCTCGCCGACCTCGGCGAGCCCGATGGCCTTCCAGCCCGGTTCCGGTTCCTCACCGTCGACCAGGGCGAGCAGCTCGGCCTCCGGGCTCACGTCGATCCACAGCTGCACCATGCCCTCGCCGTAGGGTCCGTCGCGCAGCACGGTCGGCGGGACGAGTCCCCAGCCGGTGGTCTCGGAGACGGCGTAGGCGGCCACCTCCCGGCCTGCCAGCGTGCCGTCGGGGAAATCCCACAGCGGGCGCTCCCCGGCCACGGGCTTGTACACGCAGGAGGCTTCCCGGCCGTCGTGGGCGACCGTGCAGAACAGCGCCGCGTTGGACGCCTCACGGATCCGGCCGCGCACGGTGAGTTCCCCGTGCGTGATCAGCTCGGCGGCGGCCGTGTCGGCCGCCGCCGCCGTGGGCGTCACGCTCCGCGGCGGTATCCGTTCTGGCGCGGACATACGTGTCCTTCCGGATCGAGCGGGAGGCTGCACAGCGGGCACGGCGGCCGCCCGGCGTTGACGACGTCGAGGGCGCGCTTGGCGAAGGCCCGGGCCTGCGCGCCGGTCAGCCGGACCCGCAGCATCGGGGGCCCGTTCTCCTCGTCCTGGAGCAGGCGCTCCTCGGCCTCGGCGAGGTCCTCCTCGGTGTCGGCGTCCAGCTCCACCAGGGCCTGGGCCTCGACGATCATGCGCTGGTCCTCGCCGTCCCAGGCCAGTGCCATGGTGCCGACGCGGAACTCCTCCTCGATGGGGGTCTCCAGCGGGGCGGTGTCGGTGATCTCCGAGGGCGCCATGGCGGGGACGGCCGCGCTGCCGCCGCTACGCCGTACGACCTCGTCCAGGAGTTCGTCCATGCGCTCGGCGAGCGCGGCGACCTGGGTCTTCTCCAGGACCACGCTGGTCACCCGGGGGCCTGCGATGGCCTGGAGGAAGAACGTACGGCGCCCGGGCAGTCCGACCGTGCCGGCCACGAACCGGTCCGGCTGGTCGTAGAGGAACACCTGACGGGACACGTCCTGTCTCCATTGATTCGTGAGTTCGGGCGGGGTGGGCCATGCGGATGGGGGACTGGGTGGACCGCTTCACCCTACTGCGGCCGACGATCACGGTGCGCCCGCACCACCCCCGACCGGTGCGTCGCCCTCTCCGGGTTCCTCGCGCGGGGCGAGCGATGCGAAATCCCCGGTGTCGCCGAGGCGGACGAGAAACGGCCTGAGACGGGTGTAGCGGATCGCGGTGATGGAACACGGTTCCACGGAGATCCGCTGGAAGAGGTCGAGATGGAGGCCGAGCGCGTCGGCGACGAGGGACTTGATGATGTCACCGTGGGAGCACATGAGGTAGACGGCGTCGGCGCCGTGGTCGCGCTCCACGCGCGCGTTCCACTCGCGTACGGCCTCGGCGGCGCGGGTCTGCATGGCCCGCATGGACTCACCGCCGGGGAAGGCGGCGGCGGACGGGTGGGCCTGCACGACCTCCATCAGCGGCTCGTCCATCAGTTCGGCGAGCTTGCGGCCGGACCAGTCGCCGTAGTGGCACTCCCCGATCCGCTCGTCGGTGTGGGAGCGCAGCCCGGGGCGGGCCTCCAGCAGCGGCCGTACGGTCTCCTGGCAGCGCTGGAGCGGGCTGGTGACGACTTCCGAGAGCGGAAGGCCCGCGAGCCTTCCGGGCAGCGCGGCGGCCTGCGCGGCACCGCGCTCGTCCAGGGCGACGCCGGGCGTCCATCCGGCGAGCACGCCCGAGGTGTTCGCGGTGGAGCGTCCGTGCCTTACGAGGATCAGCGTGGGCATGCGGACCAGGGTAGGCGTATCAGGGAAGGCACTGATGGCCGGGCGAAGGGAGAATGCGCCGAGTGATCGTGGACTGCGCCGTCTACCGGCATGGGCACCGTACCGAGGGTCCGGAGGATCTGTCCGACGCTCTCGCCGAGGCCCGCGCGGCGGGCGGTTTCGTGTGGATCGGCCTGCATGAGCCGTCCGAGCGCGAGTTCGACCTGGTCACCCAGGAGTTCGGGTTGCATCCACTGGCCGTGGAGGACGCCCTCAAAGCGCATCAGCGACCCAAGCTGGAGGTGTACGACGACTCGCTGTTCATGGTGCTGAAACCGGTGGTCTACGAGCCCGAGAGCGACACCGTCTCGGCCGGCGAGGTGATGGTCTTCCTCGGTGAGGGCTTCGTGGTGACCGTTCGGCACGGCGAGGGCGCGCCTCTGGCTGCCGTGCGGCGGCGGCTGGAGGAGGAGCCCGAGATGCTCGAGAAGGGCCCCACCTCTGTCCTGTACGCCATCGCGGACGCCACCGTCGACCACTACCTGGAGGTGGCGACGGAGTTGCAGACGGACCTGGACGAGCTGGAGGCGGAGGTCTTCCAGCCGGAGGTCGGGGGTTCCCGCAACACCGCTTCCCGGATCTACACCTTCAAGCGGCAGGTGCTGGAGTTCCGGCGGGCCACCGGGCCGCTGGCGCTGCCGCTGGTCAAGCTGGCCGGCACCGGGCCGCTCGGCAGCGAGGTGCTCTTCGTGCACGACAAGGCGCGGCCCTTCTTCCGGGACGTCAGCGACCACCTCATGCGCGTGAACGAGTCGGTGGAAGCCCTGGACCGGCTGATCTCGGACATTCTGTCGGCCCATCTGGCGCAGACGGGCGTGCGGCAGAACGACGACATGCGGAAGATCTCCGCGTGGGCGGCCATGGCGGCGGTCCCCACGCTGATCGCGGGCATCTACGGCATGAATTTCCAGCACATGCCGGAACTGCGCTGGGTCTGGGGATATCCCCTGGTGCTCGCGCTGATGGCCTCACTGGAGGTGCTGTTGTTCCGGCTGTTCAAGCGGCGCGGCTGGCTGTGAGGCGCTAGGCGAACTCGGGCGCGGGCGTCGCCGGTCCGCCCAGGGCGTCGCGGTGCTCGGGCATGCTGAGGCGGACCATGCGGTGCCAGCCGGCGAGGCGTTCGCAGGCGTACGCGGCGTGGATGCCGGCGGCGAGCACCGCGGACCTGGCGCGGGGCCAGTGCAGGATGCGTGCCATGTGGGCCATGACGGCGAGGCTGACGTCCCGGTGCACGCGGATCTCGGCGAGCGCGCACTCGCGCAGGGTCCGCTGGATCAGCCGGCCGTGTCCGGCGGCGGCGAAGCGGAGCAGTTCCTCGTGGGTGTAGGCGAGGTGGTTGTCCTCGTCGTGGGAGATCATGCGGACGGCCCGGCCGATGTCGGGGCGGTCGGCGAAGTACCTGCGGAGCATCCGCATCTGCTCGGAGGCACGCTGTTCGGTGACGCGGCTGTGGGCGAGGTAGACGATGATGTCCCGCACGGTGAGGGGCTCGTCGCGGCGGAGCTTGTCGTGGGCGAGTCCGATGCCGTGCCGTTCCAGGAGCATCGTGTAGTCGGTCTCGGGCGGTACGGGGACGGGGGTGAGCCCGCGCTTCCTCATCAGGGCACCGAAGATGCGGCCGTGCTTGTCCTCGTCGGCGCCGTGGCGCGCGATCTTGGGGGCCAGCGCGCGCTCGCCGGGCGGTACCAGTGCGGCGATCCGCGCGTTCTCCCAGCCGCCCTGGGACTCTCCGCTGGCGGCGATGGAGCAGAAGAGCCGGAAGGACTCGTCGTGGTCGAGGATCTCCTGGAACAGACTCTTGGCCGAGAGCATGGACGCCACCTCCGCAGCATTCCGCAGGTTCCCGCAAAGAATGAGTCAAATGCGGACAGAGTGGCCGCGCAACAGGGATGCGGGGCGACTCGGCCGAACGATGGAGCGGCAGGGCGCGGATGGAGCGGCGGGGCGCGGATGGAGCGGCGGGGCGCGAAAGACGCGAAAGAAGGGCCCGGCGGGTCGTAACCGCTCGGCGCCCTGCGCGTTGTTCCCGGTGACGGCCGTGGCGGGGAAGACCCCCGAGCCCCCACCACGGCCGCTGAATGCTTTGCGGCCGGCCGCCGGGTACTAGGCGAGACCCGCACGCTCCAGGGCCTCACTGCCGGCCCGCAGGGAGGCGAGCCGCTCCTCCAGCGTGAAGCCGGCCGGGGCGAGACTGAGGGTGGTGACCCCGGCGGCCGCGTAGGCCTGCATCCGGTCGGCGATGCGGTCGACGGAGCCCAGCAGCGTGGTCTTGTCGATGAGGTCCTGCGGGATCGCGGCGGCGGCGCCCTGCTTGTCCCCGGACAGGTACTTCTGCTGGATGTCGGCGGCCTCCTTCTCGTATCCCATGCGCTGCGCGAGCTTGTTGTAGAAGTTCTGCTTGGCGCTGCCCATGCCGCCGACGTACAGGGCGGTGTACGGGCGGAAGGTGTCGGCGAGCCGGGCCACGTCCTTGTCGTCGCCCAGGGCGAGCGGCAGGGTCGGGCAGATGTCGAACCCGTCGAGGGTCAGACCGGCCTTCTCCCGGCCGGCGCGCAGATACGAGACGGTGGTCTCCTCCAGGTGCTCGGCGGAGGGGAAGATCAGCAGAGCGCCGTCGGCGATCTCGCCGGTCTGCTCCAGGTTCTTGGGGCCGATCGCGGCGATGTAGAGCGGGATGTGCTCGCGCTGCGGGTGCACGGTCAGCTTGATCGGCTTGCCCGGGCCGCCGGGCAGCGGCAGGGTCCAGTGCTCGCCCTCGTACGTCAGCCGCTCCCGGGTCATCGCCCTGCGGACGATCTCCACGTACTCGCGGGTGCGGGCCAGCGGCTTGTCGAACTTGACGCCGTACCAGCCCTCGGAGACCTGCGGGCCCGAGACGCCGAGGCCGAGGCGGAACCGGCCGCCGGAGAGCGAGTCGAGCGTGGCCGCGGTCATCGCGGTCATCGCGGGCTGCCTGGCCGGGATCTGGAAGATGGCGGAGCCGACGTCGATGCGCTCGGTCTGCGCGGCGACCCAGCTGAGCACCGTGGCCGCGTCGGAGCCGTACGCCTCGGCGGCCCAGCACACGGAGTAGCCCAGCCGGTCGGCCTCCTGCGCCACGGCCAGGTTGTCGCCGTCCATTCCCGCGCCCCAGTAGCCGAGGTTGATACCGAGCTGCATGCGCGATCCCCTTACCCATGAGTAACGTCCCTTTGCCGTGACCTTAGCGCGGGAAGGCGGGTGGGGGGCAGGGCAAGGGCTGCCGAGTCGTCGCCGGGTGCGGGGGGGCGGGGCAGGGCGAAGGGCTGCGAGTCGGCGCCGGGTGCGGGGGAGGCAGGGGGCCGGGGGCCGGCTACGCGCTGCCGAGTCGGCGCCCGACGCCGGGGGGCCGAGGGCACGGCAAGGAGCTGCCGAGTCCTCGCCCGGGTGCGGGGGCAGGGCAAAGGGCTGCGGGTCGGCGCTGGGTGCCGGGAGGCGCGGGGCTGGTCGGGCGGTCGGCCGCGTCCTTGGGGAGGCGCAGTGCGTCGGCTTCGCGGCACCGCGAGCGCGGGCCGGCGGAACCCGCCCCGCACCGGCCGATCCGGTTGTCCACAGGCACCCACCGCACCGGTTCTGGCCAGTAATCTCGCCCGCATGGAGCAGAGGCATCTCGGCCGTACCGGCCTGCGCGTGTCCCGGATCGGACTCGGCACCCTCACCTGGGGACGGGACACCGACGAGCACGACGCCGCTGACATGCTGAAGGCGTTCTGGGAGGCCGGCGGCACCCTCGTCGACACGGCGGACGTGTACGGCGACGGAGAGGCGGAGTATCTGCTCGGGCAGCTCATGGACGGTCTGGTGCCGCGCCGGGACCTGGTCGTCTCCACCAAGGCGGGCAGCGTCCCCGATCCCGACCGCCGCTTCGACGGCTCGCGCGGCCATCTGCTCGCCGCGCTCGACGCCTCCCTGGCCCGGCTCGGCACCGATTACGTCGACGTGTGGCACATCCACGCCTACGACCCCGGCACCCCTCTGGAGGAGACGCTCCAGGCCCTCGACATAGCGGTGAACAGCGGCCGCGCCCGCTATGCCGGTGTCTCCAACTACTGCGGCTGGCAACTCGCCAAGGCGGCCACCTGGCAGCTCGCGGCGCCGGGCACGCGGACCCGGCTGGCCAGCACGCAGATGGAGTACTCGTTGCTGCAGCGGGGCGTGGAGCGCGAGGTGCTGCCCGCCGCGCTCGACCTCGGTCTGGGCCTGCTGCCCTCGTCCCCGCTCGGCCGGGGCGTGCTGACCGGCAAGTACCGGCACACCACTCCCCCGGACTCGCGGGGTGCCTCCGAGCATCTGGCACCGTTCGTCGAGCCGTATCTGGACGACACGGCGACCCGGATCGTGGACGCGGTGACGACGGCCGCCGACGGGCTCGCGGTCACCCCGCTCCAGGTGGCCCTCGCCTGGGTCCGGGACCGGCCCGGCGTCGCCGCGCCGATCGTCGGCGCACGCAACGCGCAGCAGCTCACGGCGGCATTGTCAGTGGAGGCCCTTAGTCTTCCTGACGAGATCTGCCGGGCGCTCGACGATGTGTCGGCGCCCGTGCACCGCTATCCCGATCACGACTGGAGCACGCTGTGAGCACGGAGCCGGAGACCACGGAGGAAGCCGGGCCGGGGACACCGGAGACCACGGACACGGCCGGGGACCCGGCGGCCACGGGTAAGGACACGGCGGGCGCGGGTGAGGAACCGGCGGCCACGGGTCAGCAACCGGCCGACGCGAGTCACGGCACGGCGGACGGGGGTCAGGAACCGGCGGCCGCGGGTCAGGACCCGGTGGGCGCGGGTCAGGACCCGGTGGCGGGTGAGGGTGGGACGGCGGAGGGCGAGTCCGCGGCCGGCGGCGGCGAGGCGGACCCGCAGTTGTCCGAGGCCGAGGCCGAGCTGGCCGCGCAGAAGGTCGAGCGGGAGCGGATCGAGCGGCGCAAGGCCGAGAAGCAGGGCCCGATCGCGAGCGGCGCCAAGCTCAGCGGCACGGCCGCCGACCTGCTCGCCGCCGTCCGGGCCGTGGAGAGCGGCGAGAAACCGACGGCCACGGTGTTCGCCGAGCCCGCACCGGAACCCCGCCGCCCCGCCCCGGAGCCGGTGCGCAGGCCCCGGCCCGCTCCCGCCCCGGTAGCACCGGCCGCGCCCGTGCCGGAGTCCGTCGAGGCCGTGCGCCGCGTGCTGGCCGAGGGCGGCGCACCCGACACCCTGGCCCCGCAGGTGGCCGCGGCCCTCGGCGAGGGCGCCGCCGCCGCGCTCCGCGAGGACCCCTGGCTGCTGCTCCGGGTCGGCGGCGTACGGCCGGACCAGGCCGACGGCTTCGCGCGGGCGCTGCTCGGCGCCGCCTGCGGCCCGGACGACGAGCGACGGGGCCGCGCGCTGACCGGCCGGCTGCTGGAGCAGGCGGCGCTGGCCGGGCACACCGCCCTGGAACTGTCCGCGCTCACCGCTGCGCTCGGCCGGCAAGGCGTGCCGGACCCGGACGCGGCGGTGCAGAGCACGCTCGCCGAGGGCGAGGCCCTGGTGTTCCAGGACGCCCTGGAGGAGCCCGGCGCCCCGGCCCCCCAGGACACGGACGAGGAGCAGGAACGGCCGGTCCGGGTCCTCGTCGGTCTGGAGCGGTACGCGCTGGCCGAGGAGAGCCTCGCCGACGGCCTGGCCCGGCTGGTCAACTCGCCGGTCAGGGAGGCCGGGCAGACGGCCTGGGAGGCGGCTGCCGCGGAGCTGTCCGGCGGTGCGGCCGAGCTGGCCCGCGCGGTCACCGGGCACGGCCTGGTGCTGCACACCGGCGGGGAGGCGGCCCGCGCCGAACCGGCCGCGCTGCTCGGCGCCGCCCGCGCCGCAGGTCTGCGGGCCTTCGCCGCCTGCCACACGCCGGACGGGCACCGGCGTCTGGCCGCGCTGCCGGGCGGGGAGCAGGGCGTGGGCACGGTCGCCGGTCTGCTGTCCGGTGCCGAGGGGCCCGGCCGGGACGGGGAGGGCGCTCTCGAACTGGACCTGCTGATCGTGCTGGACGCGCCCCAGCTCGATGTGGAGACCGCCGCGATGCTGGTGGAGTCGCTGCCCGACGGGGCCCGGCTGGTGCTGAGCGGCGACCCCGGGGTGCTGTGGTCGGCCGGTCCGGGCCGGGTCTTCGCCGATCTGCTCGCGGCCCGCGTCTGCCCGCAGACCGCCTCCCGCGTCCCGGACCCGGGCCCGGTCGGGGAGCTGGTCTCCGGTGTCGGTGCCGGTGAGCTGAACCAGGTGGACGCGCCCGGCAAGGAGATCGTCATCGTCCCGGTGCGGGACGCGGGCGAGGCCGTGCACCGGACGGTGCAGCTGGTCGCGGACTCGGTGCCGCGGGCGATCGGCATCCCGGCCGACCAGACCGTGGTGATCACCCCGGGGCACGGTGGCGCCGCGGGCACCCGGGCGCTCAACGCCGCCCTGAAGGAACGTCTCAACCCCGGCCCCGGCCGGTTCGGCGGCTTCGACCCCGGCGACCGGATCGCCTACTCCCCCGCGCCGGGCCGCACGGTGCCGGGCGTGGTGGTGAACGCCGACGCGGACGGGCTGCACCTGGCGTGCGCGGGCGGCCCCGTCGTCGTACCGCGCGAGCGGGTGGAGAGCTGTGTCCGGCCCGGCTGGGCGCTGACCGCGCACCAGGCGGTGGGCGCCCGCTGGCCGGCGGCGGTCGTGGTGCTGCCCGGGGATGCGGCGCAGACGCTCAGCAGACCGTGGGTGTACACGGCGTTCGGCCGGGCGGACCGGCACCTGTCCGTGGTGCACGGCGTGGAACAGGCCCTGCCCAAGGCGGTCGCGGAGATCCCGGCCAGGCCCCGCACGACCCGTCTCCAGACGCTGCTGCGCATGCAGGACGCGGACTGACTCCTTCCCCGCCCAGGCCCTCGGCCGCCCTCGTCCCTTCCGCCGCACCGGCGGACCACCGCGAGGGCGGCCTGCGGGTGTCCCCGCGCCCCTTCAGGCAGTGACGGCGGTGCCGCGGGGGCCTCAGGCCCCGACGGCACCGCCACCCCGGTCACTTCTCGGCGTCGATCGGCTCCGGCTCGTCCTCGTCGTCCTCCACGAAGTCGAGGTCGTCGTCGTCATCGCCGGAGGCCTCGTCGTCGAACACCGCGCTCACGTCGAACCGGCACACGACCTGCTGCGGATCGATGTGCTCGAACGGCGTCTCCAGCCACTCGCCGGCCTCGGACGGCTCCTCGGCAGCGGTGACCCACAGCGTCGAGTCGCCCTCCTCCAGGCCGAACTCCTTGTGGCGGGAGGCGATCTCGTCCGGTTCGAACTCGCCGAAGAGGATGCCGAGCGCCCCGGGAACGGAGCCGGCGGCCTCGGCGTCGTCCACGCCGTGGTCGTACTCCGCCGCCTCGACCCGCTGAGCCTGCGCGAGCAGCCGCGGCGGCTCCGCCACGATGTAGTCGCGGCGGATCAGCACGCTGATCGCGTTCGGTTCCTCGGGACCCGCGTACGGCGGCAGCGCGTCCTCGGCCCCGGGGATCTCGAAGGGCGTGACCTCGTCGTAGCGGTCGTAGAGCAGCTCGTCGTAGGCCTCGGCGGCAGCGGCCAGCTGGTTGAACGCCTCCGAGACGGCCGGGTCGTCCTCCCCCGACCTGCGTTCGACCGCAGCCAGGTGACGGTCGAGCGCGGTCTTGATCGCCTCGGCGGCGGCGCGTACCTCGGCAGCGGTGGGCTGCGCAGCATCAGACATAGTGCAGACGCTATCCGTACCGGGCACCAGCCCGCACAATAGATGCGATGCCGGAATACGAATTTGTCGATGTGTATGTACCTCGCGGGGTGTCCCGCAAGGAGGCGACACGTCTGCTGACGGACCATGCCGAGTACGGACACTGGGAGTTGGACCGACTGAGCCTGCTGCGTGACGGCAGCCGCAGGGTGCGGCTGCGCCGGCGGATCATCCGCCAGGTGCGCGCCACGTGGTGAGGCAGGGGAAACCTGAACGGAGCGGGCCCGGCCGGCATGGCAGGGCCCGCTCCGTTCGTGCGGGCGGTACGGCCTTGTCACCAGGCCGTAGCGCCCTTCGACCCGGCGTTCGCGTTATGCCGCGGCGCGCGCCTTGCGGTAGAGCAGGGCGCCCGTGAGCAGCGCGCCCGCGCCGACCGGCAGCGCGAGGCCCAGCGGCACGTCGCTGCCCGTGTGCGCGAGCTGGGCGGTGGTCAGGGACTCGGCGGAGCGGCCCGCCTGCGCCTCGGCCTGGTTCGAGCTGTGAGCCGTGGTGCCCTTCTCGCCGCCCGTGCCGGAGTGGCCAGGCTTGTCCGGGTGCTGCGGGGTCCCCGGGCTGCCGGTGTGACCGGAGTCACCGTCGTGACCAGGGTGTCCGGGGTGTCCCGGGTGTCCCGGGTGACCTGGGTGCCCCGGGTGGCCGGGCTTCCCGGGCGGATTGCCGTGCTCGCCACCCGGCTGCGGGCCGTGGTGACCGCCGCCGTTGACGCAGTCGTCACCCGTGGTGGCGTTGCCGATGCCGATGACGTCGACGCTGTTGCCGCACACGTTCACCGGTACGTCGACCGGCACCTGCACGGTGTTGCCGGAGCCCACGCCCGGCGAGCCGCCGGTGTGGCCGTCCGCGTGCGAACCACCGGAACCGCTGCCGCCGGAATCGTGGCCGCCCGAGTCGCCGTAACCCCCCGGGGTGTCGCCGTGGTTGGCGCACTTGTTGCCCGCCGACGGGTTGAGAAGCCCGACCACGTTCACGGTGTTGCCGCAGACGTTCACCGGAACGTGCACCGGCACCTGCACCGTGTTGCCGGACAGTACGCCCGGCGAGCCGGCGGCGGTGCCCGCCGCGCCCGCGTCGGCGTGCGCGTAGCCGCTCGCGGCGGCGATCACGCCGGTCGCGGCCGCCATGGTCATCAGGCCCTTGCGCGTGCCCTGTCGCATGCTGATTCCCCCCTGCCTTCCATGCCTTGTTTCGAAAGGCCGGTCGGCCTCGGAGCGCATGGCACGCACTCCGAGGCCGACGGCCCGCAAGACGCCCCACCAGGGCGTCGGCGTCACTTGTTGAAGCAGGTGTTGCCGAAGGCGGGGTTCAGGAGCCCGATCACGTTGACCGTGTTGCCACAGACGTTCACCGGAACGTGCACGGGCACCTGGACGACGTTGCCGGAGACGACACCCGGGGAGTGCACAGCGGCTCCCTGGGCACCGGAGTCGGCGACGGCGAGGCCCGCGCCCGCGAGAACCAGCCCACCGGTGGCAGCCGCAGCAGCGACGACCTTCTTGATCATTCTTCCTCCTTGTTGGCAATGCGACCCCAAGGTTCGGGGTCACATCACCTGTAACGAGGAGGGGCTGATGAAGCTACGAACCGATCGTCGCATTCACCCTTCTCAGTCGATCTCGCACGGCTGCCCGATTACCTGAGGGCAGAGCCTCACGACGCGTCGATGAACCGGTCGAGGACCCGCACGCCGAACTGCAGCCCGTCCACCGGCACCCGCTCGTCCACGCCGTGGAACATGCCGGCGAAGTCCAGCTCCGGCGGCAGCTTGAGCGGGGCGAAGCCGAAGCCGCGGATGCCGAGGTCGTCGAAGGACTTGGCGTCGGTACCGCCGGAGAGCATGTAGGGGATGGCCTTGGCGGTGGGGTCCTCGGCCAGCAGCGCCGACTGCATGGCCGCCACCAGCGGTCCGTCGAAGCCGGTCTCCAGCGCCTTGTCGGAGTGCACGTCCTCACGGCGGACGTTCGGGCCGAGCAGCCGGTCGAGGTCGGCGAGGAACTCCTCCTCGTGGCCGGGCAGGAACCGTCCGTCGATGTGGGCGGTGGCCTCGCCCGGGATGACGTTGACCTTGTAGCCGGCGTTCAGCTGGGTCGGGTTGGCGGTGTTGCTGAGCGTCGCGCCGATGAACTTGGCGATGCCGCCGAGCCGGACGAGGGTGGACTCCATGTCCTCCGGGTCCAGCTCGGCGCCGAAGGCGTCGCCCAGCTCGTCGAGGAAGGCCCGGGTGGTCTTGGTGACCCGGACCGGGAACTTGTGCCGGCCGACCCGGGCGACGGCCTCGGACAGCTCGGTGATGGCGTTGTCCCGGTGGATCATGGAGCCGTGCCCGGCGGTGCCGGCCACGGTGAGCTTCATCCAGTGCATGCCCTTCTCGGCCGTCTGGATCATGTAGAGCCGGCGCTGCTCGTTCACGGTGAAGGAGAAGCCGCCGACCTCGCTGATCGCCTCGGTGACCCCCTCGAACAGCTCGGGGTGGTGGTCGACCAGCCAGCGGGCGCCGTAGGTGCCGCCCGCCTCCTCGTCGGCGAGGAAGGCGACCACGATGTCCCGCGGGGGCCGGCGCCCGCTGCGCAGCCGGTCACGGACGACCGCGAGGGTCATCGCGTCCATGTCCTTCATGTCGACGGCCCCGCGCCCCCACACGCACCCGTCGGTGATCTCGCCGGAGAACGGGTGGTGGGTCCAGTCGTCGGCGTTGGCCGGTACGACGTCCAGGTGGCCGTGGATCAGCAGCGCGGGCCGTGACGGGTCCTCGCCCTCGATGCGGGCCACGGTGGAGGTGCGGCCGGGGTGCGACTCGTAGATCCCGGGTTCCAGCCCGACCTCCGCGAGCTTCTCGGCGACCCACTCGGCGGCCTTGCGCTCCCCCGGCCCGGAGTGGTCGCCGTAGTTGCTGGTGTCGAACCGGATCAGCTCGCGGCAGAGGTCCACGACCTCGTCCTCGCCGGTGACGCCCTTGGCCGTGTCCGTCTCGCTCACGCTGGTTCCTCCCGCTGTCACTGCTGGTGGTTGCCCTCATCCTCTCTCCGGCCCTGGTCCGGACCCAAGACCGGTCCCGGCCCGTCACACGCCGTTCACGCCGGCCGGGGGGTGATCAGCCACCCCGGAAAGCCTGGTAATGTTTCCTTCGTCGCCGCGAGAGAAATCCCGCCGAAAGGGAGGACTCGCACGACAGACACCTTGTCCGGGTGGCGGAATGGCAGACGCGCTAGCTTGAGGTGCTAGTGCCCTTTATCGGGCGTGGGGGTTCAAGTCCCCCCTCGGACACCAGTGAGGGCCCCTGTTCATCAGGGGCCCTCCACTTTTCCCGTACCGGTGCGTTTCCCGTACCGAGCCGGCGCGCCCCCGTGCCGGCCCGTCGCGGCCCTGTTCCCCGTGCCGGGCCGTCACGCGCCCTGCCGGCCCGTCGCGTGCCTCTCTTCACCTCCCCGCGCCCGCCCGCCCCGCCGGGGCGGCTGACAGTCGCACCAACTGGCCCTGAATGTCCGCATTTTGGCGCTCGTGTGGGCCATCTCTCGTCCGCTGCACAGACCGGCAGGTCAGCGGGCCGGGCCGGTCACCGTGCGCATCCGAACAGTCCCTCCTGAGTGGCCGGACGAACGGGCGGAGCTTAGCGTCGCACTAAGATTTCCGGTTTGTTACCCGGCCGGACCCGACGTGAGGACCTGATGGCAGCCATAGACGAGAGCAGTGCTCTCGGCCTGCTCGACGAAGAGATCCGCACGCAGTTCGGTGACAGGGCGCGTTTCTCCGCGGGGCCGGCCGCCTCGCCGCGCACCCTGGTCGACGTCTTCGACGCGTCGGTGCGGTCGTACCCGGACGAGCCGGCGCTGGACGACGGCACCCACCGCCTCAGCTACCGTGCGCTGGCCGTGGAGGTGGAGCGGCTGCGGCTGCGGCTCGCCGCCGCGGGGGTCGGGCTCGGGGACCGGGTCGGGGTGCGGGTCCCCTCCGGGACCAATGAGCTGTATGTCGCGATCCTCGCGGTTCTGGCCGCCGGTGCCGCCTACGTCCCCGTCGACGCCGAGGATCCGGACGAGCGGGCCGAGCTGGTGTTCAAAGAGGCGGGCGTACGGGCCGTCGTCGGAGCCGGGCACCGGATCACCGTCGACGGTGCCTCCGACGTCCCGGCCGCCCGCCCCGGCATCGAGCACGACGCCTGGATCATCTTCACCTCCGGGTCCACCGGGAAGCCCAAGGGCGTCGCCGTCACGCACCGCAGCGCCGCCGCCTTCGTGGACGCCGAGGCCGCGCTGTTCCTGGCCGAGGAGCCGATCGGGCCCGGAGACCGGGTCATGGCGGGGCTGTCCGTCGCCTTCGACGCGTCCTGCGAGGAGATGTGGCTGGCCTGGCGCTACGGCGCCTGCCTGGTGCCGGTACCGAGAGCACAGGTCAGGAGCGGGGCCGATCTCGGGCCCTGGCTGGTCGAGCAGGAGATCACCGTGGTCTCGACCGTGCCGACGCTGGCCGCGCTCTGGGAGCCCGAGACCCTGAACGACGTACGGCTGCTGATCTTCGGCGGCGAGGCCTGCCCGCCCGAGCTGGCGCAGCGGCTGGTCACCGAGGGGCGCGAGGTGTGGAACACCTACGGGCCGACCGAGGCGACCGTCGTGGCCTGCGCGGCGCTGATGACGGGCGAGGAGCCCATCAGGATCGGGCTGCCGCTGAACGGCTGGGAGCTTGCCGTCGTCGACGACGCCGGGGAGCCCGTGGCCATGGGGGGCAGCGGGCAGCTGGTGATCGGCGGGGTCGGACTCGCGCGGTATCTGGACCCCGGGAAGGACGCGGAGAAGTACGCGCCGCTCACGTCGCTGGGCTGGGAGCGGGCCTACCGCAGCGGTGACCTGGTGCGGGCGGAGCCCGAGGGACTGATCTTCCTGGGGCGGGCCGACGAGCAGATCAAGCTCGGCGGGCGGCGCATCGAGCTGGGTGAGGTGGACGCCGCGCTGCAGGCGCTGCCCGGCGTGGCCGGGGCGGCCGCCGCCGTGCGCACCGCCCGCAGCGGCAATCAGCTCCTCGTCGGCTACGTGGTGACCCAGGACGGCTGGGACCAGGCCGCCGCGGTCGAGAAGCTGCGGGCCGCGCTGCCCGCCGCGCTGGTGCCGCTGCTCGCGCCGGTCGCCGAGCTGCCGACCCGGACCTCCGGGAAGGTGGACCGGGGCGCCCTGCCATGGCCGCTGCAGGGGGTGGAGGCCCCCAAGGCGGCCCTCTACGGCACCGAGGCCTGGCTCGCCGACCAGTGGGCGGAGGTCCTGGGCATCCCGGTGACCAGCGCCTGCGACGACTTCTTCGCGATCGGCGGCGGCTCTCTGGCCGCCGCTCAGCTCACCACCCGGCTGCGCACCCGGTACCCGAGCGCCGCCGTCCTCGACATCTACCAGCAGCCCGTCCTGCGCAAGCTCGCCCGGCGGCTGGAGGCCTCGGCGCAGGACGACGGCGCCCGGCGCACCGTCGCCCCGGTACCGGTCCGTGCCCAGGCCGTCCAGCTTCTCCTGCTCCTGCCGCTGGTCACCCTGCTCGGGCTGCGCTGGACGCTGGCCCTGGCCGCGGCCGGGAACCTGCTGCCCGGCTACGCCTGGCTGCCGACCGCGCCCTGGTGGCTGCTCGCGGCCGGTGCCCTGCTGTTCTTCACCCCGCCCGGGCGGATCGCGCTCGCGGCGGGCGGGGCGCGGCTGCTGCTGCGGGGGGTTGTGCCCGGGCGGTATCCGCGCGGTGGGAGCGTGCATCTGCGGCTGTGGGCGGCCGAACGGCTGGCCGAGTTCAGCGGGGCGACCGCGCTGACCGGGTCGTGGCTGGAGCGGTACGCGCGGGCGCTGGGCGCCAAGGTCGGGCCCGAGGTGGATCTGCACTCGCTGCCGCCGGTCACCGGCATGCTCAGGCTGGGCCGGGGCGCGGCCGTGGAGTCCGAGGTCGACCTGTCCGGGTACTGGCTGGACGGCGACCGGCTGGAGATCGGCCCGGTCAGGGTCGGCGCGCACGCCGTCGTCGGGACGCGCAGCATGCTGTTCCCGGGCGCGCGGGTCGGCAAGCGGGCCGAGGTGGCGCCGGGGTCGGCGGTCTCCGGGCAGGTGCCCACCGGTCAGCGGTGGGCGGGCGCGCCCGCGGTCAAGCTCGGCAAGGCCAAGCGCAACTGGCCGAAGGAGCGGCCGCAGCGGGGCAGGTGGTGGCGGGTGATGTACGGCGTGACGGGCGTCGCGCTGAGCGCCATGCCGGTGTCGGCGGGCGTGGCCGCGCTGCTGGTCGCCCGTGTCTTCGTGACACCCGGGACCGGACTCGCCGGGGCCCTCGGGGGAGCCGCGCTCGCGCTCGTGCCGGCCACGCTGGCCTTCGGGCTGGTGTACGCGCTGAAGATCCTGGTCGCCGTACGGCTGCTCAGCCTGGGGCTGCGCGAGGGCACGCATCCGACGCACGGCCGGGTCGGCTGGCAGGCGTGGACGGTGACGCAGCTGATGGACCGGTCCCGGGAGACGCTGTTCCCGCTGTACGCGGGTCTGGTCACGCCGGTGTGGCTGCGGCTCCTGGGGATGCGGATCGGGCGGGGGGCCGAGGTGTCGACCGTGCTGGCGCTGCCGAGCCTGACCACCGTCGGTGACGGGGCGTTCCTGGCGGACGACACGCTGACGGCGCCGTACGAGCTGGGCGGCGGCTGGGTCCGGATCGGGCGCGCGGAGATCGGGCGGCGGGCGTTCCTCGGGAACTCCGGGATGACCGCGCCCGGGCGGAGCGTGCCGGACGGCGGTCTGGTCGGCGTGCTCTCGGCGACGCCGAAGAAGGCGAAGAAGGGCACCTCGTACCTGGGGCTGCCGCCGGTGAAGCTGCCGCGCAGTGCGGCCGGCGGGGACCAGAGCCGTACGTACGAGCCGCCGGCCCGGCTGCTGTGGGCGCGGGGTCTGGTGGAGCTGTGCCGGATCGTGCCGGTGCTGTGCTCGGCGGCGCTGGCCGCGGCGACGGTGCTGGCTCTGTGTGCGCTGGGGGCGTGGGCCTGGGTCCTGTCGGGGCTGGTGCTGGCGGCGGCGGGGGCCGCGGCGGCGGCGGTGTCCGTCGTGGCGAAGTGGCTGCTGGTGGGGCGGCACCGGGCCGGGGAGCATCCGCTGTGGAGTTCGTTCGTGTGGCGCAACGAGCTGGCGGACACGTTCGTCGAGGTGCTGGCGGTGCCGTGGCTGGCCGGGGCGGTGCCGGGGACACCGGTGATGACGGCCTGGCTGCGCGGTCTCGGCGCGCGCATCGGCAGGGGGGTCTGGGTGGAGAGCTACTGGCTGCCGGAGACGGACCTGGTGACCCTGGAGGACGCCGCCACCGTGAACCGGGGCTGTGTGCTGCAGACTCACCTCTTCCACGACCGGATCTTGCGGACGGATACTGTGGTCCTCCGTGAGGGCGCCACGCTGGGTCCTGGCGGAATCGTGCTGCCCGGCAGCACGATCGGGGCCCGTACGACCCTGGGTCCCGCGTCGCTCGTCATGGCCGCGGAGTCCGTCCCGGACGACACCCGCTGGCTCGGCAACCCGATCGAGGCATGGCGTCCGTGACCGCGGGCCACCGGGTTCTCGTGGGTGAGGCACGGGCACCGGCAGGCAGTGGTGGCACAGCGCAGGGAGCGGACACAGCAGTGGCAGTTCAGCAGTCGGCCGGACGGGACCCGTACTTCCCGGACAACGGTGACGCCCGCTACCGGGTGCACCGCTACGAACTCGCGCTGGACTACCGCCCGGGCCCGAACCGACTGGCCGGGACCGCCCGGATCAACGCCATCGCGGGGCGGGCGGCGCTCACCGAGTTCCAGCTCAACCTGGCCGACTTCAGGATCGGCCGGGTTCGGGTGGACGGCCGGCAGCCGCACTACACGCACCGTGGCGGCAGGCTGCGCATCCGCCCGGCCAAGCCCGTGCGGGCCGGCGCCGCGTTCACGGTCGAGGTGCACTGGTCGGGCAACCCGAAGCCGGTGGCCAGCCCGTGGGGCGGGCTCGGCTGGGAGGAGCTGGAGGACGGGGCGCTGGTGGCGAGCCAGCCGGTCGGGGCGCCGTCCTGGTATCCGTGCAACGACCGGCCCGCCGACAAGGCGTCGTACCAGATATCGGTGACCACGCCGTCCGCGTACGCGGTGGTCGCGGGCGGGCGCCTGCTGACCCGTACCACGAAGGCCTCGACGACCACCTGGGTGTACGAGCAGTCCGCGCCCACGTCCAGCTATCTCGTCGGGCTGGCGATCGGCACGTTCCAGACGGTGCTGCTGGGCGACCCGGGTCCGGGCGGCGTTGCGCAGCACGGGCACATCCCGGCGCGGCTGCTCCCGGAGTTCTCCCGTGACTTCGCGCGGCAGCCCGCGATGATGGACCTGTTCCAGGAGCTGTTCGGGCCGTACCCGTTCGACAGTTACGCGGTCGCCGTGACCGAGGAGGAACTCGATGTGCCCGTGGAGGCACAGGGGTTGTCGCTGTTCGGCTCCAACCACGTGGACGGGGCCCGGGGTTCGGAACGGCTGGTGGCGCACGAGCTGGCGCACCAGTGGTTCGGCAACTGTGTGTCGATCGCCGACTGGCGGCACATCTGGCTGAACGAGGGCTTCGCCAAGTACGCGGAGTGGCTGTGGTCCGAGCGCTCGGGCGGCCGTGGTGCGCAGCAACTGGCCGCCGCCGCACACCGGTTGCTGGCCACGCTGCCGCAGGACCTCAAGCTGGCCGACCCGGGCCGCAAGTCGATGTTCGACGACCGGGTCTACGAGCGGGGCGGCCTGGCCGTGCACGCGGTGCGGTGCGCGCTGGGCGACGAGGCCTTCTTCCGCATGGTGCGCGGCTGGGTGCGGCTGCACCGGAACGGTGCGGTGACGACGGAGGTGTTCACCGCGCATGCGGCCCGCTTCACGGACGAGCCGCTGGACGGCCTGTTCGACGCCTGGCTGTACGGGACGGCGCTGCCTGCGCTGCCGGTGCTCCAGGACGTTCCGTAGACGTCTTCCTAGACTTGAAGGGTGGCTCGGCGCAATGACGAGGTCGAGGCGCTCCTGCAGGAGTACGCCGATCTCATCGCGATCACCGGAGGCGACGCCTTCAAGGCGCGCGCCTACGAGAAGGCGGCGCGGGCGATCGGCGGGTATCCGGCCGACGTCTCGACGCTGGACGTCGACGGGCTGCGGGAGATCCCGAACGTGGGCCGGTCGATCGCCGAGAAGGTGACCGAGTATCTGCGCACGGGCAGGATGGCGGTGGTCGAGGAGCGGCGGGCGAAGATCCCCGCCGGGGTGCGTGAGCTGATCACGATCCCGACCCTGGGGCCGAAGAAGGCCCTGCGGCTCTACGAGGACCTGCACATCTCGTCGGTGAACGAGCTGGCCGCGGCGATCGAGGCGGACGCGCTGGCCGACCTGAAGGGCTTCGGCGAGAAGACGCAGGAGAACATCCGGCACGGCATCGAACTGCTCCAGCGGGCGGGTGCGCGGGTTCCGCTGTCGCTGGCCCTGGACACCGCCGAGGAGATCGTCGCCGAACTGTGCGGTGTGCCGGGCTGCAAGCGCTGTACGTACGCCGGTTCGCTGCGCCGGATGCGGGAGACCGTCGGTGATGTGGACGTGCTGGTCGCGGCGGAGCGGTCGGCGCCGTTCATGGCGGCGCTTTGCGAGCTGCCGGTCACCGCCGAGGTCATCGCGCGGGGCACGAAGAAGACGTCCGTGCGCACCGGCAAGGGGCTCCAGGTCGATCTGCGGGTGGTGCCGCCGGGGTCGTGGGGTGCCGCGATGCAGTACTTCACGGGTTCCAAGGCGCACAACATCCGCACCCGGACCATCGCCGTGCACCTGGGGCTGAAGCTCTCCGAGTACGGCCTGTTCGACGCCGAGAGCGGGGAGTCGCTCGCCTCCCGCACCGAGGAGGAGGTGTACGCGCGGCTCGGTCTGCCGTGGATCGCGCCGACGCTGCGGGAGGACCGCGGGGAGATCGAGGCGGCGCTGCACGGGGAGCTGCCCGAGGTGGTGACCGAGCGGGACGTCCGCGGTGACCTGCACACCCACACCGACCTCACGGACGGCCTGGCTTCGCTGGAGGCGATGGTGGAGGCCGCCGCGGAGCGCGGCTACGACTACTACGCGGTCACCGATCACGCGCCCGACCTGTACATGCAGCGCATGACGGACGAGAAGATCCTCGCCCAGCGGGAGCGGCTGCGGGAGCTGGACGGCACCCGGCGCCGGATGCGGCTGCTGCACGGCACCGAGCTGAACATCGGCCCGGACGGGGAGGTGGACTGGCCGGAGGAGTTCCTGGCCGGGTTCGATCTGTGCGTGGCCTCGCTGCACTCGCACTTCGACCTGGGCCGTGAGGCGATGACGCGCCGGCTGGTGCGGGCCTGCGAGAACCCGTACGTCGGCATCATCGGGCATCCGACCACCCGGCTGATCGGCAGACGGCCCGGTGTCGACGCCGACTGGGACGAGGTGTTCGCCGCCTGCGCGCGCACCGGCACCGCACTGGAGGTCAACTCCCAGCCGGACCGGCTCGATCTGCGCGACGAGGACATCCTGCGGGCCAAAGCGCACGGGGTGAGGTTCGCCGTGAACACGGACGCGCACGCGGTGCCGCACCTCGGGCAGCTGCGGTACGGCGTCGGCACCGCGCAGCGCGGCTGGCTCACCCGGGACGACGTGATCAACACCTGGCCGCTGACCCGGCTGCGCCGGTTCCTGCGCAAGCCGGGCCGGAACTGAGCCCCGGCCTCACAAGGGCGCTTCCGCGTGCGGGGGCCGGACCGTGAGCGTGCCGCCGTCCCCGTGCTCGACCCGGGTGCCGAGGTCGCGGGCGTGCCGGTCGAGGACGGTGCGCAGCCAGGCGGTGTCCTCGGCCGAGGCGTGTTCCAGGCGCATCCGGCGCGCCTGGAGGGGCACCATCCGCAGACCGGTCAGCAGGCCGGTGCCGGGCTCGACCGAGACCAGGTACAGCAGCCGCAGGTCGTCGCGGTAGCGCTCGTGGCCGCCGATGCCCTCGTAGTCGTCGACGAGGTCGCCGCAGCCGTACAGGACGAGCCTGCCCCGGTACACCTCCGGTGCGCGCGGATGGTGCGAGGAGTGTCCGTGGACGACGTGGGCGCCCGCGTCGATCAGGGCGTGGGCGAAGCGGATTTCGTTGCGGGAGAGGGTGTGGCCCCAGTTGGCTCCCCAGTGGACGGAGGCGACGACGAGGTCGCCCGGCCGCTCGGCCCTCCGGAGGCGGTCGGCGAAGTCGTGCGCGGCGGCCGCGGTCGGTGCGCCGGCCAGGGCCACGCCGGGCCGTTCGGCGGTGGCGGCCCAGCTGTGCGGGATCCCGCTGGACGGCATCCCGAAGGAGAAGACCAGCACGCGTCCGCCGGGCCGCAGCGGGACGGCGGCCGGGCGCCATGCCGCCTCCTCGTGGCCCGCTCCGGCGGTGCGCAGCCCGGCCGCCGCCAGGGAGCCGAGCGTCTCCGCCAGGCCGGTGGGTCCGAAGTCGAGCACGTGGTTGTTGGCGAGGACGCAGACGTCGGGGCGGGCAGCGGCGAGGCAGGGCAGGTTGGCGGGGTGCATGCGGTAGTGGACGCCCTTGCCCGGTGCGAAGTCGTCGCAGCGCGTGACGGCGGTCTCCAGGTTGATCACCCGCACGTGCGGCGCGGCCCGCTCCAGGACGGGCAGTGCCTCGCCCCACGGCCAGGTGGGGTCCACGGGCCGGGGTATCGGTCCGTTCGCGGCCTCCGCGAGGGTGACGTAGTCGCGGGCGTCGCGCACGTAGTCCTCGCGCAGGGCCGGGTCACCGGGGTGCGGGAGGATCTGGTCGACGCCCCTGCCGAGCATGACGTCTCCGGCGAGGAACAGGGTGACGGCTCCCTCGCGCACGGCCCGCGGCTAGACGTGCGCGGGTGCCATGTGGTCCGTGAACCAGTCGCGGGCCATGTCGGTCACCCTTTCCAGCGTGCCGGGTTCCTCGAACAGGTGGGTGGCGCCGGGGACGATCTCCAGCCGGTTCTCGCACCGCAGCCGTGCCTGTGCGTCCCGGTTGAGGTCGAGCACCAGCGGATCGGCGCCGCCGACGATGAGCAGGGTGGGTGCCGTCACCTCGGGCAGCCGGACTCCGGCGAGGTCGGGACGCCCGCCGCGGGAGACGACCGCGGCGGGCCGTGCGGAGGGTTCGGCGGCCGCCCACAGGGCGGCGGCCGCGCCGGTGCTGGCGCCGAACCAGCCGACGGCGAGCCCCTCGGCGTCGGGTTCCTCGCGCAGCCAGTCGGTGGCGTCCAGCAGCCGGCCGGCCAGCAGGGCGATGTCGAACACGTTGCCGCGGTCGGCCTCTTCCGCGTCGGTGAGCAGGTCGAACAGCAGGGTGCCGAGGCCGGCCCGGTGCAGTCCCTCGGCCACGAACCGGTTGCGCGGGCTGTGCCGGCTGCTGCCGCTGCCGTGGGCGAAGACCACGACACCGGTGGCGCCGTCGGGCACGGTGAGCCGCCCGCCGAGCCGTACGGCGCCGGCCGTGACCGTCACCTCGCGGTCGGCGGATCCGGCGCCCGCCCCTCGCCGGTGACGGCTGGCCGCCTGCCGCAGACAGGCGGTCACCTCGTCGTCGCCGACCTGGGTGAAGTCGCCGTAGAACTGGCCGACCGCGGCGAAGTCCCACGGGGTGTCCAGGCAGACCAGTTCGTCGGCGTCCCCGCGCAGCCGGAGGGCGAAGTCCCGCGGGGCGACGGGGACCGCCAGCACGATCCGGGCGGCGCCCCGGGCCCGGGCGATCCGGCAGGCGACGCGTGCGGTGGAGCCGGTGGCCACGCCGTCGTCCACGACCACGGCGGTCCGGCCGGCGACGTCGGCCGGGGGTGCTTCACCCCGGTAGCGCGCGCCGCGTTCCCCGAGGACCTGGCGCTCGCGTTCCTCGACCCGTGCGAGATCGTCCTCCGAGACCCCGGAGGCGCGCAGCACCTCCTGGTTGACGACGCGGACGCCGTCCTCGCCGATCGCCCCCATTCCCAGCTCCGGCTGGTACGGCACGCCCAGTTTCCGCACCAGGCAGACGTCCAGGGGCGCGTCGAGTGCCGCGGCGACCTCCGCCGCGACCGGCACCCCTCCCCGCGGCAGGCCGAGCACCACCACGTCCTGGCCCCGCAGGTACTCCAGGCGAGCACCCAGCCGGCGTCCCGCTTCGAGCCGGTCGGTGAAGCGCACGGTGGGGCTCCTTCACTCCCGGGGCAGCCAGAGCGGCGCCGGACCGTCCGTGTCGGCCGCGCCGGTCGCCTTCATGTCTCCGTCGGCGGCGCGCAGCAGCATGCGGCCCATGGCGATCAGCGCGCGCCCGGCGGCCAGTTCGTCACCGATGTCGGGCATCGCCCGGTCGTAGGGACTGCGGCGGGCCTCCGCGTGGCTCTCCAGTACGTTGTCGCCTGTGTCCAGGACGATCCGGGCCGTGGTGTCCGGATCGTGCTCGGACAGGTACACGTTCAGCCGCCATTCCTTCACGGCCGGTGGACGGCTGATCAAGGGATCGGTCATCGTCCGTTTCGCCTCCCTGTGCTGCGAAGCCGGCCGTCGCAGCGCCGCGGCTGGCCGCGCGCGCCGGAGCCCGCATGCCGACGACGGTCCCGCGCCCCGTCGAGCGCGTGCGTCCGGCCTCTTCCACTGTGCACCCGGCCCGAGACGAACGCCTCCGCTGGGCCGGGCAGAATGAGGGCCATGACCTCGCGCTCCTGCCCCTGCGGACTCCCCCTGGCCTACGACGCCTGCTGCGGCCGCTTCCTCCGCCGGTCCGGAACAGGCCCGGCCGGAGGGACGCCCGTCGCTCCGGCGGCAGCGCCGACCGCCGAGCTGCTGATGCGGTCGCGGTACAGCGCGTTCGTGACGGGGGACGCGGGTTACCTGCTGCGCACCTGGCATCCCCGGACCCGGCCGGAGCGGCTGGACCTGGACCCCCGGACGAAGTGGACGGGGCTGGAGATCCTCGGCACCACCGGCGGGTCCGCATTCCACAGCACGGGCACGGTGACCTTCCGCGCGTCCTACCGGGGCGGCTCGCTGCACGAGCGGAGCCGGTTCGAGCGGCTGGACGGGGCGTGGGTGTACGTGGACGGGGACTTCCTGGACGAGTAGCCGCGCGGGCCTTTCCCGGCCGACGGCCCGCCTAGGGCGCGAGGACGTCCAGTTCCTGCAGGGCCCCCACGGTGATCTGCCGGGTCAGTTCCTCGGCGCGGGCCGCGTCGCCCGCGCGGACCGCCTCGGCCACCTGTACGTGCAGGGTGACTGCCGCCGGGTCGGGGTCCTCGAACATCACCTCGTGGTGGGTGCGGCCGGCCAGGACTTCCGCGACGACGTCGCCGAGGCGGGCGAACATCTCGTTGCCGGAGGCGGCGAGGATCACCCGGTGGAAGGCGATGTCGTGGACCAGGTACGCCTCCAGCTTGTGGCCGCGTGAGTTGGCCACCAGTCCCAGCGCGCACTCGGTGAGTTCGGCGCACTGCTCGGGCGAGGCGTGCTTCGCGGCGAGGCCGGCCGCCACGGGTTCGACCGCGGAGCGCAGCACGGTCAGCGAACGCAGTTGGTGCGGGCGGTCGGCGCCGGCGAGTCGCCAGCGGATGACCTGGGGGTCGTAGACGTTCCACTCGGCCTTCGGGCGGACCGTCACGCCCACCCGGCGGCGGGACTCGACCAGGTGCATCGACTCGAGCACGCGGACGGCTTCGCGCATGACGGAACGTGACACCTCGAAGTGCTGTGCCAGCTCGTCGGTGCGCAGGACGCTGCCCGGCGGGTACTCGCCGGCCGTGATGGCGGGGCCGAGGGTGTCCAGTACATGGCCGTGCAGCCCCCGGCCCGGTGTGGTCATGCACTCAGCGTACGGCGTGGATCACAGACTCAAAAAGTCAGACTTATAAGTCACAGACCCTTGAATTCGTCGTACCTAATGGGTTTCAGTGTGGCGACGCCGCAGTGGCGTCGGATGTCGAGGAAGACAGCGAGGCAGTGATGCGAACCCCCCAGGTCGTCGTCGTGATGGGCGTCGCGGGGACGGGCAAGACGACGATCGGTCCCTTGCTCGCCGCGCGGCTGGGCGTCCCGTACGCCGAGGGCGACGACTTCCACCCCCAGGCCAGCATCGACAAGATGTCGGCCGGGATCCCGCTCGACGACGCCGACCGGTGGCCGTGGCTGGAGGCCATCGGGCACTGGGCGCACGGCCGGGCCGGGCTGGGCGGGGTGGTCAGCAGCTCGGCGCTGAAGCGGTCGTACCGCGACCGGCTCAGGTCCGTGGCTCCCGGGATCGTGTTCCTGCACCTGACGGGAGACCGGCAGCTGATCGAGGAGCGGATGGCGCAGCGGCAGGGGCACTTCATGCCGACCGCGCTGCTCGACTCCCAGTTCGGCACGCTCCAGCCGCTCCAGCCGGACGAGGCGGGTGTCTCCGTGGACGTCGGCGGCAGCCCCCAGGAGATCAGCGAGCGCGCCGTACGGGCCCTCGCAGCGCTTCCCGACACCGCGGGCAGCTCCCAGTAGCTCTCTCGCAGAAGATCCCCCGTAACCACAAGGGAACCCCCGTGACCAGACTCAGCGTCGAGATGCTGGCAGCGGACGCACCAGCGCCGATCACCTCCGCCGGGCATGCCCAGTTGGGCATCGCCGTCCTGGTGGGCATCGCCGTCATCGTCCTGCTCATCACCAAGTTCAAGCTCCATGCCTTCCTGGCGCTGACCATCGGGTCGCTGGCGCTCGGGGCGGTGGCCGGGGCACCGCTCGACAAGGCCATCCTCAGCTTCACCACCGGGCTCGGAGCCACCGTGGCCGGCGTGGGCGTCCTGATCGCGCTCGGGGCGATCCTGGGCAAGCTCCTCGCCGACTCCGGCGGCGCCGACCAGATCGTCGACACGATCCTCGCCAGGTTCGGCGGGGAAGGGCCGCAGAAGGACGGCGGCGGGCGGCGGGCGGGCGGAGGCGCGATGCCCTGGGCGATGGTGCTGATCGCCTCGGTGATCGGCCTGCCGCTGTTCTTCGAGGTCGGCATCGTGCTGCTGATCCCGGTCGTGCTGATGGTCGCCAAGCGCGGCAACTACTCCCTGATGCGCATCGGTGTCCCGGCCCTGGCCGGTCTGTCCGTGATGCACGGCCTGATCCCGCCGCACCCCGGTCCGCTGGTCGCGATCGACGCGGTCAAGGCCAACCTGGGCGTGACGCTGGCGCTCGGCATCCTGGTCGCCATCCCGACCGTGATCATCGCCGGTCCGCTGTTCTCGAAGGTCGCGGCCCGCTGGGTGGACGTTCCCGCGCCCGAGCGGATGCTGCCGCAGCGCGCCTCCGAGGATCTGGAGCGCCGTCCGGGCTTCGGCGCGACGCTCGCCACGGTCCTGCTGCCAGTGGTGCTGATGCTGGCCAAGGCCCTGGTCGACATCGTCGTCGACGACCCGGGGAACAGGACCCAGCGCGTCTTCGACGTCATAGGCTCCCCGCTGATCGCCCTGCTCGCCGCCGTGCTCGTCGGCTTCTTCACGCTGGGACGGCCCGCCGGGTTCAGCCGGGACCGCCTCCAGCAGACCGTCGAGAAGGGCCTGATGCCGATCGCCGGCATCCTGCTGATCGTCGGCGCGGGGGGCGGCTTCAAGCAGACGCTCATCGACTCCGGTGTGGGCCGGATGATCCTGGACGTCTCCAAGGACTGGTCGATCCCGGCGCTGCTGCTGGCCTGGCTGATCGCGGTGGCGATCCGGCTGGCGACCGGCTCGGCGACGGTGGCGACGATCTCGGCCGCCGGGCTGGTCGCGCCGCTGGCGGCCGACATGTCGACCACCCACGCGGCCCTCCTTGTCCTCGCCATCGGCGCCGGCTCGCTCTTCTTCAGCCATGTCAACGACGCCGGTTTCTGGCTGGTGAAGGAGTACTTCGGGCTGAGCGTCGGGCAGACCGTCAAGACCTGGTCGGTGATGGAGACCATCATCTCGGTGGTCGCCGGCGGACTGGTCCTGCTGCTGTCCCTGGTGATCTAGGGGCCGTACGACGAGGACGGCCGCGCGGCGGACTTCCCCGGCGGGCGGGTGCGCCCAGGGGTGTCGTTCGGATCGGCCCGGCCATTCGGTTCGGCCCGGCTAGGACTTGTCCGGCCGATCATGTGACTACTTCGCAGTGGTGTCGTTGATGTGGACATGGGGCGGGGAGATCTGACGGATACCGAATGGGAACGGCTGCGGCCGTTCCTGCCGGTCAGCAACCGGCGTTGTGGCAGGTGGCGGGACCACCGGCAGGTGATCGACGGGATTCTGCACCGGGTTCGGACCGGTGTTCAGTGGCGTGACCTGCCCGAACGGTTCGGGCCGTGGAAGACGGTCTATGAACGCCACCGGCTGTGGTCGACCGACGGGACGTGGGAGCGTCTGCTCCAGCAAGTCCAGGCCGCGGCAGACGCGGCAGGTGAGATCGACTGGGACATCGCGGTGGATTCCACCATCGTGCGTGCTCATCAGCACGCGGCCGGCGCTCGGGCCGAACCGCCGCCGGCGCCAAAGGGGGCCGAAGAGGTGGAACACCAGGGCGAAACGCCGTGGCAGAGCCTGGTGGCCCGCCTGGTGGAGGTGGTGCTGGAGGTGAGGGCCTGGGCCGCTCGCGGGGTGGGTTCACCAGCAAGCTCCACCTGAGCGCGGACGGTCGCTGCCGCCCGTTGTCCCTGGTGGTCACCGGCGGGCAGAGGGCGGACTGCACCCAGTTCAAGCTCGTGCTGGAGAAGATCCGCATCCCCAGGACCGGTCCGGGCAGGCCGCGCAAGAAGCCCGACAGCCTGGCGGCCGACAAGGCTTACAGCAACGGGCCCTGCCGCGAGTACCTGCGACGCCGGGGCATCCGCCACACGATCCCCGAGAAGACCGACAGCCAGGCCGCCCGCCTGCGAAAAGGCTCACGCGGCGGACGGCCACCCGGCTTCGACGAAGACCGCTACAAGAAACGCAACACCGTCGAGCGGGCCATCAACCGTCTGAAGCAGTCTCGAGCAGTCGCCACCCGATACGACAAACGCGGGTACGTCTTCCTCGGCACCGCCACAGCAGCGGCCCTGGTCATCTGGCTGCGAACTTGATCGCCCGGACAAGTCCTAGTGGACGATGCGCGCGACCGCCCCCGCTGCGGGATCCCCGTACTCCGAGATGAGCTGAGCGTCGCTCATGCGGTCGACGTCCTCGCTGCGTTCGACGGGGAAGATCACATGGGTGTCCTGGTCCGTCCAGTACTCGACGACGCGGAGCGTGTCGGTGGCTCTGCTCATCTCCTGCTCCCTTCTGGCGCGGGGATTCAGAGTGCGTCTCTGCACGTCGCAGGGTCAACAGGAATCGGGGGTTCCATTTTTTCTTCCGGAAGGCTAGGTTCCGGTTACCCCGCGAGGGCGCCCTTCGAGGCGTCGGCCCGCCGGTCCCGGGACGGCGGGCCGCGCGGGGGCCAACCACCGTGGACGCAGGGCCGTGAAGAGGAACGCCAGGCGCCACCGGTCCGTCAGGAGCGCCACAAGGGGTGCTCCCGCTTCGCCCATTCCGTGCTCACCCAGCCCGTCCGCAGCCCCTTGCGGGCCTCCGGGTCCCCCAGGGCCATACCGATGTGCCCGGCCAGGACCACACCGATGGTCAGCGCCAGCCAGTCGTGGACGAAGGTCGCCGAGGTGCGCCACATCAGCGGGGTGACGTGGGTGAACCACATCATCAGGCCCGTACCCAGCATCACCAGGGTCGCGCCGGCGATCCAGGCGGCGTAGACCTTCTGGCCGGCGTTGAACTTGCCCGCCGGCCGGGAGGAGTGGCGTCTGTCGCGGCGCACGGCGGCACGCAGCCAGACCCGGTCGTGCGGGCCGAAGCGGTTGAGGAAGCGCAGGTCGGCGCGGAAGGCCCGGGAGGCCAGGCCCAGCAGGACCGGCACCGGCAGGGCGACGCCCGCGCACTCGTGGATGCGGACGACCAGCTCACGACGGCCGGCCAGCACGGCCAGCTGCGGGATGTAGAGGAAGGCCGCCGTCACCACACAGACACCCATCAGCGCGGCCGTGCCGCGGTGGACCCACCGTTCGGCCCGGGTGAAACGGTGGACGCGGGCGCCGGGCAGGGCCGGGGTCTCAGTTCGTAGGCTCATCGGTCCGTCCGTTCGAGCGGCCGACCCAGGCGTCGACGTCGTAGCCGAGTTTCTCCCAGTAGCCGGGCTTCACGCGGTCGGTGACCGTGATGCCGGAGAGCCACTTGGCCGACTTGTAGAAGTACATGGGCGCGACATAGAGGCGGACCGGGCCGCCGTGGTCGTGACCGATGTCCTTGTCCTGCATGCGCAGGGCGACCAGGACGTCCGGGCGGCGCGCCTGGTCGAGGGTGAGGCTCTCGGTGTAGGTGCCGTCGAAGCAGGTGAAGCGGAGGGCTCTGGCGGAGGAGCGGACACCGGCCGCTTCCAGCAGGTGGGAGAGGCGTACGCCTTCGAAGGGGGTGCCGGGGACCCGCCAGCCGGTGACGCACTGGACGTCCTTGACCAGCCGGGTCTGCGGCAGGGCGCGCAGCTCGGCGAGGGTGTAGCTGTGCGGGCGGTCGACCAGGCCGTCGATGGTGAGGCGGTAGTCGGCGGCGGTCTTGTGCGGGACGGAGGCGGCGACGGAGTAGTAGCGGAATCCGCCGCCGTTGGGCAGCAGTCCGGTCAGGCCGGTGGGGTCCTTGCCGGCGACACCGCCGAGCAGGCTTTCCATGCCGCGCTGGAGCGTCGGCGCGGCGACCACGCCGAGCGCGCCCAGGCCGAGGGTGCCGAGGAAGACCCGGCGGCCGATCGGCCGGCCGTGCTGCTCCTCGGATTGTTCAGGGTTCACGTATTCATTCGAGCACTCGGGGCCGTACGGGGCCAGGGAAAGGGATCGCCGGTCAGGGTTCCGTAATGACTTCTTGCGTACCTGTCCTGTCTTACGGCCCGAAGGGTCCTGGTGCTCAGTGCCCGAGCGCGCGGGTGCGGGCGGCGCGGAAGGCGGCCAGGGGGTCGCGGTGCCCGTACGACCAGGGTGCCGGGGTGGGGTGGCCGCCGATGCGCTGGAACAGGGCGGCGGCCTCGGCCGGGCGGCCGGCGCGGGTCAGAGCGAAGGCGAGGTGGTTGAGGTCGAGATGGCGGCGCGGGTGTTCGTCGTGCTCCCACTCCAGCCACCAGTCGAAACAGCCGCGCAGGATGCGCCGGGCCCGCGGGCCGGACCAGTGCGCGCGGGCGGCGGGATCGGCCGGGGCCAGGCCGGCCTCGGCGAGGACCCGGTACCGCTCGGCGTACGCGACGACCGGCAGGACGGCCAGCGGGGAGTCGGCGGGAGCCTCGGTGGCGGCCAGCTCGGCGAGGTCGTACACCTCGTGGGCCTCGGCCCGGCCGCCCGCGGGGCGTTCGGCGAGGCGGGCGATCAGCAGGTGGTGGGCGTGGTGGTGCTCGGGGTGGCGGCGACGCACCTCGGCGAAGGCGCCGAGCAGCTCGCGTTCGGGGCCGAGGGTGCGGGCCAGCAGCAGCCGGCCGAGCCAGGGGGTGGGGTCGGCGGGGGCGAGCGCGGCGGCCGTGTCGCAGGCCTCACGGGCCCGGCCGGGTTCCCCTTTGCCACGCAGGGCACCGTGGACCAGGGCCAGGGCGGACAGCGCGGCGGCGTCGGCGGACCCGGGCTCGGCGGCCAGCCAGTCGGTCGCCCAGGCGGCGGCGCAGGGATCCCGGGCGAGGACGGTGAGGCGGTGGCCGCGGCGGTCCCAGTCGTCGCCGGTGTGCACCAGCAGGGCGCGGGCGGCCTGCCGCCGGCCCTGGGCCAATGCGGCCCGGGCGGTGCGGAGTTCGGCGTCGCCGAGGGTGCCGTCGAAAGCGCCGGAGCCGTCGGCGGCGGTGTCGGTGCCGGCGTGGGTCCCGGAACCGTCGGCGTCGCCGGCCGGGTCTGCGGGGGCCCGGTATGTGCCGAGCAGAGGCGGGGAAGGAGGCACCGCGGGTTCCACTTTCTCGGGCTGCTATCGACCGATCACGCACAGCAAACCCTCAGCCTAGGATCACGTCAAGCGAAACGTTGGTCATCCTGGCTTCAACTTCCCTGCCGGGCAGGGCACTTGCGCTCTCCGGTGCAGGTGGCGGGGCTCGCTCCGCAGGCCCGGCTGACTTTCCTGTGGCGTACGCCATGACGTTTCCGCGGCGCGCACCCCGGCCCGCAGTGGCCTACGCCATGCCGTTCCGCGGCGCGCACCCCGGCCCGCTGTGGCCTACGCCATGACGTTCTGCAGCGCGCACCCCGGCCCGCTGTGGCGTACGCCATGGCGCAGGACGCCCCGGCCCCGGACCATGACGAGTCAACCGCCCGGTTCCGGGCACTCCGGGGCAATGCCGTACCCGGAGCGCTACAGTCGGCCCCTACGTGCCCGTGGTACGGCCGGATGATCGAGGTACACAGCTTGTCCGTTCTGGTTCTCCTGCTCGCCGTGAGTGCGGCCTGCTGTCTGGGCTTCGGATTCGTGCTCCAGCAGAACGCGGCACAGAAGGCACCGCTCAGCGACTTCCTGTCCTTCCGGCTGCTCCTCGACCTGATGCGGGTGCCGCGCTGGCTGGGCGGCCTCGGACTGATGGTCGCCGGCATGGTGCTCGGCGCGATCGCCCTCGGCAAGGGCGAGATCTCCCTGGTCGAGCCGCTGCTCGCGACCAACCTGCTGTTCGCCCTGGCCCTCTCCCGGCACCAGACCCGACAGCCCCTGGGCCGCCAGGGCTGGGCCGGTCTGCTGCTGCTCGCGGGCGGGGTGAGCGCGTTCATCATGGCGGGCGAGCCGCGCGGCAGCAGCGCGGTCGCCGATCCGCTGCGGCACTGGCTGATCATCGGGACCGTGGTGGGCGCCGCCCTGCTCCTGACGGCGTACGCCAAGCGCTCCCGGCTGAGCTGGGGCCCGGTGCTGCTGGCCCTGGCGGCCGGGCTGCTGTACGGCATCCAGGACGCGCTGACCCGGGTGAGCGGCACCCGCTTCTCCGCGGGCGGCTTCACCGAGCTGTTCACCGGCTGGCAGCCGTACGGCGTGGTGGCGTGCGGGGTCACCGGCCTGGTCCTGGTGCAGAGCGCGTTCGAGACGGCCCCGCTGCGCATGTCGCTGCCCGCGCTCACCGCGGCCGAGCCGCTCGCCGGGATCCTGTGCGGGGTGGGCTTCATGGGCGACCGGCTGCGCACCGACACCGGGGCGCTGGCCTGGGAGGCGGCCGGGCTCGCGGCCGTGGTCACGGGCATCGTCCTGCTCGGTCTGCACCCGGCGATGCCGTGCGGCACGGCCGGGGCGCGGCCCCCGGCCCGGAGCTTCCAGCACCGCTGAGCCCGCCTGCTTGGATGAGGGTATGAACCCTCCTGACGTGAACCCCGCCCAGGTGAGATCCGCCGGCGCCGGCGCCGTGAACCCCGCCGACGAGATCCTCGACGTCGTCGACGAACACGACCGGGTCGTCGGCCGGCAGCCGCGCGGTGAGGTCTACGCCCGCGGCCTGCGCCACCGCTGTGTGTTCGTGCAGGCCCGGGACGCGGCCGGCCGGCTCTTCGTGCACCGGCGCACGGCCACGAAGCTGGTGTTCCCCTCCCTGTACGACATGTTCGTCGGCGGGGTCGTCGGCGCGGGCGAGTCCTACGACGAGGCGGCGCTGCGGGAGGCCCAGGAGGAACTGGGCGTCAGCGGGCTGCCCCGGCCGGAGTACCTCTTCAAGTTCCTGTACGACGACGGCACGGGGAACAGCTGGTGGTCGGCGGTGTACGAGGTGCGCTGCGCACTGCCCGTGCAGCCGCAGGCGGAGGAGGTCCAGTGGTACGACTTCCTGCCCGAGCGGGAGGTCGAGCGGCGGCTCGGCGAGTGGGAATGGGTACCGGACGGGCTGGCCGCGTTCGAGCGGCTGCAGGCGTTCCGGGCGGGCCGGTGATCGCCGGGTAGGGTCGGCCGCGTGAGCGAATTCGTACGGAACATCCGGCTGTGGTTCGCGCCGGAGCGGGTGCGGGACGAGGGCGGGACGCCCGACTACCGGTTCTCGCTGGCCAACGAGCGCACCTTCCTCGCCTGGCTGCGGACCGCGCTCGCACTGATCGGCGGCGGATTCGCGGTGGACCAGTTCCTGCCGGACCTGCGCTGGGGGGCACGGGTCGGTCTCGCGCTCGCGCTCCTCGCAGCCGGTGTGCTGTGCTCCCTGCGCGCGGTGAACCACTGGGTGCGGTGCGAGCGGGCGATCCGGCGCGGCGACGATCTGCCCGCGTCCCGGTTCCCGGCGCTGCTGAGCCTGGTCGTGGCGGTGGTGGCCGTCGCCATGGTCGTGGTCGTGCTGGTCGGGTGGGAGGGATGACGACGGCGCAGCCGGGCCCGGCGGGCCGGGATCCCGGGCTGCAGCCGGAGCGCACCCGGCTGGCCTGGCGCCGGACCACCCTGTCCGCCACCGTGGCCGCCGTCCTGGCCGTGAAGACGGCACTGCACGGGGGCACTTCGGTCACCGGGGTCGTCCTGTGCGCGGTCTGCTGCGGGCTGTGGCTGGGCTTCCTCCGGGTGGCCCACCACCGTATCCGCACCCTGTCCGCCCGAACCCCGCCGCCCGCGCTCGCCCCCCGGCACGCGACGACGGCCGTGCTGTGCGCGGTGGCGATGGCGGTGTGCGCGGCCGTCCTGGCCGTCTAGGGGGCGTCCTCCTCGGTCTCCCAGTCCACCGTGACCACGATCTTGCCGCGGGTGTGGCCCTCCTGGTTCCGCCGGTGCGCGTCCGCCGTGCGCTCCAGCGGGAACGTCTCCTGGACGTGCACGGACACCACGCCCTGTTCCGCCAGCTCCGACAGCCGGCGCAGGTCGTCGGCGTCCGGGCGGACGAAGGAGTACCGGCCGCCGTAGCCGAACACCTCAGGGTCGGCGATCGACACCAGCCGGCCCTCGGGAGCGAGCAGGTTGGCGGAGACCTTCAGGGCGTCCCCGCCGACGGTGTCGAAGACCGCGTCCACTCCCCCGGGGACGAGCCCGCGCACCCGTTCCGCCAGGCCCTCGCCGTAGGCCACCGGCTCGCCGCCCAGGGCGCGGACGTGGTCGTGGTTGGCCGCGCCGGCGGTACCGATGACCCGGGCGCCGAGGTGGGCGGCGATCTGGACGGCGAGCGAGCCGACGCCGCCGGCCGCGGCATGCACCAGGACGGTCTCGCCCTGCTTGACGTCCAGCGCCTTGACCAGTACCTGGTAGGCGGTGAGGCCGGCCAGCGGGAGTCCGGCGGCTTCTTCGAAGGACAGGTTGCGCGGCTTGCGGGCCAGGGTGCGCACGGGCGCGGCCACGTACTCGGCGAAGGTGCCGCGGGAGAGGAAGTCCTCGCGGACGTATCCGATGACCTCGTCGCCGATGGCGAACTCCGTGACCGCGACTCCCGGCTGCACGACCACTCCGCTGACGTCCCAGCCGGGGATCACCGGAAAGACGGTGTCCAGGAGCGAGTCCAGGTAGCCCTCGCGGCACTTCCAGTCGACGGGGTTGACGCCCGCCGCGCGCACCTTCACCAGGACTTGATCGGGGCCGAGCTTGGGGTCGCGGACCTCGCCGTACTCCAGCACCTCGGGACCGCCGTAGCGGCTGTAGCTGATGCCCTTCATGCCCTCGACCCTCCGGGGTACTCGCACGCCACGCAACCGGGATGCCCCTGTATGCGGCTTATGCGTGGCAGCCTGTCCGTCGTCAGCACCCCGTATCCCCCGAAGGTGAACACCATGACCACCCTTCACCAAGAACACACCGCGCACGGGACGCACACCCACGGCCCGGACTGCGGACACAGCGCCGTGCCGCACGGCGACCACGTGGACTACGCCCACGACGGCCATCTGCACCGGGAGCACGAGGGGCACTGGGACGAGTGCGAGCCGGCCGGGCACTGCGTCCACCAGGGCCATGAGCATGTGCACCACGACGAGTGCGGGCACGCACAGGTGCCGCACGGCGACCACGTCGACTATCTGCACGACGGCCACCGCCACGCCGAGCACGGGGACCACTGGGACGACCACTGACCCACAGGGAGACAGGGGCCGACGGCTCCCCGGGCGACGCGCCGGGGGGCCGTCGGCCTATCGTGGCTCCGGTCACGTTTCCCGCCGGGTTCGCTCCCTGCACTGGACGGCATACCGACCGGTCGGCATCATGAGTCCTGTTCTTGTTCACCCGTTCACAGGAGTGATGAATGAGCGCCGACCACCCGCCCGGACTCGACCTCGACCGGCTGCGTGCCCTGCTCGACCGCGAGCGCCCCGGTCTGGTGAACGGCCCCCTGAGTGGCCGGCTGATCGAGGGCGGGCGGTCGAACCTCACCTATGCGCTCTCCGACGGCACCTCCAAGTGGGTCGTACGCCGGCCCCCGCTCGGCCATGTGCTGGCCACCGCACACGACATGAAGCGTGAGCACCGGGTGATCAGTGCCCTGCACCCGACCGACGTGCCGGTGCCGCGGCCGGTGCTGCTGTGCGAGGACGAGGAGGTGCTGGGAGCGCCGTTCTACGTCATGGAGTTCGTCGAGGGCACCCCGTACCGCACCGCCGGCCAGCTCGCCCCGCTCGGCGCGGAGCGCACCCGGAACGCGGTGCTGTCGCTGGTGGACACCCTGGTCGAGCTGCACGCGGTGGACCCCGCCGAGGTGGGCCTCGCCGACTTCGGCCGCCCGGAGGGCTTCCTGGACCGTCAGCTGCGCCGCTGGGGCAAGCAGCTGGACGCTTCCCGCAACCGCGAACTGGCGGGCATCGACCAGTTGCACGCGGCGCTCGGCCGCGCCCTGCCCACCTCCCCCGCCCCGGCCGTCGTGCACGGCGACTACCGGCTGGACAACGTCCTGATCGGTGACGACGACCGGATCAAGGCCATTCTCGACTGGGAGATGTCCACGCTCGGCGACCCGCTGACCGACCTCGGTCTGCTGGTGATGTACAGCCGGCCGCTCGGCATGAGCGACTCGCCCGTCTCCACCACCGCCGAGGCCCCGGGCCACCCCGACCCGCGGGAGCTGATCGAGCGGTACGCCGCCCGCTCCGGCCGGGACGTCTCGGCCGTCTCCTGGTACACGGCGTTCGCCTGGTTCAAGCTCGCCGTGATCCTGGAGGGCATCCACTACCGCTACACGCTCGGCCAGACGGTCGGCCGCGGCTTCGACCGCATCGGCGACCTCGTGCCCGTCTTCATCGACCACGGACTGACGACTCTTCAGGAAGGCTGACCGGCATGGACTTCGCGTTCGACGCGCGCACCGAGGAGCTGCGCGCAAGGCTCCTCGCCTTCATGGACGAGCACGTGTACCCGGCCGAGGCGGTCGCCGAGGAGCAGCGGGCCGCGCTGGCCTCGCCCTGGGACACCCCGGCCGTGGTCGAGGAGCTGAAGGCCGAGGCCCGCAAGCGGGGTCTGTGGAATCTCTTCCTGCCGGACGCCGAGCACGGCGCCGGGCTGACCAACCTCCAGTACGCGCCGCTCGCCGAGCTCACCGGCCGCTCCCCGCACCTCGCGCCCACCGCGACGAACTGCGCCGCGCCGGACACCGGGAACATGGAGGTGCTGGCGCAGTTCGGCACCGAGGAGCAGAAGAAGCAGTGGCTGGAACCGCTGCTGGCCGGTGAGATCCGTTCGGCGTTCGCGATGACCGAGCCGGACGTGGCCTCCTCGGACGCCACGAACATCACCACCCACATCGAACGGGACGGCGACGAGTACGTCATCACAGGCCGCAAGTGGTACATCTCCGGGGCGATGAACCCCGACTGCAAGATCTTCATCGTGATGGGCAAGACGGACCCGGACGGCGCCGACATCCGCCGCCAGCAGTCCATGGTCCTGGTCCCGCGCGACACCCCGGGTGTCACCGTCCAGCGCGCGATGCAGGTCTTCGGCTACGAGGACCACTCCCACGGCGGCCACGCGGAGGTCGTCTTCGACCACGCGCGCGTGCCGGTGTCCCACCTGATCGGCGAGGAGGGCGGCGGCTTCGCCATCGCCCAGGCCCGGCTCGGGCCCGGCCGGATCCACCACTGCATGCGGCTCATCGGCATGGCCGAGCGGGCGATCGAGCTGATGTGCGAGCGGGCCGTGTCCCGTACCGCGTTCGGCAAGGCGCTGGCGCAGCAGGGCGTGGTCCAGAACTGGATCGCCGACGCCCGGGTCACCGTGGAGCAGTTGCGGCTGCTGGTGCTGAAGACGGCCTGGCTGATGGACACCGTCGGCAACAGGGGGGCACACACCGAGATCCAGGCCATCAAGATCGCCACTCCGCGCGCGGTGGTCGGCATCCTGGACCGCGCGATCCAGCTGCACGGCGCGGGCGGCGTGAGCCAGGACTTCCCGCTGGCCGAGCTGTACGCGAGCGCCCGCACGCTCATGCTGGCCGACGGTCCGGACGAGGTGCACCAGCGGTCACTGGCACGACGGGAGCTGGCGAAGCACCGCTGACGAACGGGTGCGCGCGGCCGGCGAAGGTCAGTCGACGACCGCAGTCGCCTCCACCTCGACGAGATGCTCGGGTACGTCCAGTGCCGCGACGCCCAGCAGGGTGGCGGGCGGGACCGGGGTGACGCCCAGCCGCGCCGCCGCCCGCTCGACGCCCTGGAGGAGCAGCGGCATCTTGTCGGGGGTCCAGTCGACGACATGGACGGTCAGCTTCGCCACGTCGTCGAAGGAACCGCCGACCGCGGCCAGGGCGGTGGCGATGTTCAGGTAGCACTGCTCGACCTGGGCGGCGAGGTCACCCGCGCCGACCGTGGTCCCCTCGGCGTCCCAGGCGACCTGCCCGGCGACGAAGACCAGCTTGGACCCGCTCGCGACCGACACCTGCCGGTAGGCGCCGATCTCGGGCAGTCCGCGGGGGTTCACCAGGGTGATGGCCATGCCGTCCTCCTCCGTGCTCTCTTGTGGTTACCCGGGAACCGTAAGAGAGTTACCGTGGACCTGGAAGAACGCACTTTCCAGTGACTGGGGAACCTCATGGTGACCAAGCAGTTCACGGGCTCGCCCGAGGACGCGGACCTGACCCGGGCGGACTCGCTGGGAAGAGAGATCTTCTCCGACGTCGCCAACAAGTGGGCGCTGCTCATCATCGAGGAGATCGCCGACCGCACCCTCCGCTTCAGCGAGCTGCGGAACGCCATCGAGGGCATCAGCCACAAGATGCTCACCCAGAACCTGCGCATGCTGGAGCGCAACGGCCTGGTCGAGCGGACCGTCCACCCGACCGTGCCGCCGCGGGTCGAGTACACGCTCACCGAGCCGGGCCGCGCCCTGCGCGTCACGATCGACGGCATGTGCGACTGGACCCGCCGGTACCTCGGTGACATCGAGGCGTCCCGGCGCCGCTTCGACGCCTGACGGGGACGCCGCCGGCGCGCAGCAAGGCGCCCGGGCCCCGCAGGACCCTCACGCGCGGAGAGAGGCACCCTGGGCCCGCAGGGCCCCGGCTCAGGGTCGCAGCGCGCGCAGCAGCAGGTCGGCGAGGTGATCGGCGACCTGCTGGGGGGTGAGGGGGCCGTCGGGGCGGTACCAGGTCGACAGGTGGTGGACCGAGCCGAAGTGGTAGTCCACGACCAGGTCGGCCGGGGTCGCCGTGGCGAAGACCCCCGCTTTCTGGCCCTCCTCGATGAGCGAGCGGAAGCGCTCGTGGTAGCGCCGGCGCTCGGCGCGGACCTGCTTGCTCTTCTCCGGGCTCAGGTGGTGCATGGAACGGAAGAAGATCATCGCGTCGTCGAGGTTCTCGATCGTCGTGACGACCACGTCCGCCGCCGCGTCCCGCAGCCGCTGCTCCACCGGCGCGTCCATCTCGGCGAAGTGGTCCAGCCGCTCCTGCTGGACGCGCAGCACGCGCGCGTACACCTCGTGCAGCAGGTCGTCCTTGGAGCCGAAGTAGTGGTAGAGCGCCCCCTTGGTGACGCCGGCCGCCTCCACGATCTCCTGCACGGAGGTGCGGTCGTACCCCCGCTCGGCGAAGAGCCGGGTGGCGGCGGCGAGCAGCCGCTGCGGGACGGGCGTACCGTCACCGTCCGTCGTCCTGGGCACTGCCGCCACCTGCCTTTCAGATCTGCTGCTGGTCGTTCTCGGTCCGGGAACGCAGTTCCCGACGGAGGATCTTCCCACTCGCCGTCTTGGGCAAGTCGGGCAGGATCTCCACCTGCCGCGGGTACTTGTAGGCAGCCAGTCTCTCTTTGCAGTACACCGCGAGTTCATCCGGGTCCGCCTCGGACCCCGGGCGCAGGCTGATGTAGGCCTTGACGGTCTCGCCGCGGTAGCCGTCGGGCACGCCGACGACGGCCGCCTCGCGCACCGCCGGGTGGGTGTAGAGGACGTCCTCGACCTCGCGCGGCCACACCTTGAATCCGGACGCGTTGATCATGTCCTTCTTGCGGTCGACGACGTACAGCCAGCCCTGTTCGTCCATGAACCCGATGTCTCCGGTGCGCAGCTCGCCGTCCGGGAAGGACTCGGCGGTGGCGTCCGGGCGCCGCCAGTAGCCGGGTACCACCTGCGGCCCGCGGACCACGATCTCGCCCTGCTTGCCGAAGGGCACCTCCGCGCCCTGCTCGTCCAGGATGCGCACGACCGTGTCCGCGCCCGGCACGCCGACGGACAGTGTCCCCGAGACCGGGTCCACGGGCGCCTCGAGTCCGGGCGGCACGGTGGCGCAGGGGCCACTGCACTCGGTGAGTCCGTAGCCGACGCGGATGTACGGGCCGAAGCGCTCCCGGAACCTCGCCACCAGGGCCGGCGGCACGGGGGCGCCGCCCGAGGAGATGTTCACGAAGGAGGCGAAGTGCTCACGGGTGACGTCCGGGTGGGCGGCGAGCGCCATGTAGGCGGTGGCGGGGCCGACCGTGTAGTGCGGGCGGTGCTCGGCGAAGGCGTCCAGGACGACACCGGGCTCGAAGCGGTAGGTGAGCACCAGGGTGCCCGCGCTGTTGAGGCAGGCACCGAACTGGCAGACCATGCCGGTGATGTGGAACAGCGGCGCGAGGGCGTAGTAGACGGGCGGCACGGGCAGACCGAGCCCGGTCCGCTGCCGCTCGGCGTTGTGCATCATGTTGCCGTGCCTGTTGGTGGCGCCCTTGGGCGTGCCGCTGGTGCCCGAGGTGTAGCTGATCAGCGCGATGTCGTCCGGGCGGGGCGCACGCCCGTCGGGGGCCCGGCCGCCCTGCCGGGCCGCGGTGACCAGGTCGTCGGTGCCCGGTGCCTGGGGCAGCCGCTCGAAGGCCAGCACGCGCGGGTCGTTGCGCGTCTGGAAGTCCAGCTCGCAGGCGGTGAGCACGGTCCGCACCGGGGAGCCGGCGGCCGTCCGGCTCAGGTACGACTCCCAGGCCCGGTCGGAGCAGACCAGCGCGGCGACCTCGGCGTCCCGCAGGACGTGCGCCACCTCCCCCGACTTGTACATCGGGTTGACCGGGACGACGGTCGCGCCCGCCTTCCAGGCGCCGAGCACCGCCAGCACGAAGTGCGGGGAGTTCTGCAGCAGGACGGCCACCCGGTCGCCGCGCTCCAGACCGCGCGCGGCGAGGTGGGCGGCCACGCCATCGCTCAGCTCGTCGACCTCGCGGTAGCTCAGGCGCGCGTCGAAGTAGGCGAGGAAGGTGCGGTCCGGGGCCTCGGTGACGGCCGCGCGCAGTGCGTGCACGAGCGAGTCGGCGGGGTCGACCGGGGCGCGCTGGGCCTCGTTGAGGAGCGCGTGCCAGGGGCGGGCGGTGTCGCCGGAGGCGGTCACCGGGCGTTCTCCCACTTCTGCTGGATGTGGTTCATGGTGCCGAGCCAGCGGTCGGGCTCGCCGGCCCGCAGCTGGTAGAAGCCGGCGACCTCGGGGTGCGGCAGGATCAGGAAGCGGTCGTCGGCGATGCCCTTCAGGAGCGCCTCGGCCACCTCCTCCGGCTCGATCGCGGTCGGCTGCAGCACCAGGTCGCCCGCGCTGCCGGTGGCGGCCAGCATGTCGGTGCGGACGCCCTGCGGGCAGATGGCGTGGACCTTGATCCCGCGGTGACGGTACGTCAGTGACAGCCACTCGGCGAAGGCGTAGGCGCCGTGCTTGGTCACGCTGTAGGAGGGCGCGCCGATCATCGTCAGCAGCCCGGCGGCGGAGACGGTGGAGACGAAACGCCCGCTGCCCCGCTCCAGCCAGCCGGGCAGCAGCGCGTGGGCCGCGCGGACGTGGGCCATCAGGTTGACGTCCCAGGACGTCGCCCAGGACCGCTCGTCCAGGGTGCCGCCGAGGTCGCCGTCCTCGAAGGCGACGCCCGCGTTGGCGCAGTAGACGTCCACCGTGCCGCCGAGCGCGTCCCGGGCGTCGGGGACGATCGTGGAGGCGTCGCCGGGCACCGCGATCCCGCCGATCTCCTCGGCCACCGCCTGCGCCTTCACGGCGTCCAGGTCGTTCACCACGACCCGGGCCCCCGCGGCGGCGAACCGCCGGGCCAGTGCGGCCCCGATCCCGCCGCCCGCTCCGGTGACGACCACTCCGGCATCCTGCACGGCTTCCACCCTCGGTCTCCTTCGGCACGGCGCGACTCGGCTCAGCGGCACCAGACTAACCAGTCGGTATGTGTAAAGGGAAGGGTGACTGGACCAACCTCAAGAGGCGCGGGGCGGTGCCGCATGCGGTTCCGCCGCGCGTGCGCGAGACCACGAGCGCCCGCACGTCCCCACTCACCGGAGGACCACATGCATCTGTCCCGGCGCACCCTCCTCGGCTCGGCCACGATGGCAGCCCTGCCCGCCCCGTCCCGGCACCACGAGCACCTGCGCACCGGCTTCGAAAGGCTGGCAGCCGACGGTTACTCGATTCTCTCCGGCCAGAAGGCCGGTGTCGTCACCAACCCCACCGGCATCACCAGAGACACCCGTCACATCGTCGACGTGATGCACCAGGACCCGCGCGTCGAGCTGACGGCGGTCTTCGGCCCCGAGCACGGCTTCCGGGGCACCGCGCAGGCGGGCGGCTCCGAGGGCCGCTACGACGACCCGGCGACGGGGCTCCCGGTCTACGACACGTACCTCAAGAGCGGCCGGCCGCTCGCCGACGTCTTCACCTCCTCCGGCGTCGACACCGTCGTCTTCGACATCCAGGACGTGGGCGCCCGCTTCTACACGTACATCTGGACCCTGTACGACTGCATGGAGGCGGCCCGGCTCGCCGGCAAGCGCTTCGTCGTACTCGACCGCCCGAACCCGGTGACCGGCCGCGCCGCCCAGGGACCGGTCCTGCACAAGGAGTTCGCCACCTTCGTCGGCCGGCAGCCGATCGCCCAGGCGCACGGCATGACCGTGGCGGAACTGGCCCGTCTGTTCAACGGCGAGTTCCTGACCACGCCCGTCCCGCTGGAGACCGTCCTGATGACGGGCTGGAGGCGCAGCGCGTTCTACGACACCTCGGGGCTGCCCTGGGTGCCGCCGAGCCCCAACATGCCCAGCCCCGAGACCGCGTTGGTGTACTCCGGCACCTGCATGTTCGAGGGCACCAACCTCTCCGAGGGGCGCGGCACGACCAGGCCCTTCGAACTCCTCGGCGCCGAGGGCATCGACGGCCGCTGGGCCGCCGCCGCGAACGAAGCCGGACTGCGCGGGGTGCGGTTCCGGGAGGCGTACTTCACGCCGACGTTCTCCAAGTTCCAGGGCAAGACCGTCGGCGGGGTGCAGATCCATGTGCTCGACCGGGCCGCCTACGACCCCGTGCGCACCGGGATCGCGCTGCTGGTGACCGCGCGGAAGGTGTGGGGCGGCTTCGCCTGGCGGCCCGACAACTGGATCGACAAGCTCACCGGTTCGGCGCGCGTACGCACGATGATCGACGCGGGTGCCGGCCCGGACGAGGTGACGGGTGCCTGGCAGGAGGAGCTGGCCGCGTTCCGGCGGACCCGGAAGGAGTATCTCCTCTACAAGTGAGCCGCACTGTATGGCCAACTCGGCCTCCCGGCAGGACGATACGTGCGCATCGCACCGTTTCGGGGGGACGAGGGAGCCTGGCATGGCGGATCCTGGGATGAGCGTGACTCCCTACTGGGAGCTGACCTTCGACACGGACGGGGACGCCGACGGCACCGAGCGCGACCGGCTGTCGGCTCAGGTCACGGACCACGGTGTCCGTGACCTGATCGTCTTCTCGCACGGCTGGAACAACGACCGCTCGGGCGCGACCGCGCTGTACCGGCGCTTCTTCGCCCCGGTCCCGAAACTGGCCCCGAAGGCCCGGCTCGGATACGTCGGCGTGGTCTGGCCGTCGATGCGGTTCAGCGACGAGCCGATCCCCGACTTCCCGAGGTCCGTGGCGGCCGTGGAGGCGGTGGCGGCGGCGCCGCGCCCGGCATTGGACAAGGACACCCGGCGGGCGCTGCTGGAGACGTTCCCCGGCCGGGCGACGGTGGTGGACCAGCTGGCCCGCCTGCTGGACGAACGGCCCGGCGGGAACGAGGGCCTGGCCGAGTTCGGGCGGCTGGTGCGGCTGCTGCCGGCCGGGGAACCGCCGGGCGTGGCCGACACCGACGAGCCGGGCGAACCGGCCGTGCCGGGCGGGGATCCGGTGACCGCCTGCGAGCAGTTCGCACAGGCACTGGCGGCGCTCGACGCGTCGGCGAGGGGGGCACGGTTCAGCTTGCCGAATCCGTGGGAGGGTGCCAAGGAACTGCTGCGGCAGGTGACGTACCACCAGATGAAACGGCGGGCGGGTACGGTCGGTGAGCGCGGCCTCGGACCGCTGCTCGGGCAGTTGGCCGATGCGGTGCCCGGGGTCCGTGTGCACCTGGTCGGGCACAGCTTCGGCGGCCGGCTGGTGGCGTTCGCGCTGCGCGGGCTGCCCCCGGGCGTGACCGCGGTGAAGTCGGTGACCCTGCTCCAGGGCGCCTTCTCGCACTACGCGTTCGCGGCCCGCCTGCCGCACGCCCCGGACCGGTCGGGAGCGCTCCGGGACCTGCAGCGGCGCATCGACGGCCCGCTGGTGTGCTGCTACTCGCACTTCGACGCGGCTCTCGGCACGTTCTACCCGCTGGCCTCCCGGCTCACCGGGGACGACCGCTCCTGCGCGGGTGACGAGATCGCGGCCGTGCTGGGGCCGAGGTGGGGTGCCATGGGACACGACGGGGTGCAGGCGGTACCGGGGACCGCCCGCCTGGACCTGGCGGCCGCCCTGAGCGGACGGCTGCCCGCGTCGGGGTGCGTGAACGTGGACGCGGCGGCCGTGGTCAGACGCGGCGGCGCGCCGTCCGGGGCGCACAGCGACATCGTGCACCCCGAACTGGCGCGGGTGGTGCTGGCGGCGGGACGCGTCTCCTGACCCGCCGCCGACCAGGCATCCGCCGGCGCGTGCCGACGCCCGTCCGCCGGCGCCGTTCTGCCGGCGCCGTTCTGCCGGTCACCGGTCACCGGTCACCGGTCACCGGTCACCGGTGTGACGTGTACTCCACGACCTGCTGGAACGTCGGCCGGTTCTGCCAGCTGATCTTGCCGTGTCTGATACCGCCGAGGGTGCGCTGGGCGATCGAGTCGGCGCACCACTGGTCGCCCGCCGAGCACTGGTCGTCGCCCGGGTAGACCTGCGCGGCGGTCAGGCCGGCCGCCTGCTTCAGGGTGCCGGTCAGGACGTCCCGGCAGGCGCCCAGGCTGCCGCCACCGCAGTACTTCCGCGCGAGTGGGCCCTGCACGGACTCGCCCAGCACCGACCGGATGTCCTTGTCCACGTACGACCACCAGCCGTACTGGAAGGAGCTTCCGGCGTGCGAGCCGGTCGGGCCGTGTCCGGCGGACGGCGTCTCGTCGACCGGCAGGTTCGCGGTGATCGCCGAGTACAGGTCGTCGCCGAGCCCCGGCTGGAACTCGGCCTTGACCAGCAGCGGCCACCACGCGTCAAGGATGCGGATCGCGTCGGCGTCGGCGTACGTCTTCGAGCCGGGCGACGTCACCGTGCGCTTGGCGCCCGCGCTCACCCACGTCTGCAGCTTGCCCACCGCCGCGGCGACCGTGGGGTCCGTCACGGCGGAGGAGTTGATCACCTTGAGCAGCTTCGGCAGCACGTCCTCCGCGCGGAGATCGGCGAGACCCGCGTCCGCCATGGCCTGCACGAGCTTCGTACGGGTCACCCCGCCGGCCGCGACCAGCTTCTTCACCCGGTCGTCCAGCAGGTTCCCGCGGTGCACGGAGCCGTCGCCCCAGGGCGCGGTCGTGTAGTCCTTGGCCTGCTTGTTGTTCCAGGAGACGTAGTAGTCCTGGTCGACCGAGTTGGGGTGGGCGGAGGCGGGGGTGTAGTCGGCCGTGTTGGTGGCCGGGTCCCAGTTCTTCCACTCGTACGCCGGCCGCGCCCACACCGGGAACTCGGCGTCGACGCCGCCCGCCCGGACCGGGTTGTCACCGCTGTTGTAGTACGCGGTGTGCTCGGAGTCGGCGTAGAACCAGTTGAACGTGTAGTTGATGTGCTGCGCCGCGCTCTGGAAGTCCTGCGGCCCCTTGACGTAGCCGGGGTCGTTGAGCATCTGGAAGCCGATGATCGAGTCGGCCTCGTGCAGGTAGGAGGAGCGCAGGGTGGTGTAGGCGACCTTCTTGCCGCCGACGGTCGCCCGGTACTCCACCGGACCGTACCGGGTCCGCCATGCGCGCATGGTGTACGACCCCTCGGCGGTGCCGTCGGCCGTGGTCGGCTTCCAGGCGTTCTTCTGCTCGACCTTCTCCATGGCGGTGCAGGTGCCGTGGTACAGGTAGTGGTAGTCGTCCTGGCACAGTTCGACCGCGTAGGTGTCGATGATGTCCTGACCGGAGGTGGTGGCGCTCCAGGAGTAGTCCTGGCCGCGGCCCAGTTCGACGTACATGCTCAGACCCGCGAAGGAGGCGCCGCGGGCGCTGATGCCCGGGCCCTGGATCTCCTGGAGCATGAGCAGTTGCGGCGCGAAGTAGCCGGTCTGCGGTCCGAAGACGGCGATCGGGTGGCCGCCGGCGGTGTGCTTGCCGCTCACGACCAGGGCGTTGGACATGCCGCGCCTGGCGGAGCCGAGCGTGGTCCTCGCCGCGGTCGCCGAGGTGCTCCTGGCGGCGGCTGTGGCCGCGCTGCCGGTGCGGTCGTAGACGAGCGGTTCCTGGGTCACCGAGCCGGCGTCGGGCAGTGCCTCGCCCTGGGCGTCGGCGGGCCTGGCGCCGTAGGGGAAGCTCTCGCCGTTGTGGACGGTGAGGACGGCCTCGGGGTCGTTGCGCTCACGGAAGGACTCCCAGACCCGGGTGCCTTCCTCGACGCCGTACTTGGCCTGGGCGGCGAGCAGGGACAGCGCGTTGTTCACCTCGCCGCCCCCGCCGGAGCCGAACAGCGAGCCGATCACGGAGGCCAGCGCCACGAGGTCGGTGACCTTGAAGTGTTCGATGGTGCCGGCGTTGGTGATGGAGTCCTTGTGCCCGGTCAGGACGTACTCGCCGGGGAAGTAACGGCCGCTGTCGGAGGCGTCGATGTAGGCGTTGACGCCGGCGAGGTAGGCGTTGACGTCGGCCAGGGCCTGCTGGCCGCGGGCACCGTTCTGCGCCACGGCGTTGTCGATCTGCGCCTGCAGGTCGGCCTCGGTGTAGGGGGCGTTGCGGTAGAACTGCTGCTCCAGGCCCTGGTTGGCGGCGGCGCCGCCCGCGAAGGAGGTCAGCCGGCCGCGGCCCACGTGCCGGAAGACGTCCATCAGCCAGAGCCGGTCCTCGGCCGCCGCGTACCCGGCGCCGAACTCGGTGCCGTAGCGGGTGGTGCCGGTGATGTGCGGCACACCGGTCTTCTTGTCGCGGACGATGGTCACGTCACTGCGGCCGGCCGGTTTCTCGGTGGAGGCGACCTGGTCGGAAGGGACGCCGAAGGAGGCGTCGTTGAAGAAGGTGTTGATCTTCGCGTCGGTGAGGCCCGAGTAGCCGGTGGCCAGGCTGGCGTACGGGCCGAGCTGGTCCTCGGCGTGCGCGGGCTGGGTGCCGAAGACCTGGTTGAGCAGGATCTGCGCGAGCGTCGCGTTGCCGTTCTCACCGGGCGGCAGGATGTCGGAACACTGGCCGCCGCAGTGGTCGGCGGCGGCCGCGACGCCGGCCGCCGCCGATGCGGTCTGGGTGAGGGGGGAGAGAAGACCGGCTATCAGGACGCATACGGACGCGGTCTTCAGGAACCCGGGGAGACGGCGGAACGTTCTCAGTCTGTCAAAGGCGATACGTGGGGTTCGCCGTGGCATGGCAGCTCCTAGCGACAGGGGTGGCCGAACGTTACCGCCGGTATCCCCCAGTTCAAAGATGAACATGCGTCACTTTCCGGAGTACGCAAGCAGATCCCGAGAAGAGATGGAGCCGAATCGCCTGTCGATACGTCTATTCGGCGACGTCCGTGCGACGACGCCGAAGTGACCGAAGTACAGGTGCAGGTGTGACGGAGGTGCAGGGCGATGGCAGGTTTCCGGAGTCTGGCGAGACAGGTACGTGACCCGGGCTGTGATCTGGCACTGCGGCGGTACTCGCTGCGCAAGTGCCTCGAGAAGTTCGCCCCTTACGGGCATCGGGCGACCTGGGACCACCTGTGTTCCCGGGCGGGTTTCGGCCCGGAGGACCGCTCCCCCGATCCGGCGCGGCTCGTGGCCGCGCTGGAGGAGCTGGAGGCGGCCCGTGACGTCTGGCTCGCCTACGAGACCGACTTCACCGAGCGACGGAAGAAGGAGAAGCACGACGGGCTGCGCCGGCCCGGGAGTGTGGACGACTGGCACCGGCTGACCTGGGGCGGGTTCGGGGTGGCCTGGTGCGACGACCCCGGGGTCCACCCGGAGGCCCCGCTGGCGGAGGTGCTGCGCCGGCTGATCGCCGCGCTGGAGCGGGAACCGGGTTCGTGCTGCCCGGTGTGCGGTGGAGAGCGGCTGGTCTGGAGGTACGGCCTGGACCACGAGCCGTCCTCGGGACCGGTCTGCACGGACTGCGGGATCCTGGTACCGCGGCCCGTCCTCGACCCGCGGGTCCTGCAGTTCGCCAGGCGGGAACGCCTGTTGATGTCGGCCTGAGCGGCCGGGGCGCCACCGGGTGCGGTCCGCGCGACGGGCCGGCACCGGGCAAGGGGGGTGCGCAGGGGATGCCGCACCCCTTCCGCGGAGCGGCCGCGGGCCGGCGCTGAAGGTGATGCGCACGCTCAGCCGGCGGCTGCGGCACCGGCCCGGTACGGGTGATCCCAGCGCTCGCCCTCGGGGAGGGCGAGGAGTTCGCAGCGGACGGCGAGGGCGTGCTCGCCCAGCGCGTGCAGGCGGGCGGCGCCGGGGCCGGACAGCCAGGCGCGCAGCTCGGCGACCCCCGTCTCCTCACTCTCGTCGTACCACCAGGAGAAGGGGGAATGATCGGCCATGTGGTCGTAGAGCCAGGTGTCGGCGCAGTTCAGAGGTGCGCGTCGGCGACCGGACCGGGGTCCCAGGCGGCCAGGAACGGGGCCACGGTCCTGGCGATCTGCACGGCGTCGCCGCCGACCGAAGATCGCGACGCTACCAGATCCAAATCGGGTCGCTCCACCCTTTTCCTGCGCGGAGAGTGGGAGGCGATGAAACACGCCTGACGGGTCTGAACCCGCCCATTCCTCCGAGGAGTTGCGATGTCGACGCTGCGCGTCACCGCCGAAGTGCTGACCGTCCACGAGCATCCGAACGCCGATGCGCTGGAGCTGGCCCAGGTGGGCCTGTACCGGGCCGTCGTCGCCAAGGGCTCGTACCGCACCGGCGAGGCCGCCGTCTACATCCCCGAGCAGGCCGTCCTCCCGGCAGGGCTGATCGAGGAACTGGGGCTGACCGGGCGGCTGGCGGGCGGCGAGGCCAACCGGGTCAAGGCGGTGCGGCTGCGCGGTGAGCTGTCGCAGGGCATCGTGTGCCGGCCGGCGGAGCTCGGGGACGTCGACCTGGTGCGGGCGGCGGCCGAGGGCACCGACTTCGCGGAGCGGCTGGGCATCACCAAGTGGGTGCCGCCGGTCCCGCCCACCATGAACGGAGACGTCGAACCGGCGCCCGAGCTGTTGCCCTGGGTCGACATCGAGAACATCCAGCGCTACCCCGGCATCTTCACGCCGGGCGAGCAGGTCGTGCTGACGGAGAAGCTGCACGGTTCGGCGTGCCTGCTGACGTATGTCGCCTGCGAAGGGCGGGCGTATGTCTCCTCCAAGGGCTTCGGCGCCAAGTCCCTGGCCCTGAAGGAGGATCCGCGGAACCTGTACTGGCGGGCGGTGCGCGCACACGAGGTCGCCGAGACGGCGGCGCGGCTCTGCGAGCGGCTGGGCGCGACCCGGGTCGGCATCTTCGGGGAGGTGTACGGCGCGGGAGTGCAGGACCTGACGTACGGCGCCGACGGGCGCAGCGAGACGCTCGGCTACGCGGCGTTCGACGTGTCGGCGGAAGTGGACGGCGCCGTGCGCTGGCTGGACGCGGCGGAACTGCTGGACGGGGAGCTGCCGGTGGTGCCTCGCCTGTACGTGGGGCCGTACGACGTCGAGCGGGTGCTGGAGTTCACCGGCGGACGGGAGACGGTGTCCGGGCGGGGGCTGCACGTGCGTGAGGGCGTGGTGATACGGGCCGCGGTGGAGCGGTACAGCGCGGTGACGGGGGGCCGGGCCATCGCCAAGTCGGTCAGCCCCGCGTACCTGACGCGCAAGGGCGGCACCGAGTACGAGTGAGGCACCGCCCGCTGGGCCGGGCGGGGGTGGGTATCGCTCACCCGCGCTCGCGGGGTGCACCCGCGCCCACCCGCGCCACCCCAGCGGCACGACTGCCCGCAGACGGTGAAGCCACGCAAGCACCCCCGAAAGGGGCGCGAGGAACTGCGCGACCAGCCACGACGCACCCGCGGGTCGGGGACGACAGCAGCGCCCCGAAAGGGGCGCGGGGAACTGCGCGACCATCCACGACGCACCCGCACCCGACAACGGCGCCCTAGTTTCCGCGGCGCTCCGCCAGCAGCCGCGAACCCGTCAGCCGCTCACCGAACACATCGTCCGGATTCGACAGCACACACGTCTCCAGCGACAGACACCCGCACCCGATGCAGTCGGTGAGATGGTCCCGCAGGCGGTTCAGCTGGCGGATCCGTTCCTCCAGTTCCGAGCGCCACTTCTCGGACAGCCGCGCCCAGTCCTCCTTGGTCGGCGTCCGCTCCTCGGGCAGTTCGGCCAGGGCTTCCCGAATCGTGGCGAGCGGGATGCCCACCCGCTGGGCCGCGCGGACGAACGCCACCCGGCGCAGGGTGTCGCGGCTGTAGCGCCGCTGGTTGCCGGAGGTGCGCCGGCTGGAGATCAGTCCCTTGGCCTCGTAGAAGTGCAGGGCGGACACCGCGGCACCGCTGCGCGCGGACAACTGGCCCACGGTCAGCTCGTGGATCTTCTCGGGAATCTGGGGCACTCCTCAGAGATTACAGAGACCGCCCACCCGGCCGGCCGCACGCCCGTTGACAGCGGCCTCCCATCCGACCATGCTAAGCAGTCGCTTAGAGACGCGAGCGAGAGGCCGGGAACATGGCAGAACCGAGGACCTTCACCTCCCCCGACGAGCTGAAGGCGGCCGTGGGCGAGCAGCTGGGCCACACCGACTGGCTGGAGGTCGACCAGAAGCGCATCGACCTGTTCGCCGAGGCGACCGGGGACCACCAGTGGATCCACGTGGACCCGGAGAAGGCTGCCGCCGGGCCGTTCGGGACCACGATCGCGCACGGCTACCTCACCCTGTCGCTGCTGCCGCTCTTCGGCCCGCAGCTCATCCGGGTCGAGGGCGTGAAGATGGGCGTCAACTACGGGACGAACAAGGTCCGCTTCCCGGCCCCCGTTCCCGTCGGCTCCCGGCTGCGCGCCACCGCGAAGATCACCGGCGTCGAGGACGTCACCGGCGGTGTGCAGGTCACGGTCGCCTTCACCGTGGAACGTGAGGGCGGCGACAGGCCGGTGTGCGTCGCCGAGTCGGTGGCGAGGTACTACATCTGAGCCCGGAGGCCCGCCGCGAAGCCCGGAGGCCTGCCACCGAGCCCGGTAGCCGGCCTCTGAGCCCGGAGGCCCGCTACCGCGCTCCCACCATCCGCAGCACGAGGTCGGCGTAGAGCGCGCCGACCTCCTCGGGGGTGCGCGGGCCGTCCACCGTGAACCAGCGGGCCACGTCGATGCACAGCGACAGCACGGCGAGCGTCGTGCCGTGCACGTCCAGCACGTCGAACTCGCCCGAGGCCACGCCGTCCTCGATGATCCCGCGCACCTCCGCGTCCACCTGACGGCGCAGCGCGACGATCTCGGCGCGGGCCTCGGGGCCGAGGGCGTCGAGCTCGTACTGCACGACCCGTGCGGTGGTGCGCCGTCCCGCGTGCCAGCGGACGAAGGAGCCGACCGCGTCGGCCAGCCGCTCGGCCGCGGTGCCCTCCCGCTGCGACGCGGTGCGCAGGATGTCGAGGGCCTTGTCGTGGCCGATGCGGCTGATCCGGTGAAGCAGCTCTTCCTTGGTCTTGTAGTGGATGTAGAGGGCGGCCGGGCTCATGCCGGCACGGCCGGCGATGTCACGCGTCGTCGTCGCGTGGTAGCCGCGCTCGGCGAAGGCCTCCACGGCGGCGACGAGCAGCCGCCGGGCCGCGTCCGGGGTGACCTCTTCCCACGGCTCCACTTCGCCGCCGGCCGTCTCCTCCGCCGTACTCATCGCTCGTTCGCCCCTCTCGCCGACAGAAGCACCACCATACCGCCGACGGTGAGCGGGCGCTTAGTGCAGCCGCTCAGAGCTTTTCGAAGGGGTCGTGCTCGGCGAGCAGCTTCTCCAGCCGGGCCTGGTCGACCCGGCTGACGATCTGCCCGGCCTCCTGGCGGTCCCGGATGACCTTGGCGAGGGTGAAGGCGGACGTGACGAGGTAGAGAACGGCGATCGCCAGGAAGCCACGGACCCAGGCGCTGGCCTCCAGCCGGAAGATGCCGATGGCGGTGGCCGTCATGGCGACGGCGAAGGAGGCGACGGCCTGGCCGTAGAAGGCGGCCGTGCTCTGCTGTTTGACCGGTGTGTCGCTCATGGCACCCAGCTTCGGCGCACGTGGGCCGCGCCACATCCGCCGGGATACTCAGAACGCGCCCCGGCAGGTACTCAGAAGGCCGAAACGCCGGTCAGGGAGCGGCCGATGAGCAGCTTCTGGATCTGACTGGTGCCCTCGTACAGGGTCATCACGCGGGCATCGCGCAGGAGCTTGCCGGCCGGGTACTCGTCGATGTAGCCGTAACCGCCGAAGACCTGCAGAGCGTTGTTCGCGGCGCGGACCGCGGCCTCGGAGGCGAACAGCTTGGCCTTGGAGGACTCGACGGCGAACGGCTCGCCGCGGTCGATGAGGTCGGCGACCCGCCAGGTCAGCAGCCGGGCCGCGTCGACGTCGACGGCGATGTCGCTGATCAGCTCCTGCACCAGTTGGTGACGGGCGATGGGCCCCCCGAACTGCTCTCGCTCACCGGCGTAGCGCACGGCCGCGTCCAGCGCCGCCTGGGCTATGCCGACACAGCCGGCGGCCACCGACATCCGCCCCTTGGCCAGCGCGGACATCGCGACCGAGAAGCCCTTGCCCTCCTCGCCGAGCATGGCGGACGCGGGTACGCGGACATCCTCCAGGACCAGTTCGGCGGTGGCCTGGCCGCGCAGGCCGAGCTTGCCGTGGATGGTGCGGCGGGTCAGGCCGGGGGTGTCGGTGGGCACCAGGAAGGCGGACACGCCCTTGTGGCCGGGGGCGTCGGTGGAGCGGGCGAAGAGCAGGACGACGTCCGCCCAGGTGCCGTTGGTGATGAACATCTTGGTGCCGTTGACGACGTAGTCGTCGCCGTCACGCACGGCCCGGGTGGTGAGGCTGCCCGCGTCGGAGCCGGTGCCGGGCTCGGTGAGGCCGAAGCAGCCGACGTACTCGCCGGCGGTGAGTCCCGGCAGCCAGCGCCGCTTCTGCTCCTCGCTCCCCCGGGCGGCGATCGTCTTGGCGACGAGACCGAGGGAGACGGACACGATGCCGCGCACGGACGAGTCGCCGCGGCCCAGTTCCTCGGTGACCAGGCAGTACGCGAGGTGGTCGCCGCCGGAGCCGCCGTACTCCTCGTCGATGGTCAGCCCGAGGAAGCCGACGTCGCCGAGCTTCTTCACGATGCCCCGGTCGACCTCCTCGGCGCGGTCCCAGGCGACCGCGTGCGGGGCGATCTCGCGCGCCACGAAGTCCTGGGCGAGCTGCCGTACGGCCGTCTGTTCCTCGCTGAGTCCCAGGTTCACCACGAGATCACCCCAACCGACCGGAATACATCGCCGGATCTTGAAAGCCAAACATTTAAATTAGCACTGCTAGTTTCTAGCCGCAGCCCTACTATGTGCGCCATGGCCCGACCGCGCAAGCCCCTCCTCAGCACCGACCGGATCGTCGAGACGGCCCGGGACCTCGTGGACCGGGAGGGTCTGGCGGCCGTGTCCACCCGCCGGCTCGCCGCCGAGCTGGGGGTGAGCGGGCCCTCGCTCTACAACCACTTCCGCACCAAGGACGACATCCTGGAGGCGGTGGCGGACTCGGTGAGCGCGCTGGTCGATCTGTCGATGTTCGAGGACGGCCGGGACTGGCGGACCGCGCTGCACGACTGGGCCGTCTCCTACCGGGCTGCCCTGCGCGACCACCCGAACATCGTCCCGGTCCTCGCACGCGGCCCCGGCCGCCGCCCGGCCGCACTGCGGCTCGCCGACGCGGTCTACGGCGCGATGGTCGAGGCGGGCTGGCCGCCGGCGCAGGCGACCTCCATCGGCGCGCTGATGCGGTACTTCATCATGGGCTCGGCACTCGGCTCGTTCGCCGGGGGCTTCGTGGACGACGCCAGCGCGTACGACCCCGCCGACTACCCCCACCTCGGGCAGGCCCACCTCCTCGCCGAGCAGCAGGAGAAGATCGACGAGCGGGCCTTCGAGACGGGTCTCGGCGCGCTGCTGGACGGGCTCGCGCAGCAGTACGAGCAGGTGCGGGTGTGAGGACGCTTCGGCCGTCGCCGAAGTGCCGGTGCCCCATGCTGGGTGCATGAGCATCAAGGACCCCCAGGCCGCGGTCCTCGCCGCGGCCTGGCCGGGCTGATCGCCGACCGGACCCGGGCCACGTGCCTGCTCGCGCTCCTCGGCGGGCGGGCCTGGACGGCCGGCGAACTGGCGCGGCACGCGGGCGTCGCCGCGTCGACGCTGAGCGAGCACCTCGGCAAGCTCGTCGCCGGGGGGCTGCGCGCGGAGGAACGGCAGGGCCGGCACCGGTACGTGCGGCTGGCCGACGCGCGCGTCGCGCAACTCGTCGAGGATCTCCGGGTGCCGTACCGCCGGGCAAGCGAACCCGTACCCACCTGGCCGCAGCCTCGGCCGCCCCGTCCGAATTCCGCCAGCCGATGTCCTGTCGGCTACCTAGCCTCGGGAGCATGATGAACGCCGACCGGAACCGCGCCCGCATACTCGCGACCACCGCCGCCGCCGTCTCCGTACTGCTGTGGGCCTCCGCCTTCGTGTCCATCCGGAGTGCGGGCGAGGCCTACTCCCCCGGCGCGCTGGCCCTCGGCCGGCTGGTGGCGGGTGTGGTCGCCCTGGGGGTCATCTGGGCCGTACGCCGGGAGGGGCTGCCGCCGAGGTCCGCGTGGCGGGGCATCCTGCTGTCGGGGCTGCTGTGGTTCGGCCTGTACATGGTCGTCCTGAACTGGGGCGAGCAGCAGGTGGACGCGGGCACGGCGGCGCTCGTCGTCAACGTCGGCCCGCTGCTGATCGCCCTGCTGGGCGCCCGGCTGCTCGGTGATCCGATGCCGCCGAGACTGCTGGCGGGCATGGCCGTGTCCTTCGCGGGCGCAGTGACCGTGGGGCTGTCCATGTCGGGCGGAGGCGGCTCTTCCGTGCTCGGCGTGCTGCTGTGTCTGCTCGCGGCCGTCGCGTACGCCTTCGGGGTGGTCGCGCAGAAGCCCGCCCTGGGGCGGGCGAGCGCGTTGCAGGTGACGACGTTCGGGTGCCTGGTCGGGGCCGTGTGCTGCCTGCCGTTCGCCGGACAGCTGGCGGGCGAGATCGCCCACGCCCCCGTGCAGGCGACCTTGAACATGGTCTACCTGGGCGTCTTCCCGACCGCGCTCGCCTTCACCACCTGGGCCTACGCCCTAGCCCGGACCACCGCCAGCCGGATGGGGGCGACCACGTACGCCGTGCCCGCGCTGGTGGTGCTGATGTCATGGCTGGCGCTCGGTGAGGTGCCCGGGGTGCTCACGCTGGCCGGCGGGGTGCTGTGTCTGGCGGGCGTGGCGGTGTCGCGCTCCCGGGCGCGCGGCGGGCGGTCGACCCGGGTCGCGGCCGGGCAGCCGCGACCCGAGAAGGTGCCCTGAGCGTCAGAAGACGACCAGCGCCCGGCCGCCCTTGCCCGCGAGCATGTTCTCGAAGGCCGCCGGAATGCCCTCCAGACCGATCCGTTCGGTGACCAGTGCCGACAGGTCCATGCGTCCCTCGCGCACGTGCCCGGCGATCACCGGCAGATCGCGGGCCGGGTCGGTGTTGCCGTAGACGCAGCCGGAGAGGGTGCGGCCCCAGTGGAAGAGTTCCAGGGCGTTGAAGGTGACCTGCTGCTCCTTGCCGCCGATGCCGACGACCGTCGTACGGCCACCGCGGCGGGTCGATTCCCAGGCGGCGCGGATGGAGACCGCGCGGCCCACGCACTCCACGGAGACGTCGACGCCCTGCTTGCCGGTGAGGGCGCGGATCTCGCGGGGGGTGGTGTCGGAGGCGAGGACGTAGTCGGTGGCGCCGGCCGCCCGGGCCAGGTCCTCCTTCTCCGGGGAGACGTCGACGGCGATGATCCGGGACGCGCCCGCGATGCGGGCCGACTGGAGGGTGGCGAGGCCCACCCCGCCGACGCCGAACACGGCGACCGTCTCTCCGGGCCGGACGTGTGCCGAGTGGTGCACGGCGCCGTAGCCGGTGAGGACGGCGCAGCCGAGGAGGGCGGCGTCGACCAGCGGGACCCCGTCCGGCAGGGGCAGGGCGCAGGACGCCGGGACCACCGTCTCCTCGGCGAACGCGGCCACGTTCAGGCCTGGATGGAGGTCGGTGCCGTCGCTGGTGCGGGCGTGGACGCCGGCGGCGCCGTTCATCGCGTTGGCGCACAGCCAGACCTCGCCGAGCACGCAGGCGTGGCAACTGCCACAGGAGGGGGCCCAGTTGAGGACGACGGGGGCGCCGGGCGCGAGATGGGTGACGCCCTCGCCGACGGCGACGACCGTGCCGGCGCCCTCGTGGCCGAGGACGGCCGGGACCGGCACCCTCATGGTGCCGTTGGACAGGGACAGGTCGGAGTGGCAGACGCCGGCGGCGGCGAGGCGGACCCGGACCTGTCCGGGGCCAGGGTCGGGCAGCTCGATGCCGGTGATCTCCAGCGGGGCGCCGATGGCGGGCAGGACGGCGGCTCGTACGGCCATGTGTCTCGGTCTTCCTCAGAACTGTAGGGACTTGGTCTGCAGGTACTCGGCGAGTCCGTGGCTGCCGAGTTCCCGGCCGACTCCGGACTGCTTGTATCCGCCGAAGGGTGCGAGGGGGTTGAACCGGCCGCCGTTGATGTCCACCTGGCCGGTGTCCATGCGGCGGGCGAAGGCCACCGCCGTGGCCTCGTCGGCGGCCCAGACGGCGCCCGCGAGGCCGTACACCGTGCCGTTGGCGATGCGCAGGGCGTCCTCCTCGTCGTCGTACTTCAGGATCGACAGGACGGGACCGAAGATCTCCTCCTGGGCGATCGTCATCTCCGGGGTGACGTCCGCGAAGACGGTCGCGCTGACGAAGTAGCCCTTCTCGTGCGGGGATCCGGGGCCGCCGGCCACCAGCCGGGCGCCCTCGGCGACGCCCTTCTCGATGTAACCGCGCACCCTGGCCTGCTGCTCGGCGCTGACCACCGGACCGATGCGGTCGCCGTACTTGACGGCGGCGCCGGCGGCCAGCTCGACGGCCTCGTCGTACCGGTCGCGGTGGACCAGCATGCGGGTCCAGGCGCTGCACGTCTGGCCGGAGTTGGACATGACGTTGGCGACGCCCACGTTGACGGCCTTGGCGAGGTCGGCGCCCGGCAGGATGACGTTGGCGGACTTGCCGCCGAGTTCGAGGGCGACCTTCTTCACTGCCGCGCCGGCCACCGCGCCGATCTGCCGGCCGACCGCGGTGGAGCCGGTGAAGGAGACCAGGTCGACGTCCGGGTGTTCGGCGAGGGCCCGTCCGGCGACCGGGCCGAGGCCGGTGACCAGGTTGAACACGCCCGCGGGTACGCCCGCCTCGTGGACCGCCTCGGCGAACAGCTGGGCGGTGAGCGGGGTGTCCTCGGCGGGCTTGAGCACGACCGTGCAGCCGGCGGCGAGTGCCGGGGCGACCTTGGCGACGATCTGGTGGAGAGGGTAGTTCCACGGGGTGATCGCGCCGACCACGCCGATCGGCTCGTGCAGGACGGTGGAGTTGCCGACCTTCTCCTCGAAGGGGTGGGCCGCGGCCAGCTCGGCGTAGGAGCCGGCGACCGCGATCGGTACGCCGGCGTGCACGGCCTGGGAGAACTGCAGGGGCGAGCCGAGTTCGGCGGTGACCGTCGCCGCGATCTCGTCCTTGCGGGCCGCGAGGGCGTCGCGCAGGGCGGCCAGACGGGCGGCGCGCTCGGCCGGAGGCGTGGCGGACCAGGCGGGAAGGGCGGCGCGCGCGGCGCGGACGGCGGTGTCCACGTCGAGGGGGCCGCCCGCCGGCACCCGGCCGATGATCTGCTCGTCGGCGGGGTTCACGACCTCGATCACGTCCGTGCTCTCGGCGGAGCGCCAGGCGCCGTCGATGTACAGGCCGTCGTGTGCCTTCATGCTGCTTCCTCCCGGCGGGGCTGCGTCGTCCGGCACACAAACTAGCGATGTTAGTTTTCGTGCACCAGACGGTCCTGAGCCGCAGACGTACCGGGACATCATGACGAACGGACCGGCCGGTGCGGACACCGGCCGGTCCGCCGGTCACTTCACGGCGGTGACACCGGCCATTCCGTGGCGATCACACCGGTCACTTCGTGGCGGTGACACCGGTGATTCCGTGGCGGTTGCACCGGTCATTTCGTGGCGGTGAAGTGGGCGAAGACCACCACGTTGCTGGTGTAACCCGTGCGCCGGCTGAAGAGGCCGCCGCAGGTGATCACCCGCAGTTCCGGGCGCCCGGCGGGGCCGTAGACCTCCCCGTCGGGGAAGCCGGCCTTGTCGAACACCTTCACCCGGTCCACGGTGTAGACGGCGGTACGGCCGTCCGCACGCCGTACCTCGACGGGTTTGCCGGGCTTGACGTGGGCGAGGCCTGCGAACACGGCGGGACCGGTCCTGGTGTCACGGTGGCCGACGGCGATCGCGGTGCCGGACTCGCCCGGCGTGGGGCCGCCCTCGTACCAGCCGACCAGCTTGGGGGCCTCGACGGGCGGCGACTCCAACTGCCGGTCACGGTCGAGCCGGAGCGGCGTGATCGGGGCGTCGATCCCCAGGGACGGCACACGGAAGGACGTCGGCCGGGACCGGGGCAGCGGGCGGGGCGGAGGGCCGGAGGGCGCGGAGCCGGAGGTCTCGGCACCCTCCGGGCCCGCTCCCCGCCCGTCGGCCCGGGCGGAGCCCGCACCGGGGGCCGCCACGGCGTCCGGACCGCCCGGCGGTCCGGGCGCGGCCGGTCCGCCGCGCCCGCCGCAGCGCGGCACCACGGTCACCAGGACGACCACGAGCAGGGCCGTCCTGGCGAGGCGGTAGGCGCGGGTCCGGTACCAGGGCCTGCGTCGGTACCTACGCGGCACCATGGGGCCGCCGGCGGATCACCCGGACGTACACGACACCGCCGAGGGCCATCAGGCCCACGGCGGCCGCGCCGGCCACCGGTGCGTACGCGGCAGCGGTGTCGATGAGTCCGCCGCCACCCGCGTGCACCCCGCCCTTGGGGCCGTCCTGGTCGCCCTTCCCCCAGCCCGCGTCGTTGTGCTGGTCGTCGTGCCGGCCGTCGGCGATCTGTCCGTTGGGGCCACCCTGCCCCGGATCGTCCTTGTGCTCGTCACGGCAGTTGACGCGGAAGACCTTCTCCTTGGGAGCACCCGCCACCACCCAGGTGATCTTGTACTGTCCGTCCGCGAGCCCGAGCGGATCGGTGTGCCCGGCACCCCCGGCGAGCTGGATGGTGCCGGCGACGGTGGCCGAGGTCGGCAACGGCGGCTGCGGTGTGATGGTGTAGGCAATGGTGGGCAGGACGTCGAAGTTGACGGCGTCGAGGTAGAACTTGCACACCACCGGATCGTCCTTCGAGACGCCGAAGGGCACGCCCACGCGGTGGATCCTGATGTCGCCGTTCTCCCCCTGGGCAACCGCCATGGGCGCCGCCACCCACGACGCGCCTGACGCGGCGAGAGCGGTGAGGATGACAGTGGCGCCCGCGCGAGAGCCGAGGCCACGTGGGAGTTTCAGGGTGGGCATGGACGTTCCTCCGAGTCAGACGATTTTCATACAAATCGCTCTTTCGCCTGGACTCTGCGCCATACCCCGCGCGCCTCGCGGCACCGACGCCCGACGCGCCGTCAGAGATCGCTCGTACGGCGCAATCCGGGGCGCCTCGAACGCCTCCCGTTCACCCGTCCGGGCGAGCCCTCGGACCGGCCCGGCGAGCGCAGCGCCACCCCCGACGACAGCAGCAGCAAGACCCCCAGCATCGCGAACGGCGCCGCCACCCCGGCCAGGCCGGCGACCAGACCCGCGGCGGCGGGCGCGGCGACCTGGCCGAGCCGGTTGCCCGTCAGCCGCAGGGCGAGCGCGGTGGAGCGGGCCTCAGCGGGCGCTGCCTGCACCACCGTCGTCATCGACAGCGGCTGGCCCACACCCAGACAGAAGCCGAGGACCGTGAGCATCCCGGCCAGGGCCCACACCGGTACCGGCAGCGCCGTCCCCGCGCACAGCACGGCCGCGAGGAGGCAGGTGACGGTGAGCAGCGCGGGCCGCCCGAGCAGCCGGAGCAGCGGGGTCAGGACGAGCCGGCAGGCGATGGTGGCGCCGGCACGGAGGCTCAGCAGGACACCGATGACCGAGGGGGCGATGCCCCGGTGCTCGCCGACCACCGGCAGGTAGGCGGTGAGGACGTCGGTCGCGGACAGCACCGACAGGCTGAGCAGCATGCCCGCGGGCACCCCCCGGGCCCGCAGGATGGCGGTGACCGGAACCCGTCCGCCCTGCCGTGGGCGGGAGTTGACGGTGGCGCGGTCCTCGATGCGCCACAGCGAGGTGAACGCGGCCGCCGCACCGGCGCCCGCCACGGCGAGGGCGAGGGCGCTGCTGTGTGCCCTGTCCGGGCCGCCGATGAGCGCGCCCGCGGCGACGGGGCCGACGAGCTGGCCGAGGGAGGCGCCGATGGTGAAGTGCCCGAAGTTGCGGTCCTGTTCGTGCGGCGCGGACTGGCGGGCCACCAGTGACTGGGCGCCGATCACGAAGCAGAGGTGGCCGAGTCCCATCACCCCGCTCCACAGGGCCATCGCCCACAGGGAACCGGCGAGACCGCTGAGTGCGCAGCCGCCGGCGATGAGGACCACGCCCGCCGGCAGCAGGGGCGCGCAGCGGCCGTGGTCGGTGCGGCGGCCGAGCGGTACGGCGGCGAAGAGCGGCAGCAGCGCGTAGACGCCCGCGATGACTCCCACCGCCCGTTCGTCGGCGCCCAGCGCGAGGGCCCGGTAGGAGACCGCGGGCCGGGCCATCGACACCGCCCCCTGCGCGCAGCCGAAGGCGATGACGAGGCGGAGCAGCCAGCCGCGGTTCCCACCGGGCGCCATGAGTCGTGTCCTTCCCGGAGTGCTCAGACGATGCCGAACAGCAGTCCCGCGCCGAGGACCACCAGTGAGGTGAGCACGGCCCACTTGACGACGAACCGGGTGTGGTCGCCGAACTCGACCCTGGCCATGCCGACCAGGACGTAGACGGCCGGGACGAGCGGGCTGGACATGTGCAGCGGCTGGCCGATGATCGAGGCGCGGGCGATCTCCAGCGAGGAGACGCCGTGTGCGTGGCCCGCCTCGGCGAGCACCGGCAGGACGCCGAAGTAGAAGCCGTCGTTGGACATGAAGTAGGTGAGCGGGATGCTCAGCACGCCGGTGACGAGAGCCATGTGCGGGCCCATGCCGTCGGGGACGTTGTCGACCAGCCACTCGGCCATGTGGTCGACCATGCCGGTGCCCTGCAGGACGCCGGTGAAGACGGCGGCGGCGAACACCATGCCGGAGACGTTGAGGACGTTCTCCGCGTGGGCGGCGATGCGGGCCTTCTGGTCCGGCATGTGCGGGAAGTTGACGGTCAGGGCGAGGGCCGCGCCGAGCAGGAACAGCACCGGGATCGGCAGCCACTCCATGATCATGGCCGTGAGCAGGACGAGGGTGAGCAGCGCGTTGAACCAGTACAGCTTGGGGCGCAGGGTGGGGCGGTCGGGGGCCAGGCCCTGGAAGCCCTCGTCCTCGGACTGCTCGTCCGCAGGTGCCGCGCCGGTGCCGGACCCGCCGGCCGTCCGGGGCTCCTCGCCGGAACCGCCGGCGTGCCTGGCCTCCTCACCGGAACCGGCCCGCCTGGCCTCCTCACCGGAGCCGGCGCCGGCGCCGGCGCCGGCCAGGACCGTCTCCTGCTCCTCGACCAGCACCTCGTCCAGCGTGAGCACGCCGAGCCGCTTGCGCTCGCGGCGGCCGAGTGCGTAGGCGAGGGCGAACACGAACAGCAGGCCCATGGCGAGGGCGGGGATCATCGGCACGAAGATGTCGCCGGCGTCGAGCTTCAGCGCGGTGGCCGCGCGGGCGGTGGGGCCGCCCCACGGCAGCGTGTTCATCACGCCGTTGGCCATCGCGGCCACGCCGGTCATCACGACCATGGACATCTTCAGGCGCTTGTACAGCGGGTACATCGCCGAGACGGTGATCATGAAGGTGGTGGAGCCGTCGCCGTCCAGGGAGACGATCGCGGCGAGGACCGCCGTACCGATGACGATGCGCAGCGGGTCGGCCTTGCAGAACCTCAGGATGCCCCGCACGACCGGGTCGAAGAGACCGACGTCGATCATCACACCGAAGTAGACGATCGCGAACATGAGCATGGCCGCGGTGGGGGCGAGCCCGGTGACGCCGTCGATGACGTAGTCGCCGAGCTTGGCGCCCTTGCCCACGAACACGCAGAACAGCGCGGGTATGAGCACGAGCGCCGCGATCGGCGACATCTTCTTCAGCATGATCAGGACCAGGAAGGTCGCGATCATGGCGAAGCCGAGGATGGTCAGCATGAGTGGATACCTAACGTTCGCCCTTGAACATCCCACCTGGGGTCGGCGGTGCGATGACGTTAGGTCCGTTCAGACGGCGTTAACAAGTGGTCGACGCGCGAGCAATAAGCGCAAAAGTCCAGGTCAGGGAAGTGTGACGACATCAACGGGTACGCCGTTGAGTACCGCGTTGCCCGAGAGCGGGTCGAGCAGACTGCCGTCGAGCAGCTGGTTGACGTTGACGCCGGGGTGCGCGGCGGCGTGGCCGAGCCGGATGCCGGGACGGTCGTGGCCCCAGCCGTGCGGCAGGCTCACCACCCCGGGCCGGACCCGGTCGGTGACCTCGGCGGGTGCGACCACCTCTCCTCCGGCGCCCTTGACGCGTACGTCCGCCCCGTCCCGGACGCCGATGCGGGCGGCGTCCTCCGGGTGGATGTGCAGGGTGCAGCGGTTGCTGCCGCCGGTGAGGGCGGGCACGTTGTGCATCCAGCTGTTGTTGGAGCGCAGATGGCGGCGGCCGACGAGGACGAGGCCCGCGGGGCGTTCGTGCAGGGCGGCACGGAGCCGGGGCAGGTCCCCGGCGATCGGCTCGGGCAGCAGCTCTATCCTGCCGCTGCGGGTCTTCAGCGGCTGCGGCAGGCGGGGCCGCAGCGGGCCGAGGTCGATGCCGTGCGGATGGTCGAGCAGCCTGGCCAGGGTCAGCCCGTCGGGCCGGGCGCCGAAGCCGTCGCCGTACGGGCCGAGACGCAGCATCAGGTCGAGCCGCCGCTCGGGGCCGTTCTCGCCGGTGAGCAGGGCGGCGAGGTCGCGCGGGTCACGGCCGTGGACCGGTGAGTGCTCGTCCCGCACGGCCTTGCCGAGGGTCTGCTCGATGACCATCGCGTCGACGGCCCCCGGATCGGTGCCGTGCATGCCGGTCGCGGCCAGTGTCAGCCGGGCGAGGATCTCGCTCTCCGCCATGCGGCCGGGCTCCAGCGGGACGGCGGGGCGGGAGTAGCGGACCTGGTTGCGCACGGCGAGAGCGTTGAAGGCGAAGTCGTGGTGCGGGCTCTGGGCGGGCGGCGGCGGGGGCAGTACGACATGCGCGTGGCGCGAGGTCTCGTTCAGGTACGGGTCGACGCTGACCATGAAGTCCAGGGAGGCCAGGGCCTTGTCGAGCCGGTCGCCGTCGGGCGCGGAGAGCACGGGGTTGGCGGCGACGGCGATCAGCGCGCGGACCGGCGTGCCCTCGTCGGTCGCGGTGTCGATCTCCTCGGCGAGCGCGGAGAGCGGCAACTCCCCCTTGGCCTCCGGGTGTTTGCCGACGCGGGAGTGCCAGCGGCCGAGCGTGAAGCCGCGGCCCGGACCGGCCGGGCGGGGCGTCCTGTCGGTGGCGGCCTGCGGGAAGAGGGCGCCGCCTGGGCGGTCCAGGTTGCCGGTGAGGATGTTCAGGACGTCGACCAGCCAGCTCGCCAGGGTGCCGTGCGGGACGGTGCAGCTGCCGATGCGGGCGTAGACGGCGGCGGTGGGGGCCGCGGCGAGTTCCCTGGCGAGGGTGCGGATGACACCGGCGTCCAGATCGCAGGCGGGGGCCACGGCCTCGGGGGTGAAGCCGGCCAGGGCGTCGCGGAGTTCGGCGAGGCCCAGAACGTAGGGGGTCAGGTCCTTGAGGTCGGCCAGGTCTTCCGCGAAGAGCGTGTGCGCCATCGCCGCGAGCAGCAGGGCATCGGTGCCGGGGCGTATCGCCAGGTGCCGGTCGGCGAGGTCGGCGGTGCGGGTGCGGCGCGGGTCCACGACGGTGAGCCGGCCGCCGCGGGCCTTGAGTGCCTTGAGCTTGCCGGGGAAGTCGGGGGCGGTGCACAGACTGCCGTTGGACTCCAGGGGGTTGGCGCCGATGAGCAGCAGATGGTCCGTGTGGTCGAGGTCCGGCACCGGGATGGCGCCCGCGTCGCCGAACAGGAGCCCGCTGGAGACGTGCTTGGGCATCTGGTCGACCGTGGAGGCGGTGAACAGGCTGCGGGTGCGCAGGGCGCCGAGCAGGACGGCCGGATAGAGGCCACCGGCCATGGTGTGGACATTGGGGTTGCCGAGGACCACACCGACGGCGTCCGGGCCGTATCGCTCCACGACCGGGCGCAGTCCGGCGGCGACCGCGTCGAAGGCCTCCTCCCAGGTGGCCTCGCGCAGTTCGCCGTCCGCACGGACGAGTGGCGTCCGCAGCCGGTCGGGGTCGCCGTCCACGGCACCGAAGGAGGCGCCCTTGGGGCAGATGAACCCCTTGCTGAAGACGTCCTTACGGTCGCCGCGGGCACCGGTGACGCGGGTGCCCTCGATGGTGAGGGTCAGCCCACAGGTGGCCTCGCACAGGGGGCAGATTCGCAGGGCGGTGCGGGACACGGGTCCTCCCGAGGGGTCGGCGGCTGGGTCGTCCGAGCACGGACAGGCCCGCGGCGAGCATACCGACCGGTATGCACGGTGGGGAGCCCCGACGCCCGGCCGTTCCGGAAGACCGACACCCTGCCGATCGGGAGCCCCGGCGGCGCACCGTTCGGGCGGTCCCGGCGCCGGATCGCTCAGTCGAGCACGCGCCCGAGATAGGCCCGCAGCAGCTCCCGGGTCTCGGCGATGATCGCCTCGTCGCCCTGCGGATCGACCCGGAAGGCCAGTTGGACGAGGGTGTCGGCGCTTTCCACCGCGACCAGGAAGACCCGGCGCAGATCCTCGTCCGGGGTGCGGGTGAGGAAACCGGAGAGCAGGTCGGTGAGCCGGTCGGCGACCCTGGTGTTGGGCTCGCCGTTCCGCGCGCCGACCGGTATCTGGTTGCCGAAGTCGACCAGGGAGAAGCCCGGTGCGGTGCGCTTCATGGCCAGGTACTCGTCCAGGACGGCGTCCATGGCGGCCCGCCAGTCTCCCCCGCGTCCGGCCTGCCCCGGGCGGGAGCCGGGCCCGCCGCCCGCCTGCTGCAGCCGCTCGGTGACACGGTCGACGTACCGCTCGAGGTTGCGCTGGGCGAGGGCGTCGGCCATCTGCCGCTTGTTGCCGAAGAAGCGGTAGACCGAGCCGATGGGGACGCCGGCGCGCTGGGCGACCGCGCGCGTGCTCAGGGCGTCGTAGCCGACCTCGTCGAGGAGTTCGGCGCAGGCGTCCAGGATCCTGGTCAGCCGTTCGGCGCTGCGCCGCTGGACGGGCGCACGACGGAGCGATGTCGCGTGGGGCACGGGCTTCATGATGCCTTTCCGCCGGAGTCAGGTGAACCTCGCCCCACAGTACGAAGAACGGTGGCCGTTGCACTCACTCGGCGGCGCCGGGGGTGCCGGCCGTCGCGGTGCAGGCGGTGCCGACCGTCGCGGTGCAGGCGGTGCCGACCGTCGCCGTGCAGGCGGTGCCGACCGTCGCCGTGCAGGCGGTGCCGGAAGTGCCCGCGGTCGCGGTGCCGGAAGTGCCCGCCGTCGCGGTGCAGGCGGTGCCGGAAGTGCCGGCCTACGGCTGCGCGTCCGACACCGTGACGTCGGCGGTGCTCTCGACTGGCCTGCCCTGCACGGCCCACACCGTGCCGTCGTCGGCGTACAGCCGCGCGGTGACGTGGTGGGTGCCGTGCGGGACCGTCCCGGCGGCCAGGTGGTAGGCCGGTGTGCGCAGCCGGGCGACCCGGTGGCCGTCGACGAGGAGGGCGACCAGGCCGCGCCCGCGGGCCGCCGCGGGCTGGGCACCGGGCGCCGAGCAGCGGAAGCGGCGGAAGGTCAGCCGCACGTCCCAGCCGCTCCCGGCGGCCGGGGTCACCTCTATGCCGACCTCCGGCGCGTCCTTCCTGGCCATCTCGCGCAGATTCCGGCCCGTCTCGTCGGTGTCGTCCAGCACCTTCCCCACCGGCGAGGACGAGACCGTGCCCCCGTGCGCCTCCCCGGCCGCGCAGGCCGCCGCACCGAGCGGCAGCAGGACACACACCACGAGCGCGCCGAGCCGTCCACGCCTCCACTTCGTCCACGACATGGCCGGGAGCGTAGAACAACGCCCCATCACCCCGAATCCCCCTGAAGTCTGGTTCCCGTCCTCCCACGGAGGGAGGACCGGGCAACCCTCTTGCGCAGCCCCCCGTCCATTCCTACGGTGATACATAGGAATCGGGAGTGCAAGGGAGCGATCATGAGCGGGGACGCCAGGAAGACCGCCGAGGGGCTGTCGTATCTCACCGGGTTCGGCAACGAGCACGCCTCGGAGGCTGTGCCGGGCGCCCTGCCCGAGGGCCGCAACTCGCCGCAGCGCGCGCCGCTCGGCCTGTACGCGGAACAGCTGAGCGGTACGGCCTTCACCGAGCCCCGGGCGCACAACCGGCGCTCCTGGCTCTACCGGATCCGCCCGTCGGCCGCGCATCCCGCGTTCACCCGTACCGACAACGGCGGGCTGCGCACGGCCCCCTTCGCCGAGGCGGTGCCCGACCCCAACCGGCTGCGCTGGAACCCGCTTCCGGAACCCCCGGCGGGCACCGACTTCCTCGCCGGCCTGTGGACACTGGGCGGCAACGGCGACGCGGCCCAGCGCACCGGCATGGCCGTGCACCTGTACCACGCCAACGCCTCGATGGAGCGGGTGTTCTCGGACGCCGACGGGGAGCTGCTGATCGTGCCGGAGCGGGGCGGGCTGCTGCTGCACACCGAGTTCGGTCGTCTCCACGTGGAGCCCGCACATGTGGCGCTGATCCCGCGCGGGGTGCGTTTCCGTGTGGAGCTGCTGGACACCGCACCGGATGGCGGGGCGGCCCCGACGGCACGTGGTTATGTGTGCGAGAACTACGGGGCGCCGTTCCAGCTGCCCGACCTCGGCCCCATCGGCGCCAACGGGCTGGCCAACGCCCGTGACTTCCGCGCCCCGGTCGCCGCGTACGAGGACGTCGACGGCCCGGTGGAGGTGGTGAACAAGTTCTGCGGCAACCTCTGGACGGCGACCTACGACCACAGCCCCCTGGACGTGGTCGCCTGGCACGGCAACCATGTGCCGTACGTCTACGACCTGCGCCGTTTCAATGTGATCGGCACCATCTCGTACGACCACCCGGACCCGTCCATCTTCACGGTCCTGACCTCCCCTTCGGACACCCCGGGCCTGGCCGGTGTCGACTTCGTGGTCTTCGCGCCGCGCTGGCTGGTGGGCGAGAACACCTTCCGGCCGCCGTACTTCCACCGGAACGTGATGAGCGAGTACATGGGCCTGATCGAGGGCGCGTACGACGCCAAGGCCGAGGGCTTCGTGCCCGGCGGCGGCTCGCTGCACAACATGATGTCGGCGCACGGCCCGGACCGGGAGACCTTCGACCGGGCCAGCGCGGCCGAGCTGAAGCCGCAGAAGATCGACGACGGCCTGGCCTTCATGTTCGAGACCCGCTGGCCGGTGACCCTGACTCCGCAGGCGGCCGGGGCCGGACACCTCCAGCGGCGCTACGACGACGTGTGGCAGGGCCTGGAACGTCACTTCCGGGTGTGACGCGCGCGTTGCGCCGAACGTTCTCCGACAGGTACGGATAACCGCGTGACCTCCTTCGCTCCGGACTCGATCGTCCTGAACCGCAAGCTGCCGCTCTGGTATCAGGTGTCGCAGTCGCTGCGCGCCTCGATACTCGGCCGCTCACCCGAGGACCCGCTGCGCCTGCCCACCGAGGAACAGCTCGCGGAGCACTACGGCGTGAGCGTGCTGACCATGAGGCAGGCGCTGAAGGAACTGGAGGACGAGGGGCTGATCAGCCGGCACCGCAGGCGCGGCACGTTCATCGAGCCCGGGGTCCGGCGCGGGGCGCCGGTGCGGCTGCTGGGCTCGGTCGACGCGATCGTGGCCCAGCAGTCCGGGATGACGGCCGAGCTGCTGGACCACGGCTGCGTCGCGGTGCCGGCCGGGCTCGCCGAGTACTTCCCGGACGTGCCCGAGGTGGCGACGTACCACCGCCTGCGCAGCGACGCCAAGACCGGCGAGCCGACCAATCACGCCGTCAACCACGTCCGGCCCGAACTGGCGGCGCGCATCGACCCGGACGATCTGGTCCGCTGGCCGATGACCAAAGTGCTCCGGGACATCGTGAAGGCGGACATCAGCCGTATCACGGACACCGTGGAGGCCCGCCTCGCCGACCCGGAGACCGCGCGGCTGCTCCACGTCCCGCTGCTCAGCCCGATCCTGCACTACACGGGCGTGACGTACGACACCGACGGCCGGGTGCTGGACGTGGCGGTCATCCACTACCGGGGCGACCGCTTCTCGTTCACCGTCACGCTGGAGGCGACCTGATGGCGGGTGCCGGTCAGGCCGTACCATGCCCTGCGTGACGTACGACGACGCTCCGCCGCTGGCGGACCTCATGCCGTGGTCCGTCGCACCGCTGCGGCCGGGCCGCGCCTGGCCGACGGCGCCCGATCCGGCCTCGCTGAAGGCCCGTTGGGACGCCCTGCTGAAGGCCGGGGGCCCGGACCGGGAGGCCCTGTTCGAGCCGACCCGCGCCCGCACGCTCGCCTCGGCCGTGGGCCAGCTGCCCGGCCAGTCCACCGGCACGCGGCGGCTGGCCCGCGCCGAGGGTCCCTGCGCGGAGCCGGTCCGGGTCCTGACCGCGCCCTTCGACGAGCAGTGGCTGATCCCGGACCACCGGCTGATCGACACGGCCCGCCCGGAGTTGTGGCGGGTGGCGGACCCGCACCAGGTGTTCACGGTGGATACGGGCGACGAGGACGTCCCGCTGCTGGCGACCTCGCTCCTGCCCACCCTGCGCACCGGCCGCATCCGCCCGCTGTACCGCCGTCCCGGCGGCAGCGAGCCCAATCTGGCCGCGGGCCTGCTGGACCACCTGTCCGACCGGCTGGGAGGGCGCCCCACGGCGGCGGACGTGCTGGCCTGGATCCTGGCGGCGGTCCGGCCGGACCTGACCGTCCCGCTGACGGAGGACCCCGGCCTGTGGTCCGCGGGCGTGGACCTGGGCCACCGCATGCTGTGGCTGATGCGCCGCGACGGAGAGCGCCCCAAGCTGCCGGGGGGCCGCCGCCCGTACGTCCGCGCTCCCCTGCCGAGCCGCCCGGCCACCCTCTCCTACGACCGCGACGAGGAGGCTCTGCACCTCGACGACGGCCGCATCTCACCGGTCCCGCCCGCGGCATGGGACTACGAGCTGGCCGGAGTGCGGGTCCTGGAGACCTGGTTCGCGGTCCGCACGGACCCGGCCGAGCCCGGCACCCTGGCGGCGATCCGTCCCGCGCTCTGGCCGCAGAGCTGGACGTCGGAGCTGCTGGAGCTGATCACGGTGCTGGCGCTGCTGGCGGAACTCCGGCCTCTGCGGGCCGGCTTGGAGGTGCGGGCAGCGGTCTCGGCGACCGATCTGCGACAGGCGGGCGTCCTTCCCCCGCCGGAACCGTCCCGCCGCCCCGCCTCGGTCCTCGACCACCACGAGGAGGGCCCGGACGGCCAGTTCGCCCTGCTGTAGCCGGTCCTGCGGCGGCCCCCGGGGTCACCCGCCCCGGGTCATCTCCGGGGCCGGTGCGGCGTGAACGCGTCCAGCACGCGCTCCAGCGCCCGCTCGAAGACCGCCTCCAGATCGATCGGCCCCGCGTCCTCGGTGAACGCCGCCGCCATCCGCGGATACGCCCCCGATGCGATCTGTCCTGCGAGATACGCGATCCGCACCGCGTTCTCCTCGTCCTCCGACCAGGGCAGGGCGCGCACCCGCTCGGCGGTGTCGAGTTCGTTGCGGACGTAGGTCGTCACCACGCCGTTGAGCATCGCGATCAGTTCCAGCTTGGTGCCGTAGGCCGCCTGCAACGGGTCCAGGCAGGCCAGGCAGTGCTCCAGATAGCGCAGGGCATGCGGACTGAAGCCGTACACCGGTGACATCAGGCGCGGTACCCACGGGTGCCGGTGCATCAGTGCGCGCGTCTGGTGGGCCACCCGGAGCATGTCGGCCCGCCAGTCGCCGGTCGGCTCCCACGGCTCGTGCTCGGCGCTGACCGCGTCGACCATCAGCTCGTACAGGTCCTCCTTGCGGGGGACGTAGTTGTACAGCGACATGGTGCCGCAGCCCAGCTCGGCGGCGACATGCCGCATCGACACCGCGTCGAGCCCCTGCGCGTCGGCGATCCGGACGGCCGCGGCGGCGATGTCGTCGCGCGTGTACGCCGGTTTCGGGCCCCGGCCCGTGCGCTCGGGGCGCGCCCAGATCACTGCGGGGACGGCCCCTCGGACGGTCATCGGTCATCACCTCGGTTCACCATCCTAGTTACGTACGGCGTACGCAGTGCGCTATGGTCGGCGCATGACTACTACGTACGCTGTACTTAGTGAGGGGTTGGAGAAGCGCTTCGGCACCGTGCACGCCCTGCGCGGGCTGGATCTGGCCGTCGCCGAGGGCACGGTCTGCGGGCTGCTCGGTCCGAACGGGGCGGGCAAGACGACGGCGGTGCGGCTGCTGACCACGCTGCTGCGGCCGGACGGGGGTTCGGCCCGGGTCGCCGGGCACGATCTCGTCCGGGAGGCGGCGGCCGTGCGGAGCCGGATCGGGGTCACCGGGCAGTACGCCTCGGTCGACGGGGACCTCACCGGCCGGGAGAACCTGCGGCTGTTCGCCCGGCTGCACCGGGTGCGGGGACCGGCCGCCCGGGCCGACGAACTGCTGGAGCGCTTCGGCCTGACCGAGGCCGCGGACCGCAGGGCGGCGACGTACTCGGGCGGCATGCGCCGCCGCCTGGACCTGGCGGCGAGCCTGCTGCGGCGGCCCGACGTGCTCTTCCTGGACGAGCCGACCACCGGGCTCGACCCGGCCAGCCGCGCCCGCATCTGGCAGGCCGTGCACGAGCTGAAGACGGAGGGCACGACCGTGCTGCTGACCACGCAGTACCTGGAGGAGGCCGACCGGCTCGCCGACGACATCGCCCTGGTGGACCGGGGCCGGATCGCCCACAGCGGTTCGCCCGCCGGGCTCAAGGCGCTCATCGGGTCGTACGCGGAGGCGGTGGTCGCGGACGCCGAGGCGATGCCGCGTGCCGCGGCCGTGCTCGACCGGCTGACCGGCAGGGAGCCGGTGTCCGACCGCGAGCGCAACGCCGTCGGCGCGGTCAGCACCGACCCGACCCTGACCCTTCCCCGGCTGGTGCGCGAACTGGACGCGGCCGGTGTGCCGTTGCTGGACGCGAGCATCCGGCCGCCCACCCTCGACGACGTCTTCCTGCGGCTCACCGGGGAGACCACGGACAGCAAGGAGCCGGTGGCATGAGCACGTTGGCGTACGACGGGCTGGCGATGACGGGCCGGCAGCTGCGCCGGGTCCGCAACAACCCCGGTCTGGCCATCCTGTCCCAGATGATGCCGGTCAACATGCTGCTGTTCTTCGGCTACGTGTTCGGCAGCGCGCTGGCGATGCCCGGCCGTGAGTACCGTTCCTTCCTCGTGCCGGGTCTGCTCGTCGCGACGGCCGCCGGCGGCCTGATGACCGGCATGTTCCAGGCCGCCCAGGACACCCACCGCGGAGTCACGGACCGGTTCCGCACGATGCCGGTGAGCCGGGCCGCGGCCCCGCTCGGACAGGCCGTCGCGGACCTCGTCGTCACGACCGCCGGAACCGTGCCGCTGCTGGTGACCGGGCTGGCGGTGGGCTGGCGGGTCGAAGGGTCGGTGGCCGGTGCCGTGGCGGCCGTCGGGCTGCTGCTGCTCTTCCGGTTCGCCTGCACCTGCGCCGGGATCTGGCTGGGCCTGCTGACCCGCAGCGAGGAGGCCGCGGGCCAGCTGGGCGCGTCCTCCTTCGTGCTGCCGCTGCTGTCCGACGCGTACATCCCGACGGACGACCTGCCGGGCTGGCTGCGCACGCTCGCCGAGTGGAATCCGATCAGCGCGGTGACGACCGCCCTGCGCGACCTGTTCGGCAACGCGCCCGTGCCCCGGGGCGCAGCGTGGCCGGTGGCCCATCCCGTCGCCGGGTCGCTCGCCTGGAGCCTCGCCCTGATCCTGGTGTTCCTGCCGCTCGCCGTCCGCAGGTACGCGCGAGCCGAGTGATGCCGCACTGCTGACAAAGGCGCCGCTCAGGGGCCATGATCCGGTCATGGATCAGCCGATGGACCAGCCTCCGCAGCAGCCCCTTCCCCTGGCGGGACTCACCGTCGTCGCCGTCGAACAGGCCGTGTCCGCGCCCTTCGCGACCCGGCAGCTCGCCGACCTGGGCGCCCGGGTCGTCAAGGTGGAGCGCATCGACGGCGGCGACTTCGCGCGCGGGTACGACACGGCGGCCGGCGGTCTCGCGTCGCACTTCGTGTGGTGCAACCGGGGCAAGGAGTCCATCGCCCTGGACCTGAAGGACCCCCGCGGTCTGGACGTCGTACGGCGGCTGGTCGCGGACGCGGACGTGTTCGTGCAGAACCTCGCGCACGGCGCCGCGGCCCGGCTCGGTCTGGACGCGGCCACGCTGTGCGCCGCGCACCCGCGGCTGATCGCCGTGGACATCTCGGGCTACGGCGGCTCGGGGCCGTACACGGACAAGCGGGCGTACGACATGCTCGTGCAGTGCGAGGCCGGGCTGGTGTCGGTGACCGGCACGGCTGAGCAGCCGGTGAAGGCGGGGATCCCGGCGGCGGACATCGCGGCGGCCATGTACGCGTTCTCGGGGGTGCTGGCCGCTCTGGTGCGGCGCGGCACCACCGGCCGTGGCGGGCCGGTGGAGGTGTCCATGCTGGAGGCGCTCGCCGAGTGGATGGGGCACCCGCTGCACCATGCGCTGCACGGGGGCGAGCCGCCGGCGCGCACCGGACTCGCGCACGCCGTGATCGCCCCGTACGACGCCTATCCGACGGCGGACGGCGGGCGGGTGCTGCTGTCGGTGCAGAACGACCGGGAGTGGCGACGGCTGGCCGAACGGGTCATGGACCGGCCGGAGTTGGGGACGGACCCGGCGTACGCGACGAATGCCGCCCGAGTGGCACACCGGGAGCGGACCGATGCCCTGGTCGCGGAGGCGCTGGCGGTGCTGGACGCCGAGGAGGCGCTGGCCCGGCTGGAGAAGGCGGGCATCGCCTGTGCGCGGCTGCGGGATCTGCACGAGCTGGCGGAACACCCGCAGCTGGCGGCCCGCGAGCGGTGGCGCCAGGTGGGGTCGCCGGTCGGGCCGCTGAAGGCGCTGCTGCCTCCCATCACTCTGCCGGGCGGGGACGAGGCACGGATGGGCGACGTGCCCGCACTCGGGCAGCACACCGGGGCGCTGCTGCGTGCCGTGGGGATGGCGGACGACGAGATCGCAGCACTGCGCCGGGACGGTGTGGCGGCCTGAGTGCGGGCTGACCCGCGCGATGGCCGCTCAGGTGGCCGGTTCGGTGACCGCTCAGTGACCGCCGAACAGCGAACGGCGCAGTCGGCGCAGCGGTGCGAAGAGGGAGACGCGGCGGACCCGCGCGCCTCGGTCGCTGCGCTGGTGCACGGAGTCGCGCGCCGTCAGTTCAAGCATCAGCGAGGTCGCCTCGACCGTCTCCCGCTGCGGTATGGCGGGACCCGCCAGTACCGACAGATGGCGGTCGAGGCGCGAACTGGTCGCGCTGCTCCCGCAGGTGATCGCAGGGACCCTGGCCCTGCTGCGCACTGTTATCTGCTCCATGTCACTCCCCACCCGTACGAGTCCACCCGGCCCGGGCAGAGTAACCCTATCGCCCCAGTGAGGCATGCGTGTATCTCGGCCACAGGATTCACCTTCCCCACAAGGGGGTTGACCACCCCTCGTTGACTACTCTCCGAATCCGACCGATTTCAGGGTGAGTTGGACAATGGGCTGACCGGTGGGTTGTGCTGACCCTCCGTCAGGCTCGACGGTTACAGCGAGTGATGTCGAGGAGGTGTCGAGCCCCTTCGCGACCAAGGGCGTGTCGCCCGTGAAGAGGCCGAGGGAGCGCGGTTGCGCACGGGGGCGCATGAGCCAGAGCTGGTGCACGCGCCCGCCGGGCGGGGTGGCGTATCCGCTGAGGGTGACGACGGCCTCCCGCTCGGAGGCGGAAGCGATCACTCCGATACTGCGGCCCTGCGCGTCCTTCCCGCCGGCCGCGCGGGCGTCCGGAGCGGCCAGAACGTGGGCGATATCACGTGCCCTGGCCTGCTCTGCCGCGAGCCGGTCCTCGGTGCGGTGCGCCTGGACCGCGAACAGGGAGGCGACGACGAGGGCGGCAGCGGCCGTCGCCGTGGCGAGCGGGGCGAACAGCGGGCGTGAGCGGGGCGTACGGGTGCGTCCCGGCGGCGGCTGGGCGCCCCAGACGTGCGGAGGCAGCTGGGAGGTGCGCTCCCGGGCCGGTCCCTGTTCCTGCCGGGAGCCGCGGGCCGGTGCCGGCTCCTGCGGGATGGTGCGTACGGCGGCCAGCACCCGGTCGCGCAGGGCCGCGGGCGCGGGGGCCGCCGTCGACCAGGCGAGCCGCACCGCGTCCTCGGACAGGTCCCGCACCTCGGCGGCGCAGCGGTCGCAGCCCGCGAGGTGTTTCTCGAAGCGGCGCCGCTCGCCCGGTTCGAGGGCGTCGAGCGCGTAGGGCGCGGCGAGGGAGTGCAGGTCCTCCCGGCGCAGCAGCTTGCCGAGGATGCTCATGCGGCGCCTCCCAGGCACTGGCGCAGCCGGGTGAGTCCGTCGCGCATCCGCGTCTTGACCGTGCCGAGCGGCAGCGAGAGCCGCTCGGCCACCTCACGGTAGGTGTAGCCGTCGTAGTAGGCGAGGGTCACCGACTGGCGTTGCAGGGCGGTGAGCCGGTTCAGACAGCGGCGCACCCACTCGCGTTCCAGACCGGCCTCCACTTCTTCGGCGACCTGGTCGAACGCGGGCTCCCCGGCGCGCAGCGCCTCCCGCTGCTCGCGTTCCCCGGCCGCGCGGGCGCTGCGCACCCGGTCGACGGCACGGCGGTGGGCGAGGGTGAGGATCCAGGAGAGCGCGCTGCCCCGGCCGGGGTCGAACCGGGCGGCGGAACGCCACAGTTCGAGCAGCACCTCCTGGGCGACCTCCTCGGACTGGGCAGGGTCGCGGACCACCCGCCGGACCAGTCCGTAGACCGGCCCGGAGACCAGCCCGTACAACTCCTCGAACGCCCTCTGGTCGCCGCCCGCCACGAGCACCAGCAGCTCGTCCGCGTGCATGCGGGCCCCCTCTCCGTGGCCGCAGCCGGCCCTTCCTCGCACCCCGCGCATCCGCACCGAGACACACCTCCCCGAAGACTTACGGATCAACACGACGAAAACGCGGGTCGCGGGCCGGTGAAAAGTTTTTTGCCGCCGACCAATCCGAAAGGCGGCCCCGCTCCGTATACCCGTCCGTCAAAGCAAGTCGGCACTGAGGACGGACGGCATGACACCTCTCTTCTCCAGGAGCGGCACGGGACGCACGGGCCTGGTCACGCTCATCTGTGGCGCGCTGGCCGCCGGGGGGCTCGCAGCCGCCGGCGTCGCCACGCTGGAACCCGGGGCGGCATCCGCCTCCTCCCACCGGGAGGCGCCGCTGATCTCGGGCACCCCGCAGTACGACAACACCGACCTGTACGCGTTCGTCAGCCCGGACAAGCCCGACACGACGACGATCGTGGCGAACTGGATCCCGTTCGAGGAGCCTGCGGGCGGCCCGAACTTCTACACCTTCGCCGACGACGCCCAGTACGACCTCCACATCGACAACAACGGCGACGCGCAGGGCGAGTTGGTGTTCCGCTACACCTTCAAGACCCACACCAAGAACGGCAACACGTTCCTCTACAACACCGGTCCGGTCACCAGCCTGGACGACCCGGACCTCAACATCACACAGACGTACGACATCGACCTCGTCCGGCTGAAGAACCAGCACGAGATGTCGAAGACCAAGCTCGCCGACGACGTACCGGTGGCACCGTCGAACGTCGGCAAGGCGTCCATGCCGGACTACGGCAAACTGCGGGCGCAGGCGGTGCACAAGACGGCGGGCGGCGCGGCCACCTTCGCCGGGCAGGCGGACGACCCGTTCTTCCTGGACCTGCGCGTCTTCGACCTGCTGTACGGCGGGAACCTCACCGAGGTCGGCCGGGACACTCTCAAGGGCTACAACGTCAACACGATCGCGCTCCAGGTCCCGAACGACCTGATCCGCGAGTCGTCCCACCAGCCGGTCGTCGGCATCTGGTCGACCACCCAGCGCCGTAACGCCCAGGGCTACTACAGCCAGGTCTCGCGCCTCGGCAACCCGCTGGTCAACGAGGTCGTCAACCCGCAGAAGGACAAGGACAAGTTCAACGCGTCCCAGCCCTCGTACGACGCGCAGTTCCTGAAGAACGTCACCAACCCGGAGCTGCCGAAGCTCATCGAGTCGATCTACAAGATCAAGGCGCCGGCCGAGCCGCGCAACGACCTGGTCGACGTGTTCCTCAAGGGCGTCAAGGGCCTCAACCAGCCGCCGAACGTGAAGGCTTCGGAGCAGCTGAGGCTGAACACCTCGATCAAGCCGGCCATGCATCCCAAGCGGCTCGGTGTCCTGGACGGCGACAACGCGGGCTTCCCGAACGGCCGTAGGCTCACCGACGACGTGATCGACGAGGCGCTGCAGGTCGTCGAGGGCGAACTGGTCGGCTCCAAGAACGACCTGGGTGACGCGGTCGACAAGAACGACAAGAAGTTCGAGAAGTACTTCCCGTACGTCGCCGAGCCCACGGCCGGCTCGCGCGGCCGGCTCGCCAAGGGCACGACCGCGGGGGCGGACGTCCGCAGCCAGCTCGGTGACGCCCTGCAGCCGGCCGGGTCCTCCTCCTCCGGCTCGGGCAACACCGTGCTGATCGCGGCCTCCGCTGCCTCCGGTGCGGCCGGGATCCTGCTGATCGTCACCGCCCTGGCCTGGTGGCGCCGGCGCATGCAGCGCGCGTACTGACGCGCACCCCCCTTGAGACCGGCGCGGCCCGTGTTCCCCCTCCCCCACGGCGGGCCGCGCCTCCCAGACGACCGACGGAGGAGAGGGCATGGGCCCGCGCACGCAGGACGACGAGACGGACGGCCGGAGCCCGGGCACGGCACCGCCTTCGGCTCCGGGAACGGAGACCTCCGGCATGGCCGGGCATCCGCGGGACCAGGAGAACGAAGACGCCGTCGCGGGCGTGGCGGCGCGGGGCGGTGAGACCGCCGGCGCACGCGTGCCCGCGGAGACGGGCGACAGCCCCGGCGAGCGTCCGGCGCCCGGTGACGGCGAGAGCGCCGGCCGGGTCGACGGCGAGCGGGTGGAGGAGCGGGCCGCGGCCGTTCGCCGGGTCCGGGATGCCGGGGGGCGTTGGCGGGCCGGGCGGCTGCTCGGGTGTGCCGCTCTGCTGGCGGTCGCACTGACCGGCGGTGCGCTCGCTCTCGGCGCGCAGCGGACGCCGGCGTCCGTGCCGGTCGCCGCCGAGGCCGCCGGCCCCGGTGTCCTGGGCGGCGGGAACCTGGACGCGAGCATCACCGCGCTCCAGGCCCATCTACGGGCCCAGCCGAAGGACTCCGGAAGCTGGGCCACCCTCGGTCTGGCCTACGTCGAGCAGGCGCGGACCAAGGCCGATCCCTCCCGGTATCCGCAGGCGGAGCAGGCGCTGCGCCGGTCCCTGTCGCTGGCACCGGACAACGACCAGGCCCTGGCCGGCCGCGCCGCCCTCGCCGCCGCCCGGCACGACTTCGCGGGCGCCCTGCACTTCACGGACGCTGCCCTGCGGCAGAACCCGTACAGCGAACGTGCCCTGTCCTCCCGCATCGACGCCCTGGTCGAACTCGGCCGTTACGCAGACGCGTCCAGGGCTGCGACGACCGCCGACGCCCGCAAGCCGGGCGTGCCGGTGTTCACCCGGTACGCGTACGTGCACGAACTGCGCGGGGACGTCGGCACGGCGCGCCGGGTCCTCGAACAGGCGCTGACCGCCTCCACCGCACCCGGAGACACCGCGTACGTGGCCACCCAGCTCGGCCAACTCGCGTGGAACCAGGGCGACCACAGGACGGCACTCCACTACTACGCCCGTGCCCTGGCCGCCGACGACACCTACCTTCCGGCGCTCGAAGGCCGGGCCCGGGCGCGGGCGGCGGGCGGTGACCGCGCCGCTGCGATCAAGGACATGGAGGCGCTGGTCGCCCGCTCCCCGTTGCCCGGCCCGCTGGTCGAGCTGGGCGAGCTGTACGAGGCGCGGGGCGCGGCCGGCGACCGGGCGCGCGCCCGCCGGCAGTACGCGCTCGTCGACGCCTGGATCGCGCTGGCCCGCGCCAACGGCGTCAACGCCGACCTGGACACCGCGCTGGCCGCCGCCGACCACGGCGACAAGGCGGCCGCCCTGCGCGCGGCCCGGGCCGAGTGGGCACGCCGGCACACCGTGCACACCGCGGACGCCCTCGCCTGGGCACTGCACGTCAACGGCCACGACGACGAGGCCCTGCCGTACGCCCGCCGGGCCACCGAAACCGGCTACCGCAACGCCGTCTTCCGCTACCACCGCGGAGTCATCGAACTGGCCACGGGACACCGGGCGGCCGGCCGCGCCTCGCTGGCCTCGGCCCTGAAGCTGAACCCCGGATTCTCCCCGCTGGGTGCCGCGCGGGCCCGCAAGGCCCTGGAGGAGACCAAGTGAAGCCGCGTCTGCTGTGCGTCCTCCTCGCCGTGTGCGCCCTCGTGCTCCTGCCGGCCGGCGCCGCGGGCGCGCACCCCCTCGGGAACTTCACGGTCAACCGCTACGACGGTCTGGTCGCCGCTCCCGGGCAGCTCCGCATCGACCATGTGGAGGACCTGGCCGAGATCCCGGCGACGCAGGTCAAGCCCGAGTTCGACCGGCTGGGCCCGGCCGCGTGGGCCGAGCAGCGGTGCGCGCAGGCCGCCGCGGGCAGCAGGCTCACCGTCGACGGCCGTACGACCACGCTGCGGGCCGCCCGCAGCAGCGCGCAGCTGCGCCCCGGCCAGGCCGGGCTGGACACCCTGCGCGTGGTGTGCCGGCTGACCGCGCCGCTGCCCCGCGGCGGCGCCGTCACCCTCGGCTTCCACGGCGCGGGCGCCACCGGCGGGCCCGGCTGGCGGGAGATCACGGCGCGTGGCGACCGTATGACGCTCACCGCGACGGACGTGCCGAAGACGTCCGTCTCCAGGGAACTCACGTCCTACCCCGAGGACTTGCTGTCCTCGCCCGCCGACACGAGCACGGCCTCGCTGCGGGTACGGCCCGGTGGTGCCGCCCTCGCCGCCGGCCCCGCGGCGCCGGACGCGCCGGGCGCCGGTGTGCTGCCGCGGGGTGCCGACCGCTGGACCCAGGCCCTCGACAGCCTGGTGGCCCGGCACGACCTCACCCTCGGTTTCGCGGCCCTCGCGCTGCTCATCGCGCTCGCCCTGGGCGCGATGCACGCGCTCGCACCGGGCCACGGCAAGACCCTGATGGCCGCCACGGCAGCGGCACGCGGGGGCCGGGCCCGGCCGCGGGACGTGCTTCCGCTGGCCGCCTCGGTCACCGTGACCCACACCCTCGGCGTGGTCGCCCTGGGCCTGCTGGTCACGGCCGGTTCCGCGGCCACGCCGACGGTGATCGCCTGGCTGGGCATCGCCAGCGGCGCCCTGGTGCTGGCGGCGGGTGTCACCCTCGTACGCCGGGCCTGGCGCCACCGGGCGCAGGGTGCCGCGCATGCCCATCCGCATCCGCACGAGGAGGTGAAGCGGCGACAGTTGGCGGCGGTCGGCGCGGGTGGCTCCGCCCCTGGGGGCGCCGACCACCATCACCACCACGACGCCATGGAGCACGCCCACGGAGACCACACCGATGCACAAAGCCGTGGCGACCACGCCCATGGGGGGCACACTCATGGCGACCACACCCACGGGGAGCACGCCCATGGCGACCACGCTCATGGGGAGCACCCTCACACCCGCGGCCGCGGCCACGACAGCAGCCATAGCCATGGGGACCACAGCCATGGCGACCACACCCATGGGGACCACACCCATGGCGGCCTCACCCACACCCACGGCGGGCACACCCACACCCACGCCGTCGCGCCCACTCTCCGCGGCACGATCCTGCTCGGGTTCGCCGGTGGACTGGTGCCGAGCCCGTCCGCCGTGGTCGTGCTGGTCGGTGCCGCCGCGCTCGGCAAGGCGTGGTTCGGGCTGCTGCTGGTCACCGCCTACGGAGCCGGTCTCGCGCTGACGCTCACGGCGGCCGGTTTCGCCGTCGTACGGCTGGGTTCGGGCGCGGCGCGGGTGCTGGAGCGGCGCCCGCGCTGGACCGCGCACCCGATGACCGCTCTGGTGCGCCGGACCCTGCCGCTGGTGTCCGCGCTGGTCGTCGTCGCGCTGGGTACCGGATTGGTGCTCAAGGGGGCTGCATCCGCGCTGAGCTGAGCTACTTTTGTGGAGAATTCGCGCGAGATGCCTTGGGGGGCGCCCGTGTCCGAAGAGCCGGGCCGTGAACGTGTGATCGCGGGCCGTTACCGTCTGCTGTCCCCGCTCGGAGAGGGGGGCATGGGGACCGTGTGGCGCGCCCGCGACGAGGTGCTGCATCGCGAGGTGGCCGTCAAGGAGGTGCGCGCCCCGGCCGGGCTGGCCGCCTCCGAGGTCGAGCGGATGTACGCACGCCTGGAGCGGGAGGCGTGGGCGGCGGCCCGGGTCGCGAACCGCAACGTGGTCACGGTGTACGACGTGGCGATGGAGGGCGGCCGGCCGTGGATCGTGATGGAGCTGGTGCGCGGACTGTCGCTCGCCGACCAGCTGGAATCGGAGGGTCCGCTGCCGCCGCAGCGGGCCGCGCAGATCGGTGCCGAGGTGCTGTCCGCGCTGCGCGCCGCGCACTCCGCCGGCGTGCTGCACCGGGACGTGAAGCCGGCCAACGTGCTGCTGGCCGACGACGGCCGGGTGGTGCTCAGCGACTTCGGGATCGCCACGGTGGAGGGCAGTTCGGCGCTGACCATGACCGGTGAGGTGATCGGCTCGCCCGAATTCCTCGCCCCGGAACGCGCGCTGGGGCGCACCCCCGGCCCGGAGTCGGACCTGTGGTCGCTGGGCGTGCTGCTGTACGCGGCCGTCGAGGGCATCTCCCCGTTCCGGCAGGACACTCCGCTCAGCACACTGCGGGCGGTGGTGGACGAGGAGTTGCCGCCGCCGCGCTGGGCCGGTCCCCTGGCGCCCGTCATCAGGGGGCTGTTGCGCAAGGACCCCGCCGAGCGGCTGCCGGCCGAGCAGGCGGAGCGGGATCTGCGGCTGGTCGCGGCGGGCGGGACGCCCCGGTCGGACATGGCGCCCACGGTGTCGCCGTTCGCGCCGTACGCGCCGACGACGGCAGCCCGGCCCCCGGAGCCGTCCCGCACTCCCCCGATGCCGTTGCCCGGCGGACACCCGGACCCGGGCACCACGGCCACCGCGCCGGAGCCGCGGCCGGAGCGCAACCGCCGTGCCGCCGTCGTGCTGGTCGCGGGGCTGGTCGCGGTCGTGCTGGCGCTGGCGGGACTGACGTACGCGCTGCTGAACCGCGACAGCGGCGACAAGCGAGGGACCAACGCCACGAACGCCGACGGGACGAGCCACGAGGTGCACTCCCCGACACCGAGCGCCGCCACCGACACGGACACGGACACGGAGGGCGCGTCGCCCGCGCACAGCAGCGCTTCGGCGAGCAGCCGGCCGGCCCAGTCGGTGGGCGTCACCCTGACCGGCGCGCACACGACGTACTCCGGTGCCTGTCCGCCGGCGGCCGGGCAGGCACCGTCCTTCACGGCGGCGTTCACGGTGGGGCGGCTGCCCGCGCAGGTGGAGTACCGGTGGGTGCTCGCGCACGGGTCGGCGCCGGACCCCGGCTGGAAGACGCTGCCGTTCCCGGCGGACGGCCCGCGCACCCGGCAGCAGCAGGTGACGGTGACGACGTACGCCGAGAGCGGGACGGTCGAGAACGAGATCAGCGTGGAGGTGCGCGGTCCGGTGCGGGCCACGTCGGACTCGGTGCCGTTCTCGGTGACGTGTACGACCGAGGCGGAGACCCCGTCGAGCGGGGCCTCCGCCTCACCATCCGGTTCACCCTGAGCGGCGGACCGGGAAGTTCACCCTCACGGGCGAGCCCGTACGGGTCATGCCGCGTTCGTCAGCACCGGCAGGTAGCCGCCGGACTGGCCGGCCGCGGTGGGGTGGTACGACTCGCCGATGTTGAGCCAGTTGACGCTGTGCAGCCAGGAGTTGCTGGAGCAGATCTCGTGACCGGTGAACGTGGTGCGGACGTCGCCGAAGACGAAGCCGTGTGCGGTGGCGCGGACCTTGACGGCGGCGTCGATGTAGTCGGCGGCGCCGTTGATCGCGGACCGCTTGGCCTCCGAGAGACCGAGGCAGGACTGGCCGAGCAGATAGAAACGCGGGTAGCCGATGACGACGACCCGGGCGGACGGGGCTTTGGCGCTGATCGCGTTGTAGACGGTGTCCAGCTTGCCGGGAAGCGTGGAGTCGACGTACGCCTTGGCAGTGTTGATCTTGGAGATGCAGGCGCTGTCGGACTGGAGCACACAGGTCGTCATGACGTCGGCGAAGCCGGCGTCGTTGCCGCCGATGGTGATGGACACCAGTGAGGTGGACGAGTTCAGCGAGCCGAGCTGGCCCGCGAGCACGTCGTCCGTCTTCGCGCCCGAGCAGGCGTTGAAGGCGAACGAGGACGGGCTGTGGGCGGCGTTCCAGAGGTACGGGTACGCCTTGGTGCTTCGGTTGCAGCTGCCGCTGGAGCTGATGTAGCTGCCGGCACCCACCCCGGAGGAGTAGGAGTCGCCGAGCGCCACATAGCCGCCGGCTGCGGCCGTCGAGGAGGCCTGCGCCGAAGCGGCCCCGGAGAGACCGAGGCCGGCGGCGAGGAGGAGCGAGGTCACGAATCCGGTAAGTCGGGAACGTCTCATGGAACCTCCCTTTAGCAGGATCTCTGCCTCAACTGTCGTAGCAACTACGCGTGTTGACGGGAAGTGTTCATGCCAAGACTTTTGCGGTCTCAACAGGATCAACCCAAGTCGTTCACCGTGCATGTATTGCGTCTGCATGCGAGATCAGTTGACGCCGGGTCAACCGGCGCGAAGGGAACGTTTGTGTGCAAGGAACCGTCTTCTTGACGGCCCACCCGGATCTGCGCCACATTGAAGCCCGGCATCCGGCGCGTCGGGGGGCAAAGTCGCCAATGCAGACCTTACGCATCAAGACACCTTCGCCAGACGGTGCCGCAGCGGACACCGAGCGGGCACGGCCAGGACCGGGGAGGGACCTGTCGCCGCTGCTCGCCGGGGCCGCGACCGCCGTAGCGGCGGTCGGTGCGCTGCTCGCACTCGTCGGCTCCGACGCACCACTGCGCGCTCCGTGCACGCTGTTCTTCCTGCTCGTGGCGCCGGCCGCGGCGATCGCAGCGGCGCTGCGCGGACTGGATCCGTTCGGCCGCACGGTGACCGCCCTTGCGGGATCGGTCGCCGTGAACATGCTGGTTGCCCAGGGCATGTTGGCCGCGCACCGCTGGTCGGCCCGCGGCGGGGTGGTCGCGGTGACCGTGCTGAGCCTGCTGCTTCTCTTCCTGGCGCTGCTCCGGGAGCGAATTTCCGGAAAACGCGCGCAGAAGTGAACGATGTGGGCCAAGGTGATGTAAGGGCAAAACCAACAAAAACGTGAGGCACCCTTCCGGGTCTTGCGTTTCGGGTTCAACCGTCAATACCGTCATACATCTCACCCGTACCGGATCGTCGGCACACGGCTCAGGGGAGGGTTCAGGGCCACGGCGACTCCGGCGCGGGGCGCGGTAGGGGGGTGCCGTGCTCGGTGACCACAACTGTGACCGAGTCGTGCCGCGCGACCGGCTGCCGTCGTTTTCCGGCAGACCGGCCAGCTTTGCCAGCTCTTCTGCGGACACGGAGACCGCTCCGGGCGCCGGCCCGGAGACCGGCTCGCCGTACCGAAGACGAGAACCCCCCTTTCGAACCGGACACAGAGCCGGGCCGCCCCCGGGCGGGCGGTCCGCCGGACGAGAGGGAAAAACAACCATGAGTTCCGTTCTGCGCCCGCCTGGTTCGGGTCAAGATCCTCTGCTCGCCGCCCACTACCGGCCCATCTCCTCTCATCTGGCGATCACTCCGCCGGTGAGCGTGGTGATTCCCGCCATGAACGAGGCGGAGAATCTGCCCTACGTCTTCAAGACCCTGCCGGGCTGGATACACGAAGTGGTCCTGGTGGACGGCAATTCCACGGACGACACCGTCGACGTGGCGCGATCCCTGTGGCCGGACGTCAAGGTCGTCGGACAGCAGGGCAAGGGCAAGGGGGATGCCCTGATCACCGGGTTCGAGGCCTGCACCGGCGACATCATCGTGATGGTCGACGCGGACGGCTCGGCCGACGGAGGCGAGATCGTGTCGTACGTCTCCGCCCTGGTCTCGGGTGCGGACTTCGCGAAGGGCTCGCGTTTCGCCAACGGCGGTGGCACGGACGACATGACCTTCATCCGCAAGCTCGGCAACTGGGCGCTGTGCACCATCGTCAACCGCAAGTTCGGCGCCCGGTACACCGACCTGTGCTACGGATACAACGCGTTCTGGCGGCACTGCCTCGACAAGATCGAACTCGACTGCACGGGCTTCGAGGTCGAGACACTGATGAACATCAGAGTGGTCAAGGCGGGCCTTAAGGTGCAGGAGATCCCGAGCCACGAGTACCTCCGCATCCACGGCACCAGCAACCTGCGGGCCGTGCGGGACGGGTTCCGGGTGCTGAAGGTGATCCTCGGGGAACGCTCCAACCGGCGGGAGCTGCGCAGCCAGGATCACCACTCCCCGCTGCTCGACACGGTCGGGGGAGAGGTGTCTTGACAGATCCCGGCATCTCCGTCGTGATCTGCGTGTACACCGAGGACCGCTGGGAGGACATCCTCGCGGCGGTCTCCTCGGTGCGCGCGCAGTCGTACCCGGCGCTGGAGACGCTCCTGGTCGTGGACCACAACCCGGCCCTGAAGGACCGGCTGGCCCGCGAGTACAAGGAGACCGACGGCGTCCGGGTGCTGCCCAACGCCGGCCCGCGCGGCCTCTCGGCGGGCCGCAACACCGGCATCGCCGCCTCCAGCGGCGACGTCATCGCCTTCCTGGACGACGACGCCGTGGCCGAACGGGACTGGCTGCGCCGCTTCGCGGAGGGGTACGCCGATCCGCGGGTGCTGGCGGTCGGCGGCCGTACCGAGCCGGTCTGGGCGTCGGGCCGGCGGCCTGCCTGGTTCCCGGAGGAGTTCGACTGGGTGGTGGGCTGCACCTACAAGGGACTGCCGCCGGGCCGGGTCCGGGTGCGCAACGTCCTCGGCGGCAACGCCTCCTTCCGGCGTACGGCGTTCGAGGCGGCGGGCGGCTTCGCCACCGGCATCGGCCGCGACGGCGACCGCCGCCCGCTGGGCTGCGAGGAGACGGAACTGTGTATCCGCCTCACCCGGGCCCGCCCCGACGCCGTCCTGCTCATCGACGACCGCGCGGTGATCCACCACCGGGTGCCCGCGCCCCGCGAGCGCTTCGCCTACTTCCGCACCCGCACCTACGCCGAGGGCCTGTCCAAGGCGCTGGTGGCGAAGAGTGTCGGCGCGGACAAGGGCCTGGAGTCCGAACGCCGGTACGCCCTCAGGGTGTTGCCGGCCGGCCTCGCACGCGGCCTGAGGGACGCGCTGCTCGGCCGCCGGGGCGGAGGGGGACGGGCGGGCGCGATCGTGGCCGGTGTACTGAGCGCCGCCGGCGGCTATGCGGTGGGCAGCCTGCGTGCGCGGCGGGCGGGTACGGCCTTCTCGTCGGCGCCGATCGCAGGAGGCACCGAACCGGCCCGAGGCGACGGCGCGTCGGCCCGACCCGGCGGCACGTCGGCCCGACCCGGCGGCACGTCGGCCCGAGGTGGCGGCACGTCGGCCCGAGGTGGCGGCACGTCGGCCCGAGGTGGCGGGGCGTCGGCCCGAGGTGGCGCGCATGAATGACGCTCCCGTGCCCATCCTGATGTACCACTCCGTCGCCGACGCCCCCAACGACGCCACCCGTGCCCTGTCGGTCACGCCCGAGGCGTTCGCGGAGCAGATGGCGCTCATCGGCGACCTCGGCCTGACCCCGCTCACCACCGCCGACCTCGCGGCCCGCTGGCGCTCCGGCCGCCCGCTGCCCGCCCGGCCGGTGCTGATCACCTTCGACGACGGCTACGAGGGAGTGCACCGGCACGCGCTGCCCGTGCTCGCCCGGCACGGCTTCCCCGCCACCCTGTTCGTCTCCACCGGCTGGCTGAGCGGCCCGCACGGCACCGGGGGCGGCCTGGACACCATGCTCGACTGGGAGCAGGTGCGCGAGCTGACCTCGGCCGGTGTCGAGATCGGCGGGCACAGCCACACCCATCCGCAGCTCGACCAGCTCCCCGACCCCGCGCTGCGCACGGAACTGACCCGCTGCACGGAGATCGTCGCGGCCGAACTCGGCGCGTGCCCAGTGTCGTTCGCCTACCCGTACGGTTACTCCAGCCGCCGGGTCCGCCGGGCCGTGCGCGCGGCCGGGTACGCCCAGGCGCTCGCCGTCGGCAACGGTCTCGCCCGCCGCCGGCAGGGCCCGTACGCGCTGCATCGGGTCACGGTCCGCCGCGGCACGGGCGCCGAGGAGTTCGAGCGGCTGCTCGACGGCCGCGCCATCGCCCGCACCTTCGCCAGGGACCGCGCCCTCACCAAGGGCTACGCCCTCGTCCGCAGAGCCCGCCAGGTCCGCCGGAAGGCCATCCGTACCCGTGTCTGACACGACCACCACGACCGAGACCGAGACCCCCGACGCGACGGTGCCGGAGAAGGCCGGGCGCCGGCTGCGGCTGCCCGGGACCGGCCGGTCCGCCGGCGGGAGCCCGCTGTTCCGCAACGCCTACGCGCTGATGCTGAACACCGGCATCTCCGCCGTACTCGGACTCGGCTTCTGGCTGGCCGCGGCCCGCTACTACTCGGAGTCGGCGGTCGGCCAGGGCTCGGCCGCCATCGCCGCGATGAAGCTCCTCGCCGGGCTGACCGCGGTGACCCTGACCGGCGCCCTGGCCCGCTTCATCCCGGTCTCCGGGGACCGCACCGGACGGCTCGTCTTCCGTACCTACGCGGGAAGTTCGCTGATCGTGGCGCTGGCCGCCGGAGTGTTCCTGCTGACCCTGGACATGTGGGGGCCGTCGTACCGCTTCCTGCACGGAACGGTCAACGGGCTCGGGTTCGTCCTGGCCGTCGCCGCGTGGAACCTGCTCACCCTGCAGGACGGTGTGCTGACCGGGCTGCGCAGCGCGCCCTGGGTGCCGGTGGGCAACACCGTGTTCTCGGCGGTGAAACTGGCCCTGCTCGTGGCATTCGCCGTCGCCCTGCCGACCACGGGTGTCTTCGCGTCCTGGGTGGCCGCGATCGCCACCTCGGTGCTGCCACTGGGCTGGCTGGTGTTCCGGCGGCTGGTGCCCCGGCACGTCATGGAGACCGAGGACCACGCCGACCCGCCGAAGCTGAAGGAGATCGGGAGGTTCCTGGCCGGGGACTACACCGGCTCGCTGTTCTCCCTCGCCGTGGTCTACCTCGTGCCGGTGATCATCGCCGCGCAGGTCAGCTCCGAACAGAACGCGTACTTCTACATCACCACCACCATCGGCGGTACGACCAATCTGCTCGCCATCAACATGGGCGCCTCCCTCACCGTCGAGGGCTCGCACGACCCGGCGCGGCTGGCCGCCAACACCCGGGCCGCGCTGAAGCGGATGGCCCGGATCATGCTGCCGATCGCGGCTCTGCTGTTCGTCGGCGCGCCCTGGATCCTGGGGGTGTTCGGCGCCGGCTACGCGGACGCGGCCACCCCGCTGCTGCGCTGGTTCGCGGTCGGCGCGGTGCTGCGGACGGTCATGGAGACCCACTTCGCGGTGCTGCGCGCGCAGAGCCGGACAGCCGGTCTCGCGTGGCTGCAGGGCCTGTTGTGCGTGCTGGTGCTGGGCCTGACCCTGCTGCTCCTGCCCCGGATGGGGCTGACCGGCGCGGGCGTCGCCGAGATCTCCAGCCTCGCGGTGATCGTGGCGATCGCCGCGCCGAAGCTGTGGCGGACGGTACGGTCCGCGCGCGCCGACGTGGCGGACACGACCGCACCGGACGGAGACCTCGCCGACCTGGGGACGCTCCCCGGCTCCCGGCTCCTCCCCCACTCCCGGTCACGCTCGAACGGCGGGACCACGAGCGCGGGGACCCCCACCGTCCCGGCCGCTTCTGCGGATCACCGGCCTGGCCCGGCCTGGGCACTGGACTCCGACACCCTGGCCCTCGGCATCCATGTGGACTTCGACCATGTGGAGCGCCGGCCGGACGTCCGCCCGGGCCCGGGTACACCTCCTGCGGGCACATGGATCCCGGTGCCGGCCGGGAACCGGTCGGCGGGAGCCGAACCGGAGGACGCCGTACCGGTGTATGCCATACCGGTGGACTCCGTACGCGAAGAAGCCGAGCCCGAGGACGCCGTACCCGAGGACGTCGTACCCGAGGACGCCGTGCCGGTCGGGCCGCCGCCGTCGCCCGCGCGCGGGCGCCTGCTGCCCACCCGGGCCGGAGTCGTCCTCGGCTGCCTGCTGGCGGCGGCGCTGCTGCTGTACTGGGTGCCGGCGCTGCGGCTCGGCGAGGCGGACCTGGACCGGATGGGCGGGCTGGGGCTGGTCTCGGTACTGCCGTTGCCGACCCTGGTCGGGGCCGCGCTGCTGATCACCGTGTTCGCCGCGCTGCTCTGGCTGCGCCGCGAGCACCGGGCGCTGCTCCTGGTCACCCTGCTGGCGACCGTGGTGTCACTGCACGCGCTGCCCGCGGTGATCGAGACCGAGCCGCGGTTCCCGACGGCCTGGCAGCACCTGGGGTTCATCGACTACATCGACCGGACCGGCTCGGCCGTACCGGACCTGGACGCCCGCTGGAGCTGGCCGGGCTTCTTCGCGGTGGCCGCCTTCGTCGGCCGGGCGTGCGGGGTGACCGACTTCACCGAGGTCATCCGGTGGTGGCCGACGGCGGTGCAACTCGCCTATCTGGCACCGGTGTTACTGCTCACCCGAGCGCTGCGGGCGAGCTGGCGGGCGAAGTGGACCGGTGTGTGGATCTTCGTGCTGAGCGGTTGGGTCGGCCAGGACTACTTCTCCCCGCAGGGCTTCACCTATCTGCTGTACCTGGCGTTCGTGGCGATCCTGCTGGTCTGGTTCCGGCCACCACGGGTGATCTGGGCGCGGTTCCGCCCCGGTGAGGCCGAGGTGGTACCGGCCGACCGGCGGCAACGGGCCGTGCTGCTGGTGGTGTTGATCGGCCTGTACGCGGCGAGCGTGCCCGCGCATCAGCTCACCCCGTTCGTGATGCTGGGCGTGCTCGCGGCGCTCGTCCTGCTCGGCCGGTCCGAACTGCGCGGCCTGCCCCTGCTGTTCGCGGTGCTGGTCGCGGTCTGGGTCGGCTTCATGGCCGAGCCGTACTGGTCCGGGCACTTCGACGATCTCTTCGGCGGGGTCGGCGGGGTCGGCAGCAATGTCTCGACCTCGGTCTCCGGCCGTATCCAGGGCGGGAGTTCGTCCCACAAGCTGGTGCTGTACGTACGGGTGCTGCTGGCCGGCTCGGTGCTGGCCCTGGCCTGCTGGGGCTGGCTGCGCCGCCGTCGGCTCCGGTACCACGAACGGTCCCTGCTGGTCCTCACCTTCGTGCCGTTCCTGGGCTTCGGGATGCAGTCGTACGGCGGTGAGATGGCGCTGCGGGTCTTCATGTTCGCGGTGCCGGGTGCCGCCCTGCTCGGCGGGCTCGCCCTCTTCCCGCGCACCGGCGTCACGGCACGGGAGCGCGCGCGGGAGCGGCGGTGGCTCGCCGTGCCGGCGGCGCTGCTCGCCGGGCTGCTGCTGATGGGCGGATTCCTGGTGGCCCGCTGGGGCAACGAGCCGTTCGAGCGGACCCGGCCCGGCGAGGTCGCCGCGATGAACTGGGTGTACGCCCACGACAAGCCGTCGGCACGGTTGCTGTGGCTGACCCAGGACGAGGTCAACGACGTGACGCCGGCACTGCCGTGGGGCGCGCGGGACATGGAGCGGGTGAACTATGTGCCGACGCTCGCGCCGGCCGACCCGGTGCTGGTGTCGGGCCTGGTCAAGGCGCTCAAGGATGCCGGTCCGAACTCCTACCTCATGGTCAACCGGAGCCAGGTGACCTATCTGGAGATGGACGCGGGGTACCCGGCGACCTGGGCGCCCCGGCTGATCGGGAACCTGGACGCCCGGCAGGAGCTGACGAAGGTCGTCGTCAACGACGACGTCACCGTCTATGCGTTGCGCAAGCAGCCGGCGGATCCGGTGCCCGAGCCGGATCCGGGGCCGATCGGGCCGCAGGTGACGTGGACGCCGTGGTCGGTGGTCGGTGCGCTGGCCGCCGCCGTCCTGATCGTGCTGCTGGCCGCCCGGGAGCTGGTCGGGGTCGCGGTCCGGCCGAGCGTGCGCCGACTGCGGTTGCTGCAGGGCAGCTTCTGGTTCTCGCTGCCGCTGCTGGCGGTGGTGCTGGCCTCGCTGGTGCAGCGGTTCCTGACGATGAAGTGACGATGAAGAGAGGGGGTGGCTCAGCGGTCGAGCCACTTCACCTCGTGGGCGCGCAGGCCGAAGCGTTTGCCGTCGACCTGTGCGCTGATCGCCCGGCCGAGGGTGTTGACGACGAGGACGGCCCTGTCGTCGGCGAGGACGCGGACGTTGGGCACGTCGTCGGGGGCGACGGACACGGTCTCGTACCGCGTGCCCGGCGGGAACTCGGCGGCGAACCGGGACACCAGGTCGTACATGGGGAGGGGCTTCCCGCCGCCCGCGCGGTCGGTCGGGGACCACAGGCAGCCGGGACAGCGGCCCGTCTTCTCCTCCGGGTTCCAGTAGAAGCCGGTGCCGGCGCCGCCCTGCACCATGGCGATCATGCCGGTGGCCTGGACGGCGACCCGGTGCGGTTCGGTCCAGCCCTTGCGCTCGTCGTTGCCGTCGCCGGGCTCCACGTAGTACTCGGCCCACCACAGGGGCAGGTCGTGGGTCTGCCGCCGTACCCATTGGCCGACGGCGGTGAGTTTGCCGGTGGCCGCGAACTCGTCGGGGAGCAGTTCGTCGTCCCGGGTGTAGCTGGAGCCGTCGACCACGGTGAAGTCGGCGCCCTCCTTGTGGGCGTTCCAGTAGGAGAAGGCGTCCAGGACCCGCCGGTCCATGGCACCCCACGGACCCTCGAGCGCGGTGGAGGCGTTCGGGTCACGCGGGTCGACGCTGTCCATGACCAGGTACGGGCCGCCGACCATGATGTCCTTGTCGACCTTCTTCAGCGCCCGGTACACGAGGTTGTACATCGTGGTGTAGCCCTCGTAGTCCCAGCGGGACTCGGTGTCGTTCCAGAAGCCCTTGAACTCGTTCCAGACGATGAAGTGCCGGACGTCCGGGTAGCGCCGGGCGACGGTCGCCGCGAGGTCGGCGAAGTCCTGGTAATGGCCGGGGGTGGGCGGGGTCTCCAGCGCGGCCTGGCTCCAGTCGGTGCTGCCGGCGCCGGCCCTGCCGCCCTTCATCCAGTCCGGTGAGCAGCACAGGGTGATCACCGGGGTGCCGCCGGAGGCACGGACGAAGTCGATCCGGCGGTCCAGCGCGCCGAAGTCGTAATGTCCCTCGACCGGTTCGGGGTTGTCGGCGCCCCAGCCCATGATGTGCTGGTTCTGCGGCAGCCCGCCGCCCCTGCCGAGGAGTTGCTCCACGCGTGCGGTGGCGGCCGTCGGTCCCTGGTCGGCGCTGTACTGGGTGTGCGTGAAGCCCCAGCCGACATACGGTTGCGGTCTTCCGGCCGGTGTGGCCGGGGTGCCGTGCACCTTGTCGCCGTCGCGTGTGGTGCCTGCGGTGCTCGGGGCGCCGGACAGAGTGCTGAACAGGGTGACCACCAGGGCCAGCGCGGCCGCACCCACACCGAGCAGGGCGGTGAGCCGCCACCGCCGATTCCCCGCATCCCACCCATCAGGTCGCATCGAGGACACAGTAATGGCCGGGGACAGCCGGAGAGCAGGTCTTGGGAAGACCAGGGACGAACACAGCATCCCCTGCACGGCGCGGGGCTGCTCCGGCATGCGGCTCCGCCGCGCGGGCCCGGCCGGTCACGGCGACCGCGGTTGCCGGACCGCTCTTCCGGAGGAGCGATTCGCAGCGGAAATGCCGTGCACGGACGGCATCCGTGCCGGATCATGGCGGCATGGCTGCCAACCCGCACGACGCTCTGCCGATCCGGCTCCACGTCGACGACTCCGACTCGCCGTCCGACGTCGTCGACGCGCTGTTCCTCGGCCGTTTCGCGACGGGCGAGCAGCCGTACTCGCACGCGGCGAACATCGACCGGGTGCGCTCGGGCGCGACCCTGCTGCCGGAGGGCGCCGAGGTGCTGCGGGTCGCCCGCGACGACGACCGCAGCGCGACCCTCGCCGAGGGGGACGGCTGGACCCTGCTGGTCTCCCGCTGGAACCGGGGCGCGGACGTGACGGTCACGGCGACCAGCGCGGAACTGGCGAAGCGGATCCTGGACCAGGCCACGGACGGCGCGGCCGACGATCCCGAACCGCAGCCGGAGAACGTGACGATGGGGTTCTGGTACGTGTCCCCGCGGCGCGGCCCGCACCGCACCACCCGCCAGATCTCGGCGGGCACCTGGGACGAGGTGCGGCCCAACTACACGGGACCGGTGGCGGACGCGATGGACCGCCTGATGAAGACGACCCCCGAGGACATCGCGGGCCGGCTGCTGCTGCTCCACGGTCCGCCCGGCACCGGCAAGACCTCCGCCCTGCGCACCCTGGCCCGTTCCTGGCGGGACTGGTGCCAGGTGGACTGCGTCCTGGACCCCGAGCGGCTCTTCTCCGACGTCGGCTATCTGATGGACATCGCCATCGGCGAGGACGACGGCGCGGGCAAGGGCCGCTGGCGGCTCCTGCTGCTGGAGGACTGCGACGAGCTGATCCGCGGCGAGGCCCGGCACACCGCGGGCCAGGCCCTGTCCCGGCTGCTGAACCTCACCGACGGCCTGCTCGGCCAGGGCCGCAACGTCCTGGTGGGGGTCACCACCAACGAGGACCTGGAGCGCCTGCACCCGGCCGTGGTGCGCCCCGGCCGCTGTCTGGCCCGCATCGAGGTGGGCCCGCTGACCCGCCGGGAGGCGGTGACCTGGCTCGGCACCGAGGAGGGCGTCAGCCGCGAGGGGGCGACCCTGGCCGAGCTGTACGCGCTGCGCCGCGGCACGACCCCGACTTCGGTGCCGGGTGCCCGGGAGGGCGCGGACGCGGGCCTGTACCTGTAGTGCTTTCATGAGGGTATGACCCTGTTCGTCGGCACGTCGGGGTGGCAGTACAAGGACTGGCGGGACCTCGTCTATCCGGCCGGGGTCCCGGCGCGGCTGTGGCTGGAGGAGTACACCCGGCTGTTCGCGACCGTGGAGATCAACAACGCGTTCTACCGGCTGCCGTCGCGGGAGAACTTCGAGGCCTGGCGCGACCGTGTCCCGCCGGACTTCGTCGTGGCGGTCAAGGCCAGCCGCTATCTCACCCACATCAAGCGCCTGAAGGAACCCGAGGAGCCGGTCCACCGCCTGATGACCCACGCGCAAGGCCTCGGCGACCGCCTGGGCCCGGTCCTCGTCCAGCTCCCGCCGACCCTGCGCGCCGACCCTGCCCTGCTGGACACCTGCCTGGCCTGCTTCCCGTCCGGTACGCGGGTCGCCGTGGAGCCCCGCCACGACTCCTGGTGGGCCCCGGAGCTGCGGCGCGTCCTGGAGTCCCGGGGCGCGGCCCTGTGCTGGGCGGACGTCCTGGCCCGCCCGGTCACCCCGCTGTGGCGCACCACCGACTGGGGCTACGTCCGCTTCCACCAGGGCCGCGCCCAGCCATGGCCCCGCTACGGCAAACGGTCCCTGGAGACCTGGGTGGACCGCATCGCGACGACCTGGTCGGACCGGGAGGACGTGTACGCGTACTTCAACAACGACCCCGGGGGCGCGGCGGTGCAGGATGCGGTGGTCTTCGGGCGGGCGGCGAGGAGAGCGGGCCTGACGGTGACACGGACACCGGAGCCGACGAGAGCCAGGTAGCCCCTCGCACCGCTCACTCAGGCAGCCCCTTGCAGACCGGACAGCCACGACGGCGGAACCCGGCGGCGCCGAACCCTGCTCATCCGCAAGAAGTGCCCTGCTCCGCTCATGCCCGGAAGGGGTGCCCTACTCCCCGTAGGCGGCCCGCAGGGCATCCCGCACCGCGGCCAACGCCTCCTCCTCGCCCAGCCCCAGCCGCCGCACCCGCTCCGCATAGGCCTGCGCGGCCGACGACGCCTCCCGCTCCGCAGCCGAGCCGGCGGCAGCCACGAACGTGCCGTTGCGCCCCCGCGTCTCGATCACCCCGTCACCCTCCAGCGCCCGGTACGCCTTTGCCACCGTGTTCACCGCGAGTCCCAGGGACTCGGCCAGTCCCCGCACGGTCGGCAGCCGGTACCCGACGGGAAGCGCCCCGGACCGTGCCTGCTCGGAGATCTGCGCCCGCACCTGCTCGTACGGGGGCGCGCTGTCGTCGATGCGGATCTTCAGGCTCACAGTGCCGATTGTCCCGCACCCGCCGGAAAATGAGAGGCAGATCGGCCTCCACGCCCCGTACGGTGCCTCACCATGACCGTCCTCGTACGTGATCTCCGCCCTGACGACCCGGCCGACGCGGAGGGCTTCGTCCGCGTCCGTCGCCTCGCGCTCCCGTACATCCTGTTCACGCCGGAGTCGGTCCGGCACACGGCCGCCCACACCCACCCCGACGCCCGCTACCGGCCGCTGGTGGCGGAGGAGGACGGCGAGGTGATCGGCACGGCACAGGTCCATCTGGCCCACGACAGCCCGGAGCCGGGTCAGGGCTGTCTGAACATCTACGTCCGCCCGGACCGCACCCGGCGCGGTGCCGGCCGGCTGCTGGTGCAGGCCGCCGAGGAGTACCTGGCGTCCCTGGGCGCGACCAAGCTGTTCGCCTGGGCGCTGGACGAGCCGGCCAACCGTGCCTTCGCCGAGCGGCGCGGCTACCGGCAGGGCCGCAGCGGCCACTTCCTCCGGCTCGACCTGGCACACGGCACCCTCCCTGCACTGCCGGAGATCCCGGCCGGCGTGGAACTGCGCACCGCCGCCGACTTCGCCGACGATCCCCGGCCCCTGTTCGATCTGGACGCCGAGACGGTGCTGGACGAACCGGGCGACATCCAGGCGGAGTTCACGGACTACGACGCCTGGATCGCGCAGACCTGGAATCACCCGCTGCTGGACCGGGAGCTGACCACGGTCGCCTGCGTCGACGGCCGTCCGGTCGCCTTCACCGTGGCCTACACCGACGGCGGCACCCGTTACGTCACGGCGATGACCGGCACCGCCCGCGCCCACCGCGGCCGGGGCCTGGCCAAGCTCGCCAAGGTCCATGGGCTGCACCGGGCCCGTGCCGCCGGCATCACCGAGGCCTTCACCGGCAACGACACCGGGAACGGCCCGATGATCGCCATCAACGAGTGGCTGGGGTACGAGAGGTGCGCGACGGAGGTGCGCTATGTCCGCGAACTCGGCTGAGCCGGTGGACCGGTTGGAGGTCGTCCTGGTCAAGGCCGGCCGTACGAAGATCCGTTATCCGGCGGAGCTGCTCCAGGACGACGGCGTGCGGATCGCCGTACGCGCTCCGTGGGCGGGCTCCGGGGTGCGCGACTTCGGGTTCGTGCGCTTCGAGCCGGGTGACGTGTTCACCGAGTACTACTGGCGGGACCGGTGGTACTCGGTGAAGGAGGTCCGCGCCGCAGACGGTGCCGTGAAGGGCTGGTACTGCGACATCACCCGCCCCGCGGTGCTCTCCGGCAGGGACCTCGTCGTGGAGGATCTCGACCTGGACCTGTGGCGCTCCGCGGACGGCCGGGACGTACGCCGGCTGGACGAGGACGAGTTCGCCGAGAGCGGGCTGGGCGAGACGGACCCGGAGGCCGCGTCCGCCGCCGTTGCCGCCCTGGACACGCTGGAGGAGCTGGCGACCCGAGAGGGCGGCTTCACGCAACTGCTGGCCTGACAGGACCGACGACCGCGGGTCCCGGCTCCCCGCCCATGGCGCCGGGACCACAGGACGCCGGGACGCCGATGCCACACGGCTGCCACCACTCCGTACCGTTCGCCGCCCACGACCCTGCCCCCAGCACGGCGTCACCGGACAGTCACTCCACGCGCACGTCCCGGGCGAGCGGCTCCAGCAGTCCGATGGTCCCGCAGGCCGTGGTCCGGCTTCTCCCGGAAGGAGACGGCACGGGCATCCCGGCCCGCTTCCGGGGCAGCTGCAACCGTGTGCTCGTTCCCGCTCGTCATGACCTCAAAGTGACACACGCCACTGACAGTGCGGACGTGACAGCCGCCACTGACAAACCGGAACCGATGAGGAACTCTCCCCAAAAGCGTCTGTCGCCGTGACACCGCGGGACTCGACGGGCGCTGAAGGAGGCAGCCATGCGCCGCGTGACCGTGCAGAAGCCCCTGAAGAGGACGGACACCCGCCGACTCCGCGAGGAGACGGAAGAGCGCCCCAGGGAACGCTCCGAGGTGCGCAAAGACATCGCCCGCACCTGGTGGCCCGACGGTTGACGCCGGGACGCCTCAGTCCAGCCGCTTGCGGTAGTGGATGCGGTCGTACGGGCCGTCGACGCGCCGCTCCACGATCTCGTACCCGTGTCTCGGGTAGATCTTCTGGTTCTCCCACATCATCGCGTTGGTGTAGAGCCTGACCTCCGCGAGGCCCCGCTCACGCGCGTGTGCGTCGACGAAGTGCAGCAGCCGTCGTCCGACGCCCGTGCCGTGGGCCGCGGGACGGACCGCGATGCTGTCCAGGAAGAGGTGGTCGGCGAAGGCTTCGATCACCACCAGTCCGTCGACGGGTTCCCCGGTGACGAAGACCCTGCCGGCGGCCACGTCCGCCGCGTGGTCCGCCTCCATGGGCTGCGGAACCACGCCGATGCGCTCGATGTAGGGGCGGTAGGCCGCGTCCGTCACCGCCTTCACGGCCGGCACGTCGTCCGCGGCGGCGCGCCGTATCCGTTCGGGACCCGTGCTCCCGCCGTTGTCGGTCATGCACGCAGAGTATCTGTCTGAGCCCAGCCTGAGCGCCTCCTTAAGCGAACCATAAGGATCCCCTCCACCCGCCGTCAGCAGGCGATTCCACGGTTCTTCGGGGCTAGCTTCTGATCACCCCCACGGGATCCAGCACACCCCACGGACCGTTCCGAGGAGTTCCGCATGCCCACCAGCCGCAGGGCCAAGGCGTCCGCCGTCGCCGCGCTCGGCCTGGCACCGCTCGCCCTGACCGCACTCGCCGCCGCCCCCGCGTCCGCGCACGGCTCGCTGGGCGACCCGGTCAGCCGGGTCTCGCAGTGCTACGCGGAGGGACCGGAGAGCCCGAGGTCGGCCGCGTGCAAGGCGGCCGTTGCGGCCGGCGGTGCGCAGGCGCTGTACGACTGGAACGGCATCCGGATCGGCGACGCCGCCGGACGGCACCGGCGGCTGATCCCGGACGGCAAGCTGTGCAGCGCGAACAACGAGGAGTTCAAGGGCCTCGACCTGGCCCGCGCCGACTGGCCGGCGACGAGCGTGCGCAGCGGCTCGTACACCTTCAAGTACCGCGTGACGGCCCCGCACAAGGGCACGTTCAAGGTCTATCTCACCAAGGCCGGTTACGACCCGGCGAAGCCGCTCGCCTGGTCCGGCCTGGACCTGGAGCACCCGGTGGCGACGGTCACCGACCCGGTGCCCTCGGGCGGCTTCTACACGTTCTCCGGCACGCTGCCCGAGCGGTCCGGGCGGCAGCTGCTGTACGCGGTCTGGCAGCGCTCGGACAGCCCGGAGGCGTTCTACTCCTGCTCGGACGTGCAGTTCGGCGGAGCGGGCGGTGGCACGGGCGGCAGCGGCGGGACCACCCCGGCGCCGACCGCCTCCGCACCCTCGGACGAGCAGATCGAGGCGGGCAGCGACAAGTCGACCGTCGAGCACCACGGGCACGGGGACGACGACGCCGGCACCTCGGCGGAGCCGTCCGCCGGCCCGGCCCGGTCCGCCGCCGCCCCGGCCAACCGGCCGAAGGCGGCCGGGACGCCCCGCAGTCTCGCCGAGACGGGCGCGTCCCCCGGTACCTCGTACCTCGCGATCGGCGGCGCGGCGGCGCTGGCGATCGGCTCGGCGGCGCTGTTCCTGTCGGTGCGGCGGCGCGCGGCGGGTGGCGGCCGGCGCCGGTGACGGTTGCGGGGCCTGTCCGGCGGCTCAGGCCGGGCAGGCCCCGACGGCATGTCAGCTGAAGACCGATGCGCAGGTGGTGGCGGTGGCGTGCGCGGGGTCGAGCGCGTTGGCCACCTCATGGAACGCGATCCGGTCGAGCAGGCCGATCGCCACGTGTTCGGAGAGGTCGGGCGAGCACAGGTCCTGGAGCAGGACGTTGTGGACGTCGGAGCCGCTCAGGTACTGGCTGCGCCAGGGGGTTGCCACCTCGTCGTACTTGGTGGCGATGACCGTGTAGTGCACTCCGGGGACGGTGTCGCCGCCCGCGTTGAGTCTGGTGAGGAAGGCGGAGCCGGGGATCTGGTCGGCGAGGCCGGGGGTGGTGGCCTTGACCAGGTCTTCGGCGCCGGGGAAGTACGGCAGCAGGTGGGTGAGACCGCTCAGGGTGGCGCCGTGGTTGTCGGGGGCGATGCCGACGAGGGCGTTCACCTTGTCCGCTCCGCCGAGGAACTTCAGGTAGTGGCGGGGCATCATGCCGCCCTGGGAGTGTCCGACCAGGTCGGCTTTGCCGGCCCCGGTGGCGGCGAGCACCTTGTCGACAAAGGCGGAAAGCTGCCCCGCGGACTTGTCGATGGGGCCGAGACCGTGGAAGAACGGAACCCCGGGCAGCTGGCCGTAGTCGAGGGAGTAGACGCAGTATCCGCGGCTTGTCAGGTAGGGGGCGAGGCCGAGCCAGTTGTCGACCGAGTTGCCCAGGGTGCCGTGGACGAGGATGACGGGACGGGGGTGGGCGGCGGAAGGCTTGCAGGAGTAGTCGTTCCATCCGCTGGTGACCGCGTCCGACGTGCCGGCGCTGGCGGTGGCGGCGGGTACGACGGCGACGACGGCGGTGAGGAGCAGCGCGGCGAGGGGTCTGAGCACTCGCTTCCAGGGCAGCATCGTGTGATCTCCTTGCGGCTCACGGGAGGTGCACGGCCTAACCCTGTGATCCGGATCACGGGATGCTGTTCACTCGTCAAGTTACGAGCGAGTAGTGCAAGTGTGAAGTTACGCGTCAGTAAAAACTTCCAGTGATAGCCGGCGCTCCGCGGACCCCTGACGAGCCATCACCAGGCCGGCCGGATCGGACCGTAGGGGGCGATCCGCGACAACCGGTCCCGCAGTGCGTGCACTTCACCCTCGCCCAGCAGCTCGACCCACCCCCGCACCACCTCGGCGGCCGCCTGCTCCGCCGCCCGGGTGCAGGCCCACCCACGCTCGGTCAGCACGACCAGCCGGGCCCGCGCGTCCTCCGGATGCGGTCGCCGCTCGGCATACCCCCTGCGCACGATCTCGTCCACCAGCTGGCTCGCCGCCTGCTTGGTCACCCCGAGGTGCGCGGCCAGCTCGGTGGCGGTGGCCCCGCCCGGGGCCAGCCGGGCGAAGGCGAATCCGTGGGCGGGCCGGACATCCGTGAAACCCCGGGCGACCACGCCGTCATGGATGCGCTGAGTGAGGTCGCCCGCGGCGGCGAGCAGGGCGGCGGACAGGGCCATGGCTTCGGAGTTCTGCACGGAGGCATTGAAACACCCTTGACAGGACAGTCAAGCAGCTTGACTATATGGTCAAGCTACTTGACCAGTTTCCTCCTTCGAACGGAGATCACCCCATGCCCGTCATCCGCTCATCGCAGGCCGTGACCCACGAGATCCACGGCGCCCGCTTCGTCGCGTACGCCAACCCGCGCTCCGGCAGCAAGGAGCTGTGCGCCTGGCGCGGCGAGATCCCGGCCGGCACCAAGGCGCCCGCCCACACCGTCAACCGGGAGGAGATCTTCCATCTGCTCGTCGGAGAGCTGCTGATGACCCTCGACGGTCACACCGAGCGGATCTCGGCGGGCGACACGGTGATCGTCAACCCCGGCGCCACCCTGACCGTCGAGAACCCCACCGATCACACCGCCATCTCCTGGGTCACCACCTCCGTCGGCCTGGAGGCACAGCTCGCCGACGGCACGACCCTCACCCCGCCCTGGGCCAACTGACGGAGGGCCGGCCCGGGCCGCGGGCGCGGCCACCGGGGGGACGGCCGCCGCGCGCCGCGCCGGTCACGCCGCCAGCGCGCCCGGCATCACCGCCCGCGGTCCGAACCTGGCCCGCGCGCGGTCCGCGACCTCCTCGATCCGGCGGACCTTGTCGTCCACGGGGTCGAAGGTGAGCTGGTAGGAGGCCTGGTCGGCGGGGTCCAGGCCCTCGGCGCGCAGGGCGAGCGCGCGGACCCGGGCGCGCTGCAGGCCGAGCGCCTCGTACATGCCGTAGGCCGCCTTCGTCAGGGCCGCCGAGTGCGCGGTCGGCTCCTTCAGGGTGCGGCTGCGGGTGGTCGAGGAACGGTCGGCGTACCGCACGGTGAGGGTCAGGGTGCGGCAGACCTTCTCCACCGCGCGCAGCCGGGCGCCGATCTCCTCGGCGGCCGACAGCAGCGCCCTGCGGTGCCGGCCGGGATCCAGCTCGTCGATGCCGAAGGCCCGTTCCGTCACCACCGACCGGGCGACGGCGTTCGGGACGACCCGGCCGCGGTCGATGCCGCTCGCCTTCTCGCGCAGCTCCCGGCCCGCCTTCGCGCCGATCAGCCGCTGGAGCGTGGACAGCGGCGCGGCGGCGACCAGGCCCAGGGTGTCCAGGCCGTACTCGTTCAAGATGCGGGCGGTCGCCGTGCCGACGCCGGGCAGCGCGGACACCGGCCGCTCGGCGAGGAAGTCCGCGATGCCGTCCGGGTCCTCGGGCACCGCGCAGGTCACCCCGGGCCGGGCGTCGCGCAACGCCACGCGGGCCAGCATCGGTCCGGGAGCGGCGCCGGTCACGCAGTCGACGCCGTACCGCGCGAGGGCCCGCACCCGGATCACCGAGGCCAGCTCCACCGCGCTGCGCCCGAAGTACCGCTCGGCGCCGCGCAGATCCGCCAGCGCCCCGTCCGGCGGCAGCGCCTCCACGACCGGCGTGAACTCCTCGAGGAGGCCGAGCAGGCCCGGGAGGGCCTGCTCGTACATCGGCGGCAGCTGGAAACGTACGCAGAGAATGGTCATCCCGCACTCCCCGGACTCTGGTGCCACAACTTGCGTATCGCCGCGGGCCCTTGCGCGGCGTCCTCGCCCGCGGGCCGCAGATCGGCCCAGGGGTGCATCTCGTACCCCGTGGGCATGCGGATCGTCCGGGCCTCCATCGGGTCACGGGCCGCGGAGCCGGCCGGTGCGGGCAACCCGTCGGAACCGGCGAGCCGGGTCCGGGAGGGACCGCCGTCGCCTCCCGCCGAAGGCCCGTCCCCGGCCGGGCCGGCGGCTCCGGCCAGCCGGGCCGCGACCCCGTCGAGTCCCTCCTCGTCCCGCACGCCGACCAGTTCGGCGAGGTTCCAGGCGGCGGAGCCGACCACACTGAGGCTGCGCGGGCCGCGCCGCTGCACCACTCCGCGCACCAGCAGCAGCCAGGAGTGGAAGACGGTGTGGGCGCAGGCGTCGTGCGAGTCGTCGAAGAACGCGAGGTCGACCAGGCCCGTGCCGTCGTCCAGGGTGGAGAAGATGACCCGCTTGCCGGAGCGGATCGGCGGGGTCTGGGTGGCCGCCTTGGCGCCCGCGACCAGCACGGTCTCGCCGTGCCGGGCCTCGCGCAGCCGGCGCGCGGAGACCACGCCCAGTTCCTCCAGGAACTCCCGGTGGTCGTCCATCAGATTGCGCGAGGCGTCCATGGACAGCACGCCCAGCTCGGCGCTGAGCTTCTCCGCCGACGTCAGGTCCGGCAGGCCGGCCGGTGCGGTCTTCCGGCCGCCCGCCATCGGGAGCTGTCCCCCGCCGCCGCCCCGGGCGCCCCGGTGCAGCTCGGTCAGGTGCAGTTGCAGGTCACGCCGGTTGGCGCCGAACGCGTCCAGCGCGCCCACCTGGGCGAGGCGTCCCGCCAGCGGCCGGCTGGGCCGGGCCCGCTCCCAGAAGTCCACCAGCGAGGCGTACGGCTGCCCGTCCGCGATCCGCTTCGCCTCGGCCTCGCTGATGCCGTGCACGTCGGACAGGGCGAGCCGCAGCCCCCACACCTCCGGTGATTCAGACACCAGTTCGATCCTGTGTGCGACCCCGGACACGTTGACGTCCAGCGGCAGGATCGGCACCCCGCGCCGCCGGGCGTCGGCCAGCAGCAGCCGCTTCGGGTACATCCCGGGGTCGTGCGTGAGCAGCCCCGCGTAGAAGGCGGCAGGGTGATGCGCTTTCAGCCAGGCCGACTGATAGGTGGGCACGGCGAAGGCGACGGCGTGCGCCTTGCAGAAGCCGTACGACCCGAAGGCCTCCACGATCTCCCAGGTCCGCTGGATCGTCTCCGCGTTGTACCCCCTGGCCGCGGCCTGCTGTGCGAACCACACCTTGATCCGCCCCTGCGACTCCGGGTCGGACAGCCCGCGCCGCACCCGGTCGGCCTCGCCCCGGCCGCAGCCGGTCATGACGGCGACGATGTCGATGACCTGCTCGTGGAAGACGACGACCCCGTACGTCCCCTTCAGCGGCTCCTCCAGATCCGGGTGCGGACAGCGCACCGGCGCCCGCCCGTGCCGCGCCTCGATGAAGGGCCGCACCATGTCGGCGGCGACCGGCCCGGGCCGGAAGAGGGAGATGTCGACGACCAGGTCGTGGAAGGTGCTCGGCTGCAGCCGGCCCACCAGGTCCCGCTGTCCCGGCGACTCGATCTGGAAGCACCCCAGCGTCTCGGTGGACCGGATCAGCCGGTACGTCTCCGCGTCCCCGGCCGGCACCGCGTCCAGCTCGATCCGCTCCCCGGTCGCCCGCTCCACCTCGGCGACCGCATGGGCCATCGCCGACTGCATCCGCACGCCCAGCACGTCCAGCTTGAGCAGCCCGAGGTCCTCCACGTCCTCCTTGTCGAACTGCGACATGGGCAGCCCCTCACCGCTGGTCGGCACCACCGGCGTACGGGCGAGCAGGGAGGCGTCGGACAGCAGCACCCCGCACGGATGCATGGCGATCCCGCGCGGCAGGGCGTCGAGCGCCTCCACCAGCTCCCACAGCCTGCCGTACTTCTCCTTCTCCCCCGCGAGCCGCTTCAGCTCGGGCAGTTCCGCCAGCGCCGCACGGGCGTCACGCGCCCGGATGTGCGGGAACGACTTGGCCACCCGGTCGATCTCGGCCGGGTCCATGGACAGCGCGGCACCCACGTCACGGATCGCGTGCCGCACCCGGTAGGTCTCCGGCATGGAGACGGTCGCCACCCGCTCCTCGCCGAACCGGCCGATGATCGCCCGGTACACCTCGAGCCGCCGCGCGGACTCCACATCGATGTCGATGTCGGGCAGCACGACGCGTTCCTTGGACAGGAAGCGTTCCATCAGCAGCCCGTGCTCGACCGGATCGGCATGCGCGATCCCGAGCAGATGGTTGACGAGCGAGCCGGCCCCGGAGCCACGCGCGGCCACCCGGATCCCCATCTCCCTCACGTCATCGACGACCTGTGCGACCGTCAGGAAGTAGGAGGCGAACCCGTGGTGGGCGATGATGTCCAGCTCATGGTGCATCCGCTCCCAGTACGCGCGCCGGGTGCCGTACCCGAGCCGCAGCATCCCGGCCGTCGCCCGCGAGGCGAGCGCCCGCTGCGCGGTGCGCCGGCCGGCGCCGACGAGGTGCGGCTCGGGGAAGTGGACGGTGCCGATGCCCAGGCCGCCCTCGGGGTCGACCCGGCACTCGGCGGCCACGGCCAGGGTCTGCTCCAGCAGCCGGTGAGCGGTGTCCCTCCGGTACCCGGCGGCCTCCACGACCCGCTCGGCGACCTGCAGCATGGCCGGCGCGTCCTTCAGCCAGGCCTCGCCGGAGTCCAGCTCCCCGCGGGGGTCGATCGGCACCAGGCGCCGAGCGGCATCCAGCACATCGGCGACCGGCCCCTGCCCGGGGTCGGCATACCGGACGGCATTGCTGAGCACCGGCCGGACCCCCTGCTCGGCGGCGAACCCGACGGTACGGGCGGCGAGCCGCAGGGAACCGGCTCCGGTACCCGTACGACCGTGCCAGACGGCCTCCAGCCGCAGCGCGTCACCGTGGACCTCGCGCCACGAATCCAGCAGGGCCGCCGCCCGGTCGGGCCGCCCGGCTGCCAGCGCACGCCCCACGTCCGACCCCGGCCCGAGCAGTACCACCAGACCGTCCCCCTGGTTCTCGGCCCAGGGAAGCAGCGGAGTCCCCTCACCCGCATGTGCCGCGGAGACCAGTCGGCACAGACCGGCCCACCCGCGGGCACCGTCCCGGGCGAGGAAGGTCACCCGGGGGGCCGACTCGTCCACGAAGGCACCGCCGCGCACCGGCGTCCGCCGCCGGTCGGGCCGCACGGCCTCCCTCGCCGCCACCGCCAGGTCCACCCCGAACAGCGGACGGACGCCCACCCGGGCACAGGCCTTGGCGAAGCGCACCGCGCCGGCGAGGGTGTCGCGGTCGGTCAGGGCGAGGGCGTCCATGCCCCGCTCCGAGGCGCGCTCGGCCAGCCGCTCCGGATGGGACGCCCCGTACCTCAGGGAGAACCCGGAGACGGTGTGCAGATGCGCGAAGCCCGGCACACGCACCTCCCGCACTCGTGAGTCCCGAACGACTCTCGAACATCAGTTCCAACTTCCCCGCCTCCACCATACCCCCATTCTCGAACGTGTGTACGACATCTGCGACACGGTCTCCCACCTGCGCAAACCCCTCCACGACGCCGCAGCACGAGCCGCACACCCGGCTTCCGCGGCCGACGCCCGCCACCCCTGCCCGCCCGGCCCCACCACCCCGGCCCTCACCGCCCGACGTCCGACGCCCGCCCTCCGACGTCCAGCAGAACGAAAGCCTCGTCCCGGACAATCCATGACGAGGCTCCACAAGCAGATGAATCAGTCGATCTGCGACCCCGTGGCGGACAGCGCCTCGGTCACCGGCTGGAAGAACGTCTCCCCGCCGGTGGTGCAGTCACCGCTCCCCCCGGAGGTCAGCCCGATGGCATCGCTCCCGGAGAACAGCGAGCCACCGCTGTCCCCGGGCTCGGCGCACACGTCGGTCTGGATCAGACCGCCGACCGTGCCCTCGGAGTAGTTCACGGTGGCGTCCAGGCCGGTGACCGTGCCGGAGTGCACCTGGGCGGTCGAGCCGCTGCGGGTGACCTTCATGCCCACGGTCGCCTCGGCGGCCCCGGTGGTCTTCTGGACGGAGCCGTCATAGAGGTCGGCCTCGCTGGGGTGGTCCACCTGAGCCGTGTACTTGACCAGGCCGTAGTCGTCGCCCGGGAAGCTGGACTGCTCGTTCGTGCCGATGGCCTTGCCGGAGGAGTCCGACCAGCTGGAGACGGCCTCGGTGCAGTGCCCGAGCACACAAGGCCGCCTTCAGGACGCGCGCAGGGCGGGCTTACGCGCCCCTTCCTCGCTGCAAACTACGCACAAGTAACCACACCCACCCGTCAGGCATGGCCGAGAACCGACGCCCAGGAGTGTGAATGCGGCAGCACGAAGCCCCCGCACGCGACGCGCGTGCGGGGGCTCGACGCTGCCGACTGCGGCACTGTCAGGGCAGGGTGACACCGTAGTAGCTCAGCGCCTCGGTCACCGGCTGGAAGAAGGTCGTGCCGCCGGAGCTGCAGTTGCCGCTGCCTCCGGAGGTCAGACCGTAGGCGGTGGACCCGGCGTAGAGCGGACCGCCGCTGTCGCCGCCCTCGGCGCAGACCGTGGTCTGGATCAGGCCGTAGACGATGTCACCGCCGCCGTAGTTGACGGTGGCGTTGAGCGCGGTGACCCGGCCGCTGTGCGTGCCCGTGGTCGACCCGCGCCGGTAGACGGTCGTCCCCACGGACGGGGTGGCCGCACGGCTGATGGTCTGGCTGCCGACCGCGCTGGGGTGGGCGATCGAGGAGTTGGTGTAGCGGACCAGTGCGAAGTCGTTGCCCGGGAAGCTGTAGCCGACATTGGTGCCGAGCACCGTCGTCTTGCTGGAGTTGGCGTACCAGGTCGAGGCGACCTCGCCGCAGTGGCCGGCGGTCAGGAAGTAGTAGGTGCTGCCGCTGTGCACGTTGAAGCCGAGAGAGCAGCGGTACTGACCGCCGTAGATGGCGTCGCCGCCGGTGATCAGCTTGTTGAACTTACCGGGGGTGTGCTTGATGGTGAGCGCGCCCGCGTCCGCACCGGCCTGCTTCTTGATCTTGTTGATCTCGGCCTTGGACACGGTGCTGTCGACAGTGACGACGACTCGGTTCAACTTGCCGTCCACCGCCCAGGCCGTACCGCCGATGTCGGCCTTGAGCAGGGCGTCGCTCGCCTTGGTGAGCTGGGCGGCGCTGAACGTGTGGGCGTCGCTGGCGTTCGCGGTGGGGGCGGCGAACGCGGCTGCGGCCAGGAAGCCGGCGGCCACGGCGGTCAGCCGGGTCCGTCTAGCAGTGCCTCTGCGGGGAGTTGTGCGCTTGTTCCTCACGTTTCGTTCCCTCCAAGGGAAGTCGGGGGCCCGCGTGGGGTCGGGGCCGGTGAGGCGCAGCCAGGAGCCGACCGGATGTGAATACGCATGCCCCTGACAAGCGCTGAGGGGGAGTATTCGGCCGAACGGCCGGTCGGCACAAGGGTGCCTTTCGGCCGTCGCCCCGGAACCACCCGAAAGCAGCAGCGTGCACCGGCGTACCATGCCCGCCCGCGCCCGCACCCCACGTCAGAGCGGCTTGCGCTCCCCCGCCTCGATCGCCGTGCCCGACGTGTCGCCGGAGCCGGTCGCCGGAGACGTGCCGGCCGGCCACGGACAGGCCGTCGGCCTCGCCGGCGGTCGGCACCCCTGCGTCCTCTTTGCGCCACCCACGTCCCGGGAATGTCCGGAAGTCGCCCTTCCGGATGAGCCTCCGCCCCGTGCGTACCGGTCAGCGCGAGCGGTCCTCGGCGGCCGTCGCCTCGCGGTCGCGCGAGCGGCCCTTTTCGAGTGAGGCGCTCAGGAAGGCCAGCACCGCCCGGGCGGTCGCGTCGTTCTGCCGGAACGCGGGTCCGCCGGTGCGGGGGCGGGTGAAGGCGCCCGGAGTGCGGGTGTCGGTGTACGGGCCGAGGGCGAAGCGCCGGGGGTGCGGGCGCCCGGCGCCGTCGAGGATCCGGCCGTCGTGGGGGTCGACCCGGAGCAGGCCGCCGGGGGTCGCGGCGGCGCCGTCGGCGTGCAGCTCCCGCAGCAGGCTGTCCCTGGCACGGGCGACGGTGGGTTCGGGCAGCCGGGCCTCCACCAGCGCCCGGGCCGCGACGGAGAAGCCCGGCACGGTGGGGCTGGCGGCCCGGAACACCCCGTCCTCGGCGGTGACGGACATGTCGGCCCCGACGAATCTGAGCAGACCGGCCCGGGACAGTGCGAGCATCTGCCGCAGCCGGGGCCCGGGCGGCCCGGACGCCAGGTAGCTGAAGAACCCGTGCCACCAGGGCCCGATGTCCCCGAGCCGCACGAGCTGCCCGTAGACGGAGAGCAGGGCGAGGAAGACTCCCAGGTCCGGGCTGTGGGCGGGGTCGTGCCGGCGGGTCAGGTCGGCCTCGATGTAGCCCCTGAGCCCTTCCTGGAAGTCCTCGTGCGAGGCGTACCGCAGGCCGTCCAGCGGGTGGTCGAGCGCGGCGAGGTCGAGCCGGTCGGCCGGGTCCGGTACGGCGGCGGCGACCAGCGCCTGGGTCTCGGCGGGGTCACCGGCCGCCGCGTACTTCTCCTCGAAGTCGGCCCAGGCCATCGCGGTACGCCCGGGGTGGGCGGTGAACAGCCGGTGATAGTGGGCGAAGCCCAGCTCCTTCTCGACCAGGGGCCACACATCGTGCCGGAAGTCGAACCTTCCCCCGTTCCCGGCTTCGCCCGAACCGGCAGACCCCCATGGCCGGGCGAGCAGTTGGTCCACCTCCGCGGGGCCCAGGAAGCGGGGCAGCGGGGGCCGGCCGCCGGTCCAGTCGTAGCCGATCTTCGAGTGGTACGGCACTCCGCGCCGGGAGCCGGCGTACAGCACCGGCTCCCGGCCCGAGGGGACGTACGCGTCCCCCTCGTACCGCCCGCCGCGCCCCTCCGTGAGCAGCACCATCAGGTCCACGAAGGCCAGCCCGAAGCCGCGGACGAGGACGGGTTCGCCGGGCCGCAGCGACGAGAGGTCGCTGTCGGCGGTGAAGTCGGGCGGCAGGTGCACGAGCCCGTGTTCCCGGGCGTACGCTGCCAACTCCGCCTGCTCCGCGTCGGGTTCGCCGTCCAGGTGCCCCAGGGCGAGGATCACCAGATCGGCCAGGAGCGGGCGCGCGCGGCCCTCCAGCCACACCTGCTGGCGGCCCTCGCGCGGTCCGCCGACGCGCAGGGCGCGCCGGGGGTGGTGGTGGACGGTGACGTTCGGGGGCAGGTCGGCGAGGGCTCTTTCGTAGACCCAGCGCAGATAGCGGCCCTGGAGCTGCCGGTCGGGGAAGGTACGGCCGTCCAGCCCTGCCCACTCGTGCAGGGTCGGTCCTTCGCGCACCGGGCCGTCCATGGTCACCGTCTCGTCGGTGAACATGGTGACGTCCTCGGCCTGCGAGTTCATCCACAGCAGCGGTGACTGGGTCTGCCGCCAGATGCGTCCGCCGCCCGGCGCATGGGGGTCGACCAGGTGGATGTCGAGGCCCGGACCGGCGTACATCCCGGGCGCGTTGGCGGCGAGGCGTTCGATGATGCCGGTCCCCCGCGGCCCGGCTCCCACGATCACCAGCTGCTGCCTCATCGGGCGTACTCCGCGCCGCGCGCGTCGTGCTTCTCGACGTAGTGCCGGCCGGTGCCGAGCAAGGAGGTGACCACGGAGTACCAGAAGGCGGCGACCGTCAGCAGCGGGATCACCTGGTGGGTGCGGTGATGGATCGACCGGGCCGGGAACAGCAGGTCGTTGACGGCTTTCCCGGGCAGGACGAGGACGGCTGCGGCTGCCGCCCACTGGCCGTAACGGCGCCGCGGGACGAGGCGCGGGAGGTCCGCGGGCTCGGGTGTCCGCGCTGCGGTGGGGATTTCGGCAAGGGTGTCTGATGACATGCGAAGGCTCCGTGACGCGAGAAATCGTCGGAACGGGTGATGCCTTCACACGGGCGCGCAGCACGGCGCGGACACGGCCGAGCCCCTCAGCAGGGCCGTACACCGAGAGTACGGGGGCGTTTCGGTCCGCTGTCAAGGCTGTCCGGAGTGTGAGCCGTACGTCTCAAGCCAGTTGACGCGGAACCGGATGCCTGTTCCACTTGGCCCATGCATCCACAGCAGTGGCTGGTCACGCGCTCCCACATCGACTTCGGTCGCGTGTGGTCCTCTTCCTGTTGAGCTGACCCCCTGCCGCGCGCCTGCCCTTCCGGCGGGCGTCCTCGCATTCTGCTGTTGCCGCCTTCACACGCGCCCCCTCCCCTCGCGTTTCCGTACTCCCTTCAGCTCCAGGAGACCGCTTCCCGATGCGTACGCCTGCCCATCGTCGTTTCGTACCGTTCGCCGCCATCACCGCGGCCGCTCCGTTTCTCACCGCCTGCGGCGCCGGTTCCTAGCACCCGTCACAAGGGCAGCAGCAGTCACAGCCGTCGCAGCAGCCGGGGCAAGAGCAGTCGCACCACTGACAGCAGCCGTTCCGCTTCTTGCGGGACCACGGCCCCTCGTACTCCTCGGCGCAGCACATCTTGCAGGTGCAGAACACCGCGAAGAACGCCCCGCAGCCCGCCCAGAAACCACGCCGCCCCTTGGCGGGCCCGGGTTCGAATCCTCCACCGAAACCGCCACCGCCCCCGCCACCGCTCCCGCCGGAGCCCGCACCTGCGCCGAAGCCGACACCGCCCCCGGCATACGGGTTCCCGCCCGCGTACGGCCCACCGGCATACGGGTTCCCGCCCGCGTACGGCCCCCCGGCATACGGGTTCCCGCCCGCGTACGGCCCCCCGGCACCCTGCGGATTCCCGCCGGCGTACGGCCCTTGGGACACCCCGGCACCGTACGGCCCCTGCGGCACGGCCCCCGGCTGGTGCGCGGAGCACACCGGTGCCGTGCCGAACGCCCGGTCCACCGAGCGCCGCAGTTCGTGGACGAGGAGGAGATGGACGAGCCTGCCGTCGCCGAACTCGGCCGCGCGCAGGGCGAGCCGGATGCCGTGCAGGGCGTCGTCGGCGAGCCGGCGTGCCTCGGTGAGGGAGGTGCCGGTGGCGGTGAGCGGGTTCCAGGCGCCCGACACCGCGTCACGCTGCCGGTCCTCCACGGCGTCGAGCAGATGCGCGAGCCGTCCGAAGAACCGTCCGGCCTCCGCCAGCGGCTCGGCGTTGCCCGGCCGCCCGGCCAGCATCGCGGTGTGCGCGAAGGCGGCGGCCGTCGCCGTCTCGGTCGGTTCGGTGACCGTCAGGACCGGGGTGCCGGGCCCGGCCAGGGTCTCGATGCCGAGCTGCCGGTCGACGGCGTCGACCAGGACGCCGGTGTCGAAGCCGACCGCCGCCCCGCTGTGCTCGCCCGCCCGGCCCCAGCTCGCGGCGACCCGGCGAGCGGCGGCGGCGACGGGCCTGCGGGCCAGCAGTCCGTCCCGGTCGGCGACGTGGTCGCGCACCTTCGCCGAGGCGAGCACCAGCGAGACGGCGGCGGCGAGCCGCGCCCCCTCCCCCTGTGCGACGGACGCGGTCCGCATGCCGCGCAGCGCACACGGCCCGGCCGTGCGGCGAGCACCGCCCACCGGGCCGGTCTGCGCCTCCGTCAGAACCGAGATGAGAAGCCCGTCGTAATTTGTGACAATTCTTGCGAGCTGCCCGTGGTCACGGCGCAGGGCGAGGCAGAGCCCGCACAAGTGCGCCATCCAGTCGGCCTTGAGGCTCTCGCCGAGCCGGTGGGCGCAGGGTCTGACGATTCCGAACACAACATCCCCCGTACTGTGGTACGACGTTGGGATTCACCCATACGCCCCGGGCTTCACCCGTCCGCCGCGTACAATCATATTTCACTCTCAGTCAGCAGCCGTATGAGTCGCGACCCTTGGGGCACAAGGACTCTCGACGGATCGACTGTGCACCAGTACCGTCACAAACCCCCCGCGCGGCGTCTATCCACTTGGCGCGCCGTCCGCATCATGGATGACCATAGGGATGCGGAAAGCAAGAAGGACCGCTGTGAGAGGAGGCGTCCATGGGATCGGTACGCAAGGCGAGTGCGTGGCTCGGCCTCGTCGACGACAACGATGACGAGCGCTACTACGACGACGACTACTCCGAGGGCACCGAGTCCGGAGACGCCTGGGTCACCGACCCACGGGTGAAGGTGGCCACGGACACGGCCGAGGAGAAGGGCCGCCGGATCGGCACGGTCACCCCGGACAGCTTCCGGGACGCCCGCGCCATCGGCGAGCTGTTCCGGGAAGGTGTCCCGGTCGTCGTGAACCTCACCGGCATGGAGCCGGGCGACGCCAAACGGGTCGTGGACTTCGCGGCGGGACTGACCTTCGGCCTGCGCGGCACGATCGAGCGGGTGGCGAACCGCGTCTTCCTGCTGACGCCCGCGAACACGGAGATCGTCAGCGGCGAGCCCGCGCGGCACCGCGAGGACGGCTTCTTCAACCAGAGCTGAGGCAGGGCCGCGCACCGGCCCTGCCCCCTTCGACCGGACTCACCGGAAGGCGTCGAGCCCGGTGAGCGCCTTGCCCAGCACGAGCTGGTGCATCTCGACGGTGCCCTCGTAGGTGAGCACCGATTCCAGGTTGGTCGCGTGCCGCATCACCGGGTACTCCAGGGAGATCCCGTTGGCACCGAGGATCGTCCGCGCCGTACGGCAGATCTCGATGGCCTCGCGGACATTGTTCAGCTTGCCGAAGCTGACCTGCTCGGGACGCAGCCGGCCGGCGTCCATCCGCCGCCCCAGATGGTGGGCGAGCAGAATCCCCTTGTGCAGTTCGACCGCCATGTCGGCGAGCTTGGCCTGGGTGAGCTGGAAGCCGCCGATGGGCCGCCCGAACTGCTCCCGCGACTTCGCGTAGTCGAGCGCCGCCTCGAAGCTGCTGCGTGCGGCGCCCATCGCGCCCCAGACGATGCCGTAGCGGGCGTGCGACAGACAACTGAGCGGTCCGCGCAGGCCGGCACCCTCGGGCAGGACCGCGGTGGCGGGCAGCCGTACGTCGTCCAGGACCAGCTCGCTGGTGACGGAGGCGCGCAGGGACCACTTGTGCTTGATCTCCGGTGCCGAGAAGCCGCGCGCGTCGGTGGGCACGACGAAGCCGCGGATGCCCTCCTCGGTCTGCGCCCAGACGACGGCGACCCCGGCGACCGAGCCGTTGGTGATCCACATCTTGCGGCCGTTGAGGACCCAGTCCCCCCCACCGTCCCGCTTGGCGTGGGTGCGCATGGAGGCGGGGTCGGAGCCGTGGTCGGGCTCGGTCAGGCCGAAGCAGCCGATCACCTCGCCGGCGGCCATCCGCGGCAGCCACTGCTCCTTCTGCTCCTCGCTGCCGAACCGGTGGATGGCGTACATCGCGAGGGAGCCCTGCACGGAGACCAGCGACCGGATGCCCGAGTCGGCCGCCTCCAGTTCGAGACAGGCCAGTCCGTACTGCACGGCCGTCGCGCCCGCGCAGCCGTACCCGGTGAGGGACATCCCGAGGGCGCCCAGGGAGCCGAGTTCCCGGGCGAGGTCCCGGATCCCGGGCAGCTCGCCCTTCTCGTACCAGTCGGCGACGAAGGGCAGTACGCGGTCGGCCGCCCAGCTGCGGACGGTGTCCCGGACGGCCAGGTCCTCCGGCTCCAGGAGGTCGTCGATCCCGAGCGGGTCGGCGGCATCGAACGGGGGCAGCTTCGCGGACGCGGACATGGAACACCCTCCGGGACACGGGACACGGACTCGGGCGAAACTAGCAGCGCTAGTTACGGCTCTCCGGCCGACGTTACGGTGCAGTCTCCCGCACGTCCAGAGGAGGTCAGGCGGTGACCCGCGACGACCCGGCGGCCACTTCCGCATCCCGCGGCTTCCCGGCCGCCGCCTCCGCGTCCCACGACTTCCCGGCCGCCGCCTCCGCGTCCCTGGGCGCCGGCAGTACCGGCTCGCCCGCGGCGGGTTCCTCGCCGCACTGCATGATCCGGGGCAGCCGCAGCGCCATCCCCGCGCCCAGCAGCAACAGGCCCGCGCTCACCAGCAAGGTCACGTGCAGGCCGTGCACGAAGGAGTCCTGTGCCGCCCGGCGCAGGGCGTCCCCGGCGGTCCCGCCGAGGCGTCCGGCGACCTCGTAGGCCTCGCCGAGCGAGTGGCCCGCCGCGTCCGACGCGTGCGGAGGCACGCCCGGCACGGACCGCAGTCCGGGGGCGTAGGCCGCGTTCATCACGCTGCCCAGCAGCGCGATGCCGATACCGGCGCCGAGTTGGTACGACGTCTCGCCGATCGCCGCCGCGCCGCCGGCCTGGTCCGCGGGAGCCTCGCTGAGCATCGACTCGTACGCACCGAAGAGCGTGGTCTCCAGGCCGAAGCCCAGCAGCACGAACCCGGCGAGCAGCAGCGGGGCGTTGTCGGTGCCGCCCATCGCGGTGAGGGTCAGCACCGCGGCCGCCGTCAGACAGAACCCGAAGCACACCATCCGGCGCGGTCCGAAGCGGCGCAGCATGCGGGCGCCGGCCAGGCCCGCCGCCATGGCCGCGACGGTCAGCGGCAGCAGCCTCAGACCGGTCTGCAACGGCGACAGGCCGAGCACCAGCTGCAGGTACTGGGCGGCGATCAGCTCCAGGCCGACCAGGGCGAGCATGGCCAGCACGATGCAGCCGACCGAGGTGCTGAACGCGGGCCGGCGGAACATCCGCAGGTCCACCAGCGGGTGCCGGTGCCGTCGCTGGCGCCGCACGAAGAAGAAGAGGAGCGCCGCGCCGGCCAGCAGCGGCAGCAGGGTGAACGGGCTCGTCGCCGTTTCACCGCCGCCGAGCCGCTTGACGCCGAGGACGGCCCCGAAGAGCCCGGCCGCCGCCGTCAGCGCGCCGCTCACGTCCCACGGTCCGTCGCGGTCGCCACGGGACTCGGGCAGCAGGATCCGGCCGACCGGCAGGCTGACCAGCATCAGCGGGATGTTGATCAGGAAGACCGCACCCCACCAGAAGTGCTCCAGCAGGAACCCGCCGAGCAGTGGTCCCACCGCCGCGCCGACCGCCGCCACCGCACTCCAGATACCGATGGCGAGGGCGCGCTCGCGCCGGTCGGGGAAGACCAGGCGGAGGATCGACAGCGTCGCGGGCATGATCATGGCGCCGCCGACGCCGAGCAGCGCGCGGGCCAGGATGAGCATCTCGGCGGTCTGCGCGAACGCGGCCACGGCGGAGGCGACACCGAACAGGCCGTAGCCGAGCAGCAGGACGCGTCTGCGGCCGACCCGGTCGCCGAGGGTGCCGAAGAGGATCAGCAGCGAGGCGCAGACCAGCGGATAGACGTCGACGATCCAGAGCAGTTCTACGGCGCCGGGCCTGAGGTCCTCGGTGACGGCGGGGACCGCCACATGCAGCACGGTCGCGTCCAGGGCGACCAGCAGCAGGCTCACGCAGAGGACGACGAGGACGACCCAGCGGTTGGCACCGGCCCCGGCCGTCCGACGGCGCGGCCGTACGGCAGCCGTGGTCGTCCCGGACATGTACGTACCTCCCAGATGATCCCTCGCGTGGGGCGGACCGACGGGGTGGGGACTCCCTGTCGTACGGCCGGAGAGGAGCGGTGTCTCCGGCCCGCGCGAACCCACGCGGGTGACTCGTCAGCGTACGCGAGTTCACCGCGCGGTCACGTGGCGGACCTCTCACACGCACGAGGGAACCCATGTGGCGTACGCCACGTCGCCCTCTCTTGACCACGCCCCGGTGGCCGGTCCGGTTCTCCGCGCCGTCGATAATCGAGCCCGTGACCGAACTTGCAACGCGCGTGGCACCCCCGCACGCCCCCCTTCTGCGCCGGGCCGCTCCGGCTCTTGCGGGCTATGCGGCGGTGCGCGTCTTCGCGCTCGCCGTGCTGGCGGTGTGGAGCACCGCACGCGGCAAGAGCGCGTACACCTTGCTGACCGCCCGCTGGGACTCGCTTTGGTACGCGCGGGTCGCGGAGCTGGGCTACGGCTACGAGGTACGGCTGCCGAACGGGGACGTCCACTCCAACCTGGCGTTCTTTCCACTGCTGCCGGGGCTGGAGCGGCTGCTGCACACGGTCACGCCGCTGTCGTACGCGAGCGCCGGCTTCGTGGTGAGCCTGCTGGCGTCGCTGGCCGCAGCGGCCGGCGTCTTCGCGGTCGCGGACCGGGTCTACGGCCCCCGGGTGGGCACCTGTGCGGTGCTGCTGTGGGCGGTGCTGCCGGTCGGGATCGTGCAGTCGATGGCGTACAGCGAGTCGCTCTTCACGGCGCTGGCGGCCTGGTCGCTGTACGCGGTACTGACCGGGCGATGGGTGAGTGCCGGCGTGCTGGCCGCGCTGGCGGGGCTCACCCGGCCGGTGGGGGCGGCGGTGGTCGCCGCGGTGTGGGTGGCGGGCGTGGTCTCGTTCGTGCGAGAGCGCAGCGCGAAACGCACGCCGGGCGCAGGTGACGACGAACACGCCCCCGGCGCACTGCCCGTCACACGAGCCCCTCTTTTCCCAGCAGGCGCATGTGACACCCCGTACGCCCCCGTCCCGCGCCGTGCGCTGGGCTTGTTGCTCGCTCCGCTCGGCGCCGCCGGGTACGTCCTCTGGGTCGGCCGGCGCACCGGCAAGGGCCCGCTCGGTTATCTGGACGTCCAGGCCGGATGGCGCAACGGTTTCGACGGGGGCTACGCCTTCGCCTGTTTCGTGGCCGACAAGTTCACGTCATTTCCGTCGGCGCTCGCCGGGCTCGGCCTGATCATCGGCGTCGCCCTGCTGATCTGGCTGTACGTCAGCGGGGTCCGCGGGCGGCAGCCGGTCGAACTGCTGGTGTACACGGGTGTGGTGCTCGCGCTCGCCCTGTGCGCGTCGAGCTACTTCGGCTCCAAGCCCCGGCTGCTGATGCCGGCCTTCCCGGTGCTGCTGCCGCTCGCCTGCGCGCTGGCCCGACTGCGCACGTCCCGGTCCGCCCTGGTCACGGGCGCACTGGCGGTCGCGGCCGCGGTCTACGGGGCGTTCTGGCTGAACGGTTCCGGTCCACCATGATCGACTCGGTCGGCCGATGACGCCCCGGAGAATTCCGCCCAAGGCCAGGGTTAACGCATTCATAAGCGCCATATAAACAACACCCGGCATGATCAAAGGAATTGCCGGGGGCGGTGTCACCGGATTGCGGAAACACCGGAATTCGGGCCGCCCTTGAGAGGTTTCCCACATCACATCGTCATCACAAAGCCGCTGTTTCGACCGGGAACACAGCTCACTCGCTGTAACGTCGATTGGGTGCGTACCGAACGAAACCTCACCCGGCGTCTGGACCGGGTGTTCGCCAGGCTGGACCGTGAGCCGGAACGACCGGCTCACATCGATGTGCCGCGGATGAGCCGGCACCGGGTCGTGCTGTTCGCCGCGACCCTCGCCTTTTACCTGGCGATCGTCTGGGCCGTGGTGATCACCTCCTGGCTGGTCCGGCTCGACTGGCAGGTCATGTTCTTCCGGCCGTACCAGCAGTGGCCGTCCATCCACGCCTTCCTCGACTACTACGTGGTGCTCGGCCAGCGCGGCCCCACCGCCGTGATGGTCGCGGCCTGGCTCGGCTGGCGCTCCTGGCGGCAGCACACGCTCCGCCCGCTGCTCACCCTGGCGACCTCGCTGCTCCTGCTGAACATCACGGTCGGCGCCGCGAAGATCGGCATGGGGCGGCTCGGTCCGCACTACGCCACCGTGATCGGCTCGAACGAGATGGGCCTCGGCGGCGATATATTCCCCAGCGGGCACACCGCCAACGCGGTGGTGACCTGGGGAATCCTGGCGTATCTGGCCTCCACCCCGACAGCGCGCCGCTGGCTGTCGGCCCTCTCCGCGGTCGTCTCGCTCGGCGTCGGCCTCACCACCGTCTATCTCGGTACGCACTGGCTGAGCGACGTGTTGCTGGGCTGGGCCGCGGGCCTGCTGATCCTGCTCGCCCTGCCCTGGTTCGAGCCGCTGATCGCCAAGGCCGAGCTGTGGCTCTTCGACCTGCGCGACCGCTGGCGCGCCCGCCGCGGTCTGCCCGCGCCGGCCGTCCCGGTCACCGTGGTGCTCAAGCCGCGCACCACACCGGCGGAGCAGCCGGCACCGGCCCGCGAGCCGGTCTCCTCGACCCGGGCCTCCCGGGGCCCGGTGCACGTGTCCCCCGCACGGCACACGGCCCGTTCGGAACGCACCCCGGTCACTCCGGTCGGCAGCCGCCGCCCGCCGCACGCCGATCGTCTCCCGCGCGGTGCCTCCCAGCCCGCCCGTCCGCTGACGGGCGGCTGACGGCAGGAACGGGAACGGGACCGGTACGCACGGCCGTCCCGCACGGCGAAGGCCCCGTCTCCCGGAGGGAGGCGGGGCCTTCGCGTGCCGCGCCCGGTCTGCGGGGCGCGGGACGTACCGGCATGCGGCGGCGCCGCGTGGGCGCGACCGGCCACGGCGAAGCCGCACAGGACGAAGGGCGACCTGCTAGCCCTTCCACGCGCGGACCACCCGGCCGTCCCGCACCTCGAAGTTGAGCCGGCCCACCCGGTACTCCATGGTGATGATCGCGCCCGGTGGCAGCGACCGCACCGTCGGCCAGCCCCGCTGCCGAGCGAGCCGCTCGGCGTTCGCGGCGTCGAGGCCGACGTACCCGTCCGGACTGTCCTGGGGCTCCGCTGGCGGAGTGGGAATCGGTGCCATGCCGCCACGCTAGGCCGCATCATGCGGTGACGGAAGCCGGGCACAGCCGGGTAAGAGCCGTATCCGGCTCCGGTCACACTTCTGTCACAGCTCCCCGGTCCTGTTTCAGCCGTCGTGACAACAGCCGCTGCCGCGGCGGGCTTCACACGTACGGGGGTTTCCATACGGCTTACCGGGGTAATCGAACGAAATTCACGCGTGTCGCGATGCCGCTTCCCAATACCCGGCGGAAAGTGCCGCAGAGGGGATCGGGGCGGGCCCGGGGCGCGATTCCCCGGCATCCGGTGCGGTGCCACAGCAGCTGACGCCGCATAGGAATTTCACGGATTCAGCACACGCCCGCTGTGGCCCCCGGTGGGAGCAACGGCCCCGCGAGCATCATGGCGGCAGCTCGCGGGTACGCGTGCCGCGGGCTGTGGCGGGCCCGGGCGCGACGATGCGAAGGGGCGAGCGATGGGGACCCAGACCGTGGGAGCGACGGCGCGGCCGGCGCGCGGCAGCCGGGGCGGCCGGCTGGTGGTGGACTGGCTCACCACCACCGACCACAAGAAGATCGGCCACCTGTACCTGATCACGTCGTTCGGGTTCTTCCTGGCCGGCGGGGTCATGGCGCTGGTGATGCGCGCGGAACTCGCCCGGCCCGGGCTGCAGCTCGTCGACAACAACCAGTTCAACCAGCTCTTCACGCTGCACGGCACGATCATGCTGCTGCTGTTCGCGACCCCGAGCTTCGCGGGCTTCGCCAACGAGCTGATGCCGTTGCAGATCGGTTCCCCCGACGTGGCCTTCCCGCGACTGAACATGCTGTCGTACTGGCTGTTCGCGTTCGGCGGGCTGATCGTGCTGGGCTCGCTGGCGGTGCCCGCCGGGCCGGCCGCCTTCGGCTGGTTCGCCTACGCGCCGCTCAACGACATCACGCACTCCCCCGGCGTCGGCCCGGACCTGTGGATCATGGGGCTCGCGCTGGCGGGCTTCGGGACCATCCTCGGCGCGGTCAACTTCGTCACCACCATCATCGGGATGCGGGCGCCGGGCATGACGATGTTCCGGATGCCGATCTTCACCTGGAACACCCTGTTCACGTCGATCCTGATCCTGATGGCGTTCCCGGTGCTGGCCGCGGCGCTGCTGGTACTGGAGGCGGACCGGCGGTTCGGCGCGCAGGTGTTCGAGGCCGCCAACGGCGGGGCGCTGCTGTGGCAGCACCTGTTCTGGTTCTTCGGGCACCCCGAGGTCTACATCATCGCGCTGCCGTTCTTCGGGATCATCACGGAGATCATCCCGGTCTTCAGCCGCAAGCCGATCTTCGGCTATCTGACGCTGGTCGGCGCGACGATGGCGATCACCGGGCTGTCGATCGTGGTGTGGGCGCACCACATGTTCGCGACCGGTGCGGTGCTGCTGCCGTACTTCTCCCTGATGTCGTTCCTGATCGCCGTGCCGACGGGAGTGAAGTTCTTCAACTGGGCCGGCACGATGATCAAGGGCTCGCTGTCCTTCGAGACGCCGATGCTGTGGGCGCTGGGCTTCCTCGTGACGTTCCTGTTCGGGGGCCTGACCGGAGTGATCCTGGCGTCGCCGCCGATGGATTTCCACGTGACCGACTCGTACTTCGTGGTGGCCCACTTCCACTACGTCGTCTTCGGCACGGTCGTCTTCGCGGTCTTCGGCGGCTTCTCCTTCTGGTGGCCGAAGTTCACCGGGAAGATGCTGGACGAGCGGCTCGGGAAGATCCAGTTCTGGACCCTGTTCACCGGCTTCCACACCACCTTCCTGGTACAGCACTGGCTGGGTGCCGAGGGCATGCCCCGCCGGTACGCCGACTATCTGGCGGCCGACGGGTTCACCACGCTCAACACGGTCTCGACGATCGGTGCCTTCCTGCTCGGCCTGTCGACGCTGCCGTTCCTCTACAACGTGTGGAAGACCGCCATGTACGGCGAGAAGGTGGACACCGACGACCCCTGGGGCTGGGGCCGCTCCCTGGAGTGGGCGACATCCTGCCCGCCGCCCCGGCACAACTTCGTCACCCTGCCCCGGATCCGCTCGGAGTCCCCGGCGTTCGACCTGCACCACCCGGAGTACGCGGCCCAGGCTCCGCAGCCGGAGCCCAAGCGGCATCAAGCCGGTTCCTGACAGACCTGATCGCCTCGGCCGGTCCGGCCGGCCCGGGCACCCGAACACAGACAGCGGTCGTGCCGAGGTCCTGGACAGGGGGCGAGTCCGCCGACGGTGCGTACAGCCGCTGCCCCCGACCGGGACAGCGGCTGTACGCCTGCGCGGTGACCGGCACTCAGAGTTCGAGGCGCTGGCCGGGCACGATCAGGTCGGGGTCGGTGCCGATGACGGCCTTGTTGGCGGCGTAGATCCGCTGCCAGGTGGTTCCGTGCCGGGCGGCGATGATGCTCAGGGTGTCGCCCTCGCGGACGGTGTAGTCACCGCGGGAGCTGCCGCGGCCCGTGTGGGCCGTCGGGCGCTCCGGCGTCTTCGCCGGGGCGGACGTGGCCGGGGCCGGCTTCGCCGGGGCGGACTTCGTCGTCGCGCTCTGCCGGGACGGCGTGCCCGAGGAGGCTGCCGGGGCGGCGCCGGAGGCTCCGGCGCGGGACGAGCAGACCGGCCAGGCGCCCCAGCCCTGGGCGCGCTGGACCTTGGTGGCGACGGCGATCTGCGCGCTCCTGGAGGCCTGGTCGGCCGTCGGGGCGTAGGCGGTGCCGCCGTACGCGCGCCAGGTGCCGGCGGAGAACTGGAGCCCGCCGTAGTAGCCGTTGCCGGTGTTGATGTGCCAGTTGCCGCCGCTCTCGCACTGGGCGATGCGGTCCCACACTCCGTTGTCCGCCGCGACGGCGTTTCCGGTCGCGGCGAGCAGTCCCAGCGGGGCCAGCAGTGCGGCTCCGGCGAGCGCTGCGGTCGTACGGCCCTTGCGGGCGCTGTCGTTACGGGCGGTGGTGCGGCTGGTATCGGCACACTCGGACATGTAGTTCCCTCTCCACGAACCCGGGCTCCCCCAAGGCCGGCGCAGATCCCCGCGTATGGCCGCGGTTCCTCGCGCCCGCCCCCGTCCGCCGTCACCGGTGCGGTGATCGTGCTCTGCCGGTGCCGGCCGGCGGACGTACCCGAGCGGTGCTCGTTGCACACGGCGGAGGAATGTAAGGAGGACGAGCAGCCGGAATCAACCAAGTCGCCGTCCTTCCAGGCCAGTTGACGGTTACCGAGGGTATCGGCGATTTTCGGCCACCCACTACATGCACTGATTTCATGATTTGTCGACCATCGACTGAAGCGATCTGTGACCCACTTCACCCAATCAAGTTCCTTGACATGGCGCGGAGTTGACGATGAGTGGCCGGTTCCGCACACAAGGTGACCCTGTGCGGTGGAAGGTTCGAACCGGTTCGACGCGGGGCGTGACTCCCACCACAGGACGTCCGTTGTCTTCTTCATGAGCCCGGAACCCCGGGGCTCATCGGCCGGGAGCCACCCGGCCGACCCAGCACCGCATCCCGAGGGAGCCACCGTGCCGCGCATGCTCGACGTCAGCGACGCCGTACGCGCCGAGATCGGCGACGAAGAAGCCGACCGGCTGCTCGCCGGAGAGAACGCCCCGGGCAGTTACGACTGCACGTCCTGTCGCACCCCGGGCGACTCCGAGCAGGAGCGCACCAGCACCGTTCTGTTCATCGGCGACGAGACCGCCGTCCTCGCCTTCGCCCACGCGAGCTGCCTGCCCTCGCAGGTCGTCCAGGTCACCGAGGAGCAGTTGCAGGGCGCCGTGCGCTCCATCGGCGCGGCCGGCGGGGACATGGCCGGGGCGACCGCGGGCGGCCGGCCGCAGCAGGCCGTACCCGAGCAGGCGGTGCTCGGCGTGACCAGCGGACTCGTCCTGATCGAGGGCGAGTTGCATCCCGCGCTCGTCGTCGAGCCGACCTCGCCGATCGTCCGCCCGGGCACCATCGGGGCCGGCGACGACTTCCTTCCGCTCCTCATCGAGCAGGGCTTCATGCCGGTGACCGCGCTGGCGTCGGTTCCTCCGGTGCTGCACGGCTGGTCCGTGCTGCTGGCCGTGGGACAGCTGCACGCAGTGCTGCAGCCGTCGGCGGTCGGCGGACAGCCGGTGGCCTGGTGGCAGGCGCACCAGCCGCTCCAGGTGACCGACAGCTGGCGGGCCGCGGCGAACAAGCACCAGCAGGTGCTCATGTTCGCGGCACCGGTGGGGTCGATCGGGCGTCAGCCCCGGGAGGACCTCCTGCGGGACGCACTGGACAAGGCGGCCGCGAACGGGAAGCTGGTGGCGGCGGCGCTGCCGCTCGCGGGTACGTGACCGCCCACCGGGCAGGGGGTGCGGGTCGTTCGGCGGCTGCGGATCCGGTGTGGTTTCCCGCGCCGTTCCGCGCGCCCCTGAGGGGGTTGCGGAACCGCATCTCTTTGACGTCCCGGTCGTTTGGACATACGTGCACGCATACGACACCCCGCCTCCCCGTCGGTCCTCCTACGCCTCCGTCCCGTCCGCCCGGACGGCGCACGAGCCGGCCGGCGGGACGTCGGCCACGCCGATCTACGACACGCTCTACGCGGAGTGGGTCAAGACCTTCCGCACCCTGCCGGGAGACCGCAGCGGTGAGGAGGACCTGAGGTTCAGCGCCTTCGGGGACTTCCCGGACGGCATGGGCAGCTACGGCGGGCACCGGGCGGGGTCGTTCAGCAGCTCGTACAGCGCCTACAGCGCGGGGGCGTACAGCGCCCGGCAGCAGTCGCAGTGGCAGCGGGTGGGCACGCTGGGACGGCAGCAGGACAGCGGGACCGGCTACCAGCCGGCGGCGCTGCCACCGGGGCCGCGCCGGGGCCTGTGACGGGCCCACGGACGGCGAAGGGCGGCCCCTGGTGAGCCAGGGGCCGCCCTTCCTGTCGTACCGCTGTCACTTCTTCTTCGTGCCGCGCTTCTCGCGTACCCGCACCGAGATGTGGATCGGGGTGCCCTCGAAGCCGAACTCCTCGCGCAGACGGCGCTCGATGAAGCGCCGGTAGCCCGCTTCGATGAAGCCGGAGGCGAAGAGCACGAACCGCGGGGGCTTGGTGCCGGCCTGGGTGCCGAACAGGATGCGCGGCTGCTTGCCGCCCCGGACGGGGTGCGGGTGGGCCGAGACCAGCTCGCCGAGGAAGGCGTTGAGGCGGCCGGTGGGCACGCGGGTCTCCCAGCCGGCGAGGGCCGTCTCGATCGCCGGGACCAGCTTCTCCATGTGCCGGCCGGTGCGGGCCGAGACGTTCACGCGCGGGGCCCAGGCGACCTGGCCCAGCTCGGTCTCGATCTCCCGCTCCAGGTAGTAGCGGCGCTCCTCGTCGAGGGTGTCCCACTTGTTGTAGGCGATGACCATCGCGCGGCCCGCCTCGACGGCCATGGTGATGATCCGCTGGTCCTGCACGGAGATGTTCTCGGAGGCGTCGATCAGGACGACCGCGACCTCGGCCTTCTCCACGGCGGCGGCCGTGCGCAGGGAGGCGTAGTAGTCGGCGCCCTGCTGGAGGTGGACCCGCTTGCGGATACCGGCGGTGTCCACGAACTTCCAGGTCACGCCGCCGAGTTCGATCATCTCGTCGACCGGGTCGCGGGTGGTGCCCGCCAGCTCGTTGACGACGACGCGCTCCTCGCCTGCCACCTTGTTCAGCAGCGAGGACTTGCCGACGTTCGGGCGGCCGATCAGGGCGATGCGGCGGGGGCCGCCGATCGCGGTGCCGAAGCTCTGCTCGGGCGCCTCGGGCAGCGCCTCCAGGACGGAGTCCAGCATGTCGCCGGTGCCGCGGCCGTGCAGCGCGGAGACCGGGTGCGGCTCGCCGAGGCCCAGGTTCCACAGGTAGGCCGCGTCGGCCTCGCCGCTCGGGCCGTCGACCTTGTTGGCGCACAGCACGACCGGCTTGCCGGCCTTGCGCAGCAGCCGGACGACCGCCTCGTCGGTGTCGGTCGCGCCGACCTTGGCGTCCACGACGAAGACGACCGCGTCGGCCGCCTCGATCGCGTACTCGGCCTGCGCGGCCACGGAGGCGTCGATGCCGAGGACGTCCTGCTCCCAGCCGCCGGTGTCGACGACCTTGAAGCGGCGGCCGGCCCACTCGGCCTCGTAGGTGACGCGGTCGCGGGTGACGCCCGGCTTGTCCTCGACGACCGCCTCGCGGCGGCCGATGATCCGGTTCACCAGGGTCGACTTGCCGACATTGGGGCGGCCGACGACGGCGAGCACGGGCAGCGGGCCGTGGCCCGCCGCCTCGATGGCGCCCTCGACGTCCTCGATGTCGAAGCCTTCTTCCGCGGCGAGCTCCATGAACTCCGCGTACTCGGCGTCGCCGAGAGCCCCGTGATCGTACTCGTGCGCGGTCTCGTACGCGTCCGAGCCGTCGGGCTGGATGTGGTCGTTCATGAAGTCCGTACCTCGTCGTTCATCGTGGTGATCGGTGGAGCGGCCCTGGTGGGCTGATCCACTACTCAAGTGTCGCCGAGCGCCCGGTCAGGCGCCTGGCGTTTTCCAGGTGGCTGGTGAGCTGTTTCTGGATGCGCTCGGTCGCCTCGTCGAGCGCCTTGCGGGTGCGCCGCCCGGTGCCGTCGCCCGCCTCGAAGGGGTCGCCGAAGACGACGTCGATTTGGGAGCGCAGCGGGGGCAGTGCCTTTGTCAACCGTCCCGGCCGCCCGGAGCTTCCCAGGACGGCCACGGGGACGATCGGCGCCCCGCTGCGGACCGCGAAGTAGGCGAGCCCGGCGCGCAGCGAGGCGAAGTCGCCCTCGCCCCGGGTGCCCTCGGGAAAGATGCCCAGTACTCCCCCGGCCTCCAGCACGCCGAGGGCCTGGGTGATCGCGGTGCGGTCGGCGGCCGTGCGGTCCACCTTCAGCTGGCCGATGCCGGTCAGGAAGGGGTCCAGCGGCCCGACGAACGCCTCCTTCTTGATCAGGAAGTGCGTGGGCCGGGGCGACACGCCCATGACCATCGGGCCGTCGATGTTGTGGCTGTGGTTCACCGCGAGGATCACCGGGCCGGTGGCGGGCAGCTTCCAGGCGCCGAGCACGCGCGGCTTCCACAGCCCGTACATCAGGCCGACGCCGATGCGCCGGCCGACCTCGGCGCCCCGCTCCGAGGGAACCGGCGGAAGGCTCACTTCCCGGCTCGCTTCTCCTCGACCAGGGTGACGACGCACTCGATGACCTGGGCGAGGGTGAGTTCGGTGGTGTCCACCTCGACCGCGTCGTCGGCCTTGGCGAGCGGCGAGGTCTTGCGGCTGGAGTCGGCCGCGTCCCGCTTGATCAGGGCCTCGCGGGTGGCGTTGACGTCGGCACCGTTCAGCTCGCCGCTGCGACGGGCCGCGCGCGCCTCCGGGGAAGCGGTGAGGAAGATCTTCAGGTCGGCGTCCGGCAGGACGGTCGTACCGATGTCCCGGCCCTCGACCACGATGCCGTGCTCGGCGCCCGCGGCCAGGGAGCGCTGCAGCTCGGTGATCCGGGCGCGCACCTCGGGCACCGCGCTGACCGCGCTGACCCGGGAGGTGACCTCGTGGGTGCGGATCGCGGCCGCCACGTCGATGCCGTCGACCGTGATCGTCGGCTTGTCCGGGTCGGTGCCGGAGACGATGTCCGGCTTGCCGGCGACGGCCGCGACGGCGGTCGGGTCCTCCAGGTCGATGCCGTTGGTCACCATCCACCAGGTGATCGCCCGGTACTGGGCGCCGGTGTCCAGGTAGCTCAGGCCGAGCTGGGCGGCCACGGACTTCGACGTGCTCGACTTGCCCGTGCCGGAGGGACCGTCGATCGCGACGATCACGGGCTTGGCGGCGGCGCCGTTTTCCACGGGGGACACCTTCCTGGTGCGGTGCTGGCGGGGTGCGGGGAGCGAGAGCGCCCTGCACAAGGTTACTGGGTACGGGTCACTCGTCCGGACGCACGCGGGGAGGCCGGGCCCGGCCCTACTGCCGCAGCGCCCAGCCCCGCTCCCGCAACGCCTCCGTCAGGACGGCCGCCGCGCTCGGCTCCACGCTGAGCTGGACCAGACCGGCCTGCTGACCCGTCGCATGCTCGATCCGGACGTCCTCGATGTTGACCCGGGCCCGGTCCGCGTCGGCGAAGATCCGGGCGAGCTGGCCGGGCTGGTCGTCGATGAGGACGACGACCGTCTCGTACACGCGCGGGGCGCTGCCGTGCTTGCCGGGTACCCGCACCTGGCCGGCGTTCCCACGGCGCAGCACGTCCTCGATGCCGGTGCCGCCCGTGCGCCGCTTGTCCTCGTCGGAGGACTGCAGGGCGCGCAGCGCCTGGACGGTCTCGTCCAGATCGGCGGCGACGTCGGCGAGCAGGTCGGCGACCGGGCCCGGGTTCGCGGAGAGGATGTCGATCCACATCCGCGGGTCGGAGGCGGCGATCCGGGTCACGTCCCGGATGCCCTGTCCGCACAGCCGTACGGCGGTCTCCTCGGCGTGCTCCAGCCGCGCGGCGACCAGGCTGGACACCAGGTGCGGCATGTGGGAGACGAGGGCGACGGCGCGGTCGTGGGCGTCGGCGTCCATGACGACCGGTACGGCCCGGCAGTGCGAGACCAGTTCCAGGGCGAGGTTCAGCACCTCGGTGTCGGTGTCGCGGGTCGGCGTGAGCACCCAGGGGCGGCCCTCGAACAGGTCCGCGGTGGCGGCCAGCGGACCGGACTTCTCCCGGCCGGACATGGGGTGGGTGCCGATGTACGCCGTGAGGTCGAGGCCGAGCGCCTCCAGCTCGCGGCGCGGGCCGCCCTTGACGCTGGCGACGTCCAGGTAGCCGCGGGCCACGCCCCGGCGCATGGCGTCGGCGACCACCCGGGCCACATGGGCGGGCGGGGCGGCCACGAGCGCCAGGTCGACCGGGCCGTCGGGTGCCTCGTCGGTGCCGGCGCCCAGCGCGGCGGCCGTACGGGCCTGCGCGGGGTCGTGGTCGGTGAGGTGGACGGTGACACCGCGCTGCACGAGGGCCAGCGCGGCGGAGGTGCCGATGAGGCCGGTGCCGATGACGAGTGCGGATCTCACTGGGCGATGTCCTTGCGCAGGGCGGCGGCGGCGCCGAGGTAGACGTGACTGATGTCGGCGCGGGGCTTGTCCGACGCGATGTGCGCGAGGATCCGCACGACCCGGGGCATGGCGCCCTCGACGTCGAGTTCCTGGGCGCAGATGAGGGGGACGTCCACGATGCCGAGCTTGCGGGCGGCAGCGGCCGGGAAGTCGCTGTGCAGGTCGGGGGTGGCCGTGAACCAGATGCTGATCAGGTCGTCGACGGTCAGCCCGTTCCGCTCCAGGACGGCGGTGAGCAGGGCCCCGACCTGCTCCTCCATGTGTCCGGCCTCGTCCCGTTCCAGTTGGACGGCCCCCCGGACCGCTCGTACCGCCACGGCGCTGCTCCTCGCTGCCTGCGTGTGTGTTCTTGGTCCGTCCAGCGTAGTCAGCCCGCGCGGGGCGGGCGTGCGCCGCCCGCACGCTGAGACGATGCGAAAAGTTCCGGTATCCATCGATTCTCTACGTCTGTACGGAGGCGTGACATGACCCAGCCCGCGACGCGGCGGACGGTACTCGCGACGGGCGCCGGTGCGCTCGCCCTGGGATGTGTGGGATGCGGCAGCAGCGGCGACGAGAGCGGCTCCACGTCGTCATCGGAAGCCACCGCCGGGCGGCTGCCGGCTTCCCCGGCCCGCAGACAGCTGGCCGACACCAGCGACATCCCGGAGGGCGGGGGCAAGGTCTTCAAGAAGGAGAAGATCGTGGTCACCCAGCCGAAGAAGGGTGACTTCAAGGCCTTCTCGGCGGTCTGCACGCACCAGGGCTGCACGGTGAGCAAGGTCGCCGACGGCACCATCGACTGTCCCTGTCACGGCAGCAGGTTCCGCATCGCCGACGGCTCGGTGGCCCACGGCCCCGCCACCAGGCCGCTGGCCGAGGAGTCGATCACCGTGCACGGAAATTCCATCCACCTGGGCTAAGGGGCCGCGTACGCTCCCGGAATGCATCCGCAGGACCTCGTACGCGACCACACGGTCTACGCCTGTGTCATGGGCTCCCGCGCCTTCGGCCTGGCGACGGACGCCAGCGACACCGACCGGCGCGGGGTGTTCCTCGCACCGACCCCGCTGTTCTGGCGGTTCGAGAAGCCGCCGACGCATGTGGACGGACCGGGCGAGGAGCAGTTCTCCTGGGAGCTGGAGCGGTTCTGCGAGCTGGCGCTGCGCGGCAACCCCAACATCCTGGAGTGCCTGCACTCCCCGCTGGTCGAGCATGCCGACGACACCGGCCGCGAGCTGCTGTCGCTGCGGCACGCGTTCCTGTCCCGGCAGGCGTACGACACCTTCACCCGGTACGCCCTCGGCCAGCGCAAGAAGCTCGACGCCGACATCCGCAGCACGGGCGCTCCGCGCTGGAAGCACGCCATGCATCTGCTGCGTCTGCTGATGAGCGCCCGGGATCTGCTGCGCACCGGCGAGCTGCGGATCGACGTCGGCGACCAGCGCGAGCCGCTGCTCGCGGTGAAGCGGGGCGAGGTGCCGTGGCCGCAGGCCGAGGCGTGGATGGTCCGGCTGGCGGCCGAGGCCGAGGAGGCCCTGTGGGGCAGCCCGCTGCCGCCGGAGCCGGACCGTGCGCGTGTGGCCGGCTTCCTGTTCGAGGTGCGCCGGGCCTCAGCCCTGCAGGCGGAGGCGGACCACCAGGTCGTGCAGGGCGGCGTGGCCGCCGGGCGCGTCGGGCAGCGCTGAGGCGGCCTGCGCCTCGTCGAGGACGGTGTGCAGCCGTTCCACGTCGGCCTCGACACGCGCATGGTCGACGTCGGCCGTGCCGTGCTCCCGCTCCGCCTTGGCGGTTATCAGCCCGGGCAGATAGCCGGGGGCGTCCACCTGGTCCACCAGCGTGGGCAGATGGGCCTGCACCTCGCCGCTGCGCATGAGATGGATGCCGGTGAGCAGGACGCGGAAGGTGTAGAGCAGCGGTTTGAGTTCGCCGGTCTTCTCGAACAGCCGCCACTGGGTCACGGCGAAACCGCGGTAGTGGTGGGCGTGGTGGCTGGTCAGCACGCCGGGCACCAGGGCGGCCAGCTCCCGGTGGGCGTCGGTGGTGTGCACGACCAGGGGCGAGAGCAGCTGTTCCAGCACGTAGCCGTTGCGGCGGAGCATCAGCCGTACGAACTTGCGCAGGTCGTGGGTGACGAGGTCCAGCTCGACGCCGTACCGGACCCAGGTCCGCGAGCGGGTCTCCTCGGGCTCGCGCAGACCGACGAGGTCGGCGGCGGGCAGCAGATGGACCCCGCGCAGGTCCACGTCGGAGTCCTGGGAGGGGAAGCCGTACAGATGGGCTCCGGAGACGGTCGCGAAGAGCAGCGGGTCGGGCTGTTCCGCCACCACCGGGGTCAGGTCGATGTCGAGGTCGTCGATCATGGGCCTAAGCGTCCCAGAGCGTGCCGAGGGCCAACAGGTCTGCCCGGTACTCGATCCGCTCGGCCCAGTCGGCGGGCCAGGCGTCCGCGCCCCGCCAGGCGCCCGCGAAGGCGCCGGTGAGACAGGCGATGGAGTCGGAGTCGCCGGCGGTGCAGGCGGCCCGGCGCAGGGCGGTGACGGGCTCGTCCGGGAAGAGCAGGAAGCACAGCAGCCCGGTGGCGAGGGCCTCTTCGGCGATCCAGCCCTCTCCGGTGGCCAGGCAGGGGTCGGTCTCCGGGGAGACGGTCCGTACGGCCTCCTGCAGGCGTTCCAGGATCGCCAGGCACTCGTCCCAGCCCCGCGCGATGAAGTGCTCGGGGGTCGGGTCCTGGGAGCGGGTCCACAGGTCGCCGAGCCAGGTGTGGTCGTAGCGGGTGCGGTTCTCCTGCGCGTACGCGTGCAACTGCCCGACCAGTGCGGCCGGGCCGGTGCCCTGGACGAGCAGGTGGACGGCGTGGGCGGTGAGGTCGGAGGCGGCGAGCGCGGTGGGGTGGCCGTGGGTGAGCGCGGACTGCAACTGGGCGGCGCCGGCGCGCTGTTCGTCGCTCAGGCAGGGGACGAGCCCGATCGGGGCGACCCGCATGTTGGCGCCGCAGCCCTTGGAGCCGACCTGGCTGGCGTCCTGCCAGCGGCGGCCCTCCGTCGTGAGCAGGTCGCACGCGGTCAGGCAGGTGTTGCCCGGGGCGCGGTTGTTCTCCGGTGACCGGTACCAGTCGACGAACTCCTCGCGCAGCGGGCGCTCCAGCCGCTCAGGTGCGAGGGATCCGCGCTCCGTGGCCGTCCGGAGCGCGCGCCCGACGGCGAGGGTCATCTGCGTGTCGTCGGAGACCAGGGCGCGCTGCGGCAGCTCCAGCTCCCGCCAGGGACCGAACATCGTGAGGATCAACGGCACGGTCTTGAACTCGGTCGGGTAACCGAGGGCGTCCCCCAGAGCGAGGCCGAGAAGTGTTCCGGTTGCGGCTTGCTTGGACACGCGATCACCATCCCCTTTTATCGTCACCCTGACAATAAAAGGGGATGGTGATCACGGCAAGGCGCTTTAGAGGTCGACTTCCTTCATCAGCATGCCGACCTCGGTGTTCGACAGACGGCGCAGCCAGCCCGACTTCTGGTCGCCGAGGGTGATCGGTCCGAAGGAGGTGCGCACCAGCTTCTCGACCGGGAAGCCGGCCTCGGCCAGCATGCGCCGCACGATGTGCTTGCGGCCCTCGTGCAGGGTCACCTCGACCAGGTAGTTCTTGCCGGTCTGCTCGACGACCCGGAAGTGGTCCGCGCGGGCGTAGCCGTCCTCCAGCTGGATGCCGTCCTTCAGGCGCTTGCCGAGGTCACGCGGGATCGGGCCGACGATCGCGGCGAGATAGGTCTTCTTCACGCCGTACTTGGGGTGGGTCAGCCGGTGCGCCAGCTCACCGTGGTTGGTGAGCAGGATGACGCCCTCGGTCTCGGTGTCCAGCCGCCCGACGTGGAAGAGCCGCGTCTCACGGTTGGTGACGTAGTCACCGAGGCACTGCCGCCCATCCGGGTCCTCCATCGTGGAGACGACACCGGCGGGCTTGTTCAGCGAGAAGAACTGGTACGACTGGGTCGCGACCGTCAGGCCGTCGACCTTGACCTCGTCCTTCTCCGGGTCGACCCGCTTGCCCTGCTCCAGGACGATCTCGCCGTTGACCTCGACCCGGGCCTGCTCGATCAGCTCCTCGCAGGCGCGCCGGGAGCCGTAGCCCGCGCGGGCGAGCACCTTCTGCAGCCGCTCGCCCTCCTGCTCGGCGCCCGGGAAGGTCTTGGGGAGCTTGACGTCCTTCTTGCCGGCGTACCGCTCCCGGTTGCGCTCCTCGGCGCGGACGTCGTACTCACGGGAACTCGCCGGAGCCGTACGGCCGCGCCCGGTGCCCTGGCCCTGCCTGGGCCCGCCCTTTGCGCCGCCGCGCGCCGAAGCGCCACGACCCGACTTCGGGCCGTCCTGGGTGGCGCCGGGGCCTACGTCGTAGCGCCGCTCCTCCGGGCGCGGCTTCTTCGGCCGGCCGCCCTGCTTGTCGTCACGGGCGTTGCCGGCACCGCGGTAATTACCGCGGCCACCGCTGCTCCCGCCGCGGCCGCCGCTGTTGCCACCACGGCTCCCGCCGTTGTTTCCGCTGCTGTTCCTGCCGCTACTGCTTCGCATCAAAGTTCCGTCTTGTCGTCTGCGTCCTCGGAATCCGGAGCATCCGGATCGAACGACGGCACCCCCTCCTGGGTCTCGGCCTCGATCGCCTCCGCCTCGGGGAGGAAGGGCGCGAGTTCCGGAAGTTCGTCCAGGCCGCGCAGGCCCATCCGCTCCAGGAAGTAGTTCGTCGTCCTGTACAGGATCGCACCTGTTTCGGGTTCCGTGCCCGCCTCCTCGACCAGACCCCGCTGCAGGAGGGTGCGCATGACCCCGTCGCAGTTGACTCCGCGCACGGCGGAGACCCGGCTGCGGCTGACCGGCTGGCGGTAGGCGACGACGGCGAGGGTCTCCAGCGCCGCCTGGGTGAGCCGGGCGGTCTGCCCGTCCAGGACCAGCCGCTCCACGGCCGGTGCGTACGCGGCACGGGTGTAGAAGCGCCAGCCGCCGGCCACGAACCGCAGCTCGAAGCCGCGGCCCTGCACGGTGTACTCGTCGGCCAGCTCGCGCAGCGCGTCCGCGATCTGCCGCTTCGGCCGCTCCAGGAGCTTGGCCAGGTGCTCCTCGGTCGCGGGCTCGTCCACGACCATGAGCATCGCCTCCAGGGCGGGCTTCAGCTCCAGGCCGGTGACGCCGCGCAGCCCCGCCGGAAGTTCCGCGGTCTCCTCGCTCATGCCTTGCTCTCCTCCTCGGGCTGCTCCGGCGGCCGGTCGAACTCGTCGGTGACCATCGGCGCCGCGTCGGTGTCCCCGCCGGTCCAGCGCACGACCAGCTCGCCGAGCGCGGCCTCCTGCTCCAGGGCGACGGCCTTCTCCCGGTACAGCTCCAGCAGGGCCAGGAACCGGGCCACGACCGTGAGCGTGTCGTCGGTGTCCTCGACGAGCAGCCGGAAACTGACCTCGCCCAGCTCCTTCAGCCGCGCCACCACGATCCCGGCCTGCTCCTGGACGCTGACCAGCGGGGCGTGGATGTGGTCGACGTAGACCTGCGGCTTGGGCCTGGGCTGCATCGCCTTCACGGCGAGCCTGGCGAAGCCCTCGGGCCCGATGCTGATGACGACCTCGGGCAGCAGCTCGGCGTGCTGCGGTTCGAGGCCGACGGTACGCGGGTAGCGCCGGGCCTCCTCGTCGAGCCGGTGGTTGAAGATGTCGGCGATCTGTTTGTACGCGCGGTACTGCAGCAGCCGGGCGAACAGCAGGTCCCGGGCCTCCAGCAGCGCCAGGTCGGCCTCGTCCTCCACCTCCGCGGCGGGCAGCAGCCGGGCCGCCTTCAGATCGAGCAGCGTGGCCGCGACGACGAGGAACTCGGTCGTCTGGTCCAGGTCCCAGTCCGGCCCCATGGCCCGGATGTGCGCCATGAACTCGTCCGTCACCTTGGACAGCGCGACCTCGGTGACGTCCAGCTTGTGCTTGGAGATCAGCTGGAGCAGCAGGTCGAAGGGCCCCTCGAAGTTCGAGAGCCGCACCTTGAAGACACCGTCCCGAGGCTCTTCGGGCTCGGGGGCGGCGGGTTCTCCGGGCCGGGAAGCTGCGGGTGCTCCGGGCGCGGGAGCTGCGGGTTCGCGTACTACGGCGGCCGGCCCTTCGGTCGCGGCGGCTGCGGATTCGCGTACGACGGCTGCCGGCTCGTCAGGCGCTACGGCTGCCGGTTCCTCGGGTACGAGGGCTACGGGTTCCCCGGCCACGACGGCTGCCGGTTCCTCGGGCAGGACGGTCAGGGGTTCCTCGGGCCGGACGGCCCGGGGCGTCTCTTCCGGCGCCGGCCCACCGGCGACAGCCGGACTCCCGGCCTCGGCCGCCGGCTCACTCTTCGGCCCGGCCGGCGCGGCCCCGGGTCCCCGCCCCAGCGCACGCCGACGGCCGGTGCCGGCGCCGGGGGCGGGGTTGGAAACGTCACGCGAGGTCATAGCCCCCGCAGGCTACCGCTACCGCCCGCGCAGCCGCCGCACGAGGATGCTCGCGTCACCGCGGGACTCCAGGTCGGCCAGCACCACGGCCACCGCCTCGCGGACGATCCGTCCGCGGTCGACGGCCAGCCCGTGCTCGCCGCGCAGCACCAGCCGCGCGTGCTCGAGGTCCATCAGCTCCTCGGCCGACACGTACACGGTGATCTTCTCGTCGTGCCGCTCCCGCCCGCTGGGCCGCCGGGTCGCCGCCCGTCCGCGCTTGCGCGGCTGCGCGGCAGAACCTTCCTGCGCCGCCTGCCGGCGCGCAGGACGGCTGCGGGACTCGCCGGCCTCGGCCGGCTCGGCCTCCGCCGCCACGTGCTCGGCGCCCTCGCCGTCACCGCCCTGCACGGGCACCGACTGCGGTGCGTCCTCGGCGGCGGCCGCCTCGTCGCTCTCCCCCGCGGGTGCCGGCACCCGGGCCTCACCGTTGGCCGGGCGCCGGGGACTCGACGGCTGGAGCGCCGTTCCCCCTGTCGTACGGAAGAGTTCGTCGGCCCCCGGCAGACTCACTCGGCGTGACACCGGGCGAGCACCTCCCTGGCGAGCTGGCGGTAGGCGGCGGCACCGACGGAGTTGGAGGCGTACGTGGTGATCGGCTCACCGGCGACCGTGGTCTCCGGGAAGCGGACCGTGCGGCCGATGACCGTGTGGTAGACGTGGTCGTCGAACGCCTCGACCACACGGGCCAGCACCTCGCGGCTGTGGACCGTGCGCGAGTCGTACATCGTGGCGAGGATGCCGTCCAGTTCCAGCTCGGGGTTGAGCCGCTCCTGGACCTTCTCGATGGTCTCGGTCAGCAGGGCCACACCGCGCAGGGCGAAGAACTCGCACTCCAGCGGCACGATCACCTTGTGAGCGGCCGTCAGCGCGTTCACGGTGAGCAGGCCGAGCGAGGGCTGACAGTCGATCACGATGTAGTCGTAGTCGGGCAGCAGCGGCTTCAGGGCGCGCTGGAGCGTCGACTCGCGGGCGACCTCCGAGACCAGCTGGACCTCGGCGGCCGACAGGTCGATGTTGGAGGGCAGCAGGTCCATGTTGGGGACCGCCGTCTTCAGCAGGACCTCGTCCGCGGACATGCCCCGCTCCATGAGCAGGTTGTAGACCGTCAGGTCGAGTTCCATCGGGTTGACACCGAGACCCACCGACAGCGCGCCCTGCGGGTCGAAGTCCACGAGCAGCACGCGGCGGCCGTACTCCGCGAGCGCGGCACCCAGGTTGATGGTCGACGTCGTCTTGCCGACGCCGCCCTTCTGGTTGCACATCGCGATGATCGTCGCGGGGCCGTGACTGGTCAGCGGGCCCGGGATCGGGAAGTACGGCAGCGGGCGTCCGGTCGGGCCGACGCGCTCACGGCGCTGGCGGGCAGCGTCGGGCGCGAGCGTGGCCGCGTACTCCGGGTCCGGCTCGTATTCGGCGTCGGGGTCGTAGAAGTGCCCCTCGGGCAGTTCGTCGTAGTCGGCGAAGTGGTTGTGGGGCGCGCCACTTCCGTCGCCGGCCATGGCGTTCACGTGATGGCCATCCATGCTCTGGTGTGCTGTCCGGGCGGTCCGCGGACCCGGACTCTGGTGGGCTGCGAAGGTGCGCACAGCTACGGAGCCGACAGCCTCGGATCCCGCGGGCCCCTGGCCCCGTGCAGGCATTCCTGGTTGACCACCCCCGGGAGAAAATGTCGACTCATTCACAAGTCGTCTTACCTCCTTGGTGACCAGGAAACTTCTAGACAAGGTCAGCGTGGCACCATGCCGACGGTTGGCGACTCTATGGCGTGTCGGCGGTCCGCAGCAACACAATCCGCCGGACCCGGCAGGATGTGTCGGCAATGAAACATCCCGCTGTCAAGGGCGTACGGCCGTCGCACAGCAGGTTTCACCGGTGTGCGAATCGGTCGAAGGGTTACGTTCGAGGCGAGTTGACCGAGAGCCGCAAAGTGACCATACACACATCCGGCCGGACCTTGTCGGGCAAGGTCCGGCCGGGTGCGCGGGGTTGACGAGGTGTGTTGACGAATCGCCTTTTGCCTGCGGGCGATTTAACGACTCACCAGGTCACAGGGGTCAGACGAGCAGGGTGCCCAGCTCGACGTGCTCCAGGCCGTGAGCCTCGGCGACCTCCTTGTAAACGACCTTGCCGTCATGGGTGTTGAGACCCCTGGCGAGCGCGGCGTCACGGCGCAGCGCCTCGACCCAGCCGTTGTTGGCCAGCGAGACGATGTACGGCAGCGTGGCGTTGGTGAGGGCGTTGGTGGAGGTGTTCGGCACCGCGCCCGGCATGTTGGCCACGCAGTAGAAGACCGAGTTGTGGACGCGGAAGGTCGGCTCGGCGTGCGTGGTGGGACGGGAGTCCTCGAAGCAGCCGCCCTGGTCGATCGCGATGTCGACAAGAACACTTCCGGGCTTCATGCGGGACACCAGCTCGTTGGTGACCAGCTTCGGGGCCTTGGCGCCCGGGATGAGGACCGCGCCGATGACGAGGTCGGCGTCGAGGACGGCCTTCTCCAGCTCGAAGGAGTTGGACATGATCGCCTTGACCTTCGTACCGAAGATCTTGTCGGCCTCGCGCAGCTTGTTGATGTCGCGGTCGAGCAGGGTCACGTCGAAGCCCATGCCGACGGCGACCTGGGTGGCGTTCCAGCCGGAGACGCCGCCGCCGATGACCACGGCCTTGGCCGGGGTCACGCCCGGGACACCGCCGGGGAGCACGCCACGGCCGCCGGCCGCGCGCATCAGGTGGTAGGCGCCGACCTGCGGGGCCAGCCGGCCCGCGACCTCGGACATCGGGGCGAGCAGCGGCAGGGCGCGGTTCGGCAGCTCCACCGTCTCGTAGGCGATGGCGGTGGTACCGGACTCGATGAGCGCGTCCGTGCACTCCTTGGAGGCGGCCAGGTGCAGGTAGGTGAAGAGGACCTGGTCCTTGCGGAGGCGGTGGTACTCCTCCGCGATGGGCTCCTTGACCTTCAGCAGCAGGTCGGCAGTGGCCCAGACCTCGTCGGCGGTGTCCAGGATCGTGGCACCGGCGGAGACGTACTCCTCGTCGGTGATCGAGGAACCGAGGCCGGCGCCCCGCTCGATGACGACCTGGTGCCCGTGGCGCACCAGCTCGTGCACACCGGCGGGGGTGATGGCCACCCGGAACTCGTTGTTCTTGACCTCGCGGGGGATGCCGACCTTCACGTCGATCACGGTCCTTGGCTCAGAGGGTATGGGGGGTGCTTTACATGACATACCCAGGCATGCGGGGGCATACCGGGAGACACCGCAGGAGAACGTGCGGCAGAGCCAGTCTAATGAAGGCGTTCCGCGTGTCTAGCCTTTCATTGCATCAATCTTCGCTGGATGCAGTACGGATTTCGCAGGCATCGACGGCCTGATCCTGCCTGGTCTCGTCCTCCGGCGGCTCCTCACCCAGCATGCGCTCCGCCGCCGCGCGGTGCAGGCGGGCCGCCGCCGGGTCGCCGATGCGGTCCAGAGTGTCGGCCAGCCGCAGCTGCAGCGCGGCCTGCAACCGGGCGTCCTCGGCGCGCCGCGCCCATTCCACGGCCTCCTGGCAGGTGCGCAGCGACTCCTCGGGCCGCCCCGCGTATTCCTGCACCCGGGCGATCTCGCTCAACGCCCGCGCGGCGGCGGCGACATCGCCGCTCCTGCGGTAGCCGGCGAGTGCGGCACGCCAGTTCCTGAGCGCCTCGCCGTAGCGGCCCGCGTAGGTGTGGGCGGTGGCGGTCCGGCCGTAGAGCCGGGCGGCCTCCGGGTGCTGCCCACGGGCCAGCCGCTCGGCCAGGGCCCGGCCGAACCAGTCCGCGGCCCGGTCGTAGTCGCCCAGCTCCTGGTGGGCGCCCCCTACGGATTCCATTGCGCGGCCGGTCGCGTACGGGTCGTTCGCCTCGCGTCCGGCGTCCAGCGCGGCCCGGTAGCGGGCCAGGGCGTCCCGGGTGCGGCCGGTCTGCGCGTCGAGGTCGCCGAGGTTCAGCAGGGCCGCGGCCTTCTCCCGGGGCAGCCCGCGCCGCTCGGCGACGTCCAGCACCAGGCCGTGCACGCCGTACAGGTCGGGTGCGGCGGCCTGGGTGCCGACATGCGCCGCCATGGCCCTGACCAGCTGGGACATCAGCCGGCGGGCGAGCGTGTCCAGCTCTCCGTCGGCCACCGCGAGCCGCACGGACGCCAGGAGGGCGGGCCGCCGGATGCACAGCCAGTCGGCGGCGGCCCGCGGGTTGGGGAAGCGCACCTCGCGGGGCATGGCGTTCAGCTTCTCCCGGGCCTGCGGGCTGTCCGTCTCGGTGATCACCCGGCAGGAGTGCAGCAGCCGTACCGTCCGCTCCAGCATCCGGGCCCGGGCCAGCTGCAGCTCCGCGGGCCGCTCCTGGCTCTGGGCGAGGGCGCGCAGCAGCGGGTGCAGCCATCCGGGGACCTCGTACTGGGGCAGCGGCGACTCCACGGGCCGCAGCAGGCCCAGGGCGACAAAGTCGTCCAGAAAGGCCCGGGCGGCGTCGACCGAGCAGCCGGCGAGGGAGGAGGCGGTGTGCGGGTCGGCCAGGCCGGCCGGGGCGAGGCAGAGCAGGCGCAGTATCCGGGCGGCCTGGCCGGGCAGCTGGTCGTGGACCAGCCGGAAGAGACGGGCCACCGGGGTGCTGCCGTCCTCGGTGTCGGTGTGCAGCCGCTTGGCGAGGTCGGAGACGGCGGCCTTGGGCCGGGCGGCCAGCCAGCCGCCGGCCAGGACGAGCGCGGCCGGATGACCCTGGCAGGCCTCCACCAGGCTCTCCGCGGAGCGCGGGTCGACGGTGATGCGGACCGAGCCGGTCCAGCGGGTGAGCAGTTCCACCGCGGATTTGGTGTCGAGGCCGCCGAGGGTGCACGGACGGACGTCGGCGATGCCGGTGAGCGGGCCCCCGGAGACGGCCACGACCAGGCAGTCCGGGGCGTCCGGGAGCAGGGCGTCGACCTGTTCGGCACCGGCCGCGTCGTCCAGCAGGAGCAGCATCCGCCGGCCGGCGAGAGCCGTCCGCAGAGCGGCGGTGAGGTCGTCCTCGGCGGCCCCTGCGGGTGCGGGCAGGTCCAGCGCGGCGAGCAGGTCGCGGGCGGCCTGCTCGACGGGCACCGCAGTGCCGTCGGGCTCGCTCAGCCGGGCCCGCAGCACTCCGCCGGGGTAACGCCCGGCGACCTGCCGGACGAGTTCCTCGGCGAGGCTGGTGCGGCCGGAGCCGGGGCGGCCCGCGATGAGGAGCACGCGCGCGCGAGGCGCCTTGCGGCCGGAGAGGGTGTCCAGTCCCGCGCGCTCGATGTCGGCGCGCAGCTCCTTGAGTTCCCGGGTGCGGCCCAGGAAACGGTCCTCCGCGGCCGGGTGCGCCGACAGCCGCGCCTCGCCTGTGTCCACCGCCTGATCCGTCACGGGCCACACTCCCGTCCCACCGCACGCGCAATCCCGCCGGTGCCGTCCGGCACGGGCATCGCACCTGTCTATTGGCTCCCTCACCTCCGGGGCGCCTCAGCCGGTGTCGAGGCCACGAGCGTGCTCACCCCTTCGGGCCTGCGCGCGTTCGCGCTCCGACACCGGCGCGCCCCTTCGGCTCGCTCGCGACGAGCCTAGTTCACGCTCTGCGACGTACCGTGACGAGCAGGGCGGACAGGTCCCCCGATCGGATCAGGCGATGGTCACACCAATGTGCCAAGGGGTGGGCTCAGGACGCGAAGGGACGCGCCGGCCACGGCGCACCGGCGGGCCGCAGGGCGTCCAGACCGTCCCCGCCGCGGGCGGCGACCAGCGACAGCACACCCACCACCAGGCAGTTGTTGTGCACGTCTCCGGCCAGCACCCGGCGCACCAGATCCTCGACCGGCACGCGCGCGTGCTGCATGTCGGTCTCCTCGTGCTCCGCCGCGAACCGCTCGCCCTCGGCCTCGGACAGGTCCCGGGCCAGGAAGATCCTTACGGCCTCGTCGCAGCCGCCGGGGGTGGTGTACACGTCGGTGAGCACCCGCCAGTCCTCGGCCTTGACGTGCGCCTCCTCGTACAGCTCCCGCTGGGCGGCGTGCAGCGGGTTCTCGCCGGGCACGTCCAGCAGGCCGGCCGGGATCTCCCAGAGCTTGTGCCGTACCGGGTGCCGGTACTGGTTGATCAGCAGCACCCGGTCCTCCTCGTCCAGGGCGAGGACGGCGACCGAACCGGGGTGGACCTGGTAGTCGCGGCGGGCCACCGAGCCGTCGGGCATGACCACGTCGTCCGTGCGGACGGAGGTCTTGTTGCCCACGAAGGGGGTGTCCGTGGCCCGGATCTCCCACTCCTCGGGGGTGTCCTTGATCGTCATGCCCTGTCCTTCCACACGTGCACGCAGAAAACCGCCCGACACAGAAGCCGGGGTGCTCACCTTTGAAGGTATGCACCCCGGCCACCGTACAACTGGTGTGTTACTTCGAATTCTGCCGCTCGACGGCGGCCTTCACGAGGCCGGCGAAGAGGGGGTGCGGGCGGGTCGGCCGCGAGCGCAGCTCGGGGTGCGCCTGTGTGGCGACCAGGTACGGGTGGACGTCACGCGGGTACTCGACGTACTCCACGAGCTTGCCGTCCGGAGAGGTGCCCGAGAACAGGATCCCGGCCTGCTTCTCCAGCTCCGCGCGGTAGGCGTTGTTGACCTCGTAGCGGTGCCGGTGACGCTCCTCCACGTACTCCTTGCCGTCGTAGACCTCGCGGACGATGGACCCCTCGGCGAGCTTGGCCGGGTACATGCCCAGGCGCATGGTGCCGCCCAGGTCGCCCTCGCCGGCGACGATGTCCATCTGCTCGGCCATGGTCGAGATGACCGGGTGGGCGGTCGCCGGGTCGAACTCGGTGGAGTTGGCGTCCGGGATGTCGGCCAGGTTCCGGGCGGCCTCGACCACGATGCACTGCAGGCCCAGGCACAGGCCCAGCAGCGGGACCTTGTTCTCACGGGCGTACTTGATCGCGCCGACCTTGCCGTTCACACCGCGCTCGCCGAAGCCGCCGGGGATGCAGATGCCGTCCACGTCCCCGAGCTGGGCCTTGGCGCCGGCCGGGGTCTTGCAGTCGTCCGAGGTGACCCACTTGATCTTCACGCGCGCCTTGTTGGCGAAGCCGCCGGCGCGCAGTGCCTCGGTGACCGACAGGTAGGCGTCGGGCAGGTCGATGTACTTGCCGACCAGGGCGAGGGTGATCTCGTGGTCGGGGTTGTGGACGCGGTCCAGCAGGTCGTCCCAGGTCGTCCAGTCCACGTCCCGGAACGGCAGGTCCAGCTTGCGCACGACGTAGGCGTCCAGGCCCTCGGAGTGCACGACCTTCGGGATGTCGTAGATCGAGCGGGCGTCCGGGCACGCGACCACGGCGGCCTCGTCGACGTCGCACATCAGCGAGATCTTCCGCTTGATCGCGGTGGGGACCTCGCGGTCGCAGCGCAGCACGATCGCGTCCGGCTGGATACCGATGTTCCTGAGCGCGGCGACCGAGTGCTGGGTCGGCTTGGTCTTCAGCTCGCCGGACGGGCCGATGTAGGGCAGCAGGGAGATGTGGACGACGAAGACGTTGTCGCGGCCGACCTCGTGGCGGACCTGGCGGACCGTCTCCAGGAACGGCAGGGACTCGATGTCGCCGACCGTGCCGCCCACCTCGGTGATGACGACGTCGACCTCGTCGGTCGCCATGCGCCGGATGCGGTGCTTGATCTCGTTGGTGATGTGCGGGATGACCTGCACGGTGTCACCGAGGTACTCGCCGCGGCGCTCCTTGGCGATCACCGTGGAGTACACCTGACCGGTGGTGACGTTGGCGGAGCCGTCCAGGTCGCGGTCGAGGAAGCGCTCGTAGTGGCCGATGTCCAGGTCGGTCTCGGCGCCGTCGTTGGTGACGAACACCTCACCGTGCTGGAAGGGGTTCATCGTGCCCGGGTCGACGTTGAGGTACGGGTCGAGCTTCTGCATCACGACACGCAGGCCGCGGGCCTTGAGCAGCATGCCCAGGCTGGAGGCGGTCAGGCCCTTGCCGAGCGAGGAGGCGACACCCCCGGTGACGAAGATGTGCTTGGTCGTCGTAGATTTCGGCGGCATGGCCAAGAGGGGGCTCCCGTGGTCGCTGTCTGTCGTGCGGTGCGGCTGCCGGAGGGAAATCCTCCGGGGGTGCCGCCGCTGCGGTTCGGGGGTTTCTCGCCCACCGGTCCACGGGCTACCAGGGTATCAGCGCCTGACCGGGATGGCTTCCGGCCACGCTCCGCGCCCGCCCGAGCACGGGCCGCTTCACCACAGCCGTCCCTTCAGACTCTTCTCACCCGTTGGTCACTCGTTCGGCCCACACCGGTTGCCCGGAGCGGCACGCAGATCATCTACGTGCGTCGTATCCTGCTCGGACACTCGCTGCCGAGCCCGACCGGAACGAGGGCACACCCCCGCCTGCATCACCCGGAACAACGAGAGCGCGGCAGTTCGTTGAGCAAAGACTGCCGTGTTGCCTCAGGGCTCGGCGGACTGCTTTGCTTCACCGCTCAACGACGCATAACAACGACCCTTGACCGCACTAGCGACAGCCCCCGTGTGCGGGGGTGACGTGGCCGTTCGACTGGAGTTGCACGTGGCCGGGCGCATCGAAGACTACGCACTCATCGGAGACATGCAGACCGCGGCGCTGGTCTGCCGGGATGGCACGGTGGACTGGCTGTGCCTGCCCCGCTTCGACTCGCATGCCATCTTCGCCGGCCTGCTGGGCACCGAGGAACACGGATTCTGGCGGCTCGGTCCGGCCCACGCGGCCGAATCGCAGCCCCCCGCGGCCGCCCGGCGCGGCTACCGCGGCGACTCGCTGATCCTGGAGTCGGAGTGGGACACCCCCCGAGGCACCGTGCGCGTGACCGATTTCATGCCCCCGCGCGACGGCGCCCCCCAGCTGATCCGGATCGTGGAGGGCGTCACCGGCCGGGTGCCGATGCGCTCGGCCCTGCGGATGCGGTTCTCCTACGGCCGGGTGGTGCCGTGGGTGCACAAGCACGAGGGCCGCACGGTGGCCGTGGCCGGCCCGGACTCGGCCTGGTTCGACACCGAGGCCGAGACCTACGGCAAGTCGCTCACGACCTACGCCGACTTCACGGTCGGCCCGGGTGACCGGATCGCGTTCACGATTTCCTGGCAGCCCTCGCACAAGCAGCCGCCGCCGCTGCCGGAGCCGGAGACCGCGCTGGAGGCGACGGAGGACTTCTGGCGCGAGTGGGTGGATCACTGCACGTACCACGGGCCGTACCGCGAGGCGGTGATCCGCTCCCTGATCACGCTGAAGGCGCTGACGTACGCCCCGACCGGCGGCATCGTCGCCGCCCCCACCACCTCCCTCCCGGAGGACATCGGCGGCGTGCGCAACTGGGACTACCGCTACACCTGGCTGCGGGACGCGGCGATCACCCTGTCCTCACTGCTGCGCACCGGCTACCGCGAGGAGGCCCGCGCCTGGCGCGAGTGGCTGCTGCGGGCGGTCGCCGGCGACCCGGAGAACCTGCAGATCATGTACGGCATCGCGGGCGAGCGCGAGCTGGGCGAGGCCGAGCTGGACTGGCTGCCGGGCTACGAGAACTCGGGCCCGGTCCGGGTCGGCAACGGCGCCGCGCACCAGCTCCAGCTGGACGTGTACGGCGAGGTCACCGAGGCCCTGCACCTGGGTCACATGACGGGCCTGGCCCGCAACGACTACGCCTCGCTGCTCCAGCTGAAGCTGATCCGCTACCTGGAGGACCACTGGCAGGAGCCGGACGAGGGCATCTGGGAGGTGCGCGGCCCGCGCCGGCACTTCGTGCACTCCAAGGTGATGGCCTGGGTCGCGGTGGACCGCACGATCAAGCTGATCGAGTCCGGTGACGCGGACGGCCCGCTGGAGCGCTGGAAGGAACTGCGCGACGACATCCACCGGGACGTGTGCGAGAAGGGCTACGACAAGGAGCGCAACACCTTCACCCAGTCGTACGGGTCGCAAGAGCTGGACGCCTCGCTGCTGCTCATCCCGCAGATGGGCTTCCTGCCGCCGGACGACAAGCGTGTCATCGGCACGATCGAGGCGATCCAGCGCGAGCTGTCCACGCCGGACGGGTTCATCCTGCGCTATCCGACCGAGGGCGAGCACGCGGGCGTCGACGGCCTGCCCGGCGACGAGGGCGCCTTCCTCGCGTGCTCGTTCTGGATGGCGGACGACCTGGCGATGATCGGCCGGGTGGACGAGGCCCGCAAGCTGTTCGAGAAGCTCCTCGCGCTGCGCAACGACCTCGGTCTGCTCGCCGAGGAGTGGGACCCGCGTCTGAAGCGCCAGGTCGGCAACTTCCCGCAGGCCTTCAGCCACGTTCCCCTGATCGACACGGCCCTGCGGCTCACCGCTTCGGGAGCGTACGGCGGCTAGGCGCTGAGCGGGGGCCGCGAGGGACCGTCCGCCGTCCGCGGGTCCGCTGTGGCCGCTCGCGCAGTTCCCCGCGCCTCTTCGGGGCGCCCCCGCCTAGGCTGAAAGCGGACAAATCCCCCTTCCGGAAAGGGGGCGGCCATGGCTTCCCTCTCCAAGGCGGGCGCGGCTCTCACCGCGCTGCGTGAGGATCTCGTCGGCGAGGTGCTCGCCCCGGGGGACAGGGGCTACGACGAGGCCCGTACGGTCTTCAATGTCATGATCGACCGGCGGCCGGCGGTGATCGCCCTGTGTGCGGACGCGACCGATGTGGTCCGTGCCGTGCGCTTCGGCAGGGAACTGGATCTGCCCATCGCGGTGCGCGGCGGCGGGCACAGCGTGGCCGGTACGGCGCTGGGTGACGGGGCGCTCGTGGTGGATCTGCGGCGGATGCACGAGGTGACGGTCGATCCGGCGGCCGAGGCCGTCCGGATCGGGGGCGGGGCCACCATGAGCCACCTGGACCGGGCGACCCAGCCGTTCGGTCTCGCGACCACCGGCGGGCGGGCCTCCACCACCGGTGTCGGCGGCTTCGTCCTCGGCGGCGGCACCGGCTGGCTGGACCGTGCCTTCGGACTCGCCGTCGACAACCTCATCGGGGTCGAACTGGTGACCGCGGACGGCGAGCGGGTGCACGCGAACGCCGACGAGAACCCCGAGCTGTTCTGGGCGCTGCACGGCGGGGGCGGCAACTTCGGTGTCGCGACCGCGCTGACCCTGCAGCTGCACGAGCTGCCCGAGTTCTCCATCGTCCTGCTGATGCTCCTGCCGGAGTTCGGCCCCGAGACGGTCCGCACCTTCCGCGACGTCATCGGCAACGGGCCCGACGCGCTGGGCGGCATGGTGCTGTATCTGACCGGTCCCCCCGACGAGTTCATGCCGAAGCAGCTCGTGGGCACGCTGATGTGCACGGCGCTGCTGACGTACGCGGGCGGCGAGGACGATCTGCGCAAGCTCGCCGAGCCGCTGCTCGCGCTGCCGCACGAGGTCGAGCTGGCCGGTGACATGCCGTACGTCGATGTCCAGTGCATGCTCGACGATCCGCCGGGGCTGCGGAACTACTGGTCGGCGGAGTATCTGACCGGGCTGCCGGACGAGTCGGTGGACGTCTTCTGCGCCCGCGCCGGCAGCATGCCGGTGCCGACCAACACCCAGCACCTCCTGTTCCCGCAGGGCGGGGCGATCGCCTCCGGTCCGCACGAGTACCCGGTGCCGTACCGGGACGCCCCCTGGGCCGCGCACCCGTTCGCGATCTGGGCGGACCCGGCCGACGACGAGCGGGCCCGCGCCTGGGTGCGGGACGTGCGCGCCGATCTGAAGCCGTGGAGCACCGGGGACGTCTATCTCAACTTCATCGGTGACGAGGGGCCCGAGCGGGTGCGGGCGGGCCTGGGCGCCGGGAACACCCTGCGCCTGGAGAAGGTGAAGCGGCAGTACGACCCGGACAACGTGTTCCGCTTCAACCACAACATCAGGCCGGTGTAGCGCGGAACTGTCCCGAGGACGTTCCCGCAGGTAGCGTCCGCAGCATGGACAGCCGTACGGACCACCGTTTCGACACCCAGGGCGCCGGCATCACCGTGCAGCGGGCGCTGGAGCTGCCCGGCCTGCGCAGTGGGCTGCCGGAGATCCTGGCGGGCGCCGACCGGCTCGGCCGTACCGTGCGCTGGGTGCACGCGGGCGAGGTGCCGAACATCGCCTCGCTGCTCAAGGGCGGCGAACTGCTGCTGACCACGGGATACGGCCTGGGCACCCGCCCGGCCGAGCAGCGGGCCTTCGTCCGGACCCTCGCCGAGCGGGGGATCGCCGCCCTGGTGGTGGAGCTGGGCCCGCGGTTCGCCCGGCTGCCCGCGGCCCTGGTGGACACGGCCCGGGCGGCCGGGCTGCCGTTGGTCCAGCTGCACCGCGAGGTGCCGTTCGTGACGGTGACCGAGGAGATCCACACCGAGATCGTCAACGGGCACTACGCCCTGCTCCAGCGGGCCGAGGAGGTGCACCGGCGCTGCACCGAGGCGCTGCTGGGCGGTGGGGGGGTACCGCAGGTGCTGGGCATCCTGGCCGACTTCAGCGACAACCCGGTGTTCCTGGAGACCGCCGACGGCCGGCTGCTGTACGCCGCCGGGTCGGGGCCCGAGGGCGCGGACCCGTTGCAGGTGTGGGAGGGGCTGCGCGGCCCGCACAAAGGGGCCCCGCCGCCGGCCGGCTCCGTGCTGGTGGACGTGCCCGGCGGCGGACCGGGCACGGGGGGTTCGGTCCGCGCCCGGCTCGTTCTGCTGCCGGTCCGCTCGTCGTTGTCCCCGGTGCACCGGATCGCCGCGGAACGGGCCGCGGGCATCCTGGCCGTCGTGCTGATGCAGGCCCGGCAGGAGGAGGAGCTGGCGGCGCGCGGGCGCGGTGACTTCCTGACCGATCTCGCCGAGGGCCGGATCGTGGCGGAGGAGGCCCCGGCGCAGGCCCGGGTGCTCGGTTTCAAGCCCGGTGACAGCCCGCTGCTGCCCGTGGTCATGCGGATCGGTGACACCCTCTCGCCGGGCGGGGGCTGGGCGGTGCTGGCCAGGGCGGTCTCCGAGGAACTGGCCGCCGTGGGCGTGCCGGTGCTGCTGGGTGTGCGGCCGGTGGAGGGCCGGGTGCTGGTGCTGCTGGGGCTGCGCTCGGAGTCGGAACGGGCGGCGGTGGCCGACCGGGTGGCGGCGGCGCTGCGGGCGGGCGTGGAGCGCGCCGGGATGTGCCGGCCGGGTTCCCCGCCACCGGTGGTGGTGGTCGGGGTGGCCGGCGGCTGGGCGGCCGCCTCGGCCGGGCTGCGGCACGCCGCGGAGACGGCGACGGCGGCGCAGGGGCTGACCGACCGGCCCTGGTACGACGCCCGGCGCCTGGACATCGACCTGTTGTTGTGGCGGCTGCGCGATCACCCGGACCTGGCGGCCTTCGTGGACCGCGCGATCGGCCCGCTGCGCGACCACGACGACCGCTCCAGGCCGCCGCTGCTGCCGACCCTGGAGACCTATCTCGCGCACGCGGGGCGCAAGGCGGAGACGGCCCGCGAGCTGCACCTCAACCGGCAGACGCTGTACAACCGCCTCGCCCGCATCGGGGAGTTGCTGGGCACCGATCTCGACGACCCGCAGACGGTCCTGGCGTTGAGCCTGGCCCTGCGCGCCCGCCGTCACGTCCCCTAGGTGTCGTTCGGATCAGGCCGGATCAGGCCGGCTCAGGTCGGATCAGGTCGGATCAGGTCGGATCAGGCCGGCTCAGGTCGGCTCGGGCCGCGGCGTCCGGTGCGGTGCATCGCGCGGCGGAGGATCTCCCGCGTACTGGACGTACTCGGGTGATCCGACGACGCGGCGAGTTGCCGCACCGGACGCCGCGGGCCCGGACTGATCCCGACGACACCCCTCAGGCCAGCGGTCGAGGCTGGGTCAACTCGTCGTAGACGCTGAGCACTTGGGCGACGGTCTCGTCCTCCGAAGGCCAGGTCGCGGCCTGCCGTGCCCCACGCTCCCGCAGCAGTGCACATCGCTCGTGATCCCCGAGCAGCCGTACGACGGCGTCGGCCAGGGCCTGCGGATCGCCGTACGGAACGAGTTCGGCCGCGTCGCCGACGAGGTCCGGGATGCCGCCCACGCGGGTCGCGACGAGCGGCACGCCCGCGTGCAGCGCCTCCTGGGCGAGGACGGACCGGGACTCCCAACTGCTGGTCAGCAGTGCCAGGTCGGCGGCGGCGAGCAGTTCGGGCACGTCGTCGCGGCGTCCGATGAGCCGCACCGGCAGCTCCTCGTCCTCGATCCGGCGCTGCAGCACCGGACGCAGCGGCCCCTCCCCTGCGACGATCACCAGCGGTACCGGGTCCAGGTCCCGCCAGCTGCGCGCCGCGTCGAGCAGGAGGTCGTAGCCGCGCTGCCGGTCCAGGGAACCGACCGCGATGAGCAAAGGGCGGCCGGTGGCGCCGAGTTCGGCCCGGGTCTTGGGCCGCAGCGGGTCGGGGTCGTCCAGGTCCACGAGATCACCGGGCCGGCGTCGGCCCGGCAGGGCGACGGCCGCGAGCCGGGCGTCCCTGGCGCCGGTCAGCCGGGCCCGGTCGACCAGGTCGGAGCTGGTGCCGAGGACCACGGACGCGGTCTTCACCACCCGCCGCTCCAGCAGCCGCAGCAGATGCGCCCGCGGGCCCTCGGCGTGGGCACGGTTGTGCCAGGTGACGACCAGCGGGGTGGTGCGCCCGCCGAGCGCGAGCACGGTCCGGAAGGAGGCGTGCAGACCGTGCGCGTGCACCAGGTCGGCATTGGCGCAGGCCGTACGGAGCGCGGCCACCGAGACGGGGTCGCTGCTGCGCGGCACGTGCACGTGTTCGGCGCCGGCCCCGGTGAAGTCGTAGGCGTGATCGGCCTCGACGGGGGCGCACACGGTGACCCGCACGCCCCTCGCCACGAGCCCCTCGGCCAGGGAGCGCACATGCGCGCTGCTGCCGGCGTTGCCTCCGCCGAGCACCTGCACGGTGCGCAGCGGCGACTGGCCGTGCGGTGCGTTGCTGCTCACAGGGCTCACGTGGGCGAAGGCTCCTGGTTCGCGTGGGCGGTCACGAGGAAACGTACAGAAGGTAACGGGCTCAGGGGGGCGGAAGGACGCACCCCGCGTGCCTCCCGCGCGGACGGTTCGGACCCGCCGCCGGCCCCGCGTTCCCTGCCAAGCATGCCAGGCCGTACGGCCGTTCAGGGACATCCGGGAGGGCGCACCGTGCGGCGGGCCGGGGCAATGCGCCGGAGCACATCACCCACACGGGTGAAGAAGGCCCGCCACGGCCGGATGAAGTGCGCCGCATACGCGGAGGTCAGCCCCTCACAGCGCCCGCGCCCAGGCGCTCACCCGGTCCCCGTACCGGGCGGCGGCCACCAGCGCGACGGCGTGCGCGAGAAGGCCCGGGCGCCGGTTTCCGGCCACGACGGCCGCCCCCAGCGCGGCGCCGAGAGCGTGCGCCCCCGTGTCCCCGATCATCGCCCGCTCCCCGAGATCGTCCCGCAGGAGGGCCGCGGCGGCCCCCATCGCGGCGGCCGACAGCTCGGCCGCCGGCCCCTGGCGCAGCAGCCCCGGAGCGCCGAGCGCGAGCACGGCACCGAGCGCCTTCCCCGGCCGCACGTCGACCAGGTTGACGAAGTGCGCGCTGCCCGCGATCACGACCCCGGCGAGCAACCGGTCCAGCGGCCGCTCCTTCAGCAGCGCGCCCGCGACGAGCCCCGCCGCGGAGATCCCGAACAGTTTGACGGCGCCGCTGGTGACGTCACCGCCCCGCAGCGCGCCGAGATGCGCGCGGAAGCCCCGCCGGTGATCCCCGGCGACATCGTCGTACGCCCCACAGGCTCCCGCGGCCAGCACGACGAGCCCGGCACCGGGATGCACTCGGGCGGCGGCGACCGCCGTACCCAGTGCCGAGGCGGGCGCCGCGTACAGCTCGACGCCCCGTCCGGCGTGGTTCTTCCGCTCCCAGCGTGCCGGGCCCCCGGGCGCACTGGCGCGCAGGAGGGCCACGCCCGCCCGGGTGAGCGCGGCGGACAGCAGGAAGGAGCCGGACTTCCGGGTGATCGTCATCCGGCCACCCTAGGTCCTGCTACAGGTCCGCCCGCGCCGTCGCCAGCAACTCCTCCGCATGTGCCCGGGCCGTCTCGGAGTCCTCCTGACCGGCCAGCATCCGGGACAGCTCGCGGATGCGTTCCTCGCCCTCCAGGACCTTCACGCCGGAGCGGGTGACGGACCCGTCGCTGGTCTTCTCCACCAGCAGCTGCCGGTCCGCGAAGGCGGCGACCTGGGGCAGGTGGGTGACCACGACGACCTGCGCGGTCCTGGCCAGCTTGGCCAGGCGCCGGCCGATCTCGACGGCCGCCTTGCCGCCGACGCCGGCGTCGACCTCGTCGAAGAGGTACGTCGGCACGGGGTCGGTGCCCGCGAACACGACCTCCACGGCCAGCATCACGCGGGACAGCTCACCGCCGGACGCGCCCTTGGCGATGGGCCGCGGCGGGGCGCCCGGGTGCGGGGCGAGCAGCAGTTCGACCTCGTCCACGCCCGACGGTCCGTAGGCGACCGTCCGCCCGCCGACCTCCACGCCCTCGGGGTCCTCGGTCTGCCGGAGGGCGAAGGACACGCGCGCGTGGGGCATCGCCAGCGAGGCCAGCTCGGCGGTCACGGCGGCGGCGAACCGCTCGGCGGCCTCGGTCCGCGCGTCGGTCAAGTCCTGAGCGAGAGCTCCCAGTTCGCTGCGGAGCGCGTCCCGCTCTGCGGTCAGCTCCTCGATCCGCTCGTCGTCGCCGTCCAGCTCGGTCAGACGTGCGGCGCTCTGCTCGGCCCAGGACAGGACCGCGTTCACGTCGTCCCCGTACTTGCGGGTGAGGGCGGTGAGGGCGGCCCGGCGTTCCTCCACGGCGGCCAGCCGCAGCGGGTCGGCGTCGAGATCGTCGGCGTATCCCGCCAGCTCGCCCGCCACGTCGCCGAGCAGGATGCCGATCTCCCCGATCCGGTCGGCGAGCGCGGCCAGTGCCGGATCGTGTGACCGCACGGCCTCCAGGGCCCGGTGGGCGCCCGCGACGAGGGTGGCGGCGTCGATGCCCTCGGGGTCCTCGGGATTGCCCGCGAGAGCGGCGTGCGCGGCCGTCGCGGCGGACGACAGGGCCTCGGCGTGCCCCAGCCGCTCGGCCTCCTCGGCCAGCTCCACGTCCTCCCCGGCCCGCGGCTCCACGGCGGCGATCTCGTCGAGCCCGTACCGCAGCATGTCGGCTTCCTGCGCCCGCTCACGCGCGCGCGTGGTGATCTCCTCCAGCTCGGCGGAGACGGCCCGCAGCCGCTTGTAGGCCTCCGTGTACTTGGCGAGCGGCACGGCGGCACCGTCGCCGGCGTACCGGTCCAGCGCCTGCCGCTGCCGGGACAGCTTCAGCAGCCCCTGCTGGTCGGTCTGGCCGTGCACGGCCACCAGGTCGTCGGCCAGCTCGGCGAGCAGCCCGACGGGCACGCTGCGCCCGCCCAGGTGCGCCCGGGACCGCCCCTCGGCGGAAACGGTACGGCTGATCAGCAGGGCACCGTCGTCCAGCTCGGCCCCGGCCTCCTCGGCCCGTACGACCGCGGAGGCGCCCTCGGGCACGGTGACCCGCCCCTCCACGACCGCCTTCTCGGCCCCGATCCGCACGAGCGCCGGGTCCGCCCTGCCACCGAGCAGCAGCCCCAGGCTGGTGACCACCATGGTCTTGCCCGCACCCGTCTCACCGGTGACGGCGGTGAACCCCGGCGACAGCTCGACGACGGCATCGTCGATGACCCCGAGCGACCGTATCCGCATCTCCTCCAACACGGAACAGACCATACGAGGTCCGAGGTGGGGAGCGCACATGGCCCGCCCATGTCACTCCTGCGAGTGTCCCGGCCGAAGCGCGGCGCTGTGCCGATATGTCACTTTGCCGAGGGGTCCCGGCCGAGGGGCGCGGGGAACTGCGCGACCGGCTCCCACGCACCCGCGGCCGTCGGCGAAGCGTGAGCGTCCCCCACGAACCGCTAGTGAGGCGCCCCTCGCCACCCGGTGGTCGGCAACGCGAACTTCGCGACAAGCCGGTCCGTGAACGAGGAGTGATGCAGCCGAGCCAGCCGCACCGGCACCGCCCCCCGCCGCACCTCCACCCGCGCCCCGGGCGGCAGCTCCACCGTCCGCCGCCCGTCGCACCACAGCACGCCCGGCGGGATGTGCGGCAGCACCTCCACCGCGAGCACGGAGTCCGGCGAGGTGACCAGCGGCTTCGCGAACAACGCGTGCGCACTGATCGGCACCATCAGCAGCGCCTCCACCTCCGGCCAGACCACCGGTCCCCCGGCGGAGAAGGCGTACGCCGTGGACCCGGTGGGCGTGGAGAGGACGACCCCGTCGCAGCCGAAGCCCGTCACCGGCCGCCCGTCGATCTCCAGCACGACTTCGAGCAGCTTCTCCGCACCGGCCTTCTGCACGGCCGCCTCGTTCAGCGCCCAGTCGGTGTGCACGATGTCCCCGTTACGGTGCACGACGACGTCGACCGTCATCCGCTCCTCGACCTCGTACGACCGTGCCACCACCCGGTCGACCACCCGATCGAGGTCATCGCGTTCGGCCTCCGCGAGGAATCCGACGCGCCCCAGGTTGACGCCGAGCATCGGCACCCCGGAGGCCCGCGCGAACTCGGCCCCGCGCAGCAGCGTGCCGTCGCCGCCCAGGACGATCAGCAGCTCGCACCCGTCGAGGCACTGCGCAGTGGCCTCCTTGACCAGCTCCACCTCGTCCGGGAGCGGCAGGTCGCACGCCTCCTCCTCCAGCACCCGCACCCCGATGCCATGCCGAAGCAGGCCCTTGACGACGAGTTCCGCACTGCGGATCGCCGCGGGCCGCCCGGTGTGGGCGAGCAGGAAAACAGTACGCGCCAGGTTCTGTGTCAACGCGGCCCCTCCGCCACTGCACGGTCGACGTCGGCCGGGTCCACCTCAGGTGCCCCCGCCCGCAGCCAGAGAAAGTACTCGACGTTGCCCGAGGGGCCGGGCAGCGGACTTGCGGTCACTCCCCGCACTCCGAGTCCCAGCTCCCAGGCCTTCTCGGCCACTGCGCGTACGGCCTCCGCCCGCAGCTGCGGACTCCGTACGACACCCCCGCTGCCGAGTCGTTCCTTGCCCACTTCGAACTGCGGCTTGACCATCATCACCAGGTCGGCGTCCGGCTTCACGCACCGCTTCAGGGCGGGCAGCACCAGCCCGAGCGGGATGAAGGACAGATCGCCCACGACAAGATCCACAGGTTCCCCATCGATCGCCTCAAGCGTCAACTCGCGTACGTTCGTACGGTCCTTGACGGTGACGCGTTCATCGCTCTGCAGAGACCAGGCGAGCTGCCCGTATCCGACGTCCACCGCGACGACGTGCGCGGCGCCCGCCCGCAGCAGGACGTCGGTGAAACCTCCCGTGGACGCGCCGGCGTCCAGCGCGCGCCGCCCCTCGACCACGAGCCCCTGCGGCACGAAGACCTCGAGCGCGCCGGCGAGCTTGTGGCCGCCCCGGGAGACGTAGTCGGGGTCGCTGTCGTCGGCCTCCACGACGATCGCCGCCGCGGTCTCCACCTGGGTGGCCGGCTTGGTCGCCACGGTCCTGCCCACGGTGACCCGGCCGGCGGCGATCAGCTGGCTGGCGTGCTCGCGCGAGCGGGCGAGCTTCCGGCGGACCAGCTCCGCGTCGAGACGGCGGCGTGCGACTCCTGCCACGTTCGGTTCAGCTCCTGCTCTGGTGGTGGTACGAGACTGCAAGGGATGCGACCCGAAGGGTCTCATCGAGGGGCGGCGGTCGGATGACCGGCGGGAGCCGGAGGTCCCGGGCGGGCGTCGAGCGCGGTGAGCGCGTCACGCAGCCCCCGGTGTACATCCTCGTACACCTCGACGTGTCCGTCGGTGGCGAGGTGGTCGGCGTCGGCCAGCCGGTCCAGCTGGGCGTCGACCTCGGCGTTGCCCGTGGGTGTGCGCGGGAGGTTCAAGGGGGCCGGGGCGGCGGGGTCGTACTCGGGCTCGGCCTCGGTGACGGCCTCGGTCTCGGACACGGACTCGCTCATGCCCAGACGCTACCCCGAACCGCTGGGGTACCGTCGTGGGCGATGGCCACGATCGAGGAGTGCCGCGTCGCACTGGGCAAACTTTCGGACAACATGCAGGGCGCCGAGGGCGAGGTCCGCGCGGCGGCCGCCCTGGACCGCTCCGTGAGCTGTCACATCACCGACTTGGACGTCACCTTCGCCGGCCGGCTCACCGGCGGCCGGATCGAGGTGGACGAGACCCGCCCCGGACCACCGGCCGAGAAGGCACAGATCAGGCTCGCCCTGGCCGGGGACGACCTGCTGGCCCTGGTGGGCGGCGAACTGAACTTCGCGACCGCCTGGGGCTCGGGCCGGGTGAAGCTGGAGGCGAGCCTGCTGGACCTGTTCCGGCTCAGGAAGCTGCTGTAGCCGGCTCTGCTCCGGTGCTGCCCCCCGGCGTCGATGCTCGTACGGCCGCCGTGACGTGCCCGGATCAGGAAGCCGCCGCGGCCTGTTCCGCGCGGGCCTTGCGGGCGGCCGGCACGATCAGCGGGGTGCCGGTCTCCGGGTCGTCGATGACCTGACAGCGCAACCCGAACACCGCTTCGACCAGCTCGGCGGTCACGATGTCGGTCGGCGCGCCCTCGGCGATCACCTTGCCGCCGCGCAGCGCGATCAGGTGGGTGGCGTAGCGGGCCGCGTGGTTGAGGTCGTGCAGGACCGCGACCAGCGTGCGGCCCTGCGTCTCGTGCAGCTCGGCGCACAGGTCGAGGACGTCGATCTGATGCTGGATGTCGAGGTAGGTGGTCGGCTCGTCCAGGAGCAGCAGCGGGGTCTGCTGGGCCAGCGCCATGGCGATCCACACGCGCTGCCGCTGCCCGCCGGACAGCTCGTCCACGTACCGCTCGGCCAGCTCGGCGACCCCGGTCTGCCGCATCGACTCCTGCACGACCCGCTCGTCCTCCGCCGACCACTGGCGCAGCAGACCCTGGTGCGGGTAGCGGCCCCGGCCCACGAGGTCGGCGACCGTGATGCCGTCGGGCGCGATGGACGACTGCGGCAGCAGGCCGAGGGTGCGCGCGACCTTCTTCGCGGGCATCGACTGGATGACCTGACCGTCGAGCAGCACCCGGCCCTGGCTGGGCCTGAGCATCCGCGACAGGGCCCGCAGCAGCGTCGACTTGCCGCACGCGTTCGGGCCGACGATCACCGTGAAGGAGTGGTCGGGGATCTCCACCGACAACTGCTCGGCGATGACGCGCTGGTCGTAGGCGAGGGTGACGTTCTCGGCGGACAGGCGGTTCACAGTGCTCCTTGGGGTGTTCGGGTTCGTGCCGCTCATATCCGGCCCGCCCGGCGCTCGGTGACCAGCAGCCACAGCAGGTATCCGCCGCCGAGGACGCCGGTGACCACGCCGACGGGCAGCTGGTCGGCGCCGAAGACGCGCTGGGACGCCCAGTCGGCGGCGACCAGCAGGGCCGCGCCCATGCACAGGGAGGGCACGAGGTTCGGCCCCGGCGAGCGGGTCAGCCGGCGGGCCAGCTGCGGCGCGGTCAGCGCGACGAAGCTGACGGGGCCCGCGGCCGCCGTGGCGGCGGCGGTGAGCAGGACGGCCGAGACCACCAGCACGAGCCGGACCCGCTGCACGCGCACACCGAGCGCGTTCGACACGTCGTCGCCCATCTCCATCATCCGCAGACCGCGCGCGTTGACGAGCACCAGCGGGACGAGGGCTGCGCCCAGCGCCAGCAGCGGCCAGACCTGGTCCCAGTCCCGGCCGCCCAGCGAGCCGGTCATCCAGACCACCGCGCGGGCCGCGTCGACCAGGTCGGCCTTGGTGAGCAGATAGCCGTTGACCGCCGTCATGATCGCGTTGACGCCGATACCGACCAGCACCAGCCGGTATCCGTGCACACCCTGCTTCCAGGCGAGCACATAGACGGCGAGACCGGTCACCAGGCCGCCGATCAGCGCGCCGACGGTCACCTGGGCGGCGCTGCCCGACATCAGCACGATCACGACGAGCGCACCGGCCGTCGAACCCTGCGACAGACCGAGTACGTCCGGACTGCCGAGCGGGTTGCGGGAGATGGACTGGAACAGGGCACCGCCCAGGCCGAGCGAGGCACCGACCAGCAGGCCGACGAGGACCCGCGGCAGGCGCAGTTCGTTGACGATGAAGTCCTGGTAGGCGGTGCCGTTCCCGGCGAGCGTCCGCAGTACGTCGGACGCCGGGATCTTCGCGTCGCCGGTGCCGATCAGCGCGACACCCGCGGCAGCGGCGGCGGCCAGCAGCAGGACGACGACGATCAGGGCACGCAGGTCCAGGCACAGGGAGAGCCCGCCGGGAGTGCGCACGGCACGGCTCGTGGAGTGGGTCTTCACAGCTGGGCCGTCCTCCGCCGTCGTACGAGAAAGATGAAGACCGGGCCGCCGATGACCGCGGTGACGATGCCGACCTGCACCTCGGAGGGGCGGGCCACGACCCGGCCGATGACATCGGCGCCGAGCAGCAGCACCGGCGACAGAACCGTGGCGTACGGCAGGATCCAGCGCAGGTCGGGCCCGGTGAACGAGCGCACGACGTGCGGCACCATCAGGCCGACGAAGACGATCGGACCGCAGGCGGCGGTCGCCGCGCCGCACAGCACCACGGCGGCCAGCATGGCCAACGCGCGGGTGCGGTTGAGGTTCGCACCGAGGGCGCGGGCGGTGTCGTCGCCCATCTCCACGGCGTTCAGCGGCCGGGCCAGCCCGAGCGCGAGCACCGTACCGACCGCGAGGAACGGCAGCACCTGGAGGATGGTCGAGTCGGTGGCCGAGGACAGCGAACCCACCGTCCAGAAGCGCATCTTGTTCAGGGCCGCGCCGTCCATGATCATCACGGCCTGGAGATAGCCGTAGAGGGCGGCGCTGATCGCCGTGCCGGCGAGCGCCAGCCGTACCGGGGTGGCACCGCGGCTGCCGCCGAGGAACCACACCAGCGCACCCACCCCGGCCGCACCGAAGAACGCGAACCACACGTAGCCGGTGAGGCTGGTGACGCCGAAGTAGGTGATGGCCGTGACGATGGCCGCGGAGGCGCCCACATTGATGCCGAGCAGCCCGGGATCCGCGAGCGGATTGCGGGTCAGCGCCTGGAGCACCGCGCCCGAGAGGCCGAGCGCGGCACCGACCAGGAGCCCGAGGACCGTGCGCGACAGCCGCTGGTCCACGACGACGTCACCGTACGTCCCCGAGTCGTGGAACAGGCCGTGCCAGACCTGGTCCAGGGCCAGCGGTTTCGCCCCGATCGCGATGCTCGCCAGCGCGACGAGGACGAGGAGGGCGAGCGAGAGGAAGAGCCCAAAGGCCCTCACCGCCCGGCGGGTTGGGGGCGCGGCGGCGGTTTCCGCGCACTGTTCCGGAGGACTGTCGACCAACACGAGGTTAGGGTAGCCTACCCTGCTTACGATCTCGATCCGGTTCTGCGCACCCCGCCCTGAAACCAGGTCAGAGCCCCAGCCTGGCCAGCGCCTTCGCCCCGTCCAGCTCGCACGCACCCGCGCCGCCCGCCGTCCAGGCCGCCGCGCACAAGGCCCGCAGCCCGTCCGGCGCCGCACCCTCGCCCTCCAGCTCCAGCCGGTCCTTTCCGGCCGTCGCCGTCCAGCCGCCGCAGCGGAAGCCCTCACCCTCCGGGGCGACCTCCGGCTGCCCGGTCAGCAGCCCGCGCAGATCGGCGTCCACATACGTCGGCCGGTGCTCCGGCGGTGCCGCGAGCAGCTGGGCCCCGTCGGTGACACCGGTCAGCACCAGCAGCGAGTCGACCCCGCCGTTGAACGCCCCCTCGATGTCCGTGTCCAGCCGGTCCCCGACCACCAACGGGCGCTCGGCACCCGTCCGGATGATCGTCTCCCGGTGCATCGGGGGCAGCGGCTTGCCCGCCACCTGCGGATCGGCGCCGGTCGCGATCCGCACGACCTCCACGGCCGCCCCGTTGCCCGGCGCGATACCCCGGCCGCTCGGGATCGTCAGATCGGTGTTGGACGCGAACCACGGCACTCCGCGCCGGACGGCGTACGACGCCTCGGCGAACCGCCCCCACGGCAGATCGGGCCCGCCGTACCCCTGCACCACCGCCGCCGGATCGTCGTCCGCGGACTCCACCGGCGTCAGGCCACGCTCGCGCAGCGCCACCCGCAGTCCTTCCCCGCCGATCACCAGCACCCGCGCCCCGGCCGGAACCTGCTCGCTGATCAGCCGCGCGACGGCCTGCGCGGAGGTGATGACGTCGTCGGCCCCCGCCGGTATCCCCAGCTCCGTCAGGTGCTCGGCCACGGCGTCCGGGGTCCGCAGCGCGTTGTTGGTGACGTACGCCAGGTGCATACCGCCCGTACGGGCCACCGCCAGCGAGTCGACCGCATGCGCGATCGCGCTCCCGCCCGCGTACACCACCCCGTCCAGGTCGAGCAGCGCCGTGTCGTACTCCTCGCTCAGGGGCCGCCCGCTGCCCTCGGGCCTCGTCCTGACGTCTTGGCTCATGTCCGCATCGCTCCTCGTTGACTCGCCTTTCCCCCGAATCATCGCGCACAGCACCGACACACGTACGATGCCGGGATGAAGACAGCAGGTCACTCGGAGGCAACGGCGCGCCGAGGCCTGGAACTCACCACGTTCCGAGGCCTTCGCTACGACCCCGATCGGGTCGGCAGCCTCGCCTCCGTCACGTCCCCGCCCTATGACGTCGTCGTACGCCCCGACGGCCTGCACCACCTCCAATCGGCCGACCCGTACAACATCGTCCGGCTGATCCTGCCCCAGGCCGGCACCTCCAGCGAGCGCACGGAACAGGCGGCCGACACCCTCCGCCGCTGGCTCGACGAGGGCGTCCTGACCGCGGACACGGAGCCCGGCCTGTACGTGTACGAGCAGCGGGACGACACCGGCATGCTCCAGCGCGGTGTCATCGGCACCCTGCGGGTCACGGAGCCGGCCGAGGGGGTGGTGCTGCCGCACGAGGACGTCATGCCGCCCGTGGTCGCCGACCGCGCGGCTCTGATGCGCGCCACCCGGGCGAACCTGGAGCCGCTGCTGCTGACATACCGCGGCGACGGCACGGCGGCAGAGGTGGTCGAGCGCACGGCGGACCGCCCGCCCCTGCTGTCCACCACCACCGAGGACGGCTTCCACCACCGCCTGTGGTCCGTCACCGACCCCGACGACGTCCACCGCATCCAGTCGGACCTCACCGGCCGGCAGGCCCTGATCGCCGACGGCCACCACCGCTGGGCCACCTACCGGCAGCTGCGCGCGGAGCACCCCTCGCCCAGCCCCTGGGACTACGGCCTGGTCCTCCTGGTCGACACGGCCCGCTATCCGCTGCGCGTCCGCGCGATCCACCGTTTGCTGCACGGCCTGCCCGTCGCGGACGCGCTGACGGCCGTGGAGGGACTGTTCCGGGTACGACACCTGGACGTGCCGCTGCCGCAGGCCCTGGAGGCGCTGGCGGACGCGGCCTGCGAGGGCAACGCCTTCCTGCTGGCCGGCGACGGCGCCTTCCACCTGCTCGACCGCCCGGACCCCGAACTGCTGGCCCGGACGATCCCGGCGGACCGCCCGGCCGCCTGGCGCTCCCTGGACGCCACGGTCCTGCACGCCGGCCTGCTGGACCATGTCTGGCGCATCCCCGAGGACTCCCCGGCCCACATCGCCTACATCCACGACACGGCCGCCACCGTCGAGAAGGCGGAACGCGACGGCGGTACGGCCGTCCTGATGCACCCCGTCCGCGAGGAGGTCGTGCGCGACCTGGCCCGGCAGGGCGTCACGATGCCGCGGAAGTCGACGTCGTTCGGTCCGAAGCCGGCGTCCGGGCTGGTGCTGCGGGCGCTGGAGATCTGACACGACCGTCAGTGAAAAAGAGGGCGGGCTCCCCTGGGAGCCCGCCCTCTTTTTCAGTGACTTCCGCTCGTCGATTCCGCGGCGACCGCCGTCAGTCGTTCTCTTCTCAGCGGTTGCCGTCAGTCGTTCTGCCAGTGGCTGCCGTCAGTCCTTGGTGCCGTCGTCCTCGGAGGGCTCCGCCGGCTCGGCCGTGCCCTCGTCCTCGCCCTCGTCGAGGGCGTCGACGAACTCCACGCCGTCCAGCTCGGCGAGCCGGTCCGAGGCGTCCGTGCTGCCGTCCCGGTCGGCCTCGACGGCCTTCGCGAACCACTCGCGCGCCTCGCCCTCGCGGCCGGCGGCCAGCAGGGCGTCGGCGTACGCGTAGCGCAGACGAGCCGTCCACGGCTGGACCGCGTTGGAGGCCAGCTCGGGGCTCTGCAGGGTCACGATGGCCGCGTCCAGCTGTCCCATGTCACGCCGGGCACCGGCGGCGACGAGCCGCATCTCGACCTGGCCGGCCTTGTCCAGCTTGTGCACTTCCGGGGCGCCGGCCATGTCCAGGGCCTTCTCCGGCCGCCCGAGCCCGCGCTCGCAGTCGGCCATCACAGGCCACAGCTCCACGGTGCCGGTCATCCGCCGGGCGGCCCGGAACTCGGCGAGGGCCTCGCTGTACTTCTGGTTCGCGTACGCGGCGAACCCGGCGGCCTCGCGCACGGCGGCCACACGGGACGCCAGGCGCAGCGCCACCCTGGAGTAGCCGTACGCGCCCTCGGGGTCCTCGTCGATCAGCCGGGCGACCATCACCAGGTTCTTGGCGACGTCCTCCGCGAGCGTCTTGGGCAGGCTCTGCAGCTCCTGCCGGACGTCCTTGTCGATCTCGTCACCGGTGACGTCCTCCGGGATCGGCAGCCGCTTGATCGGCTCGCGGTCCCGGTCGCGCTCCTCGCGGAACCGGCCGCCGCCGCGGCGGTCGTCCCGACCGTCACGCCCACGGAAGCCACCGGGCCGGCCACCACGGTCGTCCCTACGGGGTCCACGGCCGCCGCGGTCGTCACGGCCCCGGAAGCCACCGCGCTCACCGCGGTCGCGGTCGTCCCGACGGAAGCCGCCACGCTCCTCGCCACGCCGGTCGCCACGCTCCTCGCCACGCCGGTCGTCACGGCGGTCGTCACGACGGAAGCCACCACGTTCGTCATCACGGCGGAAACCACCGCGGTCGTCGTCACGGCGGTCGTCGCGGCGGTCGTTGTCGCGGCGGAAGCCGCCGCGGTGGTCGCCGCGGTCGTCGCGGCGGCCGTAGCCGCCACGGTCGTCGTCGCGGCGGAAGGCGGGGCGGTCACCGCGGTCGTCACGTCGGCCGTAGCCGCCACGGTCGTCCCGGCGGTCGTCACGGCGCGGTCCACGGTCACGGTCGTCCCGCTGGAACGCCGGACGCGAACCCCGCTCGCCCTCGCGGCGGAAGCCGCCGCCACGGCCCTCCTCACGACGGTCCTCACGACGGCCGTAGCCACCGCGGTCGTCGTCGCGACGGAAGCCGCCGCGCTCACCACGGTCGCGGTCGTCACGACGATCGTCACGCCGGCCGTGGCCACCACGGTCGCTGTCGCGGCGGTCGTCGCGGCGGTCGTGGTCACGGCGGAAGCCGCCGCGGTGGTCGCCGCGGTCGTCGCGGCGGCCGTAGCCGCCACGGTCGTCGTCGCGGCGGAAGGCGGGGCGGTCACCGCGGTCGTCACGTCGGCCGTAGCCGCCACGGTCGTCCCGGCGGTCGTCACGGCGCGGTCCACGGTCACGGTCGTCCCGCTGGAACGCCGGACGCGAACCCCGCTCGCCCTCGCGGCGGAAACCGCCGCCACGGCCCTCCTCACGACGGTCCTCACGACGGCCGTAGCCACCGCGGTCGTCGTCGCGACGGAAGCCGCCGCGCTCACCACGGTCGCGGTCGTCACGACGATCGTCACGCCGGCCGTGGCCACCACGGTCGCTGTCGCGGCGGTCGTCGCGGCGGTCGTTGTCGCGACGGAAGCCGCCGCGGTCAGCCCGGTCACCACTGTCCCGTCGCCGCTGGTCGCGCTCCGGACGGTCGCCGGGAGAGTTGGTGGACATGGTGACTCCTGTCTTCGGTACCACAAGCATTGTAAAAACAAAAGGACCCCTGGTCCCAGCTGAACGCTGGGACCAGGGGTCCTCCAAAGATTGTTCGGCGGCGTCCTACTCTCCCACAGGGTCCCCCCTGCAGTACCATCGGCGCTGTGAGGCTTAGCTTCCGGGTTCGGAATGTAACCGGGCGT